>NZ_JAVQNN010000019.1:0-119954 GCF_031798975.1 Acinetobacter sp. V110_1 | reverse complement strand
GGAAGCTCACAGTCACGGTTGATCCCGCTTCTGCTGTACCTGTCACTGGATCAGTGGCATTGATTGGATCAAGAACCGGTGCATTTGGTGCTGTGGTATCGATAGTTACAACTGCATTTGTTGTACCCACATTACCCGCAGGATCAGTTGCAGTCACAGTCACGGTGTGTGGACCATCGGTCAACGCTGGAAGCGTATTGTCTGCAAGTGTCCAGGTGCCATTGCCATTATTGGTTGCCGGATAGTTCACACCATCTACAGTCACCACCACTTTCGCAGTCGGATCATTCACTGTACCGCTTAACGCAGGTGTACTGTCGTTGGTTAATGTCGTGGTGACAGTCACAGTTGGTGCAACTGTATCTACTGTACCAGTTGAAGGAGTTGATGGGTTACCAGCAGGGTCGGTTGCAATAGCTGTAACTTTATCACCATCTTTAAGATCACCTGGGTTTGGCGCTGTCCATTTACCATCAGGGCCTGCAACGACAGTTGCTGTCGTACCATCAGGGAAAGTTACTTTAACTGTTGAACCTGGTTCTGCTGTACCTGTGACTGGATTGGTCGCATTGATTGGATCAATTACCGGTGCAGTTGGAGCTGTGGTATCGATAGTCACCACTGCATTTGTTGTACCTACATTACCTGCAGGGTCTGTTGCAGTCACAGTCACGGTGTGTGGACCATCGGTCAACGCTGGAAGCGTATTGTCTGCAAGTGTCCAGGTGCCGTTGCCATTATTGGTTGCCGGATAGTTCACACCGTCTACAGTCACAACCACTTTTGCAGTTGGATCATTCACTGTACCGCTTAATGCAGGTGTACTGTCGTTGGTTAATGTCGTGGTGACAGTCACAGATGGTGCAACTGTATCTACTGTACCAGTTGAAGGAGTTGATGGGTTACCAGCAGGGTCGGTTGCAATAGCTGTAACTTTATCACCATCTTTAAGATCACCTGGGTTCGGCACAGTCCATTTACCATCAGGGCCCGCAACTACAGTTGCTGTCGTACCATCTGGGAAAGTCACTTTAACAGTTGAACCTGGTTCTGCTGTACCTGTGACTGGATTGGTCGCATTGATTGGATCAATTACCGGTGCAGTTGGGGCTGTCGTATCTACTGTATAAGATTTTGACTCATTAATATTGCTGCTGTTACCTGCTGCATCAGTAAAAGTAACTTTTGCATCAATTGTTTTATCGCTATCTGCAATTAATCCACTGCCTGGTACAACTACACTCCACGTACCTGCTGCTTTGTCTACATTTGCAGTGTAAGTTACACCATTAACAACTACGGTAACGACAGTATTTGCAGCATCTGTCGGAATATTTTTTAAACTACCCGTAACAGTAACATTACCCGCAGCTTCCGTTGAATTAATAATATTATCTGAAGTTACAGGATCAACAGAGAAAGTAACGCCATTTGTATTTGGCGGCGTAGTATCTGCAGGAGAAGAGTCATTACTGCTACCACTATTTGATGCAGCAGCAATGATACCACCTGCAACAAGAGGTACTGCTGCCCACAACCATGGGTTCACACCTGCATCGTGATAAAGTAATGGCTGAATTGAAGAAATAGGTTGGTAAATAACATCAGACACTAATGCCTGCGGTGCTTCTGCTGGTAGAGCTGCTGGTAAATCTTCACCTAAAAGCGCTTGCGGCTCTACATCGCTGTCAGCATCCGCATCTGCATCGCTGTCAGCATCCGCATCATTTTCGGCATCTTTAAATTTTGCCCAAATGAGTTGGCCATTTTGGTCTTGAAAAACAAGACTATTATCGGCTGGCTCAGCTGTTCCACTAAAGAAGCCTTCAATAACAATAGTTTCACCATTTTTTAGGCGAATTACTGCATTGGTACCCTCCCTATTTACTACCAATACATCACTGGCAGCCACTTTTACCAACACAACTGATGCTTCTGAAAGTTTTGCAGAAGTTCCCTCTGTTGTTACCAAGGTTTTGTGACTGTCCTTGGCAATAATTTGTATCTCAGGCATATGTTCATTCCTTTTATATTATTGATTTAAATGATTTTTGTATAATTCTTTTTACTTAATGTTTTCGAGTTTTTGACCTACAACTTAAAAACATTAAGTAATGTGATCATTTTTACATTACCCACTTTAAAATAAAAAAAATAAATACTAAAGTCCTTAAAGAAAAAAATTTAATTAATACAAATTTTATATAAATAAAATTTTGTCTTTTATTTTTCATAATTCCTATAAAACAAGAACTAACTATATTATTTATAAAATAAATTTAATTTTTTATTATCCAATATTTGTTGAAAATTATTTTAATTAAAAGTTTTATATAACAAGTTTCAATATCTTAATAAAATAAAATATATTATTAATTAATAATATGCAGAAAAATGGCTTTAGTTAATATTTTACTATTACACTAAAGCCTTATTTTTTAATTTAAATAAAAATACCTTTAAGTTTATTTAAAAATTATCTGGACTCTCAAAACGTTTTACTTCTTGCAACTTATTCGGATCATGCATAGTTGCAATACCATCTTCTGTTTTCTGGTCAACGATTACATCGGGATTAAAGATAGTAATCGTTTCTCTTCCTAATGCGTCTTCCCCTACGATATATTGAAAGCCACGGCGGTTCATTTTATGGCATAGTTTCTGGTAAAAACCTTTAAGGCCTTCTGTTTCTTCATTAGGATTGTAATAAAATGCATTCATTACCGCTGGTAGGCCAAGACCACACACCACACCAGATAACAATACGCTAATAAAAGTATATCCAATCAGAATACTACTATAAGGGCTAAGTGCTGGAATATTCGCGACTGCCAAAATTAAAGCAAGTGAAATCCCTCCTCGTACCCCACCCCAAGACAAAATGGTTAAACTACCATTGTAGCTTTTGGTCTTACGCATTGTCGGAAAGAAAGCAAAAGACATAAAATTTGCTGCAAAGCGAGAAATATGCAAAATAAAGAAAGCGACTATCCCGCCTAAAATCAGGCTAAAATTTAAATCAAGAATAAATAACTCAAGACCAATTAAAGTAAATAAGAATGAATTAATAATTCCTTCTACAGTATGCCAAAAATGGTTAACTTCCCTAATCTCGCGCTCTTCGCGGATTTCTTTCCACTTATTACCAACGATTAAACCGCCAATAACACAAGCAATCGGTGCAGATGCATGAGCAAATAAAGCAACCAAATATGCTCCGCTAGCAAGTAAGGCGGTTGTTAAGATCAGAGATTCCATTTCGTGCTTACCACGTAATAGGCGTAATGTTCCTATACCAAATGCCCATCCAATACCGACAGCAACCACAATTTCATAAAGCAAAGCTTCTAATGTCGCAACTAATGAAAAATGCTCACCTTGTAAAACATTCAGTAGAGTCATAAATAATGCAATACACATCGCATCATTAAATAAAGACTCACCCTCTAATTTGACAATAAGATGATGGGGTGCACGAATTGAACTTAAAACGCCTTTAATACCGATCGGGTCTGTTGCACCCAATGCCGCGCCTAATAATAGAAGAACTAAAATTGGCACATGATGACCAACCAGCAATTGGAAGCCGTAAAGTAAGCCACCAAACAATACCGCACAGATAACTAGCGCAATAGTCGCTAGAATACTAATTTGTCTCCAATAACTTCTTAAGTCTGAAATTTTAAATTTCAGTGCAGAAGATGTCAGAATAAAACAGATGACGCCATTAATTAAAAAGTCATAAAAATCGATATGACGTACTGCTTCTTCAATATTATGAATATTAATAGTAATAAACTGATTACCATTTAAGAGACTGGCTCCCCATTGCAAAATAAAGACAAAAATTGCAGAAACAAGAGGCACGCCAATAGCTTGAGGGAAGCCTAAAATACGCTTATTGAATATAGTGGTTGCAATTGATAAGGCAAATACAACCGTAAGTGCTTGTAATAAGAAAAAATTACCCATGAACACCCTTCTTCTGGGTCAATGACCAAATAAGAAAACCTAGATAGCTGAACTGAACAGAATGACAAAATAGGCACTTTATATGTGCCCAAACAGTTAAAAATTGAAATATAAGTTTAACGAATTACTTTAATCATTCTATCGATCAGTTAAATTTCTTAACATTAATTATGAATCAGAGGGGTATTAAAAAGATGAGTCTATTAAAAATGCTTTAACAAACTCATCTTTCGCATTAGATAGAATTATTAAAAGTATCACATTGATTGATATCACCAGACTTTAAGCCCACTTGAAACCAATGCATCCGCTGCTCACTCGTACCATGAGTGAAGCTATCAGGAACGACTTGGCCAGTTGCACGTTTTTGCAAATAGTCATCACCAATTTTTTGAGCTGCATCCATTGCTTCTTCAACATCACCAGACTCTAAAAACTGAGTACGTTGTTGATTATGATTTGCCCATATACCTGCTAAACAGTCGGCTTGTAACTCTTGACGAACAGATAGCTGGTTGCCCTCTCTTTGACTAACTTGCGAACGCGCTTGTTGCACTTGAGAAGAAATACCAAGCAAGGTTTGAACATGATGACCGACTTCATGAGCAACAACATAGGCTTGGGCAAAATCTCCTGCCTCATCTTGGCGAGAAAGCTCTGATTTATTTTGTTCACCCGAGATACCCATTTGCTCACGCATATCTTTAAAGAATTCGGTATCAATATAAACTTTCTGGTCAGCTGGACAATAAAAGGGTCCCATAGCAGATTGAGCGGTACCACAACCTGAGCGAGTCACTCCACTAAATAAAACCAACTTTGGCGGTGTATAAGTTTTACCTAACTGCTTAAATATAGGTGTCCACGTATCTTCTGTATCAGCTAACACAGTTCCAACAAAATCTGACGCTTCTTTTTGCTCAGGCGTTAAACTTTCTGGTGAAGTTGCATTTGATTGTTGTGAAGCAGTAACCTGCTGCGTTGCCTGATAAGCCATTTGTGGATCAACGCCAAAAAATTTCCATGCGACAAATGCTACAACCAAACCAATAATACTAATACCACCTGCTTTAACGCCGCCCCCACCTCGACGGTCCTCAACATTGGTACTGACTCTACGATCTCTCCAACGCATAACTTCCCTCTTCTTTTTAAATGGCCTGATTAGTCAGAAGCTTTTGGCCACATTTTCTGTATTAAACTCACCACAAGCAACACAACTGCACCAGCAATCATACCAATCGCAAAGTTCATTAATGTCGGTGTTAAAGCACCAATAATATTTCCTACTGCTGGTATAGTTTCTACCTGATCAACCGTATCTTCAGTAACATGGTGAAGTAAAGGAATCGTATGATTAATAATCCCTCCACCTACTAAGAACATTGCAATAGTTCCAACAATAGAAAGTAGCTTCATTAAAAGAGGAGCAAAAGCAAGTAAACCACGTCCTAGAGTTTGTTTGAAAGAAGCAGCTTGTTTTGTTAAATATAATCCTAAATCATCAATCTTAACAATCACGCCAACCAAGCCATAAACGCCAAGTGTCATCACAACTGCAATAATGCTAAGAACGCTAACTTTAGTTAATAATGTAGCAGTCGCCACCGTACCTAACGAGATCACGACGATTTCAGCTGATAAAATAAAATCTGTTCGAATAGCCCCTTTTACTTTCTCTTTCTCAAAAGTAGCCAGATCTAGCTCTTCATTATTAAATTCTTTTTCTGCTTCCTCAGAGGTCGAAGCTTTTTTATGCGTAATTGTATGAAGAACTTTTTCAACGCCTTCATAACATAAAAATAAGCCACCTAGCATCAAGAGCGGGTTAATCAGCCAAGGTGCAATAACGCTAATTAATAAAGCTAAAGGAACTAAAATAAGCTTATTAACTAAAGAACCTTTCGCGACCTTCCACACAATAGGTAATTCACGATCTGCTCGCACACCTGTTACCTGTTGTGCATTTAAAGCCAAATCATCACCTAAAACACCAGCAGTTTTCTTTGCTGCCATTTTGCTCATTAAAGCGACATCATCTAAAATTGTTGCAATATCATCTAGTAATAAAAGTAAGCCACTTGCCATTTCTTATCCAGGTTTGTATTTATCTGACTATTGTAAGATGAAATATTCCAATTTCTGTAATTTTACTGAATAAATTCACAATATTATTTTAAGAAAGTTTAACCAATCGCTGACGAAAAAATTTTATTTCCCGTACAATAATGCCAATCTTTTATATTACAGGGCTTACTATCCCTGATTAAGCCAATACGATAGTGGAATAAATAATGAGTAATGTTGATCAGCGTCCAATTATTTTGACAGGCGACCGCCCTACCGGACAACTTCACCTTGGGCATTTTGTCGGTTCTTTGCGTTCACGTGTAGGTTTACAGGATAGCCATCATCAACATCTCTTATTAGCAGATGCTCAAGCATTAACAGACAATGCTGATAATCCGGATAAAGTACGCCGTAACATCTTAGAAGTTGCTCTAGATTATTTAGCAGTTGGTATTGATCCAACTAAGACAACCATTTGCGTACAGTCATGTTTACCGGCATTGAATGAGCTTACAATGTTATATCTTAACTTTGTAACTGTAGCTCGTTTAGAACGTAACCCGACCATCAAATCTGAAATTCAAATGCGTGGTTTTGAACGTGACATTCCGGCTGGTTTCCTTTGCTACCCTGTTGCACAGGCAGCTGATATCACGGCTTTTAAAGCAACTGTAGTACCAGTGGGTGAAGATCAGATTCCAATGATTGAACAAACCAATGAAATTGTACGTCGTGTGAATCGTCAAATTGGTCAAGACCTTTTACCAGAATGTAAAGCATTGCTTTCTAATATGGCTCGTTTACCAGGTTTTGATGGTAAAGCAAAAATGTCTAAGTCATTAGGCAATACCATTGTTTTAAATGCTTCTGACAAAGACATTAAGAAAGCGGTAAATGCAATGTACACAGACCCAAATCATCTTCGTATCGAAGATCCAGGTCAAGTTGAAGGAAACATTGTATTTACTTATTTAGATGCATTTGATCCAAATAAAGAAGAAGTTGAAGAATTAAAAGCTCACTACCGCCGTGGTGGTCTTGGTGATGGTACTGTTAAAAAACGTCTTGAAGGTGTTTTAAAAGAATTAATTACACCTATTCGTGAACGTCGTGAAGAACTCGCTAAAGATCCTGATTACATTATGGATGTTTTACGTCAAGGCACTGATAAATGTCGAATCATTACTCAGCAAACTTTAGATGAAGTTAAAGATGGCTTAGGCTTATTTAAATTTTAATTCTTACATCAAGAATATAATTCAAAAAGCCCTACGGGGCTTTTTTTATTATTACATTTAACTTCAATAATTTAATTTATTAGAATTTCTATATATTTATTATGATTCACACGCTCTTACCCTTTTAACGTGAAGTAACACTAATTAACGTGAACCTTAATGAACAAATATGAACACCTGACTAATATAGCTCAAGTAGGTTGATATGAACCTCACGACATTTCTCCTTAAGCCGAAACTGTTTTTAACAGATTCGTTGTTCTACGCAATGATCACCCCAATCATTGCGTATTTTTTTGTCTTTTTTTCGCCTTATTATTTCTTATTTCATTTTATGCTACTTTTCAATGATGCAAAAAAATACCGCATCATTTTTCAGATGCGGTATTTTTTAAAGATTCAAGGAAGCTATTAAGCTAAACCTTTCTCTTTTAATACTTGCAACATAGTTGAACCAAGCTCAGCTGGGCTACGAGTGTAAGCCATACCTGCTTTTTCAAATGCAGCAAATTTCTCTTCAGCAGTACCTTGACCACCAGAAATGATCGCACCAGCGTGACCCATACGCTTACCTTTAGGAGCAGTTACACCAGCGATGTAACCTACTACAGGCTTAGTCACGTTAGATTTGATGAATTCAGCAGCTTCTTCTTCCGCTGTACCACCGATCTCACCGATCATGATGATTGCATCAGTATCTGGATCGTCTTGGAACAATTGAAGAGCTTCAATTTGGTTCATACCTGGGATTGGGTCACCACCAATACCGATACAAGTAGACTGACCTAAACCAAGCTTAGTTGTTTGAGCAACCGCTTCATAAGTCAATGTACCTGAACGTGAGATAATACCAATACGACCTGGTTGGTGGATGTGACCAGGCATAATACCGATCTTACATTCACCCGGAGTGATCACGCCTGGGCAGTTAGGACCAACTAAACGAGTACCGTTACCGTTAGTTTCTAAATAACGTTTTGCTTTAAGCATGTCGATTGTTGGAACACCTTCAGTGATCACAACGATTAGGCCAACACCTGAATCAACCGCTTCAACGATTGAGTCTAAAACGAATGGAGCTGGTACATAGATTACAGATGCATCTGCATTTGTTTCACGTACAGCTTCTTTCATTGTGTTGAATACTGGTAAGTCAAGGTGAGTTGTACCACCTTTACCTGGAGTAACACCACCAACAACTTTTGTACCGTAGTCTAAAGCTTGTGCAGAGTGGAAAGTACCGTTTTTACCAGTAAAACCTTGTACCAATACTTTAGTGTCTTTATTAATTAATACGCTCATGATTGATACTCCCCTTACGCTTTAACTGCAGCTACAACTTTTTCTGCGGCATCAGACAAACCGTTCGCAGAAATTAATTTCAAACCAGATTCATCAAGTAATTTAGCACCTAACTCAGCGTTGTTACCTTCTAAACGAACAACAACTGGGACAGTTACGTTTACTTCTTGAACCGCTGCAATAATTGCTTCAGCAATCATGTCACAACGTACGATACCACCGAAGATGTTGATTAAAACACCTTGTACAGATGTATCAGCAAGGATGATTTTGAACGCTTCGATTACGCGCTCTTTAGTTGCACCGCCACCAACGTCAAGGAAGTTTGCAGGCTGACCACCATAAAGTTTAATGATGTCCATAGTTGCCATTGCAAGACCAGCACCGTTAACCATACAACCAATGTTACCTTCTAAAGCAACATAGTTAAGATCAAATTCAGATGCTTTTAATTCACGCTCATTCTCTTGAGATTTGTCACGTAAAGCAGCAACTTTAGGTAAACGGTAAAGCGCGTTAGAGTCGATACCTACTTTCGCGTCTACACATAAAATTTCGCCATTTTCACGAACTGAAAGTGGGTTAATTTCAAATAAAGCAAAATCGTTTTCAACAAATGCTTGGTAAGCAGCTGTCATGATTTTTACGAATTGACCGATTTGTTTGTCTTTCAAACCTAAAGCAAACGCAACTTCACGTGCTTGGAATGGTTGTAAGCCAACTAATGGATCAACTTCAACTTTGATAATTTTTTCTGGAGTTTCTTCAGCAACTTTCTCGATTTCTACACCACCTTCTGTAGAAGCCATGAAAGTAATACGACGGCTAGAACGGTCTACAACCGCGCCCAAGTAAAGCTCACGCTCAACTGGATATACGTCTTCAGCAACAATGATGCTGTTTACTGGTTGACCATTTGCATCAGTTTGATACGTTACAAGACGAGTACCAATGATATTGTTTGCAAATTCGATAACATCTTCTTTAGATTTTGCAACTTTAACGCCACCAGCCTTACCACGACCACCAGCATGAACTTGCGCCTTCATTACAGCGAATTTACCACCAAGCTGTTCAAATGCAGCAACTGCTTCGTCTGCATTGGTTGCCAAGATACCTTCTTGTACCGGCATACCATATTCTTTCAATAACGCTTTAGCTTGATACTCATGTAAGTTCATTTAGTTACCTACTTAACTTTGTTTGTTGTCTTCAATTTGCGCAACATTCTCATGTTGTATATGCAAATTGCTGTCTACGTCTATCAACTTGATGATTTTTTAATCACACCATCGAATGTGAAAAAGAGCGGAGAACCGCTCTTTAATTTTATTTACGCTTACGTTGAATCGCGTGAATTGCACGACCATCTACAGCAAGTGCAGCTTCATGAACAACTTCAGAGAATGTTGGGTGACCAAAAGTCATCAACTGAAGATCTTCAACAGAAGATACAAATTCAAGAGCGATCATACCTTGGTGAACGATATCAGATGCAGCAGGTCCAATGACATGCATACCTAATAAACGGTCAGTTTTTGCATCAGCAACGAACTTAACAAAACCTGCGCCTTCACCAGCAGCTAAAGCACGACCATTTACAGCAAAACCGAATTGACCAGTTTTTACTTCATGACCTTTTTCTTTAGCTTGCTCTTCAGTTAAACCTACCCACGCCGCTTCAGGGTGTGTATAGATAACAGAAATGATTGTGTCATAGTTCACTTGAGCTGCGTGACCGTGAATACGCTCAACAGCCATTACACCTTCTTCCATTGCTTTATGAGCAAGCATTGGACCGCGAACCAAGTCACCAATCGCGTATACACCTTCTACAGAAGTTGCACAGTGATCATTTACTTCAACTAAACCACGTTCAGTTAATTTAATGCCTGAATCTTCAGCCAATAAACCTTCTGCATATGCTTTACGGCCAACACAAACGATTAATTTGTCAAAAGTTTGAGTTTTTTCTTCGCCACCTTGAGTGTATTTAACAGTCACTTCACGACCATTAACTTCAGTGCCAGAAACTTTAGCACCAACGCGAATATCAAGACCTTGCTTAGTTAAAAGCTTTTGGTATTCTTTTGCCAAAGCTTTATCAGCCATTGGCAAGAATGCATCCATTGCTTCAAATACAACAACTTCAGCACCAAGACGACGCCATACTGAACCAAGTTCTAAACCGATTACACCAGCACCAATCACACCTAAACGCTTAGGTACTTCTGGGAAGTTTAATGCGCCAGTTGAATCAACAATAATATCTTGATCTACAGGAGCTACAGGAATATTTACAGGCACAGAACCAGACGCAAGAATCACGTATTTAGGTTCTAAAACTTGAGTTTCACCTTCATGAGAAACGAACTCAACTTTTTTACCAGCAAGTAATTTACCTGTACCTTTTAACCACTCAATACCGTTGCCTTTAAGCAATTGATCGATACCACCAGTTAATTGGTCAACAATTTTGTCTTTACGAGCAAGAAGTTTTGCAAGATCGAAATTCACTTCACCAGTTGTAATACCGTGATCAGCTAAGTGATGCACTGTATCTTCATAACGATGAGAAGAATCAAGCAAAGCTTTAGAAGGGATACAACCTACGTTTAAGCAAGTACCACCTAAAGAAGGCTTACCGTTGTGAATACGTTTTTCAATACAAGCGACTTTGAAACCTAGTTGAGCAGCACGAATTGCAGCTTCATAACCACCAGGACCACCGCCGATGACAACAAGATCAAATTGTTGAGACATTTTTATCTCCATAAACCAGGATAGAGGATCGCTCTACCCTGGTAGGTATTTATTCGAAGAAATTAAAGATCAAGGATGAGTTTAGCTGGCTCTTCTAACAATTCTTTGATTGCTACTAAGAAACCTACAGCTTCTTTACCATCGATCATACGGTGGTCATAAGAAAGCGCTAAGTACATCATTGGCAAGATTTCAACTTGACCATTTACCGCCATAGGACGCTCTTGGATTTTGTGCATACCCAAGATACCAGTTTGCGGTTGGTTCAAAATAGGAGTTGAAAGCAATGAACCGAAAGTACCACCGTTAGTGATTGTGAAAGTACCACCAGTCATTTCTTCGATAGATAATTTACCGTCACGTGCTTTACCAGCATAAGCAGCAATACCTGCTTCAACTTCTGCATAGCTCATACGGTCAGTATCACGTAATACTGGTACAACAAGACCACGATCAGAAGATACTGCAACACCGATGTCATAGTAACCGTGATAAACAATATCGTCGCCATCAATTGAAGCGTTTACAGCTGGGTAGCGTTTAAGCGCTTCAGTTGCTGCTTTAACGAAGAATGACATGAAGCCTAAACGAGCGCCATGACGTTTTTCGAAAGCATCTTTATATTGCTTACGCAATTCCATGATTGGCTTCATGTTAACTTCGTTAAATGTAGTTAACATTGCAGTTTCTTGAGTTGCAGCAAGAAGACGCTCAGCAACACGCTTACGTAAACGAGTCATTGGAACACGTTTTTCGATACGCTCGCCAACAGCAACACTTAACGGAGTAACGTTAGCAGCTGGTTTAGCTTGATGGTTTGCAACATCTTCTTTAGTGATACGACCACCACGGCCAGTACCTTGTACATCAGCAGCAGCAATACCAGATTCAGTTAACGCTTTACGAACCGCAGGAGCTTGATCAGATACAGTTTCTGTACGTTCAACAACAGGAGCTGCACCAGCTTGAGTTTGAGCAACTGCTTGTTCTACTGCTGCAGGAGCAGCAGCTGCGCCAGCACCAGCTTCGAATTGAGCAATAACTTCGTCAGAAAGAACTGTATCGCCTTCACCTTTAATGATTGCAACCAAGCTACCATCTGCAGGAGCAACAACTTCTAAAACAACTTTGTCGGTTTCAATATCACAGATTACTTCATCACGTGATACAGGTTCACCCACCTTTTTATGCCAAGTTGCGATGGTGCCATCTGCAACAGACTCTGGGAATACCGGTGCTTTAATTTCGGTTGCCATTATTGAGAATCTCCTGATTGTTCAGCTTCGATTGCCAATGCATCATTAATTAGCTGAGCTTGTTGTTTTGCATGCAAGTACGGTGAGCCACAAGCTGGTGCAGCAGAAGCTTCACGACCTGCAAAACTGATACGGATTTGTTTGCCAGATTTTAAGATATCGTCATATAAACGCGGTGCGATAAACAACCAAGCGCCTTGGTTCTTCGGCTCTTCTTGCGCCCAAACGAGTTCTTTCACATTTGGATAAGCAGCCAAGATTTCCGCAAGACGTTGCTCTGGGTATGGATACAACTGTTCAATACGTACGATTGCAACATTAGTTAAGTTTTGTTCACGACGTTTTTCGAGTAAGTCGTAATAAACTTTACCGCCACAAAGTACAAGACGAGTTACATCTGACTTGTTAATTTGATCGATTTCGTCAATTACAGTTTGGAATGAACCATGTGCTAGCTCTTCTAAAGTAGAAGTCGCAAGTTTATGACGAAGTAAAGATTTCGGTGACATTACGATTAATGGCTTACGAATTGGGCGTACAGCCTGACGACGTAATGCATGGAAAATCTGTGCAGGTGTCGTTGGAGTGATCACTTGCATGTTGTCTTCAGCACATAACTGTAAGAAACGTTCTAAACGAGCTGAAGAGTGCTCTGGACCTTGACCTTCGAAACCGTGTGGTAACAACATTGTTAAACCACAAACACGCTCCCACTTAGTCTCACCAGAAGCAATAAACTGGTCAATCACAACTTGAGCACAGTTTACGAAGTCACCAAATTGTGCTTCCCAAATAATCAAGCTCTTAGGAATTGTAGTTGCGTAACCATATTCGAACGCAAGAACTGCTTCTTCAGATAAAAGAGAGTCGTAAATCGCAAAACGTGGTTGGTTCTCTTTAACATGACAAAGAGGAATGTAAGTTGAACCATCAACTTGGTTATGCAATTTCGCATGACGGTGTGAGAAGGTACCACGACCTACGTCTTCACCAGTAATACGAACTAGATAGTCTTCATCTAATAAAGTTGCATAAGCTAAAGTTTCTGCTGCACCCCAGTTTAGAGGAGTTTCACCAGTTTGCATTTTCACGCGATCTTCAATTACTTTTTGAACCTGACGCTGCATTACAAACCCTTCAGGAAGTTTGCTCATGCCCTCGCCTAATTCTTTAAGGCGGTTCAAGTCAAATGAAGTATCCCAATCGTCTGTATAGTCATGGCCCAAATATGGAGTCCAATCAACAAACATTTTGGTATTTGGTTCAAGAATCAATGCATTTGCTACATGATTACCCGCTTCTAAATCAGAACGGTAATCTTCAACCATTTGATCAGCTTCAGCACGATCAAGTACTTTCTCTTGTACAAGTTGATCAGCATAAAGTGTACGAGTAGTTGCTTTCTTCGCAATTACTTGATACATCAATGGTTGTGTACCAGATGGCTCATCCGCTTCGTTATGGCCGCGACGACGATAACAGAACAAATCGATAACAACATCTTTACGGAATTCGTGACGGAAATCATGTGCTAATTGAGTAGCAAAGATAACAGCTTCAGGATCATCGCCATTTACATGGAAAATTGGCGCCTGAATCATTTTAGCAACGTCTGTACAGTACTCTGTAGAACGTGCATCACGTGGATCAGAAGTTGTGAAACCTACTTGGTTGTTCACAATAATATGAACTGTACCACCAACCGTATAGCCACGAGTTTGTGACATTTGGAAGGTTTCCATGTTCACGCCCTGACCTGCAAATGCAGCATCACCATGAACAATAACTGGCAATACGTCATCACCGCCGATGTCTCTACGACGTACTTGACGTGCGCGTACAGAACCTTCAACTACAGGACCAACAATTTCCAAGTGAGATGGGTTAAATGCCAATGCCAAGTGAACTTCGCCACCTGGAGTCATTACATTACTTGAGAAACCTTGGTGGTATTTAACATCACCTGAACCTTTCTTATGAATTGATTTACCTTCGAACTCACCAAATAAGTCCGCAGGGTTTTTACCCATAATGTTAACAAGAAGGTTCAAACGGCCACGGTGTGGCATACCGATAACAACTTCTTTACAGCCTACAGCACCAGCACGCTGGATAATCTCGTTTACCATAGGAATAAAAGATTCGCCGCCTTCAACACCAAAGCGTTTAGCACCGACGTATTTATTACCAAGATATTTTTCTAGACCCTCAGCAGCGGTTAAACGCTCCAAGAAGCCTTTCTTTTGATCATTTGAGTAATTGAATTTACCACGGGCACTTTCAAGACGTTGTTGAATCCAACGCTTTTCTTTTGTGTCCACGATATGCATGTATTCAACACCGATTGAACCACAATAGATTGCTTCCATTGCTTCAATCATTTCAGCAAGAGTTGCTTCACTCTTACCAATCTCAAGATTGCCTGTGTTGAATACTGTGTCTAAATCTGATTTGGTTAAACCGTGTGCTGAAAGATCTAAATCAGGAATATCTTCACGCTTAGCAAGACCTAATGGATCTAATTTAGCTTTTTGATGTCCGCGATTGCGATAAGCAGCAATAAGTTGTAAAACGCCAATTTGACGACGCTCATGCTCAGTACTTACAGTACTTTGTACAACAGGTTGAACACGATTAGCATTACGTCCTAGTAATAGGAATTGCTCACGCACAGCGCTGTGTGGTTGGTCACCCTTTGGATATTTATCGAAATATTGGCGCCAGTCCTCAGCGACGGAGGTTGGGGAAGTCAGGTACTGCTCGTAAAGTTCTTCAATATACGCTGCACTATCAGCGGAAAGTTCAGTGTCAAGACGCAATGCGTCAGCAACTTCTTGCATTTGTGGACCCATTTCCTATTGCAAAAAATATTACAGGCTGCCTTTTAAGCACACCCATGATGCATAATGTCAAATTGGTAAAAATGACACTACTTACCCAACAGGTCTTCAAGACCATGGGGCGTCATACTACCTAGAGAGAAAACTCCATAGGTAATTAATGAATCACAACGCCCTCAATGGCATCATCACTCACCTTATACTCGATTAAAACCGAGCAATTTTTTGCAAATCTTTTTAGAAAAATTAACTACACAATTAACTTTTCTAAAATGACTTTGACCATAAAAATTAAGCACTGATCTAAGATCGTGCCACTTAATTTAATTTCACTAGTATACGCTTTTTTCACCTACAACTTTGTGGCAAATCGTATCATGTTCTTAACGAACGATTGATTTTTTTGACACATACCATCTATAAATTGGCGAAATACATATCCAATTTTATCTATTAATATATGGTGCTTGATATAAAAACCCCTCTTTTAGCGACTAAAGTATAAGACGCCTATTATAAAGTTAAAAAAAAACGCACATCAAGGATGTGCGTTCTCTATTTGTGCAGAATTAACCCGCTTGATCTAACAACATGTTACGGATGTGACCGATAGCTTTTGTTGGATTCAAACCTTTAGGACATACTGACACACAGTTCATGATACCTTTACAACGGAACAAACTGAATGGATCGTCAAGACGAGCCAAACGATCTGCGGTCGCAGTATCACGAGAATCGATAATAAAACGGTATGCATTCAACAATGCTGAAGGACCCAAGAATTTATCAGGGTTCCACCAGAATGATGGGCATGAAGTTGAACAACATGCACAAAGAATACATTCATACAAACCATTCAAGTGTTCACGCTCTTCAGGAGACTGTAAACGCTCTTTAGGTGGAGCTGGTTGGTTATTGATCAAGAATGGCTGAATTTTGTCATATTGATCATAGAATTGGTTCATATCAACAACCAAATCTTTAATAACCGGCAAACCTGGCAATGGACGAATTACAATTTTCTCAGGTAGGTCGTTTAAATTCCATAAACAAGCCAAACCATTTTTACCATTGATGTTCACACCATCCGAACCACAAATACCTTCACGGCATGAACGACGGAATGTTAACGTTTCGTCTTGAACTTTCAAAGCAAGCAATGCATCAAGCAACATACGGTGCTTATCAGTCAATTCAAGTTTGAAAGTTTGCATGTACGGCGCTTTATCCTTATCAGGATCATAGCGGTAGATTTCGAATGTACGAGTACCTCTACTCATCTTTATACTCCCGATTAGAATGTACGTGGTGCTGGTGGAATTGGATCAACAGTTAACGGCTTGAAGCGCACTGGCTTATATTCCAAACGGTTATCTGATGAATACCATAAAGTATGTTTCATCCACTCATCATCACGGCGACCGTATGAATAAGTTGGGTGATCAGCTGGTAATTCATAGTCAACTACCGTATGCGCACCACGACATTCTTTACGCGCAGCAGCTGAAATTAATGTAGCTTTTGCAACTTCATATAAGTTTTCAACTTCAAGCGCTTCAACACGTGCAGTGTTAAATACTTTAGATTTATCTTTCAAGTGAATGTTGCGTACGCGTGGTTCAAGAGCAAGAATCTCTTTAACACCTTTATCAAGCAATGCTTGGGTACGGAATACACCAGCGTGGTCTTGAACGATATCACGAATTGCGTCAGCAACTTCTTGTGCATTTTCACCAGAAGTTGATTCATCTAACTTACGTACGCGATCTAAAGTTTGCTCTAATACGTTTGTTGGAAGTGGCGCATATTCATCACCATGATGCTTAGTTACGTAATCGATAATGTGCTCACCAGCAGCTTTACCAAATACAACCAAGTCAAGAAGTGAGTTAGTACCTAAACGGTTTGCACCATGTACTGATACGCAAGAACATTCACCAATTGCATAGAAACCTTTTACAGGTTTAGTGTAGTTGTCTGTACCAGGCTCTGGTAAGCACACTTGACCATGCATATTCGTAGGAATACCACCCATTTGATAATGGATTGTTGGTACTACTGGAATTGGTTCTTTAGTAATGTCTACGTTTGCGAATTTTTTACCGATCTCAAATACAGATGGTAAACGCTTCATGATTGTGTCAGCACCTAAGTGAGTCATATCAAGTAAGATATAATCACCTTTTGGACCACAACCACGACCTTCTTTAATTTCTTGGTCCATAGAGCGTGATACGAAGTCACGTGGAGCCAAATCTTTTAAAGTCGGTGCATAACGTTCCATGAACGGTTCGCCGTCTTTGTTACGAAGGATCGCACCTTCACCACGACAACCTTCAGTTAACAATACGCCTGCGCCCGCAACACCCGTAGGGTGGAATTGCCAGAATTCCATATCTTGTAATGGAATACCAGCACGAGCAGCCATACCAAGACCGTCACCAGTGTTGATATAAGCATTTGTTGATGCACGGTAAACACGACCAGCACCACCAGTCGCAAACAATGTTGCTTTTGCTTGGAATACTGCGATGTTACCAGTTTCTTGGTCAATTGCAGTTACACCAAGTACATCACCTGCTTCGTTACGGATCAAATCAAGAGCGATCCATTCAACGAAGAATTGAGTACCCATTTTCACGTTGCTTTGATAAAGCGTGTGCAATAATGCGTGACCAGTACGGTCAGCAGCAGCACAAGCACGTGGAACTGGTTTATCACCATAGTTAGCAGAGTGACCACCGAACGGACGTTGGTAAATTGTACCATCAGCGTTACGGTCAAACGGCATACCCATGTGTTCAAGTTCATACACAACTTTTGGTGCTTCACGACACATAAATTCAATTGCGTCTTGGTCACCTAACCAGTCAGAACCTTTTACTGTATCGTAAAAGTGGAAATGCCAGTTATCTTCTTGCATGTTACCTAACGACGCACCGATACCGCCCTGAGCAGCAACTGTATGTGAACGTGTTGGGAAAACTTTAGTAAGTACTGCAACTTTCAAACCTGCTTGAGCAAGTTGGTAAGAAGCACGCATACCAGAACCACCACCACCAACGATAACTGCATCGAAAGTGAGGTTTTGAATATTTGAATAATCTTCTTTAGGGGTTATCGCGCCCATGATATCTTCCTATCAATTCGCCCAGAAAATCTGGATACCCCAGATTGCGTACACAAACACTGCAATAATGACAGCCGTCGTCAGTACAAGGCGTAAACCTTTCGCTGAAGGACCCATTTGACGAGTAGTGACATAGTCAGTGAAAACCTGCCACATACCAATCCATGCGTGTGCGATAAGCGATAAAATTGCCAATAAAGAAAAAATCTTCATTGGTAATGTCATCATGAAACCAGCCCATTGTTGATAGTCAAATCCGCCTTTGCAGAGAATCCAACCAAAAAGAACAACAGTATAAGCTGCCAATACCACAGCACTTACACGCTGGATAAACCAATCACGAGAACCTGAACCTGTTAAACCTGTAGCACTTTTCATTAGAACATAATCCATACAAAGGCTGCGATAATGGCTACCACAGATAAGATCAATGAAATTGTCGCTGCAATACGACCGCTTTGCAGTTCTTCGGCAAAACCTAGATCTGCAAGCAAATGCTTAACCCCAGCAATAAAGTGGAAAATTAAGCCGGCTACAAATACCCACACGACAAAACGTACAAGGATATTTCCAAAAACGACATTTTTAACGTAGTCAAATCCTTCTGGTGAAGATAATGATTTATCTAGAATCCATAAGAGAACTGGTACTAATAAGAAAACGATGACACCTGATAAACGGTGTAAAATTGATGCAATAGCCACGGGTGAGCGTAAATTTACCGCTAACACCTGACCCATGGACAAATTGACAGGTCTGTTGCTTTTCACAGCGGGCATCCTGTAGGTAGAAACTCCGACCGGAGTTTGTTGAATTAATTCCAAGGAAAGCTGGCATTGTTAGGCAAGCACAGCTCATGCCTAACCTATAAACGACACTGAATTATAAAACGCGAAATATCAAAATACAAACAATCCACTTTGCCTTTTCCGCAAAAACTCATCAAATAAGAATCATTCACATAGCCAAACAGCAGTCTTCCCTATCCAAAACCTAAGATAAAACAAAACATGTGCTTGTTTAACCTCATATTTTATAAAAAATATCTTTTCTACTGCTTTATTTAAAATAAGTGGGTTTTAGACTAAAGATAAAGTTAATAAATCATCAAGTCTAATCGAAAGCATAAACTAAAATTATTCTTACTTACTAATTTTGATCATTTTTATTTTTAAAATGGTAACTATCCATACTTATCTTAAAAGTAATAAAGAGCTACTTGACTCTTAACAGTGAGCAGTATTTTTACAAAAAAAGCTTTTTAATTTTTCAAGCATGATCAACAAGCTATTTTTTAGACAATTAAACTCAAAAAAAGTACAACTTTTGGAATTATCAAATGGTGATAATGAAGCAATTTTTGAATCGCAATTTAAAATTACAGACTGAGTTTTATGATTTTTTTAAGCTGATTGGCATTTTATGACCACTACGAATTCTTAATTTTTATTTAAAAATTTGCTTACAATTGTACTCACGCTTCATTTTTTTTCTGCACGTTCTTCTTGAATTGACTTATGATACCATCCCGATGCAGTGATTTTACTGACTTTTTTGCTCGGGTCTTGATGACTAACTCTCTGTGGGAACGTCATTTTTTATCCATAAGTATAATTGACAAAATTTCAGTACTCACTAATCTTATAGCAAATTTTGACACCGTCTGATTCGCACATGAGAAAATTAGGATTTCGAGTCAGATAATCATTCACCAGGACAGGAGATCTATTGAATGTCTGAAGCAACTGGCAAAAAAGCCGTATTACATCTTGATGGCAAAGAAATTGAATTACCAATTTACAGTGGCACATTAGGTCCCGATGTAATCGACGTTAAAGATGTATTGGCCTCAGGTCACTTTACTTTTGATCCTGGTTTTATGGCGACAGCTTCATGCGAGTCTAAAATCACATTTATCGATGGTGACAAAGGTATTTTATTACACCGCGGTTACCCGATTGATCAGTTAGCGACTCAAGCAGACTACCTTGAAACTTGTTATTTATTATTAAATGGCGAGTTACCAACTGCTGAACAAAAAGTTGAGTTCGATGCGAAAGTTCGTGCTCATACTATGGTTCACGATCAAGTTAGCCGTTTCTTCAATGGTTTCCGTCGTGACGCACACCCTATGGCAATCATGGTTGGTGTAGTCGGCGCATTATCTGCGTTCTATCACAACAACCTTGACATTGAAGACATCAACCACCGCGAAATTACTGCGATTCGTTTGATTGCTAAAATTCCAACGCTTGCTGCTTGGAGCTACAAATATACTGTAGGTCAGCCATTCATCTATCCACGTAATGACTTAAATTACGCGGAAAACTTCTTACACATGATGTTTGCGACTCCTGCAGATCGTGACTACAAAGTAAACCCTGTTCTTGCTCGCGCAATGGATCGTATTTTTACGCTTCATGCTGACCACGAACAAAACGCGTCTACATCTACAGTTCGTCTTGCTGGTTCTACTGGTGCGAACCCATATGCATGTATCTCTGCTGGTATCTCTGCACTTTGGGGACCTGCACACGGCGGCGCGAACGAAGCAGTTCTTAAAATGCTTGATGAAATCGGTAGCGTTGAAAATGTTGCTGAGTTCATGGAAAAAGTTAAACGCAAAGAAGTTAAGCTTATGGGCTTCGGTCACCGCGTTTACAAAAACTTCGACCCACGCGCCAAAGTTATGAAACAAACTTGTGACGAAGTTCTTGAAGCTTTAGGTATCAATGATCCTCAATTAGCTCTTGCTATGGAACTTGAACGTATTGCGTTGAACGACCCGTACTTCGTTGAACGTAAACTTTACCCTAACGTAGACTTCTACTCTGGTATCATCCTTAAAGCGATTGGTATTCCAACAGAAATGTTTACTGTAATCTTCGCTCTTGCACGTACAGTTGGCTGGATCAGCCACTGGTTAGAAATGCATAGCGGTCCTTACAAAATTGGTCGTCCACGTCAGCTTTACACTGGTGAAGTTCAACGTGACATCAAGCGTTAATATTCGAAAGAACATTAATATAAAAAAGCTGCCTTATGGCAGCTTTTTTTATAAATAAGTTTTTTAAAAGTTATTCTTCTTCAAACATATTTAACAAGTGATGACTAATACCATCAGCTCTTAACCAAGCCAACTCATAACTTGCTTTAGCTAGAGCCAAGACACGTCTTTCAAATTCAGTCCATATCTCTTTAACTTGTGCTTCTGAAATCCCTAAACCACTTTCAGATGCAAGATGTTTATTTTTTTCACATATTTTTAAGGCATGGTAAAGTTTACGGCCTTTACTCGCCCCTTCCATTAAACGAACACGCTTGCTTAATATAAATCCTTCCACATGCTGGACATTCGCCTGTGGCAACATAGGTACCAAAATCTGGTCTAATTGATCATCTAAGCGCTTCCAGACAGCTAAACGCTGCTCTGCTGTATAAGTATTCCATTGAATCACTTCATGGTTAAAACGGCGACAACCACGACATACCTGATCACCAAAAACTGTTGAACAACGCCCTGCACATGGGGTGAGAGAGAGCGTTCGATGATCATTACTCAAAACAGACTCCTTAAATAAACCATATACTTTTTATGGTTTTCTCGCTTATTACAAATTTTCGCGCTAAAATACGCGCCTTAAATTTCTATCTTAATACATTTGGAGTTTTCCATGAACGCTACTGTAGAACAGCTTGCACCTGTAGAACAGCAAGCGACCGCGGGTTGGGTTGTTGCAGCACTATATCAATTTAAAGAAGTTCAAGATCCTGCTGATCTTCAACAACGTCTTTTAGACTTAGTGAAAACAATTAACCTTTGTGGAACTCTGATTGTAGCAGGTGAAGGAATTAATGGTACCGTTGCTGGCGACCGTGAGGCAATTGATAAAATTCATCAATTTTTGTTAAACGAAGGTTTTAACGCTATGGAATATAAAGAGTCCCATAGCTCTGACAAACCTTTCCGTAAAATGAAAATTAAGCTTAAAAAAGAAATTGTAACTTTAGGCGTAGAAGTAAAACCTCGTGATTTAGTAGGCCACTATCTTGACCCTAAAGAATGGAATGAACTTCTTGCACGTGATGATGTAATTCTAATCGATACGCGTAACGACTATGAATATAAAGCAGGTACTTTCAAAGGTGCGATCGATCCTAAAACTGAAACATTCCGTGAGTTTCCTGAGTACGTTAAAAAAGAGTTAGAACAGCATAAAGACAAGAAAATCGCGATGTTCTGTACAGGTGGCATTCGCTGTGAAAAATCGACCTCTTTACTTCTTCAAGAAGGCTTTCAAGAGGTTTACCACCTCAAAGGCGGTATTCTTAAATACTTAGAAGAAACTCCAGCAGATGAAAGTCTTTGGGAAGGCGAATGTTTCGTATTTGATGGACGTACTGCTGTAACTCATGGTGTCGAAGAAGGTGCAAACATTAAATGTCATGCTTGTGGCTGGCCTTTAACTCCTGAAGAGTCTGCACTTCCAAGCTATGAACATGGTGTTTCTTGCGTGTACTGTATCGACAAAACAACTGAGAAACAAAAAGCTGGTTTCCGTATGCGTCAATCACAAATTGCTGCAGCTAAGCGTAAACGCCTATAAAACTGAAAAGTATTTTCAAAAGGCATTTAGTTTTCTAAATGCCTTTTTTATTTCTTCTAAATAAACGCTGACAATAAAAAACGCCCTAGAAAGGACGTTATTTATTATTTCTTCTAATAAATTAATTTGGAGTATGGTACATCAAATATAATTCATTCAAATTATCTGGAATTTCTTCTGCCAGTTCATCCATTAACTGTCCATTGCGACGGAAAGATTCCATCTGTGGATCTTCTTCATCAATTCCACTAAAAACCATGATCGGTAAAGTTAAATCAACCAATTGTTCTTCATACTCAGGAGCAAACCACGCCTCTTCGTTTAAGAACATTGCATCAACAAACCCTACACTCCAATCGCCTAGGCTTGATTCAACGTCAGCTTCTTCAACTTCAAATGGAAATTCAATCCCATTTTCATTTGCTAAATCTTGACGAATCGACTCTAGCCAAACCTTGATTTGTTGAATAATTTCTGCCGGAACCTTTTTCTGGTTACCTTCGAACAATTCATCTAACCAGCGGTCAAACTGAGGGCCTACTGCAATTGCACACAAAAAACCATGAGTTGCAGCAAAGTCTAGACCATACTCATTGTGGTCTCCATCTAGATATTCACTTAACTGGTCTAAATCTAATGCACTCATTGTGTTACCTGACTTTAAAAAGAAATTGACGATAGCATAGCACTTAAGCCGACGATGCCCTATTTAGTTTTGATCAGTCTTCATCATCAAGATCATCGTCGTCTAAATCATAATCGAAATCTTTCAACTCACGCTCTAAACGGCGCTGTGCCAATAGATCATCAATTAATCTACGTTTTTCCAACGATTCTTTTGCACTGATTTTGCCTGATGACTCATCAAAACCGACATCATCATCATCGCCGTAGTTATCATCTAGTTCAAAATCTGTAGAAGACACTAAAACTACCTCATAATGAAAAAATGTGAATGGGTCTAGCCGCTATTTATCTGTCTTACTTTTCCTTGTCAAGTTTTATTTATATTTTTTTCATTTAATTGCCTATTTGTACTTTTTTTCGCCCAAAAAATTGTGTATTTATAAAACAGCACAGTCTTTTGATAATCGAAGATTTCTACAAATTTTTCTATGATTTAAACTTGAAAAAAATGATTTTAGCCCAATATTCAAAAAATAGTCGTGAATTCAAAGATATTTTTTATTTAACGGTCACCGATCAAAGCCGAAACATTTCAAGCAAATTGTGCTATCATGCACGGTTTTTCACTGCCACAGATTCAACAAAGAGTAAGCAAAGATGAGCGATATGCATTCCCCTACTTCTCAAGTAGCGGCTCTGATTAGCCGAGGCAAAGAACAAGGTTACTTAACTTACGCTGAGGTTAACGATCATCTGCCGGACTCGATTACTGAAAGCGAACAGATTGAAGACATCATCCAGATGCTTCAAGACGTTGGTATTCCTGTACACGAGCGTGCACCTGAATCTGACGATACCATGTTCGGCGAATCAGCTGATGCAACTGACGAAGTTGCTGAAGAAGAAGCTGCTGCCGTACTTGCATCTGTTGAAAATGAGCCTGGACGTACGACAGACCCTGTACGTATGTACATGCGTGAAATGGGTACAGTAGAACTATTAACCCGTGAAGGTGAAATCAGCATTGCCAAACGTATTGAAGAAGGGATTCGTGATGTCCTGAACTCAATCGCTTACTGG
This sequence comes from Acinetobacter sp. V110_1, assembly GCF_031798975.1. Classification (NCBI taxonomy): domain Bacteria; kingdom Pseudomonadati; phylum Pseudomonadota; class Gammaproteobacteria; order Moraxellales; family Moraxellaceae; genus Acinetobacter; species Acinetobacter sp. V110_1. The sequence goes on along the minus strand of NZ_JAVQNN010000019.1, from coordinate 95,069 downwards.
CCAAATGCTGTTGAAGTTGTATTAAAAGAATATAATGATTTTTTAACTGGCGAACGCCGTCTTGCCGATATTTTATCTGGCTACCTCGACCCTGAAACGGATGAAGATATTCCTGAAGTTTTAGAAGAAGTTGAAGAGATTGAGGAAGAAGACGAATCATCTACAAAGTCAACGAAAGAAGTTAAGCTTGATGATGACGATGAAGAAGAAGAGTCTGAAGGTGATGATGACTCTGAAGGCGATTCAGGTCCTGACCCAGAAGTTGCAAAAGTTCGTTTTGCTGAATTAGAAGCTGCATGGGCTCAAACTAAGGCCGTGATTGAAAAACATGGTCGTAATAGCCGTGAAGCAAATGAAGCACTTGAGTCATTAGCAACTGTATTCATGATGTTTAAATTTACTCCACGTTTATTTGACATCATTTCAGAAATGATTCGCGGAACTCACGAGCAAATTCGTGCCAATGAACGTGAAATTATGCGTTATGCAGTACGTCGTGGCCGTATGGATCGTACTCAATTCCGTACATCTTTCCCTAAACAAGAATCTAATCCAGCTTGGTTAGATGAACAAATTGCTAAAGCTCCTGCAGAAATCAAAGGACATTTAGAGAAAGTTCGTCCAGATGTTTTAGCATTCCAGCAAAAGATTGCAGATATTGAGAAAGAACTTAATTTAAGCGTTGCTGAAATTAAAGATATTTCTAAACGCATGGCGATTGGTGAAGCCAAAGCTCGTCGTGCGAAAAAAGAAATGGTAGAAGCCAACCTTCGTTTGGTAATTTCGATTGCGAAGAAATACACCAACCGTGGTTTACAGTTCCTTGACTTGATTCAAGAAGGGAACATTGGCTTGATGAAAGCTGTAGACAAGTTTGAATACCGTCGTGGTTATAAATTCTCGACTTATGCAACTTGGTGGATTCGTCAGGCAATTACCCGTTCTATCGCAGACCAAGCACGTACAATTCGTATTCCTGTACATATGATTGAAACGATTAACAAGATTAACCGTGTTTCTCGTCAGTTATTACAGGAAATGGGCCGTGAACCTACTCCAGAAGAGTTGGGCGAACGTTTAGAAATGGACGAAGTCAAAGTTCGTAAGGTTCTTAAAATTGCTAAAGAACCAATTTCAATGGAAACTCCAATCGGTGATGATGAAGATTCGCATCTTGGGGACTTTATTGAAGACCAGAACATCACTTCTCCAATTGATGCTGCGACTTCAGAAGGCTTAAAAGAAGCAACTCGTGAAGTTCTAGAAAACTTAACTGAACGTGAAGCTAAAGTATTGAAAATGCGTTTTGGTATTGATATGCCAACCGATCATACTTTAGAAGAAGTTGGTAAACAGTTTGATGTAACACGTGAACGTATTCGTCAAATCGAGGCGAAAGCATTACGTAAATTACGTCACCCTTCTCGTTCTGAACACTTGCGTTCTTTCTTAGAGAATGACTAAGTTTTGAAATCTTGAAATTTCGACGCTAGTCCCCATTTAATAGAAAGAGCTACAAACGCCTGCGATGATGCAGGCGTTTCACATGATGAGGTTACTTATGTTAGACCGCACTCCATCTCGCGAACTCCGTGAAGACCTTTGGGTATTTCCAATGGACTATCCAATTAAACTCATTGGCGATGCGGGTGAAGAATTACGTATAGCTGTAGTTGATATTCTAGTAAAACATTTTCCTGACTTTGACCAATCAACGTTAAAAGTACAAGAATCTCGTACAGGCAAATACCATTCATTAACCGCACAATTACGCTTTGATGAATTGGAACAAGTTCATGCTTTGTATGCAGACTTGGCTGCTTGTCCGCAAATAAGAACTGCACTTTAATTTTAAGATGCCATGACAACTTTAATGTCATGGCATTTTTATTTATATCAATCTTATTATAAATAACGATAAATATTTAGAACCGTTTAAGCAAAATACTTTAAACTCATCAAGAGCATACTCTCATAATTTAATGTTGTGAGACCGCCCTTCTGTTTAGTACATCGCACAGGAAAATGTTTAATGAGCCTTGATAAACCCACTTTGATTATTCGTCAGTGGAACGATTTACAAGATTATCAAAGCAAATTCGAATTGATGAAGAACTTGACCAATCAACGTGATGAAAATACACCCGACGAGCTATGGTTGCTCCAGCATCACGAAGTATTAACTCAAGGTCAAGCTGGAAAACCAGAACATATTCTAATTCCATCCAATATTCCTGTAGTTCAAACTGATCGTGGTGGGCAAGTGACATGGCATGGCCCTGGTCAACTGGTCGCGTACTTTATGTTTGATCTTAATCGGCTAAAGTGGAATGTGCGTACATTGGTTAGTTTTGCTGAACAATTTATGATTGATGTTTTAAAGAAATATAATATTGAAGCATATGCAAAACCTGATGCTCCAGGCGTATATGTAAATGATAGAAAAATTGGTTCCTTAGGTTTCAAAATTCGTCGTGGCCGCAGTTATCACGGTTTAGCCCTAAACTTAGACTGTGCATTAACAGGTTTTCAAACTATTAACCCATGTGGTTATGCAGGTTTAGAAATGGTCCGCATACAAGATTTGGTGACTCCATATCCATCATTTGAACAACTTTGTCAGGACTTTATTGAGTATATTAAGGCCTCTGGGTACTTTAATGACCCTGAAGTCAAAATTGAATAAATGATTTTGAGATGGAATAAAAATAGATTAGAGTAATTACTCTAAATTTGCTTTTGCATAATTTTAAGAAGGGATAGCAAGTGATTTCGACAAAAGCTGTAAAGCCCACTCTGCAACTTGCCTACGTTAAGCTCATGATGGATGTTGTTGGTCGTGGCTTAGTCATGGCGAGTCAAGTAGATAGTGAAATACAAGAGGAAGTATCCAAATTTCCTGTTCACTTTGTACTTTCAATGAATGTCTTCCCAAATGGACCAGCATTTTTTGCCCGAGTGACAGAGAACAAACAATTAGAACTGCTAAAAAGAGCGGAAAAAAAGCCTGATTTAACCATTACATTTAAGCATGTAACCCATGCATTTTTGGTTTTCTCATTTCAGGAAAGTACTGCTCAAGCATTTGCAAATGATCGAATGATTGCCGATGGTGACGTATCCGCAGCAATTCGTTTAGTACGCTGCCTAAACAAAATGGAATCTCTCATTTTACCGAAATTGGTAGCTTCACTCGCAGTTAAAGAATACCCAACCGAACTCACCCTAAAAGAAAAATTCAACGAAGCTGCAAATATTTATTTAAAAGTAGCTAAGTCTTACTTCAAGCGGAGCGCATAACATGGCTAAACCATATTACGAATTCTTTTGTCCTGTAAAAGTCATTGCCGGTAATGCTGCTTTAGAACATATTCCTTTTGAACTTGCGACTTTAGGTGCAAAGCGTCCGCTTATCATTACAGATAAAGGCGTTCGCGCAAATGGCTTACTCAACCCTATTGAAGCTGCATTTAGCACGACTGATGCTGTGATTGGTCATGTTTTTGATGATGTTCCACCAGACTCAAGTCTTGAAGTAGTTCGTCTTGCAGCGGAAGCTTATCGTACAAATAAGTGTGATGCGATTATTGCTGTTGGCGGTGGCTCTGTTATTGATACCTCTAAAGCAACTAATATTTTAGTCTCTGAAGGTGGAAATGACCTTCTTCAATACTCTGGTGCTCATAACTTACCAAAACCATTAAAGCCATTTTTTGTGATTCCGACCACATCAGGTACAGGTTCAGAAGTGACTATGGTTGCGGTGGTTTCTGACACACAAAAGAATGTGAAATTGGCATTTGCTTCATACTATTTAATGCCACATGCTGCAATCTTAGATCCACGCATGACATTAACTTTACCACCTCACTTGACGGCAATGACTGGTATGGATGCATTAACACACTGTGTGGAAGCTTATACGTGTATGGCTGCTAATCCACTCAGCGATGCTTATGCAAGTGCGGGTATCAAAAAGATTAGTGAAAATTTATTTAATGTTTTAGAAAATCCAAATGACTCGCAAGGCCGTTTAGAACTCGCACAAGCTTCTACAATGGCAGGTATCGCATTTTCTAACTCGATGGTAGGCCTTGTGCACTCGTTAGGGCATGCATTAGGTGCAGTTGCCCACCTGCCCCACGGTTTATGTATGAACCTATTCTTACCCTATGTGCTTGAATACAACAAGCAAGTAAATGGTCAGAAAATTGGTGAGTTACTATTACCTCTAGCTGGTGCAGATATCTATGCGCAAACTCCAGCAACCCAACGTGCAGATAGAGCAATTACAACTATTTTAGCAATGCGTGATCGCTTATTTAGCTTAACCAAGTTACCACGTACCTTGCGCGAAACTGGTAAGGTTACTGAAGCACACCTTGATGAAGTTGCAGAAAAAGCACTAAATGATGGCTCTATTATTTACAACCCTAAAGAAGCAAGCTTAAAAGATATACGCGAGATCTTACAAAAAGCTTGGTAATTTAAGTTTTAACTACCTAAAGAAAAAACTAAAGGTCTGATTTTTATGACAAATCAGACCTTTTTTATATCTATGAATTTTTATTCATCATTTTCTTTGGAAATATGGCAAAAAATTTGCTAAAAAATCCACGAAAGTACTGACAATTTGCATCAATTTAGGATAGATTGGCGCACTTTATCTTTTATGTAGGGGGGATCGTTCGTCTCAAACGATCCTTAACACCAAGCTGATCCTTGATCAACGATTATGAGGATAACGCCGTTGACAAACTTATCTGGGACTAAACCAACAGCTAAACTTCAAAAGAATCTTGTGCTATGGCACATCATTATTATTGGTTTAGCTTATATTCAGCCATTAACTTTATTTGATACTTTTGGTTTAGTATCAGAACGAAGTGGTGGTCATGTACCTACTTCTTATATTTTTGCGTTAGTTGCAATTTTATTAACGTCGATCAGTTATGGACACATGATCAAACGCTATCCTTCTTCAGGGTCAGCATACACCTATGCCCAAAAGTCAATTCACCCTAATGTTGGTTTTATGGTGGGTTGGTCATCTTGGCTAGACTATTTACTTTCACCACTCGTCAATATCATTTTGGCCGATATTTATTTAAGAGCATTGTTTCCAGAAGTAAATAATTGGTTATGGGTAATTGGCCTAACTGCATTAATGACTGTTATTAACTTATTCGGCGCACGTTTCGTTGCTCGTTTTAACAGTACAATTGTAGTTATTCAACTTGGTGTTATCTTTTACTTTGTTTATCAAGTGTATACCTTGCTTACCCAAGGTGTATATGCCGATGGTACGTTAAATCCGGATAAAGCTGAATTATGGTCACTCACTCCTTTTTGGAATGATATGACTTCTATTAGTGCTTTGATTGGTGGTGCAACGGTACTTTGTTTCTCTTTTACAGGTTTTGATGCTTTATCTTCACTTGCCGAAGAAACAAAAGATGCTGAAAGAACACTTCCAAAAGCGATTTTTTCAACAGCATTGCTTGCTGGTGTCATTTTCATCATAAGTACTTACTTTATCCAGTTGTATTTCCCAAGCAACCCAACGACTTACTTTAAACCGTTAGATGAATCACAACCTGTGATGGTTGCAGCAATTGGTAGCATTGCCTTTAAAACATTAGTTTTATACTTTGCTGTGGTTGCAGTAATGGCATCTGGTATTTCGGCACACGCTGGCGTATCTCGCTTAATGTATGTTATGGGACGTGATGGCGTTATCAATAAAAAGTTGTTTGGTCATATCAGTCCAAGACTACATACCCCAACTTACAACATTCTTATTGTTGGTGTAGTTGCGTTGTCTGCTGGCTTTTTAGATCTTGAACATATTGTTAACTTAATTAGTTTCGGGGCCTTAACTGCTTTTAGTTTTGTGAACTTCTCTGTAATTTCGCGTTATGCGCTTAGAGATGGTAAAAACAAATCTATTAAAGATATTATTAATTACATTATTGTACCGACGCTTGGCTTTGCCAGTGTGTTCCTAATGTGGTTGGAAATTGACAAGCTTGCTTTACAAATTGGCTTGGCTTGGGCAGTAGTTGGTGTAGGTTATCTTGCTTACAAAACCAAAGGCTTTAAATACAATGCTCCTCAACACAACGAGCATGAATAATAAAAAAGGCGCTTAAAGCGCCTTTTTTATGGACTTATTATCCAAATATTTTATTTACAATACCTTGTACGCGTTTTGCATAAAGTTTTGCTGTTTCTAAGTCCCCTGTTGGAATCTCATCTACACTTGCATCTGATGGTGACTGAACAAGTAGACCTACCGAGCCACCCAAGTTATTTACATCTTCACGTTTTGCGTTTTTAGTGTTTGCTGGCAATAGACCTAAGCTCACCCAAATGCCACCGTGTTGTGATGCTAAAGTTTGTAATTGAATAAGCGTAACTTGCTTATCACCATTTAGGCTTGCACTGTTGGTAAAGCCTGCAAATACTTTATCTTCCCAACCACGTGTAAACCAAACTTTTGAAGTTGCATCAGCAAATTTTTTAAACTGCCATGGTGCTGTACCCATATAAGTTGGAGCACCGAAAACAATACCTTTTGCATTGTTTAATGTTTCCCAATCTTGCTCAGTAATATTACCTTCCTGATCAATCTGGATAAGTTGAGCATTAATTTCATTAGCAAAAGTTTCAGCAACTACTTTCGTGTGGCCATAACCAGAGAAATATACAACCGCAATATTAGAATTAGACATGGAAGAACCTGTGTTTTATTAAATTCCATTTTATGATATATTTTAGAAACTAGGTGTCAATTAGTTACCACTTGGTAACTAGTATATTTTTTTTAAAATAAGTAGGTAAATGGTATGAATGAATGTCTAAAATATAATATTTTTCAACAACATTGCCCTGCTCGTTTATTTTTTGAAAAAATTGCAGACAAGTGGGTTTTACTCATCTTAAACATTCTTGAAGAAGAAACACAGCACTTCAATTTGCTCAAAAAGAATATTCAAGGTATTTCACCTAAAGTCTTGTCACAAAAGTTAAAAATGCTTGAAAGAGACGGCTTTATCGAACGTAAAATTCAAGACACTTCACCTATTCGTGTTGACTATTCACTTACACCATTAGGCCAAAATGTCGCTTCAATGGCATTCCAGTTAAAAGAATGGGCTGAAACAAACATCGAACAAGTTTTAGCAGCACAAATCATCTATGATGAAAAAGTACTAGAACAAGCTTAAATTAAAATTAGATCAAAAAAAATAAGGCCACCAAGGGCCTTATTTTTTGTATTTATAAAACTAACCTAAATTTTTAAAGCCTTGCTGACGCCATGCTTCATAAACAATCACTGCAGTCGCATTAGATAAATTTAAACTTCTAGAATTTTCAGCCATTGGTAAGCGAATCCACTGCTCTTGAGGGAACATCAAACGCACATGCTCAGGCAAGCCGCGTGTTTCTGGTCCCATCAGTAAAGCCACAGGTCGATTCAAATCAACTGTATGCGGAGTTGCAGAACCCTTTGTCGTTAAAGGAAAAACATGCTCAACACCTTTTGACTTTAAGTCTGCAAGGCATGCTTCAATATTGTCCCAAATCTGCATTCTTGCCCATTCATGATAATCAAGCCCTGCACGTTTAAGCTTTTTATCATCAAGCTCAAAACCTAAAGGCTTAACCAAATGCAATTGAGCCCCCGTATTCGCGCATAGTCGAATAATATTCCCTGTGTTTGCAGGGATTTCAGGCTCGTATAGAACAACATGAATCACTTAATTACTCACTTAAATTACTTGTTGGTTAACTCAGGCAATCATTAAATCTATCAAAGAAATTATTAGCCCATTAGTTCCACTGTAACTGTTCACGCAGACGTACGACTTCACCAATAATCGTGAGAGTCGGCGCATGAATTTGATGTTCTGTCACTTTAGATGCGATATCAGCAAGTGACCCCACCACAACCTTTTGTTCAGGGGTTGTACCCTTTGAAATTAATGCAACTGGCATATCTGGACGCTGTCCGTGAGCGATTAATTGCTCACAAATACGTTCCAAGCCGACTAAGCCCATATAAAGAACTAAAGTCTGGTTCTCATATACCAGCTCATTCCAAGGAAGCTCAGGAGAGCCTTCTTTTAAATGGCCAGTTAGAAAACGTACACTCTGAGCATAATCACGATGAGTGAGCGGAATACCCGCATAAGCTGAACAGCCTGACGCTGCCGTAATACCCGGAACCACCTGAAATGGCACACCAGCTTGGAATAATTCTTGGATCTCTTCACCACCACGCCCGAAAATAAACGGATCACCGCCTTTTAAACGACAAACGCGCTTTCCTTGTTGAGCATATTCAACGAGTAAAGCATTGATACCATCTTGGGGAACCGAGTGATTTGAGCGAGCTTTACCGACATATATTTTTGTAGCGTCTCGACGGCATAACTCTAAAATGGGTTGGGATACCAAACGATCATAAATGACCACATCAGCTTGCTGCATTAAACGTAAAGCTTTTAAGGTAAGCAGTTCAGGATCACCAGGACCTGCGCCCACTAAATAAACTTCACCTTTAGGTGCTTTCCATTCCTGCAATGCATGTTCAAGCATGCTATCTGCAACATCTAGGTTGTCGTTAAAAACCTGCTCTTTTAAGGGACTTGCATACAAGTTTTCCCAAAAAATACGGCGTTCATCGGGATTAGAAATTTTTTCTTTAACCTGATTTCGCCATTTTCCTGAAAACTCAGCCAATTTCCCCATTCCATGTGGAATGGATGTCTCTAACTGTGTACGGATTTGTCGAGATAAAACAGGAGATGTCCCATTTGAAGCAACCGAAATCACTAAAGGTGAACGGTCAATAATCGCAGGAACCATAAAGCGGCAATGTGGAATATCATCAACACTATTTACAAGTAAATGACGTACTTCACATTGCTCGAAGACTGTTTTATTGACTTGCGGATCATTGGTCGCGGCAATGACGAGTCGATATGGTGTACTTAAAAACTTCTCAGAGAAAATTTCAACAAAATGCTGACCATTTGTTGTTGTCACTAATTGCAGAAGCTGTTCTTCAATTTCAGGAGCAACAATATCAATTATTGCCCCCGCCTTAGCTAATAAGGTTGCCTTGCGTAAAGCAATATGCCCTCCGCCCACAATCAGACAACGTTGCTGCTGCAACTTCAAAGAGATTGGAAAAATATCCACCTTAAACCTCTACATCAATCATCTGATTATGTTTAAGCAAAAAACGTGCACAATTTAGATGCAAAGCTTAGTCAATAAACGTTGCACCACCCATATATGGGCGTAATACTTCTGGAATCTCGATTGAGCCGTCTTCACGTTGGTAATTTTCCATTACTGCAAGCAAAGTACGTCCTACTGCAAGACCTGAACCATTTAGCGTATGCACTAATTCAGTCTTCTTCTGATCCATACGGAAGCGTGCTTTCATACGACGCGCTTGGAAATCACCCATATTAGAGCAGCTTGAAATCTCACGATATGTATTTTGGCTTGGAACCCATACTTCTAGATCGTAAGTTTTCATCGCACCAAAGCCCATATCACCACCACAGAGCAAAATTTTGCGGTATGGCAAACCAAGTGCCTGCAAAATGCCCTCAGCATGTGCAGTAAGCTCTTCAAGTGCCTGCATAGATGTTTCAGGTTTAACGATTTGCACCATTTCAACTTTATCAAACTGGTGCTGACGGATTAAACCACGTGTATCACGACCATAAGAACCAGCTTCACTACGGAAACATGGTGTATGCGCTGCATATTTTAATGGTAAACGGTCTGCGTCAATGATTTCATCACGAACAAAGTTTGTGACTGGAACTTCAGCTGTAGGAATAAGGTAGTATTCTTTTTCGCCTTGAAGTTTAAATAAATCTTCTTCAAATTTTGGTAATTGTCCTGTCCCACGAAGTGAGTCAGCATTAACCAAATACGGCACATAAGCTTCTGTGTAGCCATTCTTTAAAGTATGGGTATCAAGCATGAACTGAGTTAAAGCACGTTGTAGACGCGCTAAAGGCCCCTTCAACACGCTGAAACGTGAACCAGTGAGCTTAGTCGCAGTTTCAAACTCTAAGCCGCCCATCCACTCGCCTAAATCAGTATGATCTTTGATTTCAAAATCGAACTGACGAGGTGTACCCCATTTTGAGATTTCAACGTTATCACTTTCATCCTTACCAACTGGAACAGATTCATCTGGTAAGTTAGGAATGCTTAGTGCTTTTTGTTCAATCTCGTTTTGTAGTTCTGACAAAGCAACTTCGGCAGCTTTGATCTCATCACCAATGGCCTGCATGCGTGCCATGATTTCAGAAGCGTCACCACCGGATTTTTTAATCTGACCCACTTGTTTAGCACCGGCATTTCGCTCTGCCTGTAACTTTTCAGTTTTTGATTGCAAGTCTTTACGGCGAGTTTCTAAAGATGCCCATTCTTGAACATCTAGCTGAACACCACGTTTTGCCAAAGCTGCATTAACGACTTCAATATTATTTCTGAGTAACTTAGGGTCGATCATAATTAATCATAATATGGGTAAAAAACTGGCTATAGTGTAAGCCCTTAGCACTAAAAAATATAGTGATCATCTTCATATCGAATAGCTTTCACACAATTCTAAGAAGACACAAGATATTTTACATGTTGTAGCTCGGCACACTTGGTAAGTACTCAGGTTTAATGAACTTAGCTGCCTCAAAATACGGCAGTGTTAATTCAGTCATCCCTTCTGCATAAGAAGCTAGCTCATAAACGGGATAAACAAAAACAATCCCATTGGCGCCGTAGTAGTAATTATCACTTAACTGCAGTTTTTCACGGCTAATATTGTGTTCTTGAAGCCAGTTGGTATTCGCATCAAAAAGTGCATCAACGAGTTGTTTTTCTACATCTGGCTTAATAAGTTCAGCAACAGTAATGTGCTTTTTATTTAATAAATCAAAATTTACAAATTCTTGATGTGACATACCATGTGCTGCACCTGCAGAGTATGAGTATGTCTGTAAGGCAAAGGTTGCTAGATTATAATTTTGTCCCAAATAACGGACATAAATTGCACTTTGACTTGAACGAGGCTCCCCCTCTGGTACTTCAACAGGTTTATCAGCCAAGTTTGCAAAAGCATTCGGATCTGCTTTTTTTATACGGTTCGTAAAATAATCATTAATCCATTTTTGATTAGTTTGTACTGTCTGAAAGTCATATTCAGTACAGCCATCTTCAAGACAAACTTTAGATTTTGGTAATTTTACTGGAATTACTTTTGCCTGAATAACAGGAACTTCTGCTTGTTTTTGCTCTTTTACTGAAGCACTAGATGCAGGTTGCTCATCTTTAGCTGCAGATTTTGGCTGACAACCACTTCCTGCCACCATGGCAGCTACCATAGGAAGAATGAAAATAATTTTCTTATCGTAAAGTCGCATGTTAATCCCCGTGTATTCTCTTTTATCACTATACAAAGCGTAAGAATAAGACGGGGTTAAAAAATGTATCTGTGATTGATATATAAAAAGAAAGCCACCCTTTCAGGTGGCTTTCTTAAAGAGGTGCAATAATTATTGGTCAATAATATCTGTGCCTTTAGGTGGCGTAAAATTAAAAGTTGAAGCTGGAATTGAAGCATTCACTTTTACATTATTAAATTTCACATAAGTGGTTTGTCCTAAAGAATCTTGTAACACCATTAATGTCGGTGCTTTGTTGGCACCAAAACTAATCGTTAAGCTTTGGAAAGCGCCATCTTCTTTTTTCGGGAACAACGTAAAATATAATTTAGATTTATCTGGCTGAGTCACTCGGTAAGACTTCATGATTTGACTAGTATTACCAGAGAGCAATAAAGCTGGAGTATCGGCTACTTGCGAATCTAAGCTTTGACGGACAGCTTGTTGTAAATCAGGGTCATAAATCCAGACTGTTTTACCACTCGTCACAATAGTTTGTTTAGACGGACTCACAGTTTCCCAATAAAATTTCCCCGGACGTTCAACTTTCATTGAACCTTTAAATGTCTGGTTCATATGCTGAGCACCTAAGCCTTTTTTCTGTGCTACAGCTTTTGTATTTGCTTTGGTTGTTTGTTCAAAATCGGCAGTTAAACGCTGTAATCCTGATAACTGATTTACCAGGTTCCCAATCGCCTGTTGCTCCGGTGCTGCTACTGGTGCAGCAAACGCTGTAGTACTCATTACAGGAGCAAGCACTGACGCGCTGAGTGTAATAGCACACATGGTTTTACGAAGCATATTCATGTCATCACCTTTTTAGTTGCTGTAAGATAACTTGTTCGCTTTTAATTTCACTAAGCCGAACAAGCTCTTCATTCAAGACCCATATTAACCGACAAACTCTGTGCTAATCATTGAGAAAATAAGATATTTTGTTATGTTATTCATATTGTTTGTAGAATTTCATTCATCATGATGAAGATGAAATTAATGAAATTCCATAAAAAAAGCCCACAAAATGTGGGCTTTTTCTTAAGCTAAAACTTAAACAGTTTCAACTTTTACGTAGCGACGGCCAAATTGACCTTTCACTTCGAATTTTACTACGCCGTCAGCAGTAGCAAATAAAGTATGGTCACGGCCCATACCAACATTTGCACCAGCGTGGAATTCAGTACCACGTTGACGAACGATGATGTTACCAGCAGTTACAGTTTGACCACCGTAAACTTTAACACCTAACATTTTTGGGTTTGAATCACGACCGTTCTTCGTCGATCCACCGGCTTTTTTAGTTGCCATGTCTCTTACTCCTCGTGATTAGCCTGAAATACCAGTAATTTTCAACTCAGTGAACCATTGACGGTGACCTTGTTGCTTACGGTAGTGTTTACGACGACGCATTTTGATAATGCGGATTTTGTCGTGACGACCATGACCAATCACTTCTGCAGTTACTTTAGCGCCAGCTACAACTGGAGCACCGATTTGAATGTTGTCACCGTTTACAACCATTAATACATCATCAAATGTAATAGTTGCGCCAGATTCAGCCTTCAATAATTCAACTTTAAGGGTTTCACCCTCAACTACACGGTGCTGTTTACCACCGCTTTGGATTACTGCGTACATAATGTACTCCAATCAGCCCGTGTCGTCGTGTCGATAAAGGGATATATCGATCTTAAAACGAACGCCACTGGGGTTATACAAGGCGACAGATTTTAAGTGAAATTTGATCAAACGACAAGTGCTTTATCTTTATCTAAGCAATAGAGACCGTTATTCTTACATAATAAAAACAGCTTCAATTCGAATTTAGTACTTTTCATTGATTCTGAATGGAATTTAAAATACAGTTCCAAACACAACTTGCAACAAGAACAAGCTGTATTCATGTTGACGTTATTAAAATTTATTGTTTTGTCGGAAACACATCGTTTTGCCGAAATAAAGAACAAAGAACTCTTCATGAACCTACAAATGATTAATATCAATTGCTTGTTTCCCTGTTTAATGCACTTTTAATTGATACACTAACGCCACTTATCACCAATACGGGGTTTTTCTTCATATGGTCATCGATTTTAAGCAAGACATTCTCGCTCCTGTTGCTACAGACTTTGCTGCGATGGATCACTTGATTAATGAAGGAATTAGCTCAAAAGTCGGCTTGGTCATGTCGGTCAGTAAACATGTTGTTGAAGCTGGCGGCAAACGTATGCGCCCGATCATGTGTTTACTTGCAGCACGAGCTTGTGGTCTGGACAATATGCAAAATGCACAGCGTCTGGCTGCCATTATTGAAATGCTTCATACCGCAACTTTAGTGCATGATGATGTGGTCGATGAATCTGGGCTTCGCCGTGGCCGCCCTACTGCCAACGCAACTTGGAACAACCAAACTGCTGTGTTAGTAGGTGACTTCCTTATTGCTCGCGCTTTTGATCTATTGGTTGATTTAAACAACATGACCTTATTAAAAGATTTCTCAACAGGTACATGTGAAATCGCTGAAGGTGAAGTACTACAACTTCAATCTCAGCATCAACCGGATACAACCGAAGAAACATATTTAAAAATTATTCACGGGAAAACTTCTCGTTTATTTGAACTTGCAACTGAAGGTGCTGCCATTTTGGCTGGGCAAGAAGCCTACCGTGAACCTTTAAGATTATTTGCAGGTCATTTTGGAAATGCATTCCAAATTATTGACGATATTTTAGACTACACTTCAGATGCTGAAACATTAGGTAAAAATATTGGTGATGATTTGATGGAAGGTAAACCGACTTTACCGTTAATTTCAGCATTAGCACATTCAACGGGTGAAGAACACGCCATTATTCGTCGTAGCATTGCGACTGGTGGGGTTGACCAATTATCCAAAGTTATTGAAATTGTACAAAAGTCTGGTGCTTTAGATTATTGCCAGCGCCGTGCCCAAGAAGAAACAGAAGCAGCACTGCAAGCCTTATCAATCTTGCCTGATACACCTTATCGCCAAGCATTGATTAACCTCACTCGGCTTGCATTACATCGAATACAGTAGATATTATTTTGCCTATGCATATAAATTTTTCAGATCATTTTTTAAAAATCCAGAAACAGCTTGAAAATCCTCAAGCTGTTATCGACGAAAATATTCTCATTGACCTAGTCAATGCTTTACGGCCATCCGATCCTCACGATACGGATGAAATAGAGCAAAAAATACAAGCACTTATTGATAGCTTATTACTTACTCCTACCGCTCCTGCTCTTTTACAAACCTTTTTATTACGTTTAATTAATCAATATAAGCAAGTGAGCTTATATGCAGATAGCGGCATTTTGTCTTTAGATGGTTTCTGGAACCAACTTGGACAAAGACTTGGTGGCCATTTTCTGCCACTCATTGAAGATGTCAGCCAGCTCAAAATTTTGATTGGAAAAATTTTCTATTTAGAAAGTGATTCAGTCTGGTTAAACAATGTTGATGACAAAGATTGGGCAACGTTATTCGGTTTAATTGGGCAAAGTAATAGCAATGTCGATGAAAAACATGCCATTCAACGAGAAATGATTAAGGCGATTACTGTCTTATCTTATCGTATTAGTGGTATTGGGCTTTATCCTGAATTTATTAATGCTCAGCCTGAGTTAACTGAATATGAATCACCGTTTTTAGTACAAAACCGTGAAATTATTGAGTTTATTGAAAAGTATAAAAAACAAGATATTTCTAGCAATGACATTGCAGTCATTCCCCCACCAGATGCATCTCAAGCATTTGTAATGTTGGAACAATGCCGTGACGTCGTTTTAAAAATACGTCGGGCCACCAAAAGAATCGGTGTTAGTTTAAGTTTGACTTATTTGCTGTCTTTGCTTGAGCAATGTTTAGATCGAATTGAATTATTACTCTACTTGGTCGTAGACGACAGTGAAGGACGCTATATTTCTTTAGGGAATTTAATTTCGGACTTAACTAAAGCACATTATAGTGAAAAAAGTGTCCGCTCTTTACTAAGTACCACCAGTGAACTCATCGCCTTTCAGGTCACAGAAAATGCAAGTCGTACTGGTGAGCACTATGTGAGTACAGACACTAAAGGCTTTTGGGGTATGTATAAAGCCGCTGCTGGTGCAGGTGTCATTATTGCCTGTATGGCATCCTTAAAAATTCTTGCTGCACGTATGACGATGGCCCCGCTTATGCAAGCCTTTACGTTCAGCATGAACTATTCACTCGGCTTTATTCTGATTCACGTATTGCACTTTACTGTTGCGACAAAACAACCAGCAATGACAGCCGCTGCCCTTGCAGCCACTGTTCAGCAACGTAAAGGCTCTAAAACTGCACAAATTGCAGAGTTAGCAGCACTCATTATCAATATTATTCGAACTCAGTTTATTGCTATTTTGGGTAATATCTCGATTGCAATCCCTACTGCCGCACTTATTACCTTTGCTTGGCAGTTTTATCTAGATGAACCTTTATTAACCCATACCAAAGCCACTTCTCTTTTACACAGCTTAAATCCATTTACATCTTTAGCCGTTCCACATGCAGCAATTGCAGGCGTATGTTTGTTCTTGTCGGGTCTTATTGCAGGCTACTTCGACAACATGGCTGTTTATAGAAAAGTAGGACCTCGTTTAAAAGCACACCGACGTTTACGCAGTTTATTTGGGCAAGAACGCCTAAACCGTTTTGCTGAATATATTGAACGTAATTTAGGTGCGCTTGCTGGTAACTTCCTGTTCGGTGTCATGCTAGGAAGTATGGGAACAATCGGCTTTATTCTAGGTTTACCTTTAGATATTCGTCATATTGCCTTTGCATCAGCGAACTTTATTCAAGGTTTAATGACCATTAACGGTAGTCCAGATATTGGCTTGATTATTGTTTCATTTTTAGGTGTGCTCTGTATTGGCCTTACTAACCTATTCGTAAGTTTCACCTTAACGATTATTGTGGCTCTACGTGCACGTCGTGTTCGCTTTGAACAATGGAAGCCATTAGCTAAACTGGTCATGACCCATTTTCTTACCCGACCAAGTGACTTCTTCTGGCCACCGAAACAGCCTCTAGAATTAGAAGAAAATAACCAAACAAGTGGCGGAAAAAAAGCAGAACACTAGCGTTTTGCTTTGTACACAAATTGTGAATTCCGTCAATTTTGTTGTGATTGTTTTTCCAAATGTTAAAAAAAATTCAAAATGAATTTACGATGATCTATCAGGCTTGAAAAAAAGTGTACTGGCAAGTACACTTTCAACGGCATTCAGTAGTAAAACACTACATGAATAAGCAAAGGTGTGTATATGCCCTATCTATTGCTTTGTATTGGTTGCGTTTTTTTAGGATTAGGTGTTCTTGGTCTGGTTGTACCAAGTCTTCAATCTTTGGACTTGCTCACCGTTCAAACATTGAGTCATCATCGTTTAGATTATCTTAATACTATAACTGCCTTTCTTGCACGCGTAGGCGGCATGCCTTTTGTATGTTTTTTATCCTTTCTAGTATGTGTATATTTAGCATGGTATAAAAAATATATTACTGTTATTTTCATTAGCTTGGGAGTTATTGGCAGTATCACCATTGGTTGGCTGCTCAAGTGGTGTATTAATCGGCCTAGACCTCCTGAGGCATATCATATCGTTGAAAGTTACGGTGCATCGTTCCCAAGTGCACATAGTGTTTATGCATCAACACTGGCTTGTCTGGCAATGATTATGTTATGCCGTAAGCACAACATTAACTCTCCTTATATTGTTTTGATCTCCTGTCTTTGGTTTGTGTGTATGGGGCTTTCAAGAATATATGCAGGAGTTCATTTCCCAACAGACGTATTCGCTGGTTGGGGTATTGGTTTTATTTGGATTGCACTGCTTTGGCTCTGGTTATTACAAACACAAAGTAGGTTAAGTAGAAAACAAATATATTTTTAGATTTTATCTAAACGAGGTGGAACAATGATGTCGGCTAAGCTTTGGGCACCAGCCCTTACTGCTTGCGCATTAGCAACAAGTATCGCGCTTGTTGGTTGTAGCAAAGGCTCCGATGAGAAACAGCAAGCTGCTGCTGCTCAGAAAATGCCGCCTGCAGAAGTAGGTGTTATTGTTGCTCAACCACAAAGTGTTGAACAAAGCGTTGAGCTTTCAGGCCGTACTTCAGCATATCAAATTTCTGAAGTTCGTCCTCAAACAAGTGGCGTGATTTTAAAACGTTTATTTGCTGAAGGAAGCTATGTTCGTGAAGGTCAGGCGCTCTATGAGCTCGACTCTAGAACGAACCGCGCAACGTTAGAAAATGCAAAAGCATCACTCCTACAACAACAGGCAAATCTAGCTTCACTACGTACCAAGTTAAATCGTTATAAACAACTTGTTTCTAGTAATGCTGTGTCTAAACAGGAATATGATGACTTACTTGGTCAAGTCAATGTCTCAGAAGCACAAGTTGCTGCAGCTAAGGCTCAAGTAACAAATGCGAATGTAGATCTTGGTTATTCTACAATTCGCTCTCCTATTTCTGGACAATCTGGGCGTTCTTCAGTAACGGCTGGTGCTTTAGTTACTGCAAACCAGACTGACCCATTAGTAACGATTCAGCAGTTAGATCCAATCTATGTTGATATTAATCAGTCTAGCGCCGAGTTGTTACGTTTACGTCAGCAATTAAGTAAAGGCAGTTTAAACAACAGTAACAACACGAAAGTAAAATTAAAGCTTGAAGATGGTTCTACCTATCCAATCGAAGGGCAACTTGCTTTCTCTGACGCTTCTGTAAACCAAGATACAGGAACAATTACTTTACGTGCTGTATTCTCTAACCCGAATCATTTATTGCTTCCGGGTATGTATACCACTGCACAAATTGTTCAGGGTGTTGTTCCAAATGCTTATCTGATTCCACAAGCTGCCGTTACACGTTTACCTACAGGTCAAGCTGTAGCAATGCTTGTTAATGCCAAAGGGGCTGTTGAGAGTCGTCCAATTGAAACCTCAGGGGTTCAAGGACAAAACTGGATTGTGACTAACGGCTTAAAAGCTGGCGATAAAGTCATTGTTGATGGCGTTGCCAAAGTTAAAGAAGGGCAACAAGTAACAGCAAAACCTTATCAAGCTCAACCAGCAAATCCTCAAGGTGCAGCGCCAAATGCTGCGAAACCGGCTCAATCAGGTAAACCTCAAGCAGAACAGAAAGCAGCTTCAAATGCATAAGGGGTAGATTGAATGGCACAATTTTTTATTCATCGCCCCATATTTGCGTGGGTGATTGCATTAGTCATTATGTTGGCGGGTATTCTGACGCTAACAAAAATGCCTATTGCACAGTATCCAACGATTGCACCACCGACTGTCACAATTGCAGCGACTTATCCTGGTGCGTCGGCTGAAACAGTTGAAAACACCGTAACCCAGATCATTGAACAACAAATGAATGGTCTCGATGGCTTACGTTATATTTCTTCTAACAGTGCTGGTAACGGTCAAGCATCTATTCAATTAAACTTTGAACAAGGTGTTGACCCTGATATTGCACAGGTTCAAGTTCAAAACAAATTGCAATCTGCAACTGCACTTTTACCTGAAGATGTACAACGACAAGGTGTAACAGTAACTAAATCTGGTGCGAGTTTCTTGCAAGTTATTGCATTCTATTCACCAGATAACAACCTTTCAGACTCAGACATTAAAGACTATGTAAACTCATCAATTAAAGAACCGCTTAGCCGTGTTGCTGGTGTTGGTGAAGTAACAGTCTTTGGTGGTTCATACGCGATGCGTATTTGGCTCGATCCAGCTAAATTAACAAGTTACCAACTCACACCTAGTGATATTGCAACTGCGTTACAAGCGCAGAACTCGCAAGTTGCTGTAGGTCAGTTAGGTGGTGCACCTGCTGTACAAGGTCAAGTACTTAACGCAACTGTAAATGCGCAAAGCTTATTACAGACACCTGAACAGTTTAAAAATATCTTCTTAAAGAACACAGCATCAGGTGCTGAGGTTCGTTTAAAAGATGTTGCTCGTGTAGAGTTAGGTTCTGATAACTATCAGTTCGATTCGAAGTTTAATGGCAAACCAGCGGCTGGTCTTGCAATTAAAATTGCAACTGGTGCGAACGCACTTGATACAGCAGCAGCTGTTGAACAACGTTTGTCTGAATTACGTAAGAACTATCCAGCAGGTTTACAAGATAAACTCGCTTATGACACGACTCCATTTATCCGTCTTTCAATTGAAAGTGTTGTACACACGCTAATTGAAGCCGTGATTTTGGTATTCATTGTCATGTTCCTATTTTTACAAAACTGGCGCGCAACGATTATTCCAACGCTTGCAGTTCCAGTAGTTGTATTAGGTACATTTGCAGTTATTAATATCTTTGGTTTCTCAATTAACACTTTAACCATGTTCGCTATGGTATTGGCAATCGGTCTTCTGGTCGATGACGCCATTGTTGTAGTTGAAAACGTTGAACGTGTAATGAGTGAGGACCATACCGATCCGGTTACAGCAACTTCTCGTTCAATGCAGCAGATTTCTGGTGCGTTAGTGGGTATTACTAGCGTATTGACTGCGGTATTCGTACCAATGGCATTCTTTGGTGGTACAACAGGTGTAATTTACCGTCAGTTCTCGATTACCCTTGTAACAGCAATGGTTCTGTCGTTAATTGTGGCGTTAACCTTCACCCCTGCTCTTTGTGCAACAATCTTAAAACAGCATGATCCAAATAAAGAACCAAGCAATAATATCTTTGCGCGTTTCTTTAGAAGCTTTAACAACGGTTTTGACCGTATGTCGCATAGCTACCAAAATGGTGTTAGCCGCATGCTTAAAGGCAAAATCTTCTCAGGCGTGCTTTATGCTGTTGTAGTTGCCCTTTTAGTATTCTTGTTCCAAAAACTCCCATCTTCATTCTTACCAGAAGAAGATCAGGGTGTGGTGATGACACTTGTTCAATTACCACCAAATGCAACGCTTGACCGTACAGGTAAAGTGATTGACACCATGACTAACTTCTTCATGAATGAAAAAGACACTGTGGAATCTATTTTCACCGTATCTGGTTTCTCATTCACGGGTGTGGGTCAAAATGCTGGTATTGGCTTCGTTAAGTTGAAAGACTGGAGCAAACGTACAACACCAGAAACTCAAATCGGCGCATTAATTAAGCGTGGTATGGCATTAAACATGATCATTAAAGATGCATCATACGTTATGCCATTACAGCTTCCTGCAATGCCTGAATTGGGTGTAACTGCCGGATTTAACTTGCAGCTTAAAGATTCAAGTGGTCAAGGCCATGAGAAACTGATTGCAGCTCGTAACACCATTTTAGGCTTAGCATCACAAGATAAACGCCTGATGGGTGTACGTCCAAATGGTCAGGAAGATACGCCTCAGTATCAAATTAATGTAGATCAAGCTCAAGCTGGCGCGATGGGTGTGAGCATTGCTGACATCAACAATACAATGCGTATTGCATGGGGTGGTTCATACATTAACGATTTCGTTGACCGTGGTCGTGTGAAGAAAGTTTATGTTCAAGGCGATGCGGATACTCGTATGATGCCTGAAGACTTAAACAAATGGTATGTACGTAATAACAAAGGTGTGATGGTTCCATTCTCTGCATTTGCTACAGGTAAATGGACTTATGGTTCTCCACGTCTTGAACGTTATAACGGCGTGTCATCGGTTAACATTCAAGGTACTCCTGCACCTGGCGTAAGCTCTGGTGACTCAATGAAAGCAATGGAAGAAATTATTGGTAAGTTACCATCTATGGGCTTACAAGGTTTCGACTATGAATGGACAGGTTTATCACTTGAAGAACGTGAGTCTGGTGCTCAAGCTCCATTCTTATACGCACTTTCATTGTTAATCGTATTCCTTTGCTTAGCTGCATTATATGAAAGCTGGTCTATTCCGTTCTCGGTTTTACTTGTGGTACCACTTGGTGTCATTGGTGCACTTGTATTGACCTACTTGGGCATGATTATTAAAGGAGATCCAAATCTCTCAAATAACATTTACTTCCAGGTGGCGATTATTGCGGTGATCGGTCTTTCGGCAAAAAATGCGATCTTGATTGTTGAGTTCGCAAAAGAATTGCAGGAAAAAGGTGAAGATCTGCTTGATGCAACCTTACATGCTGCAAAAATGCGTTTACGTCCAATTATCATGACGACCCTTGCCTTCGGTTTTGGTGTACTTCCACTTGCTCTTTCAACAGGTGCTGGTGCAGGAAGTCAGCACTCAGTAGGCTTCGGTGTACTTGGTGGCGTACTCAGCGCGACATTCTTAGGTATCTTCTTTATCCCTGTATTCTATGTGTGGATTCGTAGTATCTTTAAGTACAAACCAAAAACCATAAACACTCAGGAGCATAAATCGTGATGCAAAAAGTATGGTCTATTTCAGGTCGTAGCATTGCGGTATCTGCACTTGCGCTTGCTTTGGCAGCTTGTCAAAGCATGCGCGGCCCAGAACCAGTCGTGAAAACCGATATTCCACAGAGCTATGCATATAAAAGCGCTTCTGGTACATCTATTGCTGAACAGGGCTACAAACAGTTCTTTGCTGACCCGCGTTTGCTGGAAGTAATCGACTTGGCTCTTGCGAATAACCGTGATTTACGTAAAGCAACGCTCAATATTGAACGTGCTCAAGAGCAATATCAGATTACGAAGAACAACCAGCTTCCAACGATTGGAGCAAGTGGTAGTGCAATTCGTCAGGTTACGCCAAGTCGTGACCCGAATAACCCCTACTCTACTTACCAAGTAGGTTTGGGTGTAACTGCTTATGAGCTTGATTTCTGGGGCCGTGTTCGTAGTCTAAAAGACGCTGCTTTAGATAATTACCTCTCAACGCAAAGTGCGCGTGATTCGACTCAGATCAGCTTGATCAGCCAAGTTGCTCAAGCATGGTTGAATTATTCGTTTGCAACAGCAAACTTAAGACTTGCAGAGCAAACGCTTAAAGCACAGCAAGATTCTTACAATCTCAACAAAAAGCGTTTTGATGTAGGTATCGACAGTGAAGTTCCATTACGTCAAGCACAGATTTCTGTAGAAACTGCGCGTAATGATGTAGCGAACTACAAGACTCAAATTGCTCAAGCACAAAACTTGTTGAACTTACTTGTGGGTCAACCCGTTGCACAAAACTTGTTGCCAACACAACCTGTGAAACGTATTGCTCAGCAAAATGTATTCACTGCCGGTTTACCAAGTGACTTGCTAAACAACCGTCCAGATGTAAAAGCAGCTGAATATAACTTAAGCGCTGCGGGTGCGAATATTGGTGCTGCAAAAGCACGTTTATTCCCAACCATTAGCTTAACGGGTTCAGCAGGTTATGCTTCAACTGATTTAAGTGATCTATTTAAGTCTGGTGGTTTTGCATGGTCAATTGGTCCAAGCTTAGATTTACCAATCTTTGACTGGGGTACTCGTCGTGCCAATGTGAAAATTTCTGAAACTGATCAGAAAATTGCATTGTCTGACTATGAAAAATCAGTTCAGTCTGCATTCCGTGAAGTGAATGATGCACTTGCTACGCGTGCCAACATTGGTGACCGTTTAACAGCGCAACAACGTTTGGTAGAAGCAACTAACCGCAACTACACACTTTCAAATGCTCGCTTCCGTGCTGGTATTGACAGTTACTTGACGGTTCTTGATGCACAGCGTTCATCTTATTCAGCAGAACAAGGTTTGTTATTGCTTCAACAAGCAAACTTAAACAACCAAATCGAGTTATATAAAACTCTAGGTGGTGGTTTAAAAGCAAATACTTCAGATACAGTGGCACATCAGCCATCAAGTGCTGAACTTAAAAAGCAATAAGCTTTAAATCATGTTCTTATAAAAGCTCACTTCGGTGGGCTTTTTTATTGCAACTCATCTGAATATTTTTTATCTTGAAACCTTAAGAAATTTAGATTGATAAAAAACAATGTTATTAAGTAATTTAGAAAGTGTTCCGGGCCATCAAATTTTAAAGCAACTCGATGTTGTTTATGGAAGCACTGTTCGTAGCAAACATGTGGGCCGTGACCTCATGGCAAGTTTAAAAAATATTGTGGGTGGTGAACTCACGGGCTACACCGAACTTTTAGAAGAATCCCGCCAAGAAGCCATGGATCGTATGATTGCCAAAGCCCAGCAGCTTGGTGCGAATGCAATTGTTGGTATTCGTTTTTCAACTTCAAACATTGCCCAAGGCGCTTCAGAGCTATTTGTATATGGCACAGCAGTCGTGGTGCAACCGCAAGCTCCACATCTACCAGATCCATTTAATGCATAGGTAGAAAATGGAAAATCTTATTTTTCAGCTTGTTGTTTTTCTCATTCTTTTCAGTATCGGTTGGGCTTTTGGCCGTCATATTGAACAAAAACATTTGAATGAACTTCTAGAAAAAGAGCAACAATTTGCCCATATCAGAATTGATACCAATCGTTTTGCAACAAGTGATCAGTTGGGCCACTTTATTAGCAGTAATGTGGTCATTTCACATGACTATTTTAAATATGTACTGGCTTCTATAAAAAATGTTTTAGGTGGTCGTCTTAGCAGTTATGAAAGTATAGTTGAACGTGCTCGTCGTGAAGCGATTATTCGTTTAAAACAACAAGCACATAGTGTGGGTACTAACCATATTATGGGAGTTCGGCTGAGTACAACCGAACTCGGTATGCAAGGCGGAATGGTTGAAGTTTTTGCTTATGGTACAGCAGTCAAAGACTAGCACTGCCCCATAGCAGAAAAATGTATACGCGGATTGCCAATACTTTTAGTTAAGTGTTGGCAAATTCCGGTAATTTTCCATTTGTCCTGTTGTTTTGCCAAAGTAAAATAATAGCGACCAAAAGAATGAAAATAATCATTTTCCGAAAAACGGTAAATTTGATAATTACACTCTAGCCATGCACGGTCTTGTTCAATCCGAATAAGAGGATTACTCAAATTGTGCTGTAGTCGCAAATGTGACAAAGCTTGTTGCCGTGAACCTTTATATTCATGACAAGACACCACACATAAAGGTTCTCCTCTAAACTGGAAATAGTCCACCTCAAGTTGATCGGCCAATAACTCATCAAACGCATCCCAATTTTTCTGGTCAAAGACCAATTGAAAACGCGTTACAACGTCTAAGATACGATGGTAGTCTTGATCCATGGTGAACCTTCTATGTAGGTTTTTCCATCAATTTAGCACGGCGAAATCTCTTTTTTATTTCACTTTTGTTTTTCGAATCATTTTATAGAGTAATTTCGGGGACATACGGGAAACCATTACACCTAATTTTTCTTTCGTTCCGCCCACTACTATATACTCTTGCCCTTGCATTAATGCCTTAACTGACTGTTCTGCAAAAACATCTGCTTCCAATCCATTTTCAATTGCTTCGTCTTGATGGCCTTGAGGCTGCCCTGCACCATTTAACGCATTAAATGAAACATTGGTTTTTACAAAGCCTGGGAAAATCACAGAAACTTCAACGCCCTGATCTGAAACTTCAGCACGTAAACTGTTGGCCCACATGTGAATTGCAGCTTTAGCAGCCGAATAACTTGCACGATACTGCGTACCTAATAGCCCTGCTACACTAGAGACAAATACAACTCGGCCAGACTTTTGTTTGAGCATCGTCGGCAGCACAGTTTTGGTTAAAGCCACTTGCGAGAAATAATCGACTTCCATAATGGCTCTTTCAGTTTCCATTGTGGTGTCCTGAATCAAAGCACGTTGACTTAAACCTGCATTATTAATGAGCCAGTCGATTCGACCTTTGGCTTTTAAAATCTGCTCATACGCTTCTTGAACTTGCTGTTGGTTGGTAATGTCTGCAACTACCGACAAATGCTGGTCTGGATGGAGTAAACCAACGCGAACTTCTTCTAATTCTTCAAAGCGGCGTGAAGTTAAAATCACTTGAGCACCTTGCAGAGCAAACTCACCAGCTAAAGCTTTCCCTAAACCAGAAGATGCTCCAGTAATCCACACCACTTTATTTTGCAAAGTATCAAGTTTGGCCATGCTTTAAATTCCTATTATCTTTTTAAATTATGCTGCTTGATGCATAAAGGCCAAAAAGTGATTGATATAGTGAGTTGCTGTGGTCTGATCAACCTGCGTCCCCAATTTTTCCAAACGTTTATAGCCCAAATGCGTTGTCATATTAATGACCCCATTTAGGGTTTTATCGACAACTAAATTAAATTTTAAACGTTTTTTAGGTTCACGTACTAGGCTTGTTACGCCTAAATCCACAATTTGAATCAAGGTTTGAAAAGCTTCTTCTACGCTTTGCATATTGCCCGCGCGTATTTGCTCGGTCAGTGTTTGGGCTTGTTGCACAAGTTGAGGTGTGATCGGGTACGTAATATAAACATCTTGCTCACGTTCTTTCATGAGTGACGTCATATAATCAACTAAAGGTAAAAGTCGTTCATTACCAAAAAAAGAAACTGACCAAGGCATATACTTTCGGAAAGTATCTAAAATTTGTTGAAGAACTTTCTCAGATTCTTGGCGCTGCTTTTCGGTCATGGTCGAGTTGCCTTGCTCTCCTTGTAACAATACGGAGAACACTTGCTCAATAATTTCGCAAGATAAATCGGAAAGAACACTACCTAATACTTTGGACTGGCTTTCTTTTACCCCAGCGTGCAATTTCTCTCGAATCGCAGCAAATTGCGTATAGGTCGAGTCGGAAATTTTCAAAAAAACTTTGTAGCTCATGAGTCGCATCCCTTATCAATTCTTTTGTAATTTTTGTGCCGTGCCGCTACACGATTAAATTGTGATCCATGCTTCATAAATCTACCGTTTTTTGAAAAAAATACAAAACCGTTTATCTGTTTTCAGCACATTAATTTCGAGGCATTTTTTTGCTACAATAGATGCAATTTTTTATGCATATTCGATCTAAGCTACTATGACTGACGCTCAAACCGCTCAAAATATTGCAACCACATACGATCCAACCGAGATCGAAAAGAAGTGGTACAAAACGTGGGAAGAACAAGGTTACTTCAAACCTTCTGGTCACGGTGAATCATTCTGTATCATGATTCCACCACCAAACGTCACTGGTAGTTTGCACATGGGCCATGGCTTTAACAATGCCATTATGGATGCCCTCACCCGTTATAACCGCATGATGGGTAAAAATACTTTGTGGCAACCAGGTACTGACCATGCTGGTATTGCAACTCAAATGGTTGTTGAGCGTCAACTTGGCTTACAAGGTGTAACTCGTCACGACTTAGGCCGTGAAAAGTTCATCGAAAAAGTTTGGGAATGGAAAGAACAATCCGGCGGCACAATTACCAAACAAATCCGTCGTTTAGGTTCATCTGTAGACTGGTCACGTGAACGCTTCACGATGGACGAAGGTCTATCAAACGCAGTTAAAGAAGTATTCGTTCGTTTGCACGAAGACGGTTTAATTTACCGCGGTAAGCGCCTTGTAAACTGGGACCCTAAACTTCAAACAGCACTTTCTGACCTTGAGGTAGAAAGCAAAGAAGAAAAAGGTTCGCTTTGGCACTTTAAATATTTCTTTGAAGACAAATCAGTTAAAACTCAAGATGGCAAAGACTATTTAGTCGTTGCAACAACTCGTCCTGAAACTTTACTTGGTGATACTGCGGTTGCTGTTCATCCTGAAGATGAGCGTTATGCACACCTTGTTGGTAAAAACATTGTATTGCCAATTACGGGTCGTTTAATTCCGATCGTTGCCGACGATTACGTTGAAAAAGACTTCGGTACTGGCTGTGTAAAAATTACCCCTGCTCATGACTTCAATGACTATGACCTAGGTAAACGCAATAGCTTGCCTATCATTAATATCTTCAACAAAAACGCCGAAGTTTTAGGTGAGTTTGAATATATTGCAAAAGCTGGCGAACAAATTTCTAAAACTATTACTGCACCTGCGGAATATGCTGGTTTAGAGCGTTTTGAAGCACGTAAAAAATTAGTTGCTCAAGCTGAAGCTGAAGGCTGGTTAGATCAAATCCAACCGTATGATTTGAAAGCTCCACGTGGCGACCGTTCAGGCGTAATCATTGAGCCATTACTTACTGACCAATGGTACGTGAAAATTGCCCCGCTTGCTGAGCCTGCAATTGAAGCAGTTCAAGATGGTCGCATTAAGTTTGTTCCAGAACAGTACAGCAACATGTACATGGCGTGGATGCGTGACATTCAAGACTGGTGTATTTCACGTCAGCTTTGGTGGGGTCACCGTATTCCAGCTTGGTACGATGCAAATGGCAACATCTATGTTGGTCGTAACGAAGAAGAAGTACGTGCGAAAAACAACATCGCTGCTGACGTTGAACTTAAACAAGACGAAGATGTTCTTGATACATGGTTCTCATCTGCACTTTGGACATTCTCAACATTAGGTTGGACTGGCGACGCACAAAAAGATGCAGCAAATGATTTCTTAAAAACCTTCCACCCAACAGATGTGTTGGTGACTGGTTTTGACATCATTTTCTTCTGGGTTGCCCGCATGATCATGATGACCCTACACTTCATGAAAAATGAAGATGGTTCATCGCAAGTTCCATTTAAGACTGTTTACGTTCACGGCTTGGTACGTGATGGTGAAGGTCAAAAAATGTCGAAGTCTAAAGGTAACGTACTTGACCCATTAGACTTGATTGACGGTATTGATTTAGAAAGCTTAGTTGCAAAACGTACAACTGGCCTAATGAACCCGAAAGATGCTGCGAAGATTGAAAAATCTACGCGCAAAGAGTTCCCAGAAGGCATTAATGCTTATGGTACTGATGCAGTACGTTTCACGTTCTGTGCACTTGCAAACACTGGTCGTGACATCAAGTTCGATTTAAAACGTGTTGAAGGCTACCGTAACTTCTGTAACAAAATTTGGAACGCAACTCGTTTCGTTCTGATGAATGTTGAAGGTCAAACTGTTGGTCAAGAAGCACGCCCTGACCTTTGGGAACTTCCAGAACAATGGATTATGAGTCGTCTGCAAAAAGCTGAAGCTGCTGTACATCAAGCGTTTGCAACGTATCGTTTAGACCTTGCTGCTCAAGCGATTTACGACTTTATCTGGAATGAATACTGTGACTGGTACGTTGAGTTAACTAAACCAGTTCTGAACGATGCAGAAGTTTCAGAAGAGCGTAAAGCTGAAGTACGCCGTGTATTGCTTGCAGTGATGGAAGCTTCATTACGTTTGGCTCATCCATTAATGCCATATTTGACAGAAGAAATCTGGCAAACGCTTGCACCAATGCTTGGTCAAGGCGGCCCAACGATTATGACTGCTCAATACCCTATTCCTGAGCAAGCAAAAATCAATGAACAAGCTGAAGCAGATATGCAATGGCTTCAAGGTTTGATTGGTGCAGTACGTAACATTCGCGGTGAGTTAGGCTTAGGTAATGCGCGCTTGTTGCCAGTATTACTTCAAAACACATCTGATGCTGAACGTGAACAAATCATTCGTATTGAAGCATTGTTCAAAGCATTGGCTAAAGTTGAAAGCATTGAGTTCTTGAATAAAGACCAAGAACCACCTTTATCTTGCTCTAGCGTTGTTAGCCATGCATCGGTATTTGTACCAATGAAAGGTTTAATTGACCCTAAAGCTGAGCTTGCTCGTTTGCAAAAAGATTTGGATAAAATCCAAAAGCAACACGACCAAATCGCGGGCAAACTTGCAAATGAAGGCTTTGTTTCTAAAGCACCAGCAGCCGTAGTTGAAGGTGAAAAAGCGAAGCTTGCTGAGTTTGCTGCTCAGTTAGGGAAAGTTAAGGCGAATATGGAGCAGATTGCTGCGCTTTAATACAGTAGTTTGATTCAAAAAATCCCCTCTTAGTGAGGGGATTTTTGTTGGAAATAATTACAACTCAGTTCAGAAAGACATATATTTTCAAGCTTTGATATAACCTATTAATTTAATGTCTTAAAAATATCAATCAATTTTATACACACTAAATAATAGTTTTCCATTTGCAGAGATTGCCCAATATAAGTGATCATTTTTCTGACTTTCTTCTAAAATAATGAATTTATTTTGCTGGCAAACTTGTTCAACTAAACCAATATTTTTTTCTGAACCATACACATTAAAAGAATCATGTCTTTCAAAATCATCATGATCCCTTAGCAATTCAGGTGGTTGAACATAATGAATGTTGGAGTTAAATGTTTTCCAACGTTTTTTTATAGTTGGCTTAATACATTCAACTGTTGAATAGGTAATTTTCTTCTGGCCTTGCAACTGCTTTTTAGATAAAAAATTTACTTTAGTTTTATTATCTAAGGGATAGACTACAATCCAATAACCATCGTCAGATGAATCTAGCCTTTGATAAAAAAATATTGATTTTTTCAGATTAGGAAAGATTTTATGATCATATAAAATACTATTTTTCAATCTTTTATTATTCAAACTCTCTTCAAAAAAATTATCCGCCATACATACTAAAAAAATTATTACAATTAAAAAACTTACAATTGAAATAAAGACATAAATTACTAACATTAAAATTATACTTAAAAAATTTTTTAGCATAAAAACTCAACTTCAAAACTAGAAAAGGCCCCATAGGCCTAATTTCTTACAGCTATATTAAATAGCCCCCAATTTTTTAAAATTCCCCAAATCATCACTACTAATCTCACAGCACCATATAAATTCTGAAAGTTAATTATTGGTGTTATTAATTAATAATTTTAGAGAGTTTGCCAAAGAAACTAAAGCATCCTATGCCCCAACAACATCTCTATTCCACTCACTTTTTTC
Source organism: Acinetobacter sp. V110_1 (assembly GCF_031798975.1). Lineage (NCBI taxonomy): Bacteria > Pseudomonadati > Pseudomonadota > Gammaproteobacteria > Moraxellales > Moraxellaceae > Acinetobacter > Acinetobacter sp. V110_1. The sequence continues at coordinate 64,778 of NZ_JAVQNN010000019.1, read as the reverse complement.
ATATGCTTTAAACGTTCCTTTTCCCACTTCACCTGCTGCTTTAGCTCAGCACAGTCAGCATCTACAGTTTTATAAACATCACTAATGTGTACATGCTCTGCTTTTACATTCTTGGCTAACTGAAAAGAGTCCAAAATCTCAGCAATTTGACTTTCAAGCTGCTGACTTTGTGCATCTAAAGCAAGTTTATAAAACCGCAACTGCTCAGCAGTTAGTTCTTTAGCGCCTAGCCCTTTATTCTGTTCAAGCTGTAACTGGAGTTTGAGTAAATAAAATAAATCCTGCTTTTCATAGGCCTGACTTGCTTGTTGGAACAACTCAGTTTTTTCCTGTTTCTTTGTTTCATCTTGCTCACGGTCTGGGTGAATCATCGCGGCAATTTTTAAATAAACTGTTTTGAGTGACTGCGCTGCCATTTGCTCAGCTTGTTCACGTTTCTGTTGCTGTCTTTGATGTTTGGCTTGTTCACGCGCTTGTTGTTGCTCAGCAGCATACTGTTCAAAGTCTTCTTCTAACTGTGAACTTTGCTCAGCACTTTCTTCATATTCAGATTTTATTGACTGAGCTTTTTTATTCTTTTTTGCCGATTCCGCTGCATGTTGCTGATAAAAAGTATCAATCTGCTTCACTAACTCTAACTGTTCAGCAGACAGCATTTTGGAGCGCTTCAACATTTGTGCAAGCTGGGCAATTTTTTCATCCAGTTGTTGCATGTCTGCTTTGGAAAACTCATGGCTATGCAACATATTCCAAAGTTGTTCTAACTGCTGAAATAGCACTGTATGTAAATCGTTATATACAGGCATCAGTTTTTGCCGAATGTGCTGTTGAATCTCGGCTTGCACATTTTGCCATGTGCTTAGGCTAACTTTTTGCTGTTCTATTTTATCAATCAGGCGATTCAGTTTTTTCTGCTGTGCAGACGGTTCAGACCTTTGCTGCAAGCTCACTTTGAGATCAAAGGACATACTCATCCACCTGAAAAAGAAAAAAGTGTAGCAATAATCAGATGAGGAAGGTAGCCAAGCATTCCTTAAATATGAGTCAAACTAAAGATTTATATCTTAAGAAATCCACCAAATCACTAATGGCAAAGTCACGGCGGCGCATAAAGTTTGAAAGCTAATCACGGCTGCCATAAGCTGACTATCACCACCCAAAACCTTAGTTAAAATATATGATGCGGAAGCAGTCGGTAACGCAAAGAAAATGACTAAAATTTTTGTTTGCAAGCTTGGTAAATCAAACCACATGCAGACCATATAAGCCAAAGCAGGCACAGCTAAAAGACGCACAAATGTATCTGCTGCCAATACCACAATGTCTTTTTTCATTTGCATAAACTGTAAAGCTGCGCCAACACATAACAAACCTAGTGGCAAACTCGATGCTGAAAAAAGCTTAATAAACTGAGTAAAGCCTTCCCAAATTGGGATATGAAGCGCATTGACTACTGCTCCGACCACACATGATGCAATTAAAGGGTTTTTAAGAAGTGCAATCAAAACAGGTTTAATTGCCATATGTTCTTTAGAGGTTAGAGCAAGCACCGAAATAACGTTTACCAGTGGAATGCAAAGTGCCAATAAAATTGCCAGAATTGCCATTCCTTCACTTTTAAAAAGTGAAGTCACTAAAGCCAAACCAATATAGGTATTAAAGCGAACCATACTTTGTACATGCACACCAAAACGTGCAGGCGGTATGTGCCAAAATATTCGGAGTATGTATAAAAAGGCAGTTACTGCCAAAACCACATTCAACATCGCAATAATGGCTGTACTTAAGCTTTGTAAGTCAATTTTTGCGGTCGATAACGTACTAAAAAGCAAAGCTGGAAATAAAATATAGTAATTAAGCTTCTCTGCCCCAGCCCAAAACTCATCGCTAAAAAAACGATATTTTTTAAATAAGTATCCCGATGCAATTAGTGCAACTAAAGGAAAAAGAGATAAAACAATACTATTCATTTCTTTACTCGAGTTTTGTTGAGGCTTGCTGTTTTTAGCAATGACCTTGGCTTACTCATATATTAAAGATAATGAAAACTCATGATAAAATGAGTTTTTACTCATAGTAAATACAACATGACATTTACCCAGCTTGAAATTTTCGCACTCATTGCTGAACTAAAAAGCTTTACGGCTACAGCAGAAAAGCTGGGAATTTCACAGTCGGCTGTTTCCCATGCGCTTAAAGCATTAGAACAACAATGGGGCATTAACCTCATTTCAAGGACCCAAAGCGATATTGAGCTCACCACTACAGGTCAGCAGTTATTGACCCATGTAAAAGAGTTATTGAGTATTTCCGATACCTTAGAAAAAGAAGTGGCTGCCATCCACGGTTTAAATGAAGGCACATTACGTATTGGTTCTTTTGGAGCTTCATCTTCTATTTATCTATTGCCTGAAATTTTAGAAAGCTTTCGGCAACGCTATCCTAAAATTGAAATTTATATTGATGAAGGTGAAGATAAAGAAGTTGCTCAGTGGTTATTGGAACGGCGCATAGAGGTTGGTTTTTTGATTATGCCAGATGAGCGTTTTGATACATTCCCATTAATTGAAGATCGTTTTGTTGCATTAATTCCTAGTCACTACCCGCTCGCACAACAACTCTATATTGATCCAGCACAACTAGAAAACTGCCCTTTCATTATGACAATGGCAGGTAGTCGTCATCAGGTAGAATTAATTTTAAAAAACTTTAATGTGAAACCAGACATTAAATTTTATGTTTCACAAATTTTAAGTATCGTGAGTATGGTTCATAACCAGTTAGGGATTTCGATTGTGTCTGATATGGTGATCACCAAAGAGTTACTCTCACTCTATCCCAATGTAGTTAAGCGCCCTTTTAAACCGAACCTTAAACGCTCTATTGGCCTTGCCGTAAAAAATAAGAAGCACATCAGTCCAGCCGTAAAAGCATTTATAGAAGTTGCTCAAAAGGTTTGGTCTGATCATTAATTAAATATAGATACTTTTTAAAAATTTAATAATGATCTCTTTCAGGTCGATTTATCAACATATTAGATGACTTGTAACGTAAAAAGCGCCCTTATCGCCCTATCTTGAATAAATAAACGCACCATTTATCGCCAAAATCCTCTATTTCAATCCAAATTGGTGCGCTTATTGCATATTCACTTTTATGCAATTGAGTTTGTTTCGACAAACTTAGGTTTTTAGATTCCTTAAATCTATTTTGGTGCAATTTACAGACCCAGATTTGTTCCAAAATGGAATTTAGCACTTTTTTCGAGCATGCTATGCAAAATGTAGATCTGTTTTTCTTATTACTTGGTGCAGTTTTGGTTCTTGCCATGCACGCAGGTTTTGCATTCTTGGAACTTGGTACAGTTCGCCACAAAAATCAGGTGAACGCGCTTAGTAAAATTCTGACTGACTTTGCCCTTTCTGCAATCGCTTATTTCTTTGTTGGCTACTACATTTCGTATGGCCAGCATTTCTTCCATGATGGTACAGCTCTAGCAAGTGATCATGGCTACAACTTAATGCGTTGCTTCTTTTTACTGACGTTTGCTGCGGCAATTCCTGCCATTATTTCTGGCGGTATTGCAGAACGCGCAAAAATGCGTTCACAAGCGATTGCCACACTCGCATTGGTTGCGCTGGTTTATCCGTTCTTCGAGGGAATGGTCTGGAATGGCAACTACGGTCTGCAAAAATGGTTAGAAACAACTTTTGGCGCAGCTTTTCATGACTTTGCGGGTTCAGTCGTAGTACATGCTATGGGTGGTTGGATTGCACTTGCTGCCGTGATTTTATTGGGTGCACGTTCTGGTCGTTATAAGAAAGATGGCCGTGTAAGTGCTCATCCGCCATCTTCTATTCCATTTTTAGCGCTCGGTTCATGGATTTTAATTGTAGGTTGGTTTGGCTTTAATGTGATGAGTGCACAGCGTGTTGATGCTATTTCTGGTCTGGTTGCAATTAACTCACTCATGGCTATGGTCGGCGGAACCATTACAGCAAATGCGATTGGGAAAAATGACCCTGGTTTCTTACATAATGGACCACTTGCAGGCTTAGTTGCAATCTGTGCGGGTTCTGACATTGTTCATCCAGTAAGTGCGCTGGTTATTGGTGGTGCAGCTGGTGCAATGTTCGTGTACCTATTTACCTACACACAAAACAAGCTCAAAGTAGATGATGTGCTGGGTGTATGGCCTTTACACGGCGTATGCGGCGCATTTGGTGGTATTGCAGTGGGGTTGTTTGGTCAAAAATGGCTGGGTGGTTTAGGCGGCGTATCTTTTGCCTCACAGCTCATCGGGACCGCTCTAGCGATTGCGATTGCACTTGCTGGTGGCTTTATTGTTTACGGCATACTTAAAGCAACTATTGGTATTCGTTTATCTCAAGAAGATGAGTTTAGAGGTGCAGATTTATCTATTCATAAAATCTCTGCCAACTCTGAAGAAGGTATGTTTTAATACAGCGATTATGAAGCAGGGTTTAAATATCCTGCTTCTGATTGCCTAATATAAATAAAATTTTTTGAATAAAAATAGTTATTCTTGATTAAAAAGCGTACTTTTAAGTCTTTATACAATCAGATTAAAATATTGAAAAATATATTAATTTAAATATTACTTTAAGATTTATAAACGAAATCTTGTTTAGTTTAAGAACAATTTAAGTTTTATTTTATGTAATGCCTCAATTCACGCTTAAATTGATGTTACAACACAATGAATCAACAAAAACATTTCTTTCAGCTTCAACTCATTTTTCTTGCTGTCAGTTTTTTTATACTTTTATTTGTATTTCCAGTGGGTGGAAAAATTGATATGTACCTCATCCAACCTTGGATTGATTCAACAGGTCAATTTTTTAATCGAGAAAATTGGTATCTCGAAAAGCTTAATCATCAAATCGTAAAAGATATTATTACTGCGGTTTATGTTATGTTTTTTGGTCTCTGGCTTGCTTCATTTAAAGTAGAAAAACTAAAAATATATCGCTGGCAATACGGCTATATGTTTTTTGTCAGTATGATTGGTAGCGGTATTGTGGGTTTATTAAAATCACAATCTGCTCATGCCTGCCCTTGGAATATGGTTCATCCTAACAGCTTAGGTGGCTATATTTGGGACTTTACTGCGAAACATGGTCATTGTTTTCCAGGTGGTCATGCTAGCGCTGGTTTTATTATCATGACTGGTTATTTTGTTTATCGTCTTGAACAACCTAAACGTGCTTACTTTTATTTATTCTCAGGCATTTTATTGGGTTTTATGATGGGTTGGGCACAAATGATGCGAGGAGCACATTTCCTAAGTCATAATTTATGGACAGGTTGGGTTGTTTGGGCAGTCAATATTTTATTTTACGCGATTTGTATTCATCGCTTTGAATTTGAGAAACAATTAAAACAAGAGCTTAGTTAAGCTCTTGTTTCATGCAAATGTAAAACTTTAGGTAACTTCACTAAGACTGAAAGACCACCAAGTTCTAAACTCTTGTCGAGAGTTAAAGTTCCACCAAGTCTTTGAGTGGCACGGTCTACAATTGATAAACCTAAACCACTTCCCACTTCTAAATGATGGTGCACTCGATAAAAACGTTTAAGTACCTTATCGTAATTTTCAGGATCTATACCTGCACCACTATCTTCGATTTGAATACACGCATAATTATCTGGGTCGGTATAAACTGAAATATTAATAACGCCCTGATGCGGTGTGTATTTAATTGCATTATCAATTAAGTTAAAAATGATCGAATGTACAGTAGGTTCAATACTATGCATCTCGACAGGGTCGTTTCTAACAAAGCCTAAATCAATTTCTTTTTGCATGGCTAAATTAACCAACTGCTCAACGCAATTTAAAGCCACATCGTTAAGCTGAAAATAGCCTGTAGGTTCAACCATACTAAGCGTTACGTCTTGCTTTGCTAATGCCAAAAGCTGTGTAACTAGATGCTGAATACGTGCCAATCCCTTGCTTAAGTTGTGCAACGACTCATGTTCAGGGAACTGACTTAGCAAAATCTTGGTTTGTAAGTTCAATGCAGTAACAGGTGTTCGTAGTTCATGAGCAGCATCTGCAATAAATTGCTTCTGTTCATTTTGTGCTTTAGAAATACGGTCAAACAGGCGGTTCATTTCATCAATGGTAGGTAAAAGCTCCTGAGGATAATCATGCACCTCAATCGGTGTTAACTCTTCAGAATCTCGTTCCATTAACTCATTTTTAAAGTCATCTATTGGTTTTAAACCACGACTAATAATAGCGGCCAAGGCAAATATCGCAAAAGGTAAAATGATTAGATAAGGAATGAACATACTGCCCGCAAGCTCCCACGCGAAAGCTTCACGAACCCGCTCTTGTTGACTGACCTGAATTTGATAGTCTTTTAACGGTAAAACATATGTTCGGACTACACCTTCAGCGGTTTTATGTGAATAAAAACCAGCTTGTTGAACAGGAGGAACCAGTAAGTGAAGATGATGAGATAAATTCGCTTGGTCTTTGTAAGCCCAGATATCTAAAAATAAATCTTCTTCGTGGTAAGTTCGATGTAAATCAAACTTACTACTCACTGTTTTTAAAGGATACTCTGCTGTTCTTTCCGCTAAATACTGCATTTGAGTATCTAGAATTTCATCGACTTCCTGAAGTGCAACTTTATAAGCACTAAAAATTAAGATACAACCTAAGACGACACTAAAAATTGAGGTGCCCCAGAGTAATCGCTTTTTTAATGAATAATGCACGTTCATAAAGTCCCGAATTCTTAAATTATGATTGCCCTAGACGGTAACCTAACCCTCGAATAGTTCGAATAAAGTCTTTACCTAGTTTGGCTCTCAAATGGTGAACATATACTTCAATCGTGTTGCTAGTCACATCACTATCAAAGTCATATAACTTATCTTCCAAGTTAGCCTTCGAGAAAATTTTATTCGGATGACTCATAAGCGGAATCAAAATTGCCCACTCACGATTCGATAAATCAATACGCTGCCCTTTAAAGGTTGCAATATGCTGTTCAACATTTAAAACCAGATCACCACTTTGTAATAGTTGATCTTGGCTCGCAAGTTGAGCCTCTACTCCACTACGGCGCAATAATGCGTGAATGCGAGCAAGTAACTCATCAAACTCATATGGCTTAATTAAGTAATCATCTGCACCCAGATTCAAACCGTCAACACGGTTTTGCAACTGGTCACGCGCAGAGATAATTAAGACAGGCGTTGCTGCTCTTTGACGGATTTGCTTTAAAACTTGCATACCATCCATCATTGGCAATCCCAAATCCAAAAGAATGAGATCAAACTTATTCTTTGCCAGTTGGGCCAAACCATCTAAACCATTATTGACCCATTCCACCTCAAATTGATGATATTGCAGCAACGTAGTCGTTGATTCTGCAATCATAAAATCATCTTCAATCATCAAGATTTTTGTCATGTTCTAGGCTCGCTTTAGTTTACATTGGCACAAGAGTGCAACATGTCCAGTTGAGGGTTGATGACTTGGGTTTTTACATCCAACATACTTAACAAGCTTGGGAATAAATTATCCTGACTTAACTTTTGTTTAATTTGTTGATTTAAACAATTTACTTGAGCAAGATTATGTTGTTTCCAGCCATCTGAGAACCACATAATCATTGGGATATGTGTTTGTTGGCTTGGTGCAATTGAGTAAGGTGAACCATGCAAATACATACCATGTTCGCCTGTTGACTCACCATGGTCAGATAAATACCAGAAACCAGTTTGATAATTTGATACTTCTTTTAAAATATTAATCATTTGGCTTAATACATGGTCAGTATAGACGATTGTATTATCATAACTATTTATCAGCTCGGCTGGTGAACAACCCTGTATCGCATTAGTATCACAAGTTGGTTTAAATGGTTGATATTTCTCAGGTGCACGCTTGTAATATGCTGGCCCATGACTACCCATCTGATGTAATACAACTAAACGTGGACGCTTATCATCTTTCGGAATAGAAGCCAAATATTGCTTTAAGCTATCAATCAGAATGTCATCAAGACATTCATCATCTTTACACCATTTTTGCTTTAAATCTTCTGGAATCTGATATTGTTCAACGCGATCACATGCGCCTTTACACCCCGAGTTATTATCAATCCAAGTGACTTGATAGCCTGCACGTTTTGCAATATCAAGTAATCCTTCACGATGACTCGCTAATTGCTCATCATAATCAGCACGTGGCATACCAGAGAACATACATGGCACAGAAACCGCTGTTGCAGTACCACATGAACTCACTTGAGAGAAGTTTAAAATATTTTGTTTAGAAAGCTCTGGGTTTGTATTTTTTGCATAACCATTCAGTGAGAAACTTTCTGCACGTGCAGTTTCGCCCACCACAAGTACCATGAGTTTAGGTAAATCTTTTTGAGTTTGCTGGACTTGATGAGCATCTTCACCATACTTCACAAGAGGAAGATTTTTCTTAGGTGCTTTTTTACGATAATAAGACATGACCGAAGAAATGGTGTTCTGAGGAGAAATCATCCCTTTCAAGTCACGATGCTCCCTAAATATTGCTGCAAAATCAACATAGTAAGCAAACAACAATCCGCCCACAACGGCAAATGCAAGGGCGATTGAAAGGACTTTTTTAAGCAAAAGCGGAAGTATTTTTTCTGATTTAAGTTTTACCTGAGTAATCAAAAATATAGGTAAAACAACAAAGAAAATCGTCCAGAGTCCAAAACGTAAAGATAGTAAATCTGTGGCTTCTGCGACATCTGTTTGAGCAATATTTTGAATCTGGTCAGGTGAAATAATGACACCTAAAGTATTTACAAAATACGAGCTAAATCCACCAATGAATACCAACAAAATGGCAAAAATTTTGGCTGTCCATTTCCAGTTTAAAATTTGTAAAGCTGCATAATAGGTAGCAACAACAATCACTACAGTAGCGGCTAAGAATAAGGTTGCTTTTATACCTAAATATGGTGTTAACAGGTGAACTTTCTTATAAAAACCAATATTTAGAATTGCTCCTAACCAAATGGCTATAATGACGTTGAACATAAACAGGGAAATCTGCTTATTTCTTAATTTAGAAAAAAAACTCAGCATCTCTGGTTACTACGACCTTTTTTTATGATCTTCTAATGTAAAAATTGAAACTTAAAAATGACTTAAATAATAGAATGATCGGTATAAACCATTTTTAATGGGCTTAGTGTTATTTAACTTAAGTACAAATAAAAAGTCGAGGTTAACTTGAACCTCGACTTTTTCAGATGAAAAACTATGAGAGATTAGAAGCTATATTTAGCCATTAAACCAATACGGTTATCTTTGTAATCATTACCAGCAAACGTTTCACGTTTACCATTAACATATTCAAGACCTAAATCAATTGGTTTAACAGGCGTATAGATGAAGTTGATCCACGCTTGTTGAACTTTTTCATTACCAGCTGTATATGCTTTTGCATAATCAGTGCCATCATCAGCAAATTCTGCACCGTACGCTAAAGTAGTACGTAAGTTAGGTAAGATTTTATAAGTACCACCTACTTGTACAGCGACAAATTTATTTTGCTCGATATTGTTATTTACTAAAGTATAGGCAGCGTTACTACCGTATAAATAGCTGCTATCACCAACTACATATGAAACATCAGCAAAAAGCTTTAAAGGATCAGAAACTTTGAAGTCTGTACCTGCAGCAATACCCCAACCAGTTTTATTATCATCACCAAGTGATGATTTATAATTTTCAACTAAAGCACGAGCTGATGCAGAACCTTTACCCCCTGCATAACCTTGAGTGATTTTAGCAGTTAATGCAGGTAAGCTATATTTAATGCTATCGCCTGTTGCCGCAGAGGTACTATCACCTTTTTCAGCAGAAACAAACACTTGTGTAGTTGGACCTAACTTGTAGCCATAACGCACTTGAGGCACACGTTTCGTACCACCACCAACGTTTGTCGAGAAATCGATCATTTCTGGTGCATGAGTTGACAAGAAGTTAGATGTCGTTTGACCAAATAACCAGTCGTTATACGTTAAGTAAGCATGTCGAATACGCAATGAGCCATTTGAATCTGTTGTTGAACCAGCAAAATCAACTTCGAGCTTACCGCCTACTTTAGCATCGCCAACAGGTGTATTAAAGTCTAAACCAAGACGTGTAGTTTTAGCAGTCGAACGTAATTTATCTTTTGTTTTACCATCAGTCTTACTAACGTCAGCAAAGTCGTTATCCGCACCTTCGATAATGTAGTTAGCATCACCACGAACAAAACCATAAAGGTTCACATCAGCACCAGCTTTAGATTTAAAACCTGCTAATGGAGAAGCTGGCGCAGCAACAGGCTGAGGCTGTGCTTTAACTTCAGCTAACTGTACTTGCTGTTGTTGCTGTACTTGTTGCTGTTGCTGTTGAACTTGGCGCTGTTCTTTAACTAATGCTTTTAAAGCTTCAACTTCTTGACGAAGTTTTTGAATTTCCTCTTTTTCAGAGGTTGCCGCATTTGCCCCACTCATCATTAAAGCTGTTACTGTAATAGCTAAACTTTTAACAACAAACGATTTACGATTAAGGAATAGATCCATCAAAAACTCCTAAAAATATATTTTATGTTGCTTGTCCATGCCAAGTTGATTCGTGTGACCATTGAGCACAAAAAAACCAACTATCCTCCAAATTTGATTGCATTAATTTTATTACCGCAATCAAAACCAATTTTAACGCTGGGTAAGATTAAAATTCCCAAATCAAAAGAATTAAAATAGACTTTTGTTTACAGAACTTTTACCTTGACTTCATGTTGTAACGAATCCTACACAACTCTCTTATCTTATAGAATGATTAAATCATTATTTCATTATTCTTTTTTAGACTTTAGGCTAATATACAATCTAATTAAAGATTCTTTTGCTGTCCTGATGGTTTCACATGATTTTTCTTGTTATTCGCATCCCTTTTTCTCCTTCTAGCTTCCATTTGCTACCCAAACAAGATGGCACAATTAATAAGCCATTTGAATAGCTAAAAATATACATTTTCAAAAGAATGACTAAAGGTACAAGTACAATTTTTCAGCATGACTTAACCTGATTTAAGTCTCTTTATTTCATCAACTTAATGTCATTTTTTATACAGTCTTTGTACCTTTCCATATGTACATGGGAATTAAAAAGAGTACTCCGACACTGACAATACATATCAAATAATAGTAATAACCAAGCGCATCTCCAATAACACCACTCAAGGTATAAAGACCACCACTTACTGTCGCCATGACCGAAACTTGGAAAGTAAAATCAGTGCCTGCGTAGTTCTTTCGGCTGTAATGCATGACTAAGGTTAACATTACAACGAGTAGCATGGCGGCAAAGGCATCTTCTAAAGCATTTATAGTATAAATAAGCCATGCATTTATTTTTATCTTTTGCTCATAAGCATAGGCCAAGTAAACATACGCACCTAAACTCATGATTTTTAATATTGAAAAACTAATTAATGTATTTGGTCTAGAAAAATACTTTAATACCCATCCTGCAATAAATGCTCCCACTAAAGCAGCTACAGCGCCTAGCATAGTGATGTAAACACCTATTTGGGTAAAACTTAGTCCCATATCCACCATTAAAGGTTTGAGTAAAGGCCCAGCTAAGCCATCTGCCACTTTAAAAGTAATGAGTACCATTAACCAAGAACGAAGTTCTTTATTTTGAGAAAAATAACTCAAATAAGCCTTAATTTTTGTGACTAAATTTGGCTGGCTAGGTTCATTAATAGAATGAGAATTATGAAGAGGTTCTTTAAATAGTAAAACTGGTAGAGTATTGATAAAGACTAAAACAGCTAGTAATAAAAATGTCGGCTGCCATGATAACCAGTCTAGACACCACAGCACAGCTCCCCCACCCACGATAAAACCAAGCCGAGAACCTACCACTTGAAAAGTATTTCCCCAGTGCTGCTGATCATGTTGCAATAAATTGACAGCTAAAGCATCGGTCGCAATATCTTGCGTTGCACCCGTTAAGTTCATAAATAACAGAGCAATAAAAAACGTAAATAAATAAACAGGCTGATCTAAAGCCTGAATCGGGAAAAAAGATAAAATACAAAGTACACCCACCGTCAAAAGCTGGGTAGGTAAAATCCAGCTACGATAGTGTCCTAAGCGTGAAATCGCATGTCGATCGACCCACGGTGCCCAAAATATTTTGATTGACCAAGGCAACATGAGCAACCCAAAACCACCAATATGGGCAAGTGATACACCTTGAGCTCTTAATATTACAGGCAAAGCATGGGTCATAAACCCCACAGGTAAGCCTTGTGCCCAATATAAGGAAAATAGCAAAAGATAAAGATTTTGCTGTCGGAACATATATACCTACTTTTATTTCTTTATGCGGTAATAACATGAAATACCATGCGTGGCCTTACATTTTGCCAATGAAGCACAGATTTCAAAAGATTAAGATAAAGCAAAGGATGATTTAAAACTCAAAAATATGGAACAACATTTTCCCAATCTACCGTCTCAGGTTCCTCAACGTGGTAATGCTTTAAGTCGAGCATTATTTAAGAAACTTTTTTTGGCTCAAGGATGGACCATAGAAGGTGAAGTTCCCAACTTTCCTAAAGCAGTAGCCATTATTTCTCCCCATACATCTAATATTGATGGTTGGTATGGTTTCTTGGCTATTTTTGGACTCGGTATTCAAATTACGGTGTTGGGTAAAGATAGTTTATTTAAGCCACCGTTTAAACGCGCTCTAGACTGGGCAGGTGTTATTCCTGTAAAACGTGACTCAGCCAATGGACTGACGGAACAAGTTGTTGCCACGATTCAGCACTATGACAAAATCTGGATTGGCATGGCGCCTGAAGGCACACGTAAGAAAGCAAAAAAAATGAAGAGTGGCTTTTACCATATTGCTGCAAAAGCCAATATTCCGATTGTGATGTTTTCTTTTGATTATGATCGCAAGACTATTCATTGCTTAGGCTATTTAATACCTAGTGGAAACTATGAGGAAGATCTCGCCAAGATTTTTGACCGCTATAAAGGAAAAATATCACCCAAAAATCGTAATTGGCTTGCGGAACCTTTACAAAATCTTGTGAAAAAAACCTAGCAAAAATTAAACGAATCTGGTCTGATGGGCCATCTTAATTTATCTTGCCATAGATTGTTTTTTAAAGATGAAAATTGCTCAATTTGCCAGTATCGGATTTATCTCTTTAGCCTTATTCGGCTGTGATAAATTCAGCAAAACACCAACACCGACCACTTCAGTTAAAGCACGCGAACCAGTAATCGCACTTGCCTTAGGTGGCGGTGGAGCAAAAGGATTTTCACATATTGGTGTTATCAAGGTTTTAGAATCACATGGTATTAAACCTAAAATTGTTACAGGTACAAGTGCCGGCAGTTTTGTAGGAAGTATCTACGCCAGCGGACAAACACCTTATCAGCTCCAAAATCTTGCACTTAAATTGCAAGAATCTGATATTCGTGATTTAACGCTTAATCGCCAAGGTATTATTCTTGGGCAAAAGCTACAGGACTACGTGAACCGTAATGTGGGTAACAAGCCTATTGAGAAATTCCCAATTCGTTTTGCAGCAGTAGCAACCCGTCTTGATAATGGTCAAAAAGCTGACTTTATTAAAGGTAATGCAGGTCAAGCTGTACGGGCGTCTTGTAGTATTCCAAACGTATTTGTACCTGCCACTATTGGTAATCAAAAATACGTAGATGGTGGTTTAGTGAGCCCAATTCCTGTAAAAACAGCACGTGATATGGGTGCAGATATTGTGATTGCGGTTGATATTTCAGCGCGTCCAGCAGGTAATCGCCCAGCCAATATGTGGGGTTTACTTGATCAAACCATTAATATTATGGGGCAACAAAGTATTAATGAAGAGTTAAAGCAAGCCAATGTAGTGATCCAGCCTAAAGTTGGGCACTTAGGTACACTCGATTTAAAATCAAGCAATGAAGCTATTTTAGAAGGTGAAAAAGCTGCTCAAGCACAAATACGTCAAGTTGAAACTGCAATTGCGAATTTCAAAAAATCACCAGCCGCATTTAAGCCAGCACCACGTCCTAAATTTTAATTGAGGTGGTTTTTTTCTATCCACACTTACCATCATCTGCTACAGTGGTAAAAGTGATATGAGATCACTTTTACCCATCATAAAGATATATAAAAGAGCAGATCTATGGAGTTTGTTGTAGAACCTTGGCACTGGTTTGTATTGGGTATCTTACTTATTCTTTCTGAGCTGATTATCCCTGCCTTTGCCGCTCTCTGGTTTGGTATTGCAGCCATTATGGTTTGCTTTCTCTATTGGCTATTTCCAGATATTAGCCTGACAACACAAATTGTATTGTGGATTATTTTATCGGTGCTATGCACTATTCTTTGGTTCAAATTTATTAAACCATTGTCGATTGATAAAACTAAAGCGGGCTTACCTCGTGAAGCCACCATTGGGCAAATTGGTATGGTGATTCAAACCGAACTCGCTCATGACCAAATTATTGTTCGTTTCCCTATGCCTATTTTAGGGGCCGATGAATGGAACTGTCGAAGCATCACCCCTGTGAAAGTCGGTGATCGGGTTCGAGTCATTGATATTTCGGGTAATGACTTAATTGTTCAGCCCCACAGTACTTCATAAACATTAAAGATAAAGAGAGGTTATTTTCATGCCAGTTGGTACCATTATTGTTTTAGCCTTTTTGGCTTTTGTTGCAATCACCATTTTTAAAGGGGTACGTATTGTTCCTCAAGGTTATAAATGGATTGTTCAGCGTTTAGGGAAATATCATTCTACGCTTAATCCGGGGCTTAACTTTGTTATTCCTTATATTGATGACGTAGCTTATAAAGTCACTACTAAAGATATTGTGCTTGATATTCCGTCTCAAGAAGTGATTACCCGTGATAATGCTGTATTGCTTATGAATGCAGTAGCGTATATCAATTTGACTACTCCAGAAAAAGCTGTATACGGTATTGAAAACTATACATGGGCCATTCAAAACCTTGTACAGACTTCATTACGTTCTATTGTTGGTGAAATGGATCTAGATGATGCTTTATCTTCACGAGATCACATTAAAGCAAAGCTCAAAGCTGCGATCTCTGATGATATTTCAGATTGGGGCATTACCTTAAAAACAGTCGAAATTCAGGATATTCAACCGTCTCATACCATGCAAGCTGCCATGGAAGAGCAAGCTGCCGCAGAACGTCAACGTCGTGCTGCTGTTACTAAAGCCGATGGTGAAAAACAGGCTGCTATTTTAAGTGCAGAAGGTCGTTTAGAAGCGTCTCGCCGTGATGCAGAAGCTCAAGTTGTTTTAGCTGAAGCCTCTCAACGTGCAATTGAAATGGTGACCAGTGCAGTTGGCGATAAAGAGATTCCGGTTGCTTACCTTTTGGGTGAACAATATGTAAAAGCAATGCAAGAGATGGCAAAATCAAGCAATGCCAAAACTGTTGTGTTACCTGCCGATGTTTTAAATACAATTCGTGGCATTATGGGAAAGCATAATTAATTTAATTGCTTCAAATAAGTCATTGAAATAAAAACGGCGATCATCAGGTCGCCATTTTTATATTAAGTATTATTGGTTGTTTAATCTTTTTTGATCTTTCAACGGTAGCTTTTTTACAACCAAGTCATAAGAATCGCGAATCAAATCTTGAAGTAAATCACGTGTTAAGTTTTTATGCGGAGTAATAGAGATCCAGTGTTTTTTATTCATGTGATACCCTGGAATAATAAATGAATAAAGCTCCTGATATTCCTGACTTTTATATGGGTCACATTTAACAGTAATCATTTTTGTGCCCGTTCCTTCCCCTACTAACAAAAACACCTTTTCTAAAATTTTAAAGACGTCGCATTCTGGACCAAAGGGTTGGCTTTGCTCACTAAAAGGAAGATTACGCGCAATCTCTATCGCGACTTGGTGGAGCTGATCACCATTCATTCTTATCTCCTTTATTCACTAAATATGAATATAAGCAGGATTATTAATTTAATTTTTTATTAGTTGGTACGAGCTAAAAGGAATTGTGAAATCTCAACTAACTCTTTTGCATTTTCACCAAAATGCGCTAAAGCCTCAAAAGCTTGGTCATGCAACTCTTTTGCATAAACCTGTGCTTGCTCAAGTCCCATTAAAGCAGGATAAGTCGACTTTTGTACTTGTTCATCCTTACCCGCAGTTTTACCTAAAGTTTCAGTACTTGAGGTAATATCTAAAATATCGTCTTGTACCTGAAAAGCCAGTCCAATCGCTTGTCCATACTGGCGCAATTTTGGAATCGCTTGATCTGTTCCAGAGAAAAGTGTCACTGCCCCCATCATAATAGCCGCCTGAATAAGCGCTCCCGTTTTATTACGATGGATATTTTCTAGTTCATCTTGAGAAATTTGTTTAGCTTCAGCTTGTAGGTCTAACACCTGTCCACAAACCATTTTAGAGCTGGCTGTTGCTAAAATTTGAATTTGCTTTAATACAATTGCAGCATCGGTACCCTGCCCTTGTTCATCAAACAAACGGCTACCTAAAACCTCAAAAGCCATTGATTGTAAAATATCGCCTGCAAGTAAAGCGGTATCTTCACCAAATGCTACATGACACGTTGGCTGACCACGACGAAGCAAGTCATTGTCCATACAAGGCAAGTCATCATGCGCTAGCGAGTAACAATGAATAAGTTCAACTGCAACTGCAGCACGACGAGCAGCAGCAAAATTTGGATTATCTTGTAAAGAAGCTGTGGCGTAACACAAAGCCGGACGAACACGTTTTCCACCTAGCATAACGGCATGGTGTACTGCGCTTTTTAAAGGTTCAGGAATTGAAAATGCAGCGAGTGTTGTCAATAAATCTTGTTGAATACGTTGTTGAGCTTGTTTTAAAACATCCGCATTAACTTGAGAGAGTGATGACACAGTCGCCTCGTAAAATCAGTAGAGAAATTTTATTAAATGTTATGAAACATTCGTGTACTACATCATACACGATTCGCTGTAAAAAGTGCGTGATGTGTTATGGATGCCACATGCAAAAGAGCCTCTCTATAGTAGAGAGGCTCTTTCATTTAAATAACTTTTAGAAACTGTCGCCCGGAACTCGAACCCAGCCTTCCATTAAGACACGTGCACTACGGCTCATAATGGCTTTTTTCACCACCCATTGGCCATTTGTAAGTTCAGCTTGAGCACCAACACGTAATGTTCCAGATGGATGTCCAAAACGTACTGCTTCACGCTCTCCACCACCAGCTGCTAAATTTACCAATGTGCCCGGAATAGCAGCAGCAGTACTAATTGCTACAGCTGCTGTACCCATCATGGCATGATGAAGTTTACCCATCGACAAAGCACGAACCAGTAAGTCGACATCGTTTTCTGAAACGGACTTACCACTAGATGCCGTGTAGTTTTTCGGTTTAGAAACAAAAGCAATTTTTGGTGTGTGCTGACGCGCAGCTGCTTCTGAAATATCTTTAATTAATCCCATCTGAACTGCACCATATGCACGGATTTTTTCAAAACGTGCCAGTGCTGCTGCATCACCATTAATATGATCTTGCAGCTCCGTACCTTGGTATCCTAAATCTTCTGCATTTAAGAAAATGGTTGGAATACCAGCGTTAATAAATGTTGCTTGAAAACTGCCAATCTCAGGTACATCTAGTTGGTCGACCACATTTCCTGTCGGGAACATGTCACCGCCCTCTTCACCATCATCGGCTGGGTCTAAAAACTCAATTTGAACTTCAGCAGCAGGGAAAGTCACTCCATCCAGTTCGAAGTCACCAGTTTCTTGAACTTGACCATTGGTGATAGGTACATGGGCAATAATGGTTTTTTGAATATTTTTTTGCCAAATTCGAACAGTACAGAGGCCATTTTCTGGAATACGATCTGCATCAACCAAACCATTTGAAATCGCAAATGAGCCAACTGCAGCAGTTAAATTACCGCAATTACCACTCCAGTCCACGAAAGGCTGATCTATTGAAACCTGTCCAAATAAATAGTCTACATCGTGATCTGGCTGGGTGCTTTTAGCCAAAATAACAGTTTTACTGGTACTTGAAGTCGCTCCACCCATTCCATCAATTTGCTTTCCATAAGGATCTGGGCTACCAATGACACGTAGTAAGAGTTGATCTCTTGCTTGACCTGCCACCTGAGCTCTTTCCGGCAAATCATCAAGTTTAAAAAATACACCTTTACTGGTTCCACCACGCATGTAAGTTGCTGGAATTTTAATTTGCGGTACTGAGCTCATATCAACTGTTATCCTTACTATTGTGTTTTTATATCTCGAAACAAACAGACTTGTTTAGTCATTCGCTTCATCTTAAATCGTTTTGTGATCTAGAGATAGCGTTATGCTTTTATACATCAATCGTATTGACGCAGACTTATTTTGAGAATTTAGATTCATGCTCGCAATGACCGAATTAAGCAAAATCATGAAAAAAAGAGTCTATCAAAAAATATATTTTTAGAATATTTTTCAATCATTTTTGCATTATTAAAAGCAAGTTAATGATTTTAAATATTTTTTAGTGTTACTTTTCAGTCACCGCTTGTTAATTTGTAGTCTAGGCTAAAATAAATCCATCTATTAGAATAATTTACTTATTCATAGTGAGTGAAGACCTTTGACCAACGAATCTTCTACACTGCAACGAGGACTAAAAAATCGACATATCCAATTAATTGCTATGGGTGGAGCAATTGGTACCGGATTATTTTTAGGCTCGGCGCAAGTGATTCAATCTGCGGGACCATCCATTATTTTAGGATATGCCATTGGCGGCTTAATCGCATTTTTGATTATGCGTCATTTGGGAGAAATGATTGTTGAAGAACCTGTTGCAGGATCGTTCAGCCATTTTGCTTATAAATATTGGGGGAAATTTCCCGGATTTTTAGCTGGATGGAATTATTGGATACTCTACGTTCTGGTCGCGATGAGCGAACTTACTGCGGTAGCCAAATATATTAATTATTGGTGGCCTCATATTCCAGCGTGGACGTCTGTCTTATTTTTCTTTGTCGTGATTACGGCAATTAACCTAACAAACGTCAAATTTTATGGTGAGTCCGAATTCTGGCTCGCTATTATTAAAGTTGTTGCGGTTATCTCAATGATTATTTTTGGACTATATTTGCTATTTACAGCAGATGTAGGTTCAAGCATTTCATTTAGCAACCTTTGGACACATGGTGGATTCTTTCCAAATGGCTTTAGTGGCCTGTTCTACATGTTGGCTTTCTTGATGTTCGCCTTTGGTGGTATTGAACTGATTGGTATGGCTGCGGCAGAAGCAAAAGATCCGAAAAAAACCATTCCAAAAGCAATTAACCAAGTTGTTTTCCGTATCTTGATTTTCTATATCGGTTCATTGGCAATTTTACTTTCATTAGTGCCTTGGAACCAATTAGATCTTGGCGGTCTCGATAAAAGTCCATTTGTTATGATCTTTAGTCAAATGGGTATTGGTTGGGCTGCACACTTACTTAACTTTATTATTTTAACCGCTGCCCTCTCTGTTTATAACAGCGGGATGTTTGCCAATAGCCGTATGCTTTACGGTTTAGCTCAACAAGGTAATGCGCCAAAAATTTTCAAGAAAGTAAACAAACAAGGTGTACCTGTACCAGCAGTTTTGTTGTCTGCATTACTTATTTTTGGCTGTGTTCTTTTAAATTATTTTGTACCTGAAGATGCTTTAAGCCACTTAATGTACATTGTAGTTGGCGCATTGGTGTTGAACTGGGCGATGATCAGTATGACTCACCTTAAGTTTAAATCAGCAATGAAAAAACTTGGTCAAAAAACTCACTTCCCTGCACTTTGGGCACCATTTAGTAACTATTTGGTTTTAGGTTTCATTGCTGTTGTACTCTACATTATGTGGAGTCAAGGCTTTAAAGAGTCTGTAATGATGATTCCGATCTGGATTGTTCTTATGTTTATTTTGTTTAAAGTACTCAATGCTAAAGAACAATAATCTGAACATTTGTACTTAAAACATGAAAAAAGCCATTGTCGAGACAATGGCTTTTTTATTTAAGACTATAAAATTAAAACCATATTTGAATGTCTGTTTAGAGCCACTGTTTCGTATCATCAGCGACAGGTGTGCCATGAATAATATGCATAATCATTGCATGCGCAATACTGCCTTTAAATGGTATTTCGGGTAATTGATCAAGTTTGAAAAACTGAGCATCACTGAGCTCTTTCTCCTGAATTTCAATTTCGCCCGCTTCATATTCAGCTTTAAAAGCCAACATTAAGTTACTCGGAAATGGCCATGGTTGACTCGCCAAATACTGGATATTCTTAATGTGCAATCCAACTTCTTCTAATGTTTCACGTCGCACAGCATCTTCTAGTGTTTCCCCTACCTCGACAAAGCCAGCGATTAAACTATACATCTGGGTTGTATTTCTGGCATTTTTAGCCAGCAAAATCTCGTTCTCTCCACGTGTAATAATAGTAATCACACAAGGGTTAACTCTAGGATATTGACTAAAATTACATGCAGGACAAGTCATAGAATATTCAGTCTTATGCTGCTGGGTTTTATGTCCGCAACGACTACAAAACTGATGATTACGACGCCACTCTAGTAACTGAAAAGCACGACTCGCCTGTTCAAACTGCGATTTAGTCCAATACTGCAAGAGTTGGCGAATAGGTATGAACTGATATCCATTTGGTATAGGTTCACCTTCTTGGAAATCTCTTGCTATTACTTGAGGGTCTGCTTGTATATATAAATCATGTTCCTGCTGTTGAAGGCAAGGCAAATTAAAATTCGCATCAACCAAAAGTTGTTGCTGCTGAAAAATATAAGCAAAAGGAAGGTTGTTGGTATCCATTTATATACTCGAGTGAATAACCTTTCGACGGCCTCTATAGCTCCTTCAAAAGGATCAGACTTAAAACATATTTTTCAAAAATCTTACGCATACTGACAAACATCTTCAATTTATTTAATTTGTATCTTTTTGATTAAAATCACATTTTATTCACGCATGCTATGCTTTTAAGTTATATCTATGACTTTATAGCTAACTGACCAGTGATGAACTTAGAAGCACTGCTTCACATAAAATTGATCTCTGAAAATTTAGACTAGTTTTAGTTCCATCTCATGAAGCAAAAATATGCGATTTGGTTTAATTCTGGGTGATCAATTAAATCACCAACTCGCAACGCTCAAGTATTTAAACCAAAATGAAGACATTATTTTGATGGCTGAAGTACTTGAGGAAACATCTTATGTTGCTCATCATCCACAAAAAATAGCGCTGATTTTTAGTGCAATGCGACACTTTGCAAAAGAATTAAAAGCACAGGGCTGGAAAATCCGTTATCACACATTTAAGCGCGAAAGTCATATAAAAAAGTTAGTCGACTTTATTGCTTTGCAGCAGCAACACTTCTCGGCAAATACTCTCGTCGTTACCCAATGTGGTGAGTATCGCTTACAGCATGAAATCGATACTTCATGGTCTAACTCACTAAAACTACCTGTTATTTGTTTAGAAGATGATCGTTTCTTTTGTAGCGTAGAACAATTCAAGCAATGGGCAAACAAATATAAAACGCTAAGGATGGAATACTTTTACCGAGAAATGCGCAAGCAAACTCACTATTTAATGCATGACCAACAACCCGTAGGCGGGCAATGGAACTTTGATCAAGCCAATCGAAAAGCGTGGTCAGGCAATCCACCTTTGCCACCAAAATTAACCTTTGAACATGATCAAATTGATATAGATGTTATTCAACTGGTCAAGAAAGAATTTTCTCAACATATCGGCAATCTCAATTCCTTTCTATGGGCAACAACCCGTCAAAATGCCTTACTTGCTTTAGACCATTTTATTTCTAACAACCTACCCCACTTTGGCGATTATCAAGATGCCATGGTTTATGGTTCAGATTTTATGTTTCATAGTCTGATCTCGCCTTATTTAAATTGTGGATTGTTATTGCCACAAGAGGTGTGTGACGCTGCTCAAACAGCCTATTACAACGGACAGGCCCCCTTAAATGCAGTAGAAGGATTTATTCGTCAGATATTAGGATGGCGAGAATATGTGCGTGGAATCTATTGGTTATCTATGCCTAACTATAGCGATCAAAATACCCTTCATGCCACCACGCCGCTGCCACAATATTACTGGACAGGTGATACAAAAATGGCATGTATGGCCGAGTGTTTCAGAAATACCTTTGAACATGGCTATGCTCACCATATTCAGCGTTTAATGATTACAGGTAACTTTGCGCTTTTAGGTGGTGTAAATCCATCAGAAATTTGTGAATGGTATTTAGCTGTCTATGTAGATGCTTATGAATGGGTCGAATTACCGAATACATTAGGCATGGCCATGTATGCAGATGGTGGCATCATGGCAAGTAAACCCTATGCTGCATCAGGTAATTACATACATAAAATGTCAAATTATTGTCAGCACTGTACATATAACGTCAAAACAAAAACTGAACCAGACAGTTGTCCATTTAACAGCTTGTATTGGTATTTTATGAGCCAGCATGAGGCCATATTTCGTCAAAATCCCAGAATGGCTATGGTCTACAAAAACCTTGATCGTATGAAAGATAAAGCTTCTGTCATGGAGCATGCAAAGTTACTTATTCATCAACTTGATGAGCTTTAAGATCATGAAAAAACAGCATCTACCCCAGAAAATATGTGTCTATTGTCAACGCCCTTTTGACTGGCGAAAGAAATGGGAGCGTTGCTGGGAAGAAGTAAAATATTGCTCTGAAAGATGTAAACGACAAGCCCGCTCAAATAAGTAAATATTTCACGCGATTGTTTTCACTGATTCAACACTACTCTTCATTGTTGAATCAGTTGTCTTTCAATTGATTATATTTTATGGTCTTACGCATATTTATACTGACGAGAACAGTAAGCTCTTTCAACTTCTGGTGAACGTAATTGCTGATGCTTGGTTTTACGCCCTGCCATACGTTTGCGCCAGAGTTTAAAACTGCTCGATTTTAAGTTGTATCTCATTAAACGAATAAGTTCACTTTCACATAAACCATACTCTCGCTCAATTGCTTCAAATGGGGTTCGATCTTCCCATGCCATTTCAATAATTCTAGATAAGTCCTGTTCATCAATTTTTTTCATGTTATGACCTTTTAAATTATCCTGTAACCAAATCTGATTCTTTAACAAACAACCTTTCGGAAATAGCTTCACTTACCCGATTGCTTGCCTTGAATGTTTTCGTGTTTTGCTTCAGATCATAGAAAGACAAACATGAATTTTTTGTGATTTTTTAGCTTTATAAACTCTATTTTTTATATAAGACATAAACCATTGTAAAACCTTTGAGTGCTTTAACTTTTTATTAGTTACTATGGCAAAAGTTTTAATACCTAAAACATGAAAAAAGCCATTGCCTTGGCAATAGCTTTTTTGTTTATAATCAGAAAATTATGCGCCCTTAGCTTAACTGGATAGAGCAGTTGCCTCCTAAGCGACCGACGTGGGTTCGAGTCCCGCAGGGCGCACGCATTTAATTAATCCTTCACTTCAGCCAGCAATGTTTCAGCTGCAAGCTTGCCCAAATTGTTAGAAGCAAGCGGACTATCGCCTGTTAATAATTTACGATCTCTATGACATTGACCTGTAATACCAGTGTTCAAAATCTTCACACCAAGTTTTTCAAGGTTCTCACCGACTAACCACGGTAAAGCCCCCGGCATATAACCAATATCAATATTTGCCCCCTTATCTAATGAATCAGGGAATACACAAATTTGATAATCTTTAAAAATATAATTCTCAGGCTGTTCATCTACTGCCGCAGCAAGTAACGAAGCTGGTCCATGACATAAAGTAATAATAAATTTATCTTGTTCAACTGCCCATTTCAGAACTTTTTTGACATCTAAGCTATGTGGAATCTTAGCTAAAACACCATGCCCACCTGGAATAAATACAGCTGCATATGGTGAGTTTTTCCCCACTGCATTTTCTAAAATATCGGCAAGTTTTAGCGGATTTTTTAATTTATCTGCATATTTATGAAAAGTATCTAATACGACCTGCTCTTGCTTTGGCATTGCCCACATTTCAAGTTTGGCTGGATTACCGGAAAGTGTCGCAACGTCAATTTCAAAACCAGCATTATCTAAATGAAACATCGGCAAAAGCATTTCTACTGGATGGTTTCCGGTAGAAAAGAACTTACCGTTTTGCATCTGGATATAACGCTCATCGGTTGCAATCATTAAGACCTTTTTATTACCTGTATACGGCGTTGGGTAAGTCGTACCGTCGTAATCTGTTTTAGGCGAGGTATATTGGCTTAGTGAGTATGGTGATGGGAAGAATGCATTATCTTCTGCCAAATCTGGAGTCGGATTTTTATCATTTGATGCTGGGGTATTCATTGTTACCATCCTTTAGAATTGAAGAACGAAATAACAGCTTTAAGCCAGTTATTATTTCTTAGTACATGTATATTTAGATCAAGAAACTGGTGCAACACGCCAATAGAATTTGGCAATTTTTATATAGAAATAGGCACAATTAATAATTATAAATTTCAGTTTAGGCAAACATGACGTTCACCTAAACTGTCACAGATTAAATTAGGTATTAATCTCTAAAACGATCTTTCCAATATGGTCACCTTGTTCCATACATGCATGGGCACTTTGTACATCTGAAAAATCATAGGTTTTATAGATTTGCGGTAAGCACTTACCTTGCGCTAAGAGCGGCCACACATGTTCATGTAAGGACTGAGCAATCTGGGCTTTTTCTTGGCTATTACGTGCTCGCATGGTTGAGCCAGTAATAGTTGCACGTTTTAAAATCAGTTTTTGTAAATCAAATTCTTTTGCAATTCGACCGCCCATAAAACCAATAATGACCAGTCGACCATCACGTTTTAATAGATTTAAGTTTTTCGAGAAATATGAACCACCCACAATATCCAAAATCACATCAACACCTTGGTCTTGGGTGTGTTTCAAAATTTCTTGCTCAAAATCTTGGGTTTTATAGTTAATTGCAGTCGTTAAGTTAGAGAGTGCTGCAACTTTATCTTCACTTCCAACTGTAGCAAAAGTTTTAATCCCTAAAGCATGGCAAATCGCTAAAGCTGTGGTCCCAATACCACTTGCACCACCATGAATCAGTGCTGTTTCGTTTTCTTTTAAACGGCCGATATCAAACAGGTTTGCCCAAACTGTAAAGAATGTTTCCGGAATCGCAGCAGCTTGAGTAAATGTTAGATTTTCAGGTATTGGCAATACTTGAGTTGCAGTGACAGCACAATACTCTGCATACCCGCCACCATTGGTTAAAGCGCAAACCTTGTCTCCAACTTTGAACTGTTGCACCTGTTCACCTACAGCAACTACCACCCCAGCGACTTCCAGTCCCGGAATTTGCGTAACACCTTTTGGCATTGGGTATAAGCCCATACGTTGCAATACGTCTGGGCGGTTAATTCCAGCAGCTTTTACCTCAATTAACACTTCATCTGCTTGAGGAACTGGAACATCTGAATCTTGAAGTTTTAAGACCTCAGGTCCGCCGGGAACCGTAATTTCAACAATTTTCATAGTTGTTGGAAGACTCATTGATATGCTCCATGTTTGGTTTATATTTTAAATGTATTGATTTACTTTAATTCATTGAAGATTTAGGTGGAACTCCAAACAGCCGTTTGAACTCTCGACTAAACTGTGAGGCACTTACATACCCTACCTGATAGGCAGCTTCCGCAACACCCATTTGATTATTTAAGATTAAATCACGTGCCTTATGTAATCGAGTAATCTTAATGTACTGTAATGGAGAATAGTTGGTGACTTTCTTAAACGCTTGATGAAAAAGAGAGACACTCATTCCTGCTTGTTTAGCAAGTTCCTGAACCGTTAAATTATGATAGTAATCTCTTTGAATAATTTCACAAATTGTATAAATCACACTATTTCGACTTATCATAGCCGAAAGATTTTCGATTAAATCACGACTACCGGCCTGTAAAACCCTATAAATAAGCTCTCGTTTTATCTGCTCTCCCAATATCGCGGTATCTTGTTTAGAACGAAGTAAATTCAATAAGCGTAAAGCAACCTCAGATATTGCCGCGTTCATATCTATAATATTTAAACCACAACTGAGCTTTGTATCTCTGTTTTCAAGCTCATCTATGGATGACTGCTGCTCTTTATCCATTTTAGTGGCTAAATCAGCCATCATTTGTGCTTCAAACTTAATCGCAATTGCCAGCATCGGTTCATTTTCAACCAACGTATCGCAATCAAAAGGAATAGCAATCGAGATAAGTAAACACTGGCCTTGTTGAAACTGAAAAGTTTCTTTTCCGATATATCCACGCTTTACGCCCTGTATGACTAAAACAATTGAAGGCTCTTGTAATACAGCGACAGGCTGTGTGGAATGATCAACCCTCATAAGAGTGATATTTGAAATATAGGTAGGATATAGCCCTTCTTGAGGAGCTAAATATAAAAAAGCCTCTACCAAACTTTTCATCAAATCATTCTGTTGCATCGTTTTATTTTTACGGGCTATTTAAGATTTACTATATCAATCAAACTAAAAGGAAAAAGCGTTTCTTGGTAGTACTTTGTATAAACAAGCAAGTTAAAGCTATTTTTAGGCATAAAAAAACCTAGAAGATCTAGGTTTTTTCACTTAGTCTGACTATTAAGCAGATAAGTTAAAGAACATTGCTGCAATCAAAATAATGACACCGAGCACAATACGATACCAAGCAAATACACGTAGAGTGTGACGTTCAACAAAAAGTACGAGTGCCTTGACTACAAATAAAGCTGCAATAAATGCTGCAACGAAACCAACACCAATATTAATCATGTTGTCTGAGGTCAACACATCAGCATTTTTAATTAAGTCAAATGTAGCAGCACCTAACATGGTCGGCATTGCAAGGAAGAACGAAAACTCTGTTGCAGCTTTACGTGATAAACCTGCAAACATCCCACCTACAATTGTCGCACCTGAACGAGAAGTTCCTGGAATCATCGCAACACATTGAGCAAGGCCGACTAAAAGTGCCTGTTTAAAAGTGATTTTTGTCGCATCTAATGTTTTATGCTCAAACTGTTTAGATTCAACCCAGAAAATAATGAGTGCACCGACAATGAGGGCAATCGCAACCACAATTGGGCTAAACAAAACGCTTTTAATAAAATCGACGGCTAAAACACCAATAATCACTGCTGGGAAAAAAGCAATTAATACACTAAAAGCGAAATGACGCGACTCTACATCGCCACTAAAGAAGCCTTTAATCAAGTTAATAATTTTTTGTCGATATAACCAGCACACTGCCAAAATAGCACCTAACTGGATCACTACTTCGAATACACGACCACCATCTGAATGGAAATCGATAATATGACCAAATAAAATCAAATGGCCAGTACTGGAAATTGGTAAAAATTCAGTTAAACCTTCAACAAACCCTAGAAATAGTGCTTTTATAACTTCAAAATTTTCCATCACTTGCTCAAAAAGTTAATCACTAGAAAGGTCTAAAAATTTGTTTTATATCATGGATAAACCAACACTTTGGCCTAATTCATGTTCAATATCAGATCATTTCTAGCATTTTGGTTATTGCCTTTAATTAAAGGCCGATTATTTAAAGTGCAATAATGTATCACATCATTATGACAAACTTAGGTTAACTATCGTAAAAAGATAAAATCTAATCAATAACAAATCGTCTTCTAGTTATAAATAAAAGCACTCACGCTCAAGCAATCCAACAAACCATCTAAAAACATCAAATAAACATGATATTATTTCAAGCATATGTCATTTATATTTAAAATTTAAACAGAATGAAAAATACTAAAATCAACGCACGTCATCTGATTATCGATCTCTTTCTTTCCTCTGCGTACCCTCAGCTGAGTATTAAACAAATTTTGGTGGCAGCCAAACTGTTTAACTTAAGTGAAAATGGTATTCGAGTTGCGACAACTCGTTTGTTAAATGAAGGAATGATCGAAAGCGTAGAACGCGGAATCTATCAACTTTCCCCTTCTACGAAAGATTGGGCAAAAGTAATTCTCAATCGTAAAAATGGTATTAAACAAACTAAAGAATGGCAGCAGCATTATCTTGCTGTGTTTACAGGCACATTAGGTCGTATAGACCGAACTGCTCTTAAAAAGCGTGAACGTGTGCTGCGTCAATTTGGTTTTAAAGAATTAGAAACGGGTATTTACATCCGCCCAGACAATTTAGCTTATAGTTTTGAAAAAACCTGTGAGGAGCTTGTTTTAGCGGGACTAGAGAAAGAAGCAAAAATTTGTATTATTCAGCACTTCGAGCCATCAACGCTTAAGCAAATTTTTTCTTTATGGGATACCAAACAACTCGAAAAAAATTATGAAATGTATAGTCGAGATATCACACACTGGCTTGAGAACTATACTCACCTCTCCTTAAACGATGCAGCAGTTAAAGCCCTTCTTTTAGGTAGGGAAACGATTGCTTTACTTATGAATGATCCCCTATTACCAACGCCATTTGTAAATGAATCTGCGCGTAATCAATTTGCTCAAGATGTACAGCAGCTAGACGCGATCGGTCAAAAACTTTGGAAAAAAATATATGAACAAGAATTAAATCTATAGTCATCTGATTTATTTTTTTACAAACAAATATTTCACTTTTTAAATTTTTATAACTATATTTGTAATATAAAATACAGATACCAAACTCTAATTTGGGAGAATAAAAATGAATACACAGGTGAGTGTTACAGATCTATTTAGCAGAGAAGAAATACAAGAGCTTACCGAACCTTCAGATGCCTATGGTGCTTGGGCTGTTGCCAGCACATGGGCTGTTATTGGCGGAACATTCGCTAGCTTAATCATGATGTGGGATTACTTACCGAGTTGGGGTAAATTATTAGCATGTATGCTTGCCTTAGCAATCTTGGCGGGCCGTCAGTTATGTCTCGCAATTTTAATGCACGACGCGTCTCACAAAAGTCTATTCAAAAATAAGAAAATAAATGATTTCGTAGGTGAATGGCTATGCGCCCGCCCCATCTGGAATGATCTTCAAAAATATCGTGTACACCATGTTCGTCACCATGCAAAAACATCTACTCCAGATGACCCAGATCTTTCTTTAGTTGCTGGCTTTCCTGTCAGTAAAAAGTCTCTGACTCGTAAATTCTTACGCGACTTAACAGGTATGAGTGGCTTAAAGTTTAGCTTAGGTCGAGTTTTAATGGATCTGGATGTCATGAAATGGACTGTTGCCAATGATCAAGTCTGGCTAGACCGCAGTCATAAAAATTTCACTGACTATGCAAAGAGTATTGCAAAAAACAGTACAGGCGCTATTGCAACCAATCTGGCACTTTATGGTGTTCTAAAAGCATTTGGTCAGCAACGTTTTTATTGGTTATGGCCTCTGGCTTATTTAACCCCATTCCCACTTTTTTTACGTATTCGCTCTATGGCAGAACATGCTGGTATGCAAACCAGCAATACTGCTTTAACCAATACTCGAACAACACGAGCTGGATGGATTGCGAGAAGTTTTGTTGCACCAATCCGCGTAAACTACCATATGGAACATCATTTAATGGCTTCTGTGCCATATTTTAAATTACCGCGTATGCACAAAGTACTAAGAGAACGTGGTCATGTTCCAGTTCCGCCTAGCTATTTTGAAGTGATTCATTCACTTTCATCAAAACAAGAATCATCAACTTAATGCATATTTAGAAGACCACTTTCAAATTTGTGGTCTTCTAGATTATTCACGTATCTCTAAATTTTTTAGTTTTAACTGAATTTGATAATACTTCGGTGTCACTCCCATCCAGCGTTTAAAAGCGCGGGTGAAATGGGATGTATCTGCATAACCTAAACTTAAGGCCACAGTTTCAATTGATGTTGCACTATTTTCTAAAAGATTATGCGCATGTTCTTTTCGAGTTAAATCAACTAATGCTGAAAAACTTGTATTCTCGGTTGCCAAATATCGTTGCAGGCTACGCTCTGACATATTCATTATTTGAGCGACTTGCTTAACTTTTAACATTTCTCCCTGATTATTCATCAATAATTTTTTAATTACGTGACTAATTTCTGCTTTCCATCCGCTGCGTAACTTCAGTTTATCTATATCTTTTTTACACTGTGCTTTTAGTAAAGGTGCAAGCATCGGGTCGGCTGTTAGGATAGGCTGCGATAAATATTTTTTTGGAAAAATCCAGGCATTATGTTTTTCATTAAATAAACAATCTACACCCAATTCTTCTTTTAGTTTTGAAAAACCGACGGGTTCAGACATATTTAACTTAACGGTACCTAAAGAAGATAATCCTGTTAGATGCTTCGCGATTTGAACAAAACCTAATAACAAAAAAATAGTAGCATTTGGTCTCAACTGAAAAGCTTTCAAAGGCTGGCGTATAGACCAGTAAATATTATCTTGTTCTTGTTTTAACTCTGGCTTAAATGCATCACAACGTGATCCAATAAATTGTTCAAGTGTTTTTAGGGCTTCTTCTAAATTTGCACAGACCATGGCCGCCATACCCACCGAACCATAACAAGATGCTTTCATTTCCAAAGCCAAATAACCCGCTAATGCTGGCTCATGAGTGAGCTCAATAGCATGTTCAAGAAGTTTGTTTAAAGCATTAAATTCAACATACCAATAGGGTTTAGTTAATTGTTCTAATGTTATGCCACTTCCATCTAAAAGCTGATCACCCGAGATATTCCAGCGCTTAACCATATCAACTAATAAATTAATATAAGTTCCGGGTAATTCTGGATTCATGCGTGATCCATTAGCAATCATAATTGTGGCGTCAAATGGTAAAAACTGTCAGTTCATGAACTATGCCACGTTTTTAAATTGATGCATAGTTGTTCAAAGCGGAATCCACTGAATCACGCTACACAGCACAATTTCTGAAAAGAAGACAGGTCACCTTATGAATATCCTAATTGTTCATGCTCATCCAGAGCCACAGTCTTTTACAACATCGCTGAAAACGACAGCTCAACAAATCTTTAAAAAGTTGGGTCATCATGTAGAAGTTTCTGACTTGTATGCAATGCAGTTCAACCCTGTAGCTTCTAAAGAGGATTTTTTAGAACTCAATCAGCCCGACTATTTCAACTACGCATTAGAACAACGTAATGCCATCAAGCAAAACCTTTTAGCATCTGATATTCAAGCGGAAATTGAAAAGGTAAAACGAGCAGATTTGATCATTTTAAACTTTCCTCTTTACTGGACCTCTGTCCCAGCCATTTTAAAAGGATGGATTGATCGCGTATTCGTTTCAGGACTTTTTTATGGCGGAAAACGCTTTTATAACCATGGTGGGATGGCGGGTAAAAAAGCGATGCTCTGTTTAACACTGGGCGGTAGAACGCATATGTTTGGCGAGAACTCTATTCACGGACCAATAGAGCATTATCTATCACCTATTCAACGCGGTACCTTAGCTTATACTGGCTTTGAAGTTCTTCCACCATTCATTGCCTATCATGTACCTTATATTAGCCAAGAAGCACGAGAAACCATTCTTGAGGACTATATAACGTACCTTACTCACCTCGACCAGCTCGAACCTTTAAAGTTTCCCAAACTTGAAGAATTTGATGAAAAGTTATATCCCCTTTAATACTATGTTTTAGCTCTAAAAGTAGAATAACCAGACCTATTTTTCATTTTTGGTTATTCTTTTAAGTTATAGAGAATTAGAAGTAGTAATTAAACCCTTATAAAAATTGATCAAATGGTCAAAAAATTTGCTCAATTTTCACTGGGTATTTAGGAATATAAAACTTAATCAATAATATACACATGTAAAGAAACTAGACTTATCCAGTAAAAATGATAACTAATACTCAATTCATAACCAATCAATTCATATTTTTACAAAAAAATCTTTGACCATTTTTTTTGAATTTATGACAAAAATGTCATAAAAACAAAGCTTATTACTAATAGATAAAAAATATAAATATCAGTTATTTAAATTGGTTTATTAATGTAAATATTCCTTCATATTTCATCCTTTATTGACTTTTTTTGTATAAAAAGTGAGTACTCTTCAGTTCATATAACAGATTTACTCTTAGTGTAATTATGCTATTTTTGTTACATGGAGTTATCAAAGCTTTGAAACTTGTAATTAAAAGCTTTGAAAGCAACACAGTTTAAACGGTTTAACTCTGTTACTTTTAAAAAAATGTCTTGAAGTTCAAGGAAAGATTAAAATGAAATTAAAACATCTGAGCACTGCAATGATTTTAGCAACGCTGCCTGCAACTGGGGTTTTTGCGGCAGCTTTGGATCGCTCTGGACAATCGATGTCCGCATTTTTACAACCGAATAACTACTTCGAAGCAGGTATCACTATTTTAGATCCAACTGTAGAGGGTAAAGAAGCTGGGGTAAGTGCAACACGTCGTAATATTGATGATATGGGTAATGATTATTATTTCCCAAATGCCGCACTAAAATTACAACTCAACGATAAGTTTTCTTTTGGTTTACTTTACGACCAACCATTTGGAGCGGATGCTGAGTACAGTGGTCAGAATGTCTTTGTTTCTGACCCGTCTAATACTATTTTAGCTCCAGCAGCATTAGATACTATCCGTACAAATACTATTAATACAACTTTTAATAATTTAACAGCAAATCAACGTGTTGGCGCAGCTCTTCAAGCACAAGGGGTTAATTTATCTACTCCAGCAGGTCAAGCACAATTTGCAGCAACACTAAATGCCTACAATAACGACCCAACAACTAAAGCAGTTATTGATGCTGGTGTAAAACAAGGCGTTGCAGCACAAGTAGATGCAGGTTTAAAGCGAGTCAACGGTTTGCTTGGAACTGGTAATACAAAAGTTAAAGTTGATACTCAAAACTTATCTTTTGTGTTTGGTTTCCAACCAACTCAAAACTGGAATATCTACGCGGGTGGTGTTTATCAAACGATCAAAGGAAATGTAAGTTTACGCGGGCAAGCTTATAGTATTTATAACGGTTATGATGCCGACATTAAAGAAACAGGTGGAGCGGGTTGGTTAGCTGGTGTTGCATATCAAATTCCTGAAATTGCACTTAAAGCTTCTTTAACTTATCGTTCTGAAATTGATCATGACGTAAATATTCGCGAAAAAATCCCTACTCTTCCAGCTTTATCACTTTTAGGACAAGATGCAGCTGCTGCTGCAATTGCGAATAGTTCAGCTGATACAACAATCACGACACCTCAATCAGTAAACTTTGATTTCCAAACAGGTATCATGGCAAATACTGTTGCATTTGCTAACGTACGTTGGGTGAACTGGAAAGATTTCGCGATTCAACCATACAAATTTGGCCAACTTTCACAAGTTGTTGGTCCTCTCGTTGGTCGTCCAAATGGTTTTAACTTAGTTGAATATTCAGACGATCAATGGACAGTGAATGCTGGTGTAGGTCGTAAACTCAATGAAAAATGGGCAGGTAATATCTCTGTAGGTTGGGACTCTGGCGCAGGTAACCCTGTAACTACATTAGGTCCAACAGAAGGTTACTGGAACGTAGGTGTAGGCGTTCAATATAGCCCTACTCCACAAACATTTATTGCTGGTGGTGTGAAATACTTCTGGTTGGGTGATGCTAAAGCACAAACTGGTGCCCAAGCTGGTAGCGATCAATATGTTGCAGAGTTCTCTGACAATAACGCGATCGCTTATGGTTTAAAACTTGGTTATAAATTCTAAGTTTCAAACTCATTCATATAAAAAAGGCGCTTGAAGCGCCTTTTTTATTGACCATTCTTAAGCGGGAATATTACGCTGCGAAACTGAACGAATTGCTTCTTTTAGTGCATCATAGCCATTAATTGCTGGAAACTGTGGAAACTCAGCAATAACATTTGCAGGTGCATCAAACAAGAAGCCATGATCAGCTTCACCGAGCATCGTTGTATCGTTATAAGAGTCACCAGCAGCGATTACACGGAAATTTAAACCATGAAGCGCTTTAACTGACTCACGCTTTTGATCTGGTTGGCGTAGTTTATAAGCCGTAATCATGCCATTTTCGTCAGTCTCTAATTTGTGACAGAAAATTGTTGGCCAGCCTAATTGCTTCATCAAAGGATGAGCAAACTCATAGAAAGTATCGGACAAAATCACCAGTTGGAAATGATTGCTCACCCATTCAACAAACTCTTTGGCGCCTGGTAACGGTCCCATCTCGGCAATGACTTCTTGAATGTCGTTTAGGCCTAAACCATGTTGTTTTAAAATATTCAGACGCTGAGTCATTAAAACATCATAATCCGGAATATCACGAGTTGTTGCTTCTAGTTCTTTAATCCCTGTTTTTTTTGCGAAATTGATCCAGATTTCAGGAACTAAAACCCCTTCAAGATCTAGGCATACGATTTCCATGAATGCTTCCAACGTTGGTTAAAAATTGCTGTATCATACCATTAAGATTTTCAGATTTGCGCTGTTATTGATCAAATCAATTTTATTCATAAGGATCGAAATTAAAGTGCTAAGCAATTTATTTACTATCCTTTAGAATATTTTTCATAACTCAATGCGCCCAAGCCTTTTGCCAGGAACACCCATGACCGTTATTCCGACTATTGATATCGTAGATGCTCTCGCGGCTGAATATGCAGCTAAAAGCCCACGTGAGATTTTAGAACTTGCATTAAGCCAACAAGGTGAAATTGCAATTTCTTTTTCGGGAGCAGAAGATGTTGTCTTAATCGATATTGCTTCACGTTTGGGTAAGCCGTTCCGTGTCTTTAGTCTCGACACTGGTCGCCTCCATGCCGAAACTTATCAGTTTATTGAAACTGTCCGTAAACACTACAATATCAATATCGAAATTTGTTTCCCTGAATCTGAAGCTGTTCAAAACATGGTAAACGAAAAAGGTTTATTCAGCTTTTTTACAGATGGGCACCAAGAATGTTGTGGTATTAGAAAAGTTCAACCTTTACGTAAAAAACTTGCGACTTTAGATGGCTGGATTACAGGTCAACGTAAAGATCAAAGTCCGGGTACACGTACTGAAATTCCAGTGGTACAAGCTGATGCTGGTTTCTCAGGCCCAGGCAAGCAACTTATTAAATATAATCCGCTTGCGAACTGGTCTAGTGCCGATGTGTGGAGTTACATCCGTATGATGGAAATTCCATACAACCCTCTACACGAGCGTGGTTTTGTTTCTATTGGCTGTGAACCATGTACGCGTCCAGTACTTCCAAACCAACATGAACGCGAAGGACGCTGGTGGTGGGAAGAAGCAACGCAAAAAGAATGTGGCTTACATGCAGGCAACTTAAAAAAATAGTCTGGTATAAAAAAACCACTGATGAATCAGTGGTTTTTTTTACAGTTATATCTCGTACACAAAGTCATATTTAATCTGTAATAAACGCTATATACTAAATTTTACGGTTCTATAATTCTAATAAGAGCTCAGTTAAGGGCTTCTTAGAAAAAAGCATGAGGCACAACGAGTTATGCGTCCATTACACCCTATTGATTTTATTTTTCTATCACTAGAAAAACGGCAACAACCGATGCATGTTGGCGGATTGTTTTTATTTGAAATTCCTGAAAATGTCCCTGAAACTTTTGTACGTGATTTAGTAGAAGAAATTCGCCAATCAAAAAGTATTCCTGTCCCACCCTTCAATAACCGCTTGAATGGCTTATTTTGGGATGAAGACGAAGAATTCGATATTGATCACCATTTCCGTCATATTGCCCTGCCTCACCCTGGCCGAATCCGTGAGTTACTGGTTTATATTTCGCAGCAGCATAGTTCTTTAATTGACCGAGCAAAACCGCTTTGGACGTGCGACATTATTGAAGGAATCGAAGGTAATCGTTTCGCGATGTACTTTAAGATTCATCATGCCATGGTAGATGGCGTTGCGGGTATGCGTTTAATTGAAAAGTCTCTATCTAAGACCCCACAAGAAAAACATGTAGTTCCCCTTTGGTGTGTAGAAAGTAAAAGAACAAAGCGCTTAAAAGTGCCAAAACCAAGTACCAGTAAAATCAAAAGTATTTTGGGAGGCATCAAGTCACAGCTTAAGGTTACACCTAAAGTTATGCATGAGTTATCACAAACTATTTTTAAAGAAATGGGGAAAAATCCTGACTATGTTTCGACTTTTCAGGCCCCAGTTTCTATTTTAAATCAGCGCGTAAGTGCTTCACGTCGCTTTGCAGCCCAATCTTTCGAGTTAAGTCGCCTTAGAAAGATTTCTAAAGCGCTTGGTGTGACCATCAATGACGTCGTACTTGCTGTTTGTTCAGGTGCCCTACGTGAATACCTGATTAGCCATAATAGCTTGCCTAAAAAGCCTCTTATTGCGATGGTGCCCGCTTCACTACGCACAGATGATTCTGACGTGAGTAACCGCATTACGATGATTCTAGCGAATTTGGGGACCCATAAAGACCAACCTCTAGAACGACTCGAAATTATTCGTCGTAGTATGCAAAATTCAAAGCAACGCTTTAGCCGCATGACTGCAAACGAGATTTTAAACTATAGCGCTGTGGTTTATGGTCCGGCAGGTCTAAATATCATGTCTGGGATGCTTCCTAAGCGTCAGGCATTCAATTTAGTCATTTCCAATGTACCAGGCCCACGTGAGCCACTTTATTGGAATGGTGCGAAATTAGATGCGCTCTACCCTGCTTCTATTGTCATGGATGGACAAGCACTCAATATTACGATGACGAGCTATTTAGATAAGCTGGAAGTAGGTTTAACAGCATGTCGAAATGCTTTACCTAAAATGCAAAACCTTTTAACTCATCTTGAAGATGAGATTCAACGTTTTGAAGAAATTATTGAAGAGAAACATCTGAAACATCATTCAGCGAGTTAAAAAATTAAGGGGCTTTGAATTGGCCCCTTATTTTTTGATTGTGCGGCACTGGTTAAGCAACTGATGACATACTGAGCGAATCATTGCAGTTGTGATCGGTACTTCTTTACCTTGGTCATTCAACATATAGCAGCTATTTACTGGCGTGCTTTCTAAAACATGTTTAAGACCGTTGCTAATTAAGTTTTCACTTACATTCATGGGTTATACCTCTTATTGTTTGCTAAGACGTTTTAAATGGGGAGAACGTCTAGGGCTACTGTACGTAAGTAGTATTTAAAATTCATGAATGAAAGTAAAATTTCAGTTGTAACAAGGATTAAGCGATATCTTGTTACAACTTTAACTTAAAATGATATCGTATTGCTCTTGCGTATATAAATTTTCGACCTGAAATTTAATAACTCTGTTGATAAAGTGCTCTAAATCAGCCACTGCAGGGGCTTCTGCAGTTAATAATCGGTCAATCACAGAAGGATGGGCAACAACAGTAAAGCCACTCGTTGACTCAAATGCACGCGTATATCGTAATATCTCTCGAAATATTTCGTAACACACTGTCTCCGCTGTTTTGACAAAACCACGCCCCTGACACGTTGGACACGACTCACATAACAAGTGTTCTAACGATTCACGTGTTCGTTTACGTGTCATTTCAACTAAGCCAAGTTCAGACACCTGTGTGATTTTGGTTTTGGCATGATCACGTTCAAGCATTTTCTCAAACTGACGCATCACCTCTTCACGGTGAATCGCTTCTTGCATGTCAATAAAATCAATAATGATAATACCCCCTAGATTTCGTAATCTAAGCTGACGTGCAATGACTTGAGTCGCTTCCATATTGGTTTTAAAGACAGTATCTTCAAGACTACGACCACCGACATAAGAGCCTGTATTGACATCAATCGTAGTCATAGCCTCAGTCTGGTCAATCATTAAATAACCACCAGACTTTAGGGCAACACGTGTTTGTAGCGCTTTTTGAATATCTTCTTCAACGTTATAGAGATCAAATAACGGGCGCTCACCTGGGTAGTGAATCAGGCGACTTTGCATATTCGGAACAAATTCATCTACAAACTCACGCAGTTTGCCGTGAATCTCTCTCGAATCGACATAAATCTTTGCAGTTTCCTCACTGGCCAAATCACGAATAATTCGTTGTGGTAGTGGTAGCTCTTCAAAAATTAAAGAAGGAACTGCAACATCAACTTGTTTACGCTGAATATATTCCCATAGCTTACTGAGATAACACATGTCCTGAGCAATCTCAGCATCATCTACGCCTTCTGCAGCAGTACGAACAATCACACTACCAGGTAGATTATGCTCTGCCTGAATACCTTCGATGATATTGCGTAAGCGTTCGCGCTCTTCTTCAGACTCAATACGCTGTGAAACACCAATATGGTTACCATATGGCATAAGAACTAAATAGCGAGAAGGAATTGAAAGATCTGTACTCAGGCGAGCGCCTTTCGTACCAAGCATATCTTTCATCACCTGAACGGTTAGAATTTGCCCCGGATGAAGTAATTCAAAAACATTAGGTGTTGGCTGTGAACGAGGCCAAACCATATCATTAATATGCAAAAAGGCTGTTCTAGATAAGCCGATATCAACAAAAGCCGCTTGCATGCCTGGAAGCACACGGACAACTTTACCTTTGTAGATATTGCCGACAAGTCCTCGTTTCACTGTACGTTCAACATACAGCTCATTAACAGTTCCATTTTCGATTAATGCCACCCGACACTCCATAGGTGTGACATTAATAAGTAGTTCTTCTGACATACATAAACTCAAAGCATTATAAAATTTTTATTAAAGAGTCAGAGGGACTGTTAATGTAGCTTTGTCCACTATTCATCGACAATGCAATTCAATCAAGAATTATCAACAACCCCTTATGTCTTCACTCTTTTGAATAACTGTGAAAATTCGTACAAAGGAAGCCCTACCACATTACTATAACTTCCTTGAATTTTGGGAATATATTGCGAAGCAATTCCTTGAATTGCATATGCACCGGCCTTCCCTACAGGTTCTCCTGTGGCCCAATAGTCTTCCATATCTGGCGTAGTCATTGATGCAAACTCAACTTGTGTTTGCACCACTTGACTCAAGATTTGCTGCTGTGTCGCAATACAAATTCCGGAAAACACATCATGCCAACGGCCAGATAATAGTTTCCAAATTTCAAAAGCATGCTGTTTTGAGTCAGGTTTACCAATAATCTGACCATCAAGCCCAAGACTTGTATCGGCAGCAATAACAATTGAATCTGGAAAAATATTTAATACGGCTTGAGCTTTTTCTCTTGCCAAACGCTCAACATATTGATGAACCAGCTCACCGTCATGAACAGATTCATCAATATCAGGGCTATAAACTTCAAAATTTAAGCCCAACTGTTGTAAGAGCTCTCTGCGACGCGGAGAACTTGAAGCTAAAATTAAATGCGCCATTTTGCTAAACAATAGTAAACAACAGGCCAAGTTAAAATGCTTGTTATTAACGGTTGCCAATGTCGAGCAATCGAAAAATGAATGCCGCCCATGGTTTGGGTTACCCACATAAATGCCAAGTGCGCAATAATCACTAAAATGGCAATCGTCCATAAATTAACGAAAGTCAAAATCCGACGTTCACGTATTAAAAAACGGGTTACAAAGGTAACAATAACAAAACTTAAAGCATTTAGGCCCAAAGGTGCATCAAGCAATAGATCTGTAAAAATTCCCATGCCAAATGCAAACCACACCCCACACCATGTTGGTTGGCAAACGACCCAAAATAACATGATCATAAGCATGAACAATGGACGCCAGCCAGAAATATCGTAGGAAAGCGGGTAAACCATGAGCACAGAACCCACGATAACAGAGAGTATAATTCCCCATAGTGGATCTTTACGCTTCTCACGTTTCAATTTAGCGATCGGCATATGGTTGCTCCTTCGCTAATGAGTCAGAGAAAAGCACAACCACGTGATGTCCTGTTGCAAGTTGAGCAGCTGGCGTAATATCAATTTCAGCAAATTCACCTGAATTATGGCGACGGATTTTAGCCACCGTACCGACCGCATAGCCTGCTGGGAAATGCTCACCTAAGCCCGAACTTAATACTTTATCACCGACCTGAATATTTGCACTGGTTGGAACGTATTCCATTTTCAAACGACCTAAATCACCAGTTCCCGAAACAATCGCACGCATGCCTGTACGCTCTAAACGAACAGAAAGTGAATGCTCTTTATCAGAAAGTAGCATCACACGTGAACTATGAGGGTATACATTAATGATTTGCCCCATAATCCCTTTATCATCCAGAACCGTTTGACCAACCTTAAGGTGATCCATTGAACCACGGTTAATAATGATAATGTGACGTAGCGGATCGGCATCTGTTCCAATTACTTCGGCAATTTCCATACGGCCATCAATAATTAATGGTGTATCGAGTAAACCACGTAATCGGGTATTTTCAGCAGACAATTCAGACAGTTTCTGCAAACGAACCTGAGCCTGTAACAACTCAGCCTGCATTGCAGTGTTTTCACGGCGCAGTTGTGTTTCTGATTTAGTTTGTTGATTCAGCCATTCTCTCGACAGTACCGGATAGCTTGCAAGCGCATAAATTGGATTATATGCAGCGTACAAGACATCCCTTGCTGGCTGAATTACATAAGGCATGCGCCAATCAAAGAACAGCACAACCAAGCATGTAATGACCGCAATAATAAACGAGCGGAAAGATGGCGGCTGTCTTGAAAAAATATTCGGTTGCACCGCCTAATCCTTAAACTTAACCGACGAAAAGCATGTCATGGTTCGGGTTGTCGAAGAATTCTAATACTTTACCACCACCACGGGTCACACAAGTAAGAGGATCTTCAGCAACAACAACTGGTAAACCAGTTTCTTGCGCTAATAATTTGTCGAGGTTACGAAGTAATGCACCGCCACCTGTCAACACAATACCACGCTCAGCAATATCAGAAGAAAGTTCAGGAGGCGTTTGTTCAAGAGCAGATTTCACCGCGCTTACAATGCTTTGTAACGGATCAGAAATCGCTTGAGTAATTTCGTCAGAAGTTACAGTAATAGCACGAGGCACACCTTCTGCAAGGTTACGACCACGTACTTCAATTTCTAATGTTGTACCATCAGAAACAGCCATACCAACTTCTTTCTTAATGATTTCCGCTGTGGTTTCACCAATTACGCAACCGTGAGCTTTACGAACATAGTTAATGATTTGCTCATCAAATACATCGCCACCAATACGTAAAGAATCGGCATAGACACAACCCTGCAATGAGATAATTGCAATTTCAGTTGTACCACCACCAACATCCACAACCATAGAACCACATGCTTGTTCAACTGGCATACCCGCACCAATTGCAGCAGCCATTGGCTCTTCAATTAAGCGCACATCACGGGCACCCGCATTAAATACGGCTTCACGAATTGCACGGCGCTCGACCAAAGTTGATTTACATGGTACACATACAACTACACGAGGTGCAGGTGGGAACAAACGTTTTTCGTGAACTTTACCAATGAACTGATTCAGCATGGTTTCAGTCACTTCAAAGTCTGCAATTACACCGTCTTTCATTGGACGAATTGCAGAAATATTTGCAGGCGTACGGCCTAACATTTGTTTCGCATCCAGCCCTACAGCAGCAACAATTTTTTGTGAACCACTGTGACGAATTGCCACAACTGTTGGTTCATTTAATATAATGCCGCGGCCTGGTGCATAAATAAGTGTATTTGCTGTACCTAAATCAATGGCTAGATCCGGCGAAAACAAGCCAATTAGTCGTTTTAGAATCACGGTTCGTTCTCAGTTAAACTTTCATGTGGATGCAAGGTGGCAACTTTAAACTAAATGTGATGATTTGAACAAGTCAATCGCTTATTATAACGCACGATATTTTGAAAATTTTTAATACTGATTAGGTGATGTTATGTCTACATCGGATGCACAGCATTCAGCAGATTTAAATGCACAAACAGTTTCAGCAATCGCCAATCTTGCTCGATTGTCGCTCAATGATACGCAATCTGCTGAATATGCTCAAAGTCTAAATAAAATTTTAGGCATGATGGAAACCTTAAAAGGCATTGATACGGAAGGCGTAGAACCTTTGAAGAGTCCTTTTGACAATCCTCAACCTTTACGTGCTGATGTGGTAACTGAAAGCAATCATCGAGATGAATACCAAGCTGTTGCACCTGCAACTCAAGATGGTTTGTATCTTGTTCCTCGCGTGATTGAATAACTTTTAGTCAATTAATCCATCTTCCCAATTTTGAATGTAAAGAAATTTTACTCATGACTGATTTACATCGCTTATCAATTCGTGAACTTGCTGAAGGCTTAAGCCAAGCGAAGTTTTCATCTCGCGAACTGACTGAACACTA
The DNA here is from genome assembly GCF_031798975.1 of Acinetobacter sp. V110_1. Lineage (NCBI taxonomy): Bacteria > Pseudomonadati > Pseudomonadota > Gammaproteobacteria > Moraxellales > Moraxellaceae > Acinetobacter > Acinetobacter sp. V110_1. The sequence goes on along the minus strand of NZ_JAVQNN010000019.1, from coordinate 22,275 downwards.
TTTAAAACGTATTGCTAAAATTGACCCACTGGTAAAAAGCTACGTGACGGTTACGCCTGAGCAAGCGCTTGCTGAAGCAGATGCAGCCGATGCAGCCTTAAAAACGGGTAATGCAACTGCTTTAACGGGTATTCCACTTGCTCACAAAGATATCTTTTGTACCAAAGGCATTAAAACAACTGCCGGTTCAAAAATACTAGACAACTTCATTTCTCCTTACGATGCAACTGTTGTTGAAAAAACTAAAGCAGCTGGTCTTGTCACTTTAGGTAAAGTGAACATGGATGAGTTTGCGATGGGCTCAACTTCTGAAAGCTCATATGTTGGTGCAACAAGTAACCCGTGGGCACTTGACCATGTTCCTGGCGGCTCATCAGGTGGTTCTGCTGCGGCTGTAGCGGCTGATTTAGCGCCTTTCGCTACGGGTACTGATACAGGTGGCTCAATTCGTCAACCTGCCTCTTTCTGTGGCTTAACAGGCTTAAAACCAACTTATGGTCGTGTATCTCGCTTCGGCATTATTGCTTATGCATCCTCTTTAGACCAAGCAGGTCCAATGGCACGCTCTGCTGAAGACTGTGCTTACCTGATGAATGTAATTGCAGGTCACGATGCAAAAGACTCGACTTCGGTTAAAAAAGAGGTTGATGACTACGTTGCAAACTTGAATAACACATCTGTAAAAGGTTTACGCATTGGTATTCCTAAACAGTACTTTAACGTTGCTGGCTTAGATGCCGACGTAAAAGCACGTGTTGAAGAGTCTTTGAAAAAGCTTGAAGAAATGGGTGCTACGCTTGTTGAGATCGATCTCAACATGACTGAAGCTTATGTACCGACGTATTACCTCATTGCGCCAGCAGAAGCATCATCTAACTTATCTCGTTACGATGGCGTTCGTTACGGCTACCGCTGTGAAAACCCGGCAGACTTGATGGATCTTTACAAACGCTCTCGTTCAGAAGGCTTTGGTCCAGAAGTTCAACGTCGTATCCTTATTGGTACATATGCGCTTTCTGCAGGTTATTACGATGCTTACTATGTAAAAGCACAAAAAGTACGTCGTTTAATTCAACAAGACTTCTTAAAAGCATTTGAAAATGTAGATGTGATTGCGGCTCCTGCTGCTCCAACAACTGCATATAAAATTGGTGCGAACTTAAGCCCAACTGAAATGTATTTAGGCGATATCTATACACTTGCAGTGAACTTAGCAGGCTTACCAGCTATTAATGCTCCTGTTGGTTTTGATAAAGACAGTTTACCTGTAGGCTTACAATTAATTGGTAACTACTGGTCAGAATCACAACTGTTGTCGATTGTTCATCAATACCAACAAAATACCGATTTCCATACTAAACGTGCGGCAATTGCTGAGGAGAATGCATAATGGCTGAAGCTCAAAAGTTGAAATTGATTGACGGTTGGGAAGTCGTTATTGGTATTGAGATTCACACTCAGCTTGCAACCAATTCTAAAATTTTCTCAGGTTCATCGACTGAGTTTGGTCAAGACCCAAATACACAAGCGAGCCTTGTCGACTTGGCAATGCCGGGTGTACTCCCTGTTTTGAATGAAAAAGTGGTTGATCTTGCAATTCGCTTTGGTTTGGGTATCGATGCTTACATCGACCAAGCATCTGTGTTTGCACGCAAAAACTACTTCTACCCTGACTCACCAAAAGGCTATCAAATTAGCCAAATGGATAACCCGATTGTGGGCTTGGGTCACATCGACATTCAACTTGAAGATGGTACGACTAAACGTATTGGTGTAACTCGTGCTCACCTTGAAGAAGATGCGGGTAAATCTGTACATGACCAATTTGAAGGCATGTCTGGCATTGACTTAAACCGTGCCGGTACACCTTTGCTTGAAATCGTTTCTGAACCAGACATGCGTTCAGTTGAAGAAGCGGTTGCTTATATCAAAGCGATTCACACATTAGTACGTTGGTTAGGTATTTCTGACGGTAACATGGCAGAAGGTTCATTCCGTGCGGACTGTAACGTGTCTTTACGCCGTCCGGGCCAACCGTTTGGTACACGCTGTGAGCTTAAAAACCTCAACTCATTCCGTTTCATTGAGCAAGCGATCAATGTTGAAATTGAACGCCAAATGGAAATTTTGGAATACGGCGGAAGTATCGACCAAGAAACTCGTTTGTTCGATCCAAACAAAATGGAAACGCGTTCAATGCGTTCTAAAGAAGAAGCGAACGATTACCGCTACTTCCCAGATCCAGATTTGTTACCAGTGATTATTGCAGATGAGCAAATCGAAGCTGCTCGCGCTGCTCTCCCAGAGCTTCCTGCCGCACGTCGTGCACGCTTTATCGCAGACTTTGGTGTAACTGAGTACGATGCACATGTACTTACGCTCTCACGCGAAATGGCAGACTTCTATGAAGCTGTTGTGGCTGCTGCTGGCGGTGCGAAGCAAGGTAAAGTATCTGCAAACTGGGTAATGGGCGAATTCTCTGGTGCTTTAAACAAAGCAGGCCTAGATTTGGCTGACTCACCTGTTTCTGCTGAACAGCTTGGCGGCATGATTGCACGCATTGTTGACAACACCATTAGCGGTAAGATTGCAAAACAAGTCTTTGGCTTTATGTGGGAATCGGAAGGTAAATCTGCCGACGACATTATTGCGGAAAAAGGCTTAAAGCAAGAAACCGACACAGGTGCAATTGAAGCGATCATTAAAGAAGTACTTGCAGCCAATGAAAAAATGGTTGAAGAGTACAAGTCTGGTAAAGAGAAAGCCTTTAACGGTCTTGTTGGTCAAGTCATGAAAGCTTCTAAGGGTAAAGCTAACCCTGCTCAAGTCAATGAATTAATGAAAAAATTGATTGGTTAAACCAATCTAGCTTTTAGAAAACCCCGCTTTAGAGCGGGTTTTTTATCTATTTTAAAATGCAATGAATCCACAATAATTTTTAAGCTAAAACTATGCTGAACAGGTTACTCATGATAAATAAATTACTTATTACTGCTTCTTTATTGTTAATAAACTCGACACTTTTTGCTCAAACGGTTCAAGTCCCAAAGAGTGAAGTAGCATCTATTTTTAAAGCTGCAAATTTCAAAAAAACGAAACATGGCTGGAAAGGTAACTGTGATACTGGTGAAATTATTATTTATAAAGATTTAAATGGTGATGGTCATAAAGATGCAGTTATTCAAGATAGTAGCAGTATGTGTTATGGCAATACAGGGGTTGGCTACTATATTGTTTCACAGCAAAAAGATGGTCGATGGAAAAAACTCTTTAGCAACTCTGGCCTTCCCACCTTTTTGAAAACTAAAGGCAAAGATGGCTGGCCTGATATTGAAAATGGGGGACCAGGCTTCTGTTCTGCTATTTATCGATGGAATGGTCAAGAATACGTTGTAAACCGTCATGAATATGAAGGTAAAGCTTGTGAGTTATAAAAAGTAGATCCCATAAATTTAAAAGCCTCTATTTATCGAGGCTTTTTTTATATCACTTACGAAACACTCTTCGACTAAAGAATGAGCTTTTTCCTAAAAATCACACTACCGTTATGCTAATTTAAATTAAAAATAGAAATCACTTATATTTTAAAAAGAGGGATAAATCATGTCTAAAAAGATTTTAATGTTAGTCGGTGACTATGCTGAAGACTATGAAACTATGGTTCCTTTCCAGTTCTTAACTAGTTTAGGTTATACCGTGCATGCGGTTTGCCCGAATAAAAAGAATGGTGACCATATTGCGACTGCAATTCATGACTTTGAAGGTGAGCAAACTTATAGCGAAAAGCGTGGTCATAACTTCGCGATTAACTATGATTTTAATGCCGTTAATACCGAAGATTATGTAGGTCTAGTTATTCCGGGTGGTCGTGCACCAGAGTATTTACGCATGAATGAACGTGTTGTCGAAATTGTACGTGAGTTCGATCGAGTGAAAAAACCAATTGCAGCCGTATGCCATGGCGCTCAGTTACTCGCAGCGGCTGACATTTTAAAAGGCCGCCTCTGTTCTGCTTATCCAGCATGTGCTGTCGAAGTAAAACTCGCAGGTGGTCAATATGCAGATATTGCTGTAACTGATGCCGTTACAGATGGACATTTGGTGACTGCTCCAGCTTGGCCTGCACATCCAGCTTGGTTAGCTCAATTTGTGAAAGTTTTAGGGGCTACAATTACGATCTAAAGAGATCTCTTTATCCCAAATACAATAAAGCCTGCTCTTAGATAGCAGGCTTTATTACTAAAATAGAAAACTAGATTTTTATCTTGTAATCCCTAATTTATTCCAAATTTCTGGTGTTAAAAACGTCGTCACTAATTTATTTAAATCGATATAACGCAATGTACCTTGTAACTGCTGTTTAACAGCTGGGTCTTTAACAATATCTTCACCAGCACTTTGACCTAACTGTTGGAAAGCTTCTCCAACTGCCTTAACACCTTCTGCCTTAATCACAGCTTTAGTTTGGGTAGAACATTGCTCCACAATCACCCGTTGTAAAACTTGAGCCAGTTTTTGATCTAACTGATCTTTTTGCTCAGGCGTTACATTACTAAATGCTTTTAGATCGGGATGAGCTGCTAAAGCCGTAAATGTCCACTGAAGCACTGTAGTTTTATCTGAAGCTGTTGTCGCTTTAACAAGACAATCACTGAGCTGATCGACCGTTGGACCCGCCATTGCAATTTGTGTTGTGCCTAGTACAGCCGCCGCCACACATATTGAACGACTCAGATGTGAAAACTTATGGCGAGCAATAGCGTAAAGATGACGTGACATAGGTCTAGCTCCAATAAACAATCTGTTCTTTTTATCACAGAGTCACCAAAGTTACCTGTTATGACTCTGTAACCGCAAAATAGTTATTTCACCACAGACTCTATTCGATCAAGCTCCCACACCCCACCTGCTGCCAAGCCTTTGCACATCCCTGTCCACATATCCTTAGTATGCACAAAACTCTTGCCATCCCAGACCCATTCTTCACTTGCCCAACAATCTCCAATACCTCGTCCCTTTTGAGAACTGCTGATCATACCGCTATCGAAATCTGAAGCGGACTCGGTCACAAACGTTGCCTTACCATTTAAAGACTCATCGAGTACCCAAGCTCCATACCCTTCGTTATAAGCCCCTCTCCAACACAATGTAGTCGCCAGAGCTTTTTGATTGGTTAATTTATATAGGTCAATTTCTTGTGGTTCAGCTCCATCACTATTACCGCCATAAACGCCTTCACAAAAGCCGTCTTCTTTCGGATTCGGTTTAGCTGCCATCAGGCTACGGTATATTGTTTGGTACTGTTTATTTTTTGGCTGTAAAGTTAAGTAAGGTTTAGTTGCCGTTTTAATACGTTTTACAACTAGTTTTGGTTCAGGCATCAGCACTTGATTTTCATTGGCACTGCCCTTTTTGACTAAAGCACCAACGGTCCCAATACGCTTCTGAAAATCATCCATTTTTAATAACACAGCAGTCATACCAGCATCAGAAATTTTCCATTCATGTTGCGCATTTTTAAATACAATTTCAGTTTTCTGTTTAGACTGCTGCAGTACAGCATTGGCTTGTGAACTAGTTAATTTACCCATAATTGGCAGCTCAGTACCATCTACAGCCACAAGCCCTAAGTCTTTGCCATTGATATAAAAATGGATATTTTTAAGCTGATTTGCAGGCATGCTTTGTTCATAGTCAGACAAAGCAAACTCAACTTGCACAGGTTGTTTTGGCCCTGCTTTACGCGTTATTAAAATTGAAGCTGGATTATCACCATTGTCTTCATTTTGATAGCCAGCAGCCTTACAAGTACCCGTATTACTACAATAGATTTCCCACTCTTGATGAGAAAATGAAATGCCTTTAATATCTTGAGCAAAACTATAAGAACTTATTGCTGCTAAACAGCAAATTGAAAGTATATTTTTCATTTTTCCATATCTCTATAAATCTGTTTTTATTATGAAATTAAAAACAGTTTTCAATTTTGAACTACCTTATAGTTTAAAAGAATATGTTAGATTTATATAAGATTTTAAATTGATTACTTTCTAAAAATGAAAAAATTAAATTTTTTATTATGCACGGCATTGGTAAGTCTCACTTCAACTGCTTATGCAGAAGTAAAAAGCTTTACTCCTCTTTTTCCAAAGTTTGATAGCTCTGATGCAACCCGCAAAGCAGATAATCAGTTCTACAAGCTTGGAGAAGCAAATTTTTTAAACGGCGTTACAGTCCCTTTTTATGGCGTTACTGCACAAAACCCAATGGAGGATGGTTTACTTAAAGATTTTGAAAAATGCACACCTAAAAGCTGTAATTTTAATTTTAAACTCGATGCTCAACATGCCAAACAACTCAAGCTTCTTGCATTACCTGAAATAGGATTAGTACTGGTTCCACGTAACTGGCAAGATGTAGAAGCAAATGCAGGTGCGAATGGAACTGGTTTTGCTTTAGCAATGAGTCCAGATCAAAAACAAGCGATAGAGCTTTATGACTCTTCTTTTTGCGTTGGGTGTGGATTACCAAATGCAACGCTGTATTTTCCTGAACTTTTAAAAGAAAGTGTTGAAGATGATTTTGGCGGTTTTAAAGACCCTAAAAAACTCATTAACATCGTTCATCCCTCAAAAAAAGTGGCTTTTTTTAGTTATCAAATTCCACAAATGAACAATAAAACGCATGGTATTGCCAAATATTATGATGAGGACACGTTCAACTACAAAGAGATTCAAGTCACCTTAGATAAATCTCAGCAATCATTAGTTGGTCCTATTCTTAATTTTTATAATGCAACTCATTAAATATTTGTACCTATAAAAAAACCCGCTTTCGCGGGTTTTCATTTATTTATGCAATATTGATTCAAAAGCTTTTAAACGCTTGTAAATCGAAAGTAACTCAATAATGGTTTTCCATGAACTAATTAAATATTGGAATGATTCACGAACCTTATCAAATACACCACCAATTTGGTTAATTAAGCCTAACGTCATCTTCCCACTCGCAATTGCAGGGAATAAGACCACTAGACTATATAAAATGTCTAATTGCTTATACCAAGTTGCTACCAAGTTAAAGTAAGCATAATGAAAATAGAGACGGAAATAGTTTGTACGGACTCGACTGAAAAGCTCTTTTAAAGTAGCTGGTTTTGCACGGTCGACATGATCTTCACCATAAACCAATTCTTTACGATAAGCTGCTTCTACTTTTTGATTGTTAAATTGTAGACCAGGCAATTTAATACCAACAACCATTAATAAAATGGTACCAAAAGCAGCCCATACAATTGCAGCCCATACCAAAGAGTGGTTTAACTCACCAACAATTGGTAAAACAGGAACGTGTTTAGAGAGCTGAAATAAAATAGGTAAAAATGCAATTAAAATCATCACAGCTTTTACCAGTTCAACACCTAAGTCCTCCATAATAGTCGCAAAACGCATGGTGTCTTCTTGTACACGCTGCGAAGCACCTTCAATATGGCGAAGCTTTTCCCAATGTTCCGTGTAGTACTCATTCATTGCCGTACGCCAACGAAATACATAGTGACTTGTAAAAAAAGCATTAATGACAGCTAAGGTTACAGCGACCATTGCAATATAAAGAAAAACTAGAGTTTCACTGTATAGTGCAGAGAGATCTCCACCTCCATCAGAAAGCATTTTTTGAATTAAGTCCCAAAACGGTACATACCATGCATTAATGGCAACACTGACCTGAACACCAAACCAGATGTTAAATAGAATAAAAGCAGAACCCCAAATGGACCATCTTTGCCAAGGATTATTGGAAACAATTTTCCAAAAACCAGCAAACAATGCTGTAGAGACTAAAAACCAGACATAAAACCATAAGAAAGTTGGAGACCAAAAACGGCTAACACCAACAGGTAATTGAGCTTGATGATAGCCTTGAGCAAAGCCGATAAAAGTTCCCCAAGTGTTTCCACCTGTGTACCAGAGCACCATATTTAGTGCGATCCAAATAACCGCCGATATAAAAAAATATCGTGGTGACGGAAAAAATGATTTGAACATTGAGTGTTGTCATCCCTATATTTCTTCAAATTTGCAATGAAGAGAATACTAAAACCTAAACCTTAAAATTGTGAAGGGCAAAGTTTAGAGAATTGTGAGTTTTTCCCATTTCATTGAAGGATTTGATCGTTTTTTTGTAAATTCATCCTTTTTGCAATTTAATCCATTTAAATTGCTTTGTATATGACTCTCTTAAGAGCCATATACGGCTTTTATATCATAGCGTTATCTGTGTTTAAATCTCTTCTTTACGAACAATATAGCCTTCAAGCTGCATAGCCTGAATTAAAGGTTCCAGATCTGGAGCACTTTTTAACTCGACATCAACACTGACCGCACTTTCTTTAGCACGGCTTGTTGCTGCAAAGCGTTCATGTCGAAGTTCATAAATATTACCGCCTTGCTCAGCAATAATGGCAGTTAAACGCGCTAAAGCACCCGGATTATCTGGTAATTCGACACGAATACGAACCATACGGCCAGTACGCGTTAAATGACGCTGTAATACGGAAACCATCACTCGTGTATCAATATTACCCCCAGATAAAACAACCCCGACTTTATGACCTAAAAATAGATCTGGTCGAGACATAATTGCAGCGATACCTGTCGCCCCTGCTCCTTCGCACACTGTTTTTTCAATGTTAAGTAACAGCGCAATCGCTTCTTCAATCATGTCTTCAGTGACAACAACAATGTCATCAACGTATTCTTTAGCGACTTGAGTCGTCAGCTCACCCGGAGTTTTAACCGCAATACCTTCAGCTACTGTTGAGCCCAATGAAACCGCAATTTGATAATTACAAAGCAATTTCGCCATGCTTGGGTAAACCACCGATTGAACCCCGATGACCTTAATTTTAGGATTTATCGATTTTGCTGCAATCGCAATACCAGAAATGAGACCACCACCACCAATAGGAACCACTAATATGTCTAAGTCAGGCACGGCACCTAGCATTTCAAGCGCGATAGTACCTTGACCAGCAATAATTTCAGCATCGTCAAAAGGATGAATAATGGTTAATGATTCTTCTTGAGCGACACGGTGCATTTCAGCAGCAGCTTCAGAAAAGTCTTGCCCATGCAAAATTACACGTGCGCCGTATTCACGTACTCGTTGTACCTTCACATTAGGCGTCGATTTAGGCATGACAATAGTTGCTGTTACGCCTGTACGCTGAGCATGATAAGCAACCCCTTGTGCATGGTTCCCCGCTGAAGCAGCGATTACACCATGTTGCTTTTCTTGTTCAGATAAACTCAAAAGTTTATTCAATGCGCCTCTTTCTTTAAAAGAAGCCGTAAATTGTAGATTTTCAAATTTCAGCCACATTTCTGCCCCTAGGGTTTTAGAAATAGTTTCTGAAAAAACAAAAGGTGTTTTAACCACTAAACCATCTAAACGCTCTGCAGCGGCATGTATATCTTCTAATGTTGGAAACTCATGTTTTACCTGTTGCTGAATCATCTAATTAATCGGCCTCAATACGTTACAAATCAATTATTTTTTTGAAAATAGCATGAATTTCTCATATCTGTCATGAGTAGTTTTCAGCATAGCTCCACTATACAAAAATTTTTGTCAGTACATACAAATCTTTTATTTTTCAACAAAAAAGCCCTTCTCGGGCTTTTATTTAATTTTCATATACTTGCTTATAATTTATTTTGACTGGGCACTTAAACCATCGGTAGAAAGATTCTGTTCAGCTATTTTTTCATCAATCGCAAACTGAATATCAGACAGTTTTGCATTTGCTGCATCTATACCTGCTCTCATGGTTGCTTCACGGCCTTTCACATCAAAAATATGGGCTTTTTCTCTTAAATCCGGTTGAATCACAACATCTGCATATTGAAGTTCTTCAGCAGCTAAACGCCCTTGCATAATATTAATATTCTGGTTAAAGAGCCCCCATACATTCGAGGTTTCCGTATAAATCGGTTGAGCCAAAATATCGACAGCAATAATGACATCAGCACCTAAGTCACGAGCGACTTCAACAGGTACTGGACTGACTAAACCGCCATCTACATATTCAGATTTACCAATTTTAGTGGGTATAAACATACTTGGAATTGAAGCAGATGCTCTAACAGCTTGCCCAGTATTGCCATAGTTAAATACGGTTTTTGTACCATGCTTGAGCTCTGTTGCAACCACATACATCGGTATTTTCATTTTTTCGAGCGGCAAGTTATTTACTTGTTGGTTTACATAGTCTTCAACTTTTTTGCCATCAAAAAAACCTTTTAAACCGATACTAATATCACGAACATCGGCCGCTTTCATTTTCAATGCGGTATCGCGCAGTTCATCAGGTGTTTTTCCACTCGCATAAATTGCCCCAACAATACTGCCTGCACTAGTTCCAACAATAAAATCAGGACGAATACCATGCTGCTCTAAAACTTCAATCACGCCGATATGTGCATAACCTCGGGCTCCACCACTACCTAACACTAACGCAACAACTGGTTTTTTATGTTGTTTCTTGAGCTGGGCAAAAGGCTGATCAACAAAACGTGAGTATGCCTCTGCCGTTTGCGGTTTTAAGGCAGACAAGTGTGAGGTGGTCTGGCATCCAGCCAACACCATAGAAAGTCCGAGAACCCACAATTTAAGCTGTTTCATGGCCCATCTTTGCACTATGACGTTAATTTTCGAATTGCAATTTTAGTTGCTCGTTTTGTGAAAAGCTGTAGTGAATTTATTTAATTTGTCATGTTTAAATTTTATACTCAAGTGTTTTTATGCATCATAAAAAAAGCCCCTTATTTCTAAGGGGCTTTTTTGAAAATTACCAAATATCTGAATCGACTTTTTTCTTCAACTCTGGATATTTATTAATTTTAAATTCTGGTTCTTTAATACCTTGCTTTAATTGCTCACGGTAGTCTTTCAACAAAGTACGAGCCACAGGCGTTAAAAGTAAAATTGCGATTAAGTTAATAGTCGCCATGATACCCATAAACAAGTCAGCCATTGACCAAACGAGTGGCACACTACCAATTGCACCGAAGTACACCATCACCAATACAAAAATACGGAAGATGAACATAACTTTCGGGTTGTTATTAATGAACTGTACGTTACTTTCGGCATAAGCATAGTTACCTAATACAGCAGAATAACAGAACAAGAATAATAGAACTGCTAGGAAGTCAGATCCCCAGTGTCCAACTTGAGTCTCTAATGCACGTTGAGTTAATTCAACACCAACAAAGCCTGCGTCTTGATATACACCAGAAACTAAAATAATGATTGCCGTACTTGTACATACAATAAATGTATCTACGAATACACCAAGCATTTGTACTAAACCTTGGTTTACAGGATGTTTTACATCAGACGCAGCAGCTGCGTTTGGTGCAGAACCCATACCTGCTTCGTTTGAGAACAAACCACGTTTAATACCTTGCATCATTGCCATTGATACGGCAGCACCAAAGAAACCACCTGCCGCAGCATTGAAATGGAAAGCTTCAGTTACAATGAGTTTTAACACATCAGGTAAAATTGCATAGTTGCTTAATGCAATATATAACGCTACAGATAGGTAAAGACCTGCTTTTAAAGGTACGAACATTTCTGCAAATTTAGCAATACGTTTAATACCACCAAAAATTGCCAACGCAACCATAACGACAAGCGCAAGACCAACCCAAGAGATTTCTAAATCAACGCCACCTAAATGAGCAATAAGATTGGCTTTGTCCCAACCCCATGCATGCGAAGATGCATTAGCAATCGCATTGATTTGTACTGAGTTAAATACAAAACCGTAAGTAAAGATTAATGCTAGTGCGAAAACCACACCAAAGGTTTTACTACGTAAACCTTGAGTAATATAGTAAGCCGGTCCACCACGGAATTGTTTGCTCTTGCTGTCTCGAACTTTAAATAGCTGAGCAAGTGTAGACTCAATAAAAGCCGAGCTCATACCAAGAACAGCTGTTACCCACATCCAGAACACTGCACCAGGACCACCAATTGCGATAGCGATTGCTACACCAGCAATGTTACCTACCCCAACACGGCTCGCAAGACCTGTTACAAATGCTTGGAAAGGTGTAAGGCCATGCTCATCTTCGCCTTCTGTACGACTGCTTTTCATGACACGAATACTTTGCAAGAACATGCGAATTTGCACTGCACCTGTTAAGACCGTATAAAAAATACCGACAGCCAGCAAGAAAATAACTAGGAAATCCCATAAAGGGTCATTAAAAAATTTTACCCACGACATCAATGTCGCATTGAGTTGTTCATTCATACTCGGTCCGCTTACGTTCTTGCTAATGTGCTATTAGCACAAGCCAAAATACTGCAATAAACAAAAAAGCCCCTAGCAATAGGGACTTTTTCAGTACATTTAAGAAAAAACTTTTAATGTCAATTGATTAGCAATTATCGTCACAAGTTTAAGCAACATGGTGCCCAGCACTAATCCTTTGAAGGTCGCATGAGAGAAAGCATCCTTCAAATAAAATGAATTCATCGCATCACTGAACATAACCCCATTTGGGTGAACAGTATGCATCGACTCGGCTACAAACTTGGAAACTAACAAATGACCACCGCTAAATCAGCTCGCTTAATGATTCCCATCAATTAATCGAGTTACAAAAAATCTGGATTTAAGCCAATAAGCATATTTACATATACTTTTGAGCGAATGTCTAAACTGCATATAAATTTCAAAGACTGTAACAAGCGATCGCTATGACGCGACTATCTGAGCCCCTTTCTTTACAATTAAAGAAGAGTGCGTTGAGATGTGTACCAAGCTGTTGTATTTTTTGTGGCTTAGTCGTTGCGTGAGTTAAGTTCATTTTCATGGTTGCAATGGTAATCGCCAATCCTTGTTTCATGAACTGCTTGTTGATGAGCGGTAAACTCATGTAAAGCTCCTTATACCTCGTGTATTTCTCCACTTCTGCATAAAATCCTTTTTGTAAAAGTATTTTATTATGCAGCTACTACTTTTTCCTAACGTGAGTATGGAGAAATCATACTTGCGTAAAAAATCGGTATTATGCAGAAATTTAAACTTTTGTGTATGTTTTTCATTAAAATTTTATATAAAAATTGATCACATTTTATACAAAATCATCCGTTTTGTACTGTTTTTAAACATATTATACCTTTTTTCTAGTTGAATATTTTTCACTCATCCACTGTTATACTTTTATTTTTATAACTGACGAAGTCACACTATTTTGTCTATTAGAATAGAAAGTGGCATATTCGAATTATCATTGATTAGACATTATGTCTAAACGAATCGACTCATCATACATGTAAGGATATCTCTTTTCTAATATTTTTTGCTTATAAATGCATCAATTCCAACATATGAAATTAGACTTCTATAAAGCAGTTAATATTGAAAGAAAAGATCAGGAGTACTCATGAATCTGGAACAAGTCCGCCTTGTTGACGAAGCTATTACCTCTCGACACTCTGTCCGTGCTTTTTTAAATACTCCAATTGAGTCCGAAGTCATTAAAGACATCTTAAAAGTCGCAAGTCGAGCACCTTCTGGGACCAATACTCAACCATGGAAAGTCTATGTAGTGACAGGGCAAAAACGTGATGAAATGGTAGAGCGCGTTTGTGCAGCACAAGTTGAGATTTCTAAAAATCCAGAACTTGCGGAACAATATAAAGAAACTTTTGCTTATTACCCTGAAAAATGGGTTTCACCCTTTATTGATCGTCGCCGCGAAAATGGTTGGGGACTCTATGGTCTACTAGAGATTAAAAAGGGTGAAAAAGAAAAAATGGCTGCACAGCAGTTACGTAATTTCAAACTGTTTGATGCACCAGTCGGAATTTTCTTTACAGTCAATAAAGCAATGGGAATTGGTTCAAAAATGGATATCGCCATGATGATTCAAAATGTCATGGTCGCTGCTAAAGCACGTGGTTTAGATACATGTCCACAGGCAGCATGGAATCATTTCCACCCGATAGTTTTAGATATTTTGGGCGCAGCAGATGATGAAGAGCTGGTATGTGCAGTTGCATTAGGTCATGCCGATCCTGCACATATTGTAAATACATTTATTACACCTAGAGAACCTGTAGAGAACTTCGCAGTTTTTCTAGATTAAAGATGCAAGCAAACCACTCTCTTAAAATCAAGAGAGTGCTTGTTTTTTTGCTTGTCGCGTCGCTTTTAAAACAACAATAAAACCACTTAGTGTAAATAACACCATCATCACACCCATATTGAGAGATGCAGACCAAACTAGAAAGTTAAGCAGCACTCCCCCCAGTAAACCACAAGCAAATTGCATGCTTCCCATAATTGCACTTGCTGTTCCAGCGCGAGCACCTTGCTTTGACATGGCAAGGGCCATGGCATTTGGCCCTGTTAAACCAATTCCAGAAATCGCTAAAAATAACCCGATCATTACAAGCCATAAAGGTGCCGCAGGAATTAAACCAGCAATTAATACAATGCTTGCCCCTGTAACTTGTACCATTGAACCAGCTCTTAAACGTTTAGTGATTTCAACACGTGTTGTTAAGTGCTTGTTTAAAGATGACATCAACATAATGCCAAAAGCATTCAGTCCAAATACGTAAGCAAACTCTTGTTGATTTAGGCCATACTGGTCCATAAAAACAGCTGGAGCTGAACTGATATAGCAGAATAATGCAGCACCAGTTAAACACCCTGCGAACATAGGTAACCGGAAGCTCGCATCTTTGAAAATAGCACCATATAAGGTAGCCACTTGATATAAAGATAACTTGAGCCTTTTATCGATTGCCAAAGTTTCTTTAAAAAAGAAATGTACGCATAACCAGCAGATTGCTCCAACAATTGAAAGTGCAATGAAAATCGCTTGCCACGGAAACCAGATTAAAATCCAAGCTCCAATCATTGGTGCCAAAATAGGTGCTAAACCCATCACGATCATCATGCTAGAAAAAGCTTGTGCCGAACCTTGAACATCTAACCGATCACGTATAGCAGCACGAGCCATAACTACACCCACACACCCACCCAAAGCCTGCAAAATACGGGCTGCTATCAGGCTCCATTCATTTGTAGCGAGCACGCAAAACAAACTAGCCACTGCATAAAGCGCAAGCCCAAAATAAAGTGGTTTCTTTCTTCCAATACGGTCGCTTAAAGGCCCATATACCAATTGACCAATGGCTAAACCAAAAAAATAAGCAGGTAATGTGTTTGCTACCATTTGTGTACTTACCCCAAAATCGTGAGCCATTTGAGGCAACGCTGGTAAATACATATCAATGGATAATGGCCCTAAAGCCGTGAGTAAAGCGAGCAACATAATCCAGCCAATTGAATATTGACGCTGGGCTGTTTGTTCAGACATAACGATATTTCATTTTTCAATCATTTGCATACAGACAAGCTTACACTGTCTATCGTATGATTTGTGCAACATTGGTGTAGAAATACGCAAATCCTTTATCACTCAGGTTGATCAGCAAGGACTTCATTTGAAATCTTGGTTTAAACGCCTAAAAAGAGCGACTTATAACACATCATTTATGTATAACGTGCGGATGCTGATCGCCTTTTCAGGAACTGCATTCGTGCCTTATTTTCTAGGCCATCAATTAGCAACAATTCCCCTTACTTTAGGTGTGGTCGCAGCTGGTTTAAGTGACATCGATGATCGCTTTTCAGTGCGTATCATGAATTTGATTTATACCTATATTGGTTTCTTCATTACCGCAGCTTCCGTACAATTACTTTTCCCTTATCCAATGCTTTTTGCACTAGGACTAATCGCCTCTTGCATCGGCTGGATTTTACTGGGGTCATTAGGCCGCCGTTACGCAACAATCTCTTATGGATGTCTGGTTGTTTCGGTTTATACCATGCTCGGAGTCCATTTATTTGACCAGTGGTATATACAGCCAGCGCTTTTGGTCGCGGGTGCAGCATGGTACGGGCTTATTGCAACCATTAGCTTTTTATTATTTCCGGTTCGTCAGCTTCAAGACAAACTTGCCGCGTCTTATGCTTCACTAGGCGACTTTCTATTTGCTAAATCTAATTTATTTGATGTTGATATGACTCCTGCGAGTTATCAGCAGAGCATGATTGATCTTTCATTAGAAAATGGCAAATTAATAACAATTTTTAATGATCTTAAAACCGCCCTTTTAACCCGTTTAAAAGGTGACCGTGGACAAAAAGGTACTCGCCGTAGCTTACATTATTACTTTGTTGCACAAGATATTCATGAACGTGCAGACTCTGCCCATATTGACTATCAAAAGTTAGCCAAAATTTTTCAGCACAGTGATATTTTATTTAGATTTCAGCGTATTTTGGCGATTCAGGGTAAAGCTTGCCAAGAGCTAAATGAATGTATTTTACAGCGCAAACCATATATCCATAACAAACGCTTTAAACAAAGTTTTGAGAACTTACGCTTATCTTTAGTAAAGTTAAGAGATGATCAACAATATGACTTACTCTGGGTAAATGCACTTTTCGCCTTATACCGAAATTTGAAGTCTATCGACTCACAATTACTCAACTTAGAAACGGAACAGCACATTCAGTCTGATAAAGTTAAACAGGCTGAAAACCAACTCAAAGATGATGATTTAAAGGGTTGGAATGATATTGTTGTTCGAATTAAACAAAATCTAACACCTGAATCTGTGCTGTTTCGTCATGCCATTCGAGTATCGATTGTTCTGTTTATTGGATATGTATTTATTCAAACCACTCGAATCGAATATGGCTACTGGATTATGCTGACCGCACTATTTGTTAGCCAACCTAACTTTAACGCGACCAAGCGCCGCTTACGCTTACGTATAGTTGGAACATTAGTCGGAATTATTGTCGGCCTTAGCGTGGTATTCCTTGTACCTTCTGTCGAAGGACAATTAGTTATGCTGGTCTTAAGCGGCGTACTATTTTTCGAGTTACGCAGTAAGCAATATGCCCAAGCAACCGCTTTTATCACAATTTTGGCATTAATTAACTTTAACTTAGATGGCTCAGCAGTCGCTGCGGCTATTCCTAGATTTGTTGATACCTTAATTGGATGTGCATTGGCGTGGTTTGGTGTCACCTTCATTTGGCCTGACTGGAAATTCCGTCGCCTACCTCGCAGCATTCGACGTTCCTTACAAGCACAATGTAATTATTTAGCGGAAGTGGTAAAGCAATACCATGAGGGACATAACCATGCGCTTAATTATCGTATTGTTCGTCGTGCCGCCCATAACACCGATGCTGAGGTCGCTTCACTCATTTCAACTTTAGCCACTGAGCCAGATTTTGACCCTACCCGCAAGTCAGATATATTTGAATTTTTATGTCTCAATCATACATTTTTAAGTTATATCGCAGCACTTGGAGCACATCGGGAAAAGATTCAAGATCAAGCAGTTCTTAAAGTTCTAGATCAAGCATTAGACGATATACAAGGTGCGTTATTAAGAGACGAAATGCCTGACCTAACAGCACAGAATATGCTTAAAACAATACGTCAACGTTTAAGCCAAAATGATGAGGAAGACCAAAAGTCACTCATTATTTTACAGCAGTTATCACTGATGCTGAGTGTTTTAAATCGATTTAGTATGTTGAAACA
This sequence comes from Acinetobacter sp. V110_1, assembly GCF_031798975.1. Taxonomy (NCBI): domain Bacteria; kingdom Pseudomonadati; phylum Pseudomonadota; class Gammaproteobacteria; order Moraxellales; family Moraxellaceae; genus Acinetobacter; species Acinetobacter sp. V110_1. The sequence continues at coordinate 4,615 of NZ_JAVQNN010000019.1, read as the reverse complement.
ACGTCTAAGTCATGATCAAGATAATGATGCAAGCGAACTCGCATCATTATAAATTTGAGTCGGAATTTAGTATGAAATTGGCATAATATCCTTTCCTGACTTATGCCAATTAATGCTAAACTTAAAACAGTTTACAATTTGTTATTTGCACTATGACCGCGAAAACTTTATATGCTTATACGCTTCAGCCAGTTCCTTACGAGGTAACAGAAGCTGAACAACGTAATGCACAGCTTCTTATCTGGCGCAGCACCAATAAAATCAGCACAAAAATCTGGGCAATTATGGGCGTAATTTTAGCCCTTGCGATTTTAGGTCTTATTTTTATTAAGAACTACTCTACAGTGATTTGCTGGGTTGCTATTGTTGGTGTAGTGCTTTATTACCTTGGCCGCACATATGGTTTGGAATGGTACGTGAAGCGTAAGATGAATGAGTTTCCTGTACAGGAAATTAAAGGGATTCGCTTAGGTGTACAACCTCACGGTATCGTAATGCGCCAGCAAATGGGATTACAAGAAGGCGTTGGAACTATTGGATGGAAAAACATCTATGAATGGTACAACACGCCTGACTTTATTTTAGTTAACTTTAAAGTAAAAGATCCTAAGGGCCAAGAACAGCAAGGTGCATATATCTTGCCTAAACGCATGGACTCTAAAAACTTTTCTTTCAATACAATTCGTAAGCATTTGAAAGAAACTGTAGGTGAACCAAAAACTTTATAAGTTCACCTCATTAAAAAGCCTCCTTTACAGGAGGTTTTTTATTATGCTAAAAATAAATGATAATGAAAATTAATATTATCTCCAAAATCCATACTATCTACTCAATCTTCGGCTATACTCCGTTACAAGATCTCCATCATATTCACATTTTTCGACCATGTTTAAAAAGTTTTTATTTCAAATTCATTGGTTTATGGGTATTAGTGCTGGCCTCATCTTATCAATTATGGGTGTTACAGGCGCAATTTATTCTTATGATCAACAAATTTTAAAATGGGTAAATACAGATAGTTATGTTGTACAAGCAGTAAGCTCACCTAAGCTTACCCCTGCTCAGCTTTATCAACATTTCGCAACAACCCAGCCTGAAATTAAAATTAATAGCATTACCATAGCCAAAGATCCTACCGCCTCATCTGTTGTAAACATTGAAAAAGAAGGCGAACGACGTGGCTACAATATGATGGTTAACCCTTATACAGCACAGGTATTGCCTGATGTTAAAGGCCGAGAGTTACTTCTATTAATACAACAAATTCACCGTAACTTAACTGCTGGTGAGTTCGGTAAACAAATTACTGGTGCTTGTGCCCTCATGCTCATTTATTTTGTCTTGAGCGGATTATATTTACGTTGGCCAAAGAAACACTCTGCACGTCAATGGCTTGCTGTTAAACCCAAACTCAAAGGTCGAAATTTTATTTGGGATTTACACGCTGTTGTAGGCACATGGGTTATTGTTTTTTATCTTCTTTTTGCATGTACAGGTTTATATTGGTCATATGACTGGTGGCGTAGCGGTATGTTCAAAGTACTAGGTGTAGAACAACCTAAAATGCAAGGACATAGCGGAGCTGGACGTAATAAAGACAAATCTTCTGAAGCTAAATTAGATAGCTCTCAGCTGATTACTGCCCTCAACCAGACCTGGAACGGCTTTAACAATAAAATCGGACGTGACTATTCAACTTTAACAGTGAATTTACCAAAAAAAGATGATGGAAAAATAGAATTAACTTTTGTTGATGCAACACCACAACACGAACGTGCGCGTAACCAAGCTGTCTATAACTATAAAACTGCCCATATTGAAAAGATGGAGTTTTATGAAGATAAAAAGCTAAATCAGAAAATCATGAGTAGCATGTTACCTGTACACCGTGGCAGCTTCTTTGGACCAGTTTATCAATTTGTAGCAATGCTTGCGTCTTTAGCAATGCCTTTATTCTTTGTTACCGGATGGATGCTTTACCTAAAACGTCGTAAACAGAAAAAACTAACACAAGCTGCTCGCCAATCTTTAGCTGGTCACTACATTGATCAAAATGCTAAACCTTGGTTAATTACTTATGCCACCCAAACAGGAGTTGCAGAGCAACTCGCATGGAGTACCGCAACTAGCTTACAAGAAGCCCATCAACCTGTTCAGGTTAAATCTATACAACAGTTAACTGAAGCGGATTTACAACAGCATGAGCAAATTCTTTTTGTGATCAGTACTTATGGTACTGGAGAGGCACCAGATTTAGCTTCTAGTTTTGCTAAAAAGCTATTAAAAACGCAATTAGAGCTCAAACATCTCAGTTATGCTGTGTTAGCTTTAGGCTCGAAAGAATACCCAGATACTTATTGTAGTTTTGGTCACACTGTAGATGCATGGCTTAAAAACAATGGAGCAAAAGCCTACTTTGATACGATTGAAGTCGATAATGCAAATCCAACACATATTCAAAACTGGAATCAAGCTCTTACAAAAGCAACTAAACTAGATTTGCATGCTGTTAATCTTGAAAAAGTATTTGACACTTGGACATTACAACAACGTGATTTACTCAACCCAAATAGTCTAGGGCAGCCTGCTTACAATATTGAACTTACTGCCAAGCATGAAGCTGTATGGCAAGCTGGAGATATTGCTGAAATACAACCAGGTAATAGCCCTGAACGTATTAATGAGTTTTTACAACACCACCATATTCTTAGAAATGCAGTGGTAGATTCGCTACAAATTTCCATTGAAAAGGCGCTTTGGAATAAAGATTTAACTGTTGAAATTGAACCGTTTGCTAATCTGGAGCATTTATTAGAACAGCTCCCTACTCTACCAACGCGGGAATATTCAATTGCTAGCATTCCTTCTCAGCAAGTGCTTCGTTTGGTTGTTCGCCAACAATCCGATGAATCTGGCCATTTAGGATTAGGATCTGGCTGGCTGACTCAATACACAGAAATTAATCAGTGTATTACATTACGTATTCGTACCAATGAATCTTTTCACTTGATCGATGATAATCGCCCAATTATCTGTATCGGCAATGGAACAGGAATCGCAGGTTTAATGAGTTTACTTCATACGCGAACTCGTCATAACTATACTGAAAACTGGCTTATTTTTGGTGAACGCCAACGAGCTCATGATTTCTTCTACGCATCAACTATTGAAGCTTGGCAAACAATGGGAATGTTAAAGCGACTTGATTTGGCATTCTCACGTGATCAAGAGCAACGTATATATGTTCAAGATCTAATAAGAGAAAATGCAGCGGAATTGGTCAACTGGATTGAGCACGGTGCAGTTCTTTATGTTTGTGGAAGTATTGAAGGAATGGCTAGCGGAGTAGATCAAGCGCTTATTGATATTTTAGGTGAAGATCAAGTCGATGAGCTAAGACAACAAGGCCGTTATCGCCGCGATGTCTATTAAATTTTAATAAATAATAAAGCCGAGTAATAGCTAAAATGCTTTACTCGGCTTTTTATTGCAATCAGCATTGAATTAGTAATGATTTTGCATACACTGTCTGCAATTTAAATTGCAACTTTAAACACAATGCAAGTCAGTAAGTGGATTCGGATTTTTTTAGCTATCATTGGTTCGATTTTATTTTTGGACGGCTTATTTCTAGCTTTTCTAAATAAAATTCATGTAGGCACAATTGTTCCTTTAATCTTAGGGGCATTTTTCTGCCTCTATGCATTATTTTATTATCATCTGGAACGTTTTTTCTTTTACCACTATCGCCTGCATTCAGTTTGGCGTTTTGGATGGCTATGTTTTTGGATCTGGTTTATAGGCTTAGGCTATTTTTTTAATTTTATTAAAGAAAATAAAGATACAGGTCAAAATATTCCCGCTGTGAAGGCAATTATTGTTTTAGGTAGTGGTGTCGAAAATGGTCAACCTTCTGCCATTCTTGCAAAACGCCTTGATACAGCAGCCCCTGTTGCCCTTTCACAACCTCAAGCGAAAGTTGTTTTAACAGGTGGTTTAGACTTTTCAGAGAAAGAACCCGAAGCATTAGTCATGTCTCGTTACTTGGAACAACGTTTTCATATAGCAAAAGACCGAATGATTCTTGAAGACAAAAGCACAAGTACTGAACTTAACCTTAGAAACAGCAAACCACTACTTGAGCAAGCTCATATTAGTATTGATCAACCTATTGCGATTGTTACAAGTGACTTCCATACCCCACGAGCTGCAGCTATTGCAAAGAAACAAGGCTATACCCAGTTTTATACAGTTGCTGCTGAAACTCCTTTGGTCACACGCTATAACGCTTGGCTACGTGAATACTTTGCGTATGCGAGTGGCTGGATTCTAAACGAGTATTAATATTAGTTCAGAAAGCTGCTATAGCTTTACGGCATGGCAGCTTTAGTTAAACTGGATAGTAATCATAATTTAAAGTAATAAAAGCTGAACTTAAAAAATTAAGCATAGAAAGGATAGGTTTTGACTAACAATAGAAGAGATAAAATAGATAGGAAATATAAATAGCAGAAACGCTAAAACACTAAATAAATTAGTGCATATTTTTTAAAACTTAAAAAATTATGGTGGGCGCTGACGGGATCGAACCGCCGACATTCTGCTTGTAAGGCAG
>NZ_JAVQNN010000018.1:0-123607 GCF_031798975.1 Acinetobacter sp. V110_1 | reverse complement strand
ATAACCTTGCCAAGGTTGGGGTCGCGAGTTCGAGTCTCGTTTCCCGCTCCAAATTTAAAAGGCCCTAGTCGAAAGACTGGGGCTTTTTTCTTTTTATCTATCCTTATTTTTATACTCTATCGATTTACCACGCAACTTATTGAGAAAAACTCGGTTCAATTCCAACTAAAGGCTTTCTACTCTCTACCAGATTCATATTTTTGAATCGTCAGTTATAACGATTTAATCTAGTTATATTTGCAAAGTACTGGAGTAATTTGGTGCATAGATATACGTGGCAATAATTGAAAACACTCCAAGTTAAAGCATCTTATATTGTGGCTCTGTTGCAAACATATGGAAAATATAAAATTACAATCATAGATATAGCTTTGAAAATGATATTGCTCTGTTTTTTGAGCATCTTTAGTTGCATCAAGAAACCATATATGTTCAGACAAGATATGAAAGTTAAGCTTCTTTAAATGGCTGCTCATTCCATGCCCAGTACATTTAATATAGGATTCCTTTAAGGTCCATATTTGAAAAAACCGTTGATAGACGCTAAATGGATCAATCAGTTCATTTTCCTGAATCCACTCTATTTCGCTCAGTGCTAATACACTGTCGACACGCCTCCATTCGAACTCTCGATTCACTCGTTCAACATCGACGCCTATTTCTCCTTCTTCAGTCACAGCAAGGACAATAACGTCCGCTGAGTGACTAAGATTAAAATAAATAGCCTTACTGCCTTGTACAAAAGGTTTGCCATTCGGTTGTAATTGAATATTAACTTCATGGGGTGAGATACCCAGCTTATCTGCTAAAACAGACTTCGTTAACACACGAGAAATTAAGAAAAGACGTGCAGCATGAGGAAGATATTGATCATATCTCAACTTTTCAACCTCGTTGAGAAAGCTGAGATAATGACTCAATATCACATGATCTTGTGGTACCCGTGAAACTGGGCAAACAAAAATCTGTACTTGGGCTATATCAGACATCACTAAGCTGTACTGTAGTGTTGATGTACTTCGTCAGAACTGGTTTGAGGTAATCATAAACCGCTTCTACATGGGTAACATGCGGATTATGACCTGCACCAGCGATGATATGTACAGGAATATCAGGACTGATTGTGGTAACAATGGGGTCGTTTTCCCCAACAATAATCTCGATTTTAGAGCGAAGTTCAGTGAGTAAAGCTGTCTGTGTAGCGCGCTGCTGCGGCAAATTAATGTGGTGCATGTACTCACTAATATGCTTAGACACTGACAAGCGGCGTAGTGAGTCCATCGCATATCTTACTGACAGATTTTGTTGTCCATTTGGATGCAGATCTTTAGCAATCACATCTTTTGGCACAAAACGGAAAATGAGTTTCGATATGGCTTGTATCTGAAACATTTTAGCAGCCTGTGCCTGAACAAAATAAGGCGATATGAGAATAAGGCGTGCAACTTTTTCTGGATATTTCTTTGCAAGGTTTAATGCAAAGAGGCACCCTAACGAGTGGGCAATCACAACACTATTTAGCGCTAACAGCTCTGCAGCAGTGTCAATAAAATGATGATTGTTATCCTCCATCACCTCATAACTACCCGAACGCCCAAGTCCGGGTAAGTCCATCATAGCGACCTGATCATATGTGATTTTATTGATGATTGGAGACCAACATGCGCTATCGAACGGAATGCCGTGTAAAAATAGTGCGGAAGATTTTTCCGAACCAACTGACTGTTTAGTATAGATTTCTGTCCAATATCGGTTTTGATAACTAAAAGAATTAGGTGTTGAAACTTGCATACGACCAAAGCGTGTAAGCACTAGACGATCAATCCAACGAGAGAAATATGGAGTGATATTAATCAAGTCCGCGATGCCCATCTTCGCTGCCATCGCCTCTGCCCCATCAACATGATAGTGCTCAGTAGAAATGAAAGAGAGTTGCTCCTTAGAACCATCAAGTAATACCTCAGGTAATTTCTCTAATAGACCTTTAGGTAGCTGTAAATGTGGTGAGCTAACCCCTAAATGCTCGGCAGCGAGGTGAACTAGGCGATGAAATTTCGGTGTCTTGGAATCAAGCAGCATATACTCCTGAGCAATCGTCTCAGGATAAGACATCGTTCGGATTAAAAAGCTCACGATATACTGCATATTACATAGTGGCAGGAATGTGTCACGGCCACCCGGCAATGCCAGTAGACGTCCCTGATAGAGCTTATCAATCATGTCCGCAATACCGATATATTGCATATCGCCATACTTATAGAAACCATCAATGACTGTGGCTGGATTTATTGCAGTCCATGGCACATTTAAACGCTTACAAGCCTCAATGAAAGCCTGATAACCCAAAATTTTTGAAGCTTCATAGCCACCATGTTTGCAATACAACTCATCAGCCGACTCTTGCGGCGGAGCAGCCACACGATACCCACCAATCCAGATAAATCGCTCAAGCTGCTTCAATGTTGCGGCCCATTCAATTAAGGCGAGTCCTGACTTAACATTTGTACGCTCAGCTTCAGCTTTGCTAATACCCCAATTAAATGACGCTGCAAGATGATAAATTACATGGATCTTTGCCTGAGCATCCGCTAGCAGAGAGTCCAGCTTAAAATCACGGCTCAAATCATATTCAACAAATGAAATAGATGGATCAGCAAGCCCTTCTGTTGCAATGAAACCTAACAGCTTATCTTTCTTGGTTGCAGCATTACGTAGCGCAGCAATGACCTGATGACCCTCACGCAAAAGATCAACGACTAGTCTGCTGCCAATAAAACCTGCTGCACCTGTTACTAATATGGTCTTCCGTGAAAAATTATCTTTTTTTGCGTTCTTTAAATTATCCATAAGTCACCTTATTAGGGCTGGGCAATCCAGCATTGTTTTGGAGCGAATTATCTTAAAAGTTATATCGGATCTGGGCATATACCAGACTGTTATCTCTAAATTGTCCTAACACCGTATCATTTTTGCCCCAGAAGCGATCTCCACCTGCATTCAACTGCCAGTGATCATTGAGGTTGTAGTTAATACGCACTCTCAATAACTCATTAGGCTCTGGTGCAAAATAAAACCCTGTAAACTCTAGCTTTAGGTTGTCATTCATTAGGTTAAGTGCATAACGCAGCATAGCCCCATACTGATTCTGTTGATACTGGTCACTGATGGTTTGCTGATAACGATAAACTTCTCTCAATAATGGATCTGTTAAGCTATCGGCAGACCTTACATCCTCCGTATGTTTGTACACGCCCATTAAACTCAGCGTGGAATTTTTTAATGATAATTCTGGACCCACGACCACAGTTAAATTATTTTTCTTATGGGTAATATCTTCACTGCCATCCGAGTCAGTCTTTGTATAAGCAGCTTCACCTCTCCATACGATATCGTTATGGTTATAACTGAAATCTACTCCATAGACAGACATAGGATTATTTTTCAGTTGTAATATTGCCCCTGTTGGAGATAACGACTGTAGTGACAAATCAGGCATGTGATCCAAACCTGAAAAATACGATGCCCCGACATCTAGACCATCTACAGAATAATCCCAACGTACTGCAAACATAGGACGACTCTTACGGTCTATGTCATACTGAACACCAGCAATCTGACGCAATGGAATCACATCTGAACGACTACGCGGATACCACAATGCGGTCCATTTATTGGTTCCAGATTCAGGAATATACGTCAATTTGAGTGTATCATTTCCAAGACGTTGATCTGTCTCATCTGGTACTAGACGCGTATAGTCACGAGGCGAGAGATTATCCGTTGGGTTAATGCCATCAGCCCTTCCCCAGATGACAATCTGACGACCAACATCAACATAGACGGTCTGATCCCAGTTATAAGAGGCATATAACTCACGTAAGTTACGGTTTACCTTACTCACTTGATCTGGGTTCACAGTATGGTCCGTTTCGTCTCCAACCACTATGTCGTAATGCAGCTTAAATGCAGGGTTAAACTTGAGCGTACCATTGGACCAGAAACTTGCCTGTCCAATGTTTTTTAATGAACTTAAATCACGATCTGATGACCATACATCGAGTCTGGCTGAGTTCTGGCTCACAAAACTAATTTCACTGTCATCTGCATAAGCATGCTGCAGTAGCATAAAGCTACTGCAGCATGCAAACACCCAATAGGCACCTTGCGTCATTTTTCAAGGCTCTGCGGTGAGAAAAGCTTATCGGATAAAGTTTTTTCTGCCACAAAATCATTGACGATCACTTGCGTCATATGTTGAGTTTGCAGATTTTTCGCCATAGATTTCATGGCTTGCCATCTTGGTTTCACTTTGCCGTAAGGACGGATATCGGTGAATTCAATGTGTTTTAAAGGCTTACCTGCAGTATCCCAAATGTCGATGGTTGCTGTAACAAAGTTATCTTTGAGTATGCACATACGACGTTTGCTATAACCAAAATCACTCTTCACCGTATTATTAATTGGCGTTGCTTCAATCATGTAGCAATCTTTACCATTAAATTTGCCATCTGCCAGTTTCGTGTACTTCCAGTCACTGAGCTTATAGCCAAGCACATCACCATAACTAAAGTCCGTACCAATAAAAGCATCACCTTTATTCGCTGATGCAAGACGACGTACTTTTTTCAATGCTGGCAAATAGACAAACATGCTATCGCTGCCTTTTGCATTTTCAATTAACAGCGTCGTGGTTCCTTGGACATCTGCTGGCGAGATGAACTCAGTCAAACGCATATTGTTCTGAGTATTTCCAGCAAGCTTGGTCATGTTTTTAGTTAAACGTACACGTTGCTCGCCATTTTTAGAGGTCAAAATAAATTTGGCACTAGCGGTTGAAGACAAGAACTTAGAGGCATCATCACTACGATTAACAATGTCTTGAACTTCATCTGCATGAGATGTTTTAGGTAATGAAAAAGTGAGCACCGTACCCAACAAAAGGCTTGTCACAACTGTTTGTGCAACAGGAATGCTCTTCTTATTTGAAGAAAAGATAAAACGAGGTTTCAACATCAGAATCATTGTAGGTACCATAATTAAGGTTGCAAATACACTGAACAGCATCGCAATCACAATAAACATTGCGAGCCATTGATGAACGTGGAAGCCTTGCGACAAAGACAATACGCCATACCCACCGGCAACCGCAGTCGCGACAAAAAGAGATGCCTTACCAGCAGTACTTAAAGTTTTACGAATTGCGTCTTTGATATCCCCTCCTTCTTCGCGCAAGATTTCACGCAAGCGGTAGAGGAAGTAAATGGCATAATCCGCACCAATACCTACAGCCATGGCCGAGATGAGTGAGTTTGGAATATTGAGCGGAATATCGAGCCATCCCATCACGCCAAAGATCGCAAGAATTGAGAACAGAAGTGGTGTAAGAACAATCAGTCCCGCTGAAATCGAACGGAAAACCAATGCTGAAATAAAGAATACGGCAAATGAAATTTGTAAAATGTTCATGAGCTTGCCGTGAACCATTGTTTCAGTTAAGGCAATGGTCTGCGTCACATCACCACCAAAACTTACTACAGCTTTATCACCCAATTGACCCGCCATATAGGTTTTTAGCGACTCTAGGATTTCTTTAATGCGATGATTACTGCCCGTTTTCAGAAGAACAGTGATCTTGGCATAACGCTGAGTGGTATCAATGTATGAATCAAAATCAGTCGGCTCACCAGACATTGAATACAACAGCAGATATTGAGCAACGACATCTTTGGTTGCAGGAACCTGAAATGCCTGTGGCTGATCAGCATTCATTGCCTGATTCATTCGTTTGATATAGTCCACGATAGAGATGGTTTTACCGACCTCTGGAATTGAGTTTGCGAACTTTTCTGTATTATCAATCGCTTTTAGGATTTCAGGGTTTTCAATACCATCACGAACCTTCGTATCAACCATAATATAAAGGCTGTTTGTGCCACCAAGAGACTGATTCAAGAATCTGTCGTCTTGCTGCATTGGTAAGTCGCGAGCGAAGAAATTACGGCTATCGTTGTCTACCACAATACGGCTCGTGCCAATAGCAAGAAAGACGCCCATTGCCGCAATCGCAGTCATTAACATCATTCGCGGACGAACCGACAAAATGACATCACCAATGCGATTTGGAATCCAATCCCAGATCGGCAAGCCTTTGCGTTTGACCTTTACAACCGAAGGCGGTGGCAACATTGAGCGAAGTGCCGGAATAAAAGTCATCTCAATCACCAGCGTACTGATGATCCCGATTCCTGTAAAAATACCGAATGAACGGATAGTCGGAATATTAAAGGTCAACAGAGAGAAGAATCCAGCCGCTGCAATTCCGCCAGCCAGTATCATAACTGGACCAACACGAACCATAGACTGCACCACGGCTTCGCTATTTGCAGCTTTAGGCTCCATCCCTTGGGCAATCAGACGATCAAAATCTTCATAGTATCGCTTGAGCAACTGCACGGCGTGCCCTGCCGCGATGGCCAGAATCAGAATTGGTGTAGGAGAGTTAAAAATATCCATCGGCTGTTTGAACAGCCCCATCATGCCCATACCCCATGCTACAGACAGCAAAGCTGTAACTAATGGCAAAATCAGACCTTGTTTACTGCGGAATGCTTCGAAGTGCAATAATCCAATAACCAACACGGCAATTGGGAACAAGATGTTGATACGCTTAGAGTAATCTTCAGCTTTATCTAAATAGACTGGATTACCACCAACACTGATGGTCATATCCTTAGACTGTTCAGCCGCTACGATTTTGTTGATCGGGCCCATCATCTTTTGGAAGCCTTCTGGACTTTCCTCAAGTTCAAGCAAAATAGCAGCCGTTTTCTGATCTTTAGATACGACCGAATTCATATAGATTGGATTCAGTGCCAACAGTTTTTTCAGGTGATCGACATCACTCTCGGTCACAGAACTATTCGGCAGTAGTTTCTTAGCATCAAATCCATCCGAATTAGCAGTGATCCCTTTGGCCTGACGTGCAGCCAGACTCATTAGAGTAGATCGAACCACGCCCGGAGCATTATCAACTTCTTCAGTAATACGTTTAACTTTTTCTAACACTTGCGGCTGATAAATATCACCCTGCTTCGGTGTAATACCGATCACGACCATGTACTTGGAGCCGAATTTCTTTTCAATCAGCTTGGTCGAGGTGATATAAGGATGACCTTTGGGGGCAAGCGCATCTGGATCAATAATAATTTTTACGCCAGATGCGAGATATGCCAAGACAAGCGTTAAAAGCATCACCACAGTCAGTACAATACGGCGATGTCTGAGAATCCAACGCGCGTATTGTTCCATCATCTGATGAGTTTTACGAAGTGGTTTACTATTGGTCTCATGCGTTTGCTTACCATCGTTGCCAACCGACTCATAGGCTTCACCCTTCTGAGCCAATGCTTCAAGATTAGCAACATCTTTTTTAAACTGAGCAAGAACCATCTTTTTTAGCAGTGCGGGGGGCAATACACCAAAAAAGCTGCCTGGCTCTGCCTCAAACACCCATTCAATCCAGGTACCTTCTGCATGTGGTTTGAAACGGTAAGTCCCAGTGTAGTGAAAGGGTCCTTCCACTACTTTAAACGCATACAATTCATTCGGTACTAGATGTGTAATTTCACCTTTAAAGGACATCTCACGCCCAATAAAGCTAAAACCGATTTCATACTTGCTGCCCACACGTGGAGTATTGTCTAGCAGTTCAGAATGCTTACACGACAATTGCCAACCTGCATCATTGGCCGGGTTTGCAAGATAGTTAAAAACCTTGTCAATCTCGGCCGGTATGAGGAAAGCATGTTCTATGGTCACCATAGTGGTTCTACCTTCTTGTATTTCTTATGCGGGAATTGGATACATCTGATCAATTGTCTGGGCAACAGCCACGACATTCTCAGCGTACATAATTGATGAATGATCACCAGGAAGATCCACCTGTTTAAAGGTGTCTTTAACCAATTGATCCCAACCTAGGCTTTCCCCAAAATCTTCTGGTTCATCTTTGGCCTTCACAAAAAGAATCGGAAACTCTTCAGGCTCTGGGAAATAGGTCTGGAGTGCGATGCCATTCGCCAAATAGGTATCAAAGTAAAGTCGGAAATCTGATGGGTCTGCATCTAGAGGTAAGACATTAATGGCCTTGGCTTCTTTAAGCACATGATCAAACATGTGATCTGGACTCAATTCACGCAAGTATTGCGCTGGGATCGTCAACTTCTTGCCGTAAGGCGCAGCCAAATCACGGGCAAACCAAGACAAAAGCATCGCATCATCAGCATCTTCAGGCACATTCTCTGGAATTGGAGCACGGGTATCGATCATGACAATACCTGTGACCTGCTGCCCCATTTGACGTAACTGATGACTGATCTCGTATGCGATCGCACCGCCAAAGCACCATCCACCGAGGAAATAAGGTCCTTCAGGCTGCATCTTTTGCATTTCAGCAATATAGAGCGTTGCCATATCTTCAATTGCCACTTCCGCAGCATCTGCCTCAATCAGTCCAGGAGACTGAATAGCACGCAAGGTACGTTTCGGATTGAGATGGCGCGAAAGCTCCATATAACAGAAGGTGCTACCACCAATTGGATGGAACAACCACAGTGGTTGCTCGTAAGTTCCACGGCGTAGTTCAATTACAATAGAAGGCTTAATTTCTTTATTTTCACGAATGATTTCACCCAAACTCTCTACAGTGGAATATTGGGCCAGCAAAGCAACTGATAGTTCGGTACCAAATGCTTTTTTGAGGTGATTAACAAGCTTCACAGCAAGTAACGAATGTCCACCCAAGTCAAAGAAGTCATCATGTATACCAACCCGTTTAACCGATAAAATCTGCTCAAAAGTAGTACAGAGTTCAATTTCAATCGGATCACGTGGTGCAACATAATCGTTACTTTGTTCAAACACAGGCTCAGGAAACGCTTTACGATCCAACTTATTGTTGGCTGTCATTGGAAATTCATCCAACGTCATAAACGTATTTGGTACCATGTAAGCTGGTAGATGGATTTGCATCGTCTTTTTCAAACTAGCAATATCAATCTCATGTCCAGTTAAATAAGCCACCAGTTTTTGATCGTTGCTGACTGTACTCTTAACCAGTACAACTGCATCGGTGATACCATCGATCTGCTTGATAACATTCTCGATTTCACCTAGTTCAATACGGAATCCACGAATCTTGACTTGGAAATCTAGACGTCCATGATGAGTCAAACTTCCATCCGTACGCAGACAGACTTTATCTCCGGTACGATAGAGTCGACCAGCATTTGGTAGAGATGGCAAAGTTCTAAATTGAGCATCTGTCAGTTCAGGTCGATGCCAGTAATCAACTGCTAGACCATCACCCCCAATCCAAAGCTCTCCCATGACGCCCGGTGGGACTAAACGTTGCTGTTCATCAAGAACATAAAGTTGGGTGTTCGCCAGTGGTTCGCCTAAATCAATACACTTTGCATCGGTGATACGAGCTGCACTAGACCACACTGTAGTTTCGGTTGGTCCATAGACATTCCAAAGACAGCCGACTTTACCCAGCAGTTTTTCTGCAAGAATAGTATCTAGTGCTTCGCCTCCACAGAGTGCAGTCAACCCTGTATTGCCTCTCCACTCGCTATCTAAGAGCATTTTCCAAGAAGCCGGTGTTGCCTGTAAAACATTGATAGATTTATTATTTAGATAATCCACCAATTGATTGCCGTCTTGTGATACCTCGCGTGGGCAAACATGTACTACACCGCCGTACATCAGCGGAATGAGCAACTCAAGAATCGAGATATCAAATGCATAAGTGGTGATTGCTAACAACTGGGTCTCAGTCGTTACTTGCAACCTATCATTCATAGATAGCAAGAAATTGATGATTGAAGGATGCCCAATACGCACACCTTTAGGCTTACCTGTCGAGCCTGAGGTGTACATCACATAAGCGGTTTCACCAAAGGCCAGCGTCTCGCGCACTTGCTCCAGTGGCACAACGCCAGCTTGATTAATATCTAAACGCGGCACAGAAACGTTAAGAGCATCCATCAACTCGGTTTGAGTTAAGATGACTTTAGGTTCAGCATCTTCGATGATGTTATGTAGACGTTCACTTGGGAAATTAGGATCTAGCGGGACATAAGCTGCTCCTGCCGCCCAGATCCCAAGGATTGCTGCTGGCAATAAAGCTGTACGATCTAACATCAGACCTACACGATCGCCACGGATAACGCCATGCTCACGCAAATATTCAGCAATACCAGCGATATGTTGACCTAACTCACGATAGCTAACCGCATGATCCTTCGAGGTCAAAGCATGATTGTCACCACGCTCATCAATCTGCTTTAGAATCATTGCCAGTAGATCATGTTGAGGATAATCAGTCGCCTTTCCACGTAGGGTGTCGAACTGAATGCCATCCACATAATCAGGCGCAATATCTAACTCAACGATCTTACGTTCAGGATGAGCCACCATCTCTGATAGTACAGATTGCAGCAGTTGCACCATATTCTCGGCAGACTGTGCATAAAATAACTCGGAGTTATATTTCAGTACACCAACTAGTTCGCCTTGATATTCACCGCCCATTTCCAGCGTAAGATCTAATTGACCTTCTTGCTGGCGAACTGGAAAACTACCTAAGGTCAGGTCTTGGCCGACCAAAGTCGCTGGGGTCTGGATTGGCAAGAGTAGTTCTTTAAACTCATCCATGCCACCTAGACGTTCCCAGAACATTCCCACCTGAGCTAATGGGTTAATACTGCCATCACGCTTTGGTGAAACAGCTTCAACTACTCTGGAAAAGGCAACTTTTTGATGCTTGAGGCTCTGTCTTAATTGTTCCTGCACCTGCTGTGTAAATTGACGTAAAGTCTGGTCAGTATCAATGTCCATGTGAATAGCAATCGTATTGACAAACTGCCCCAGCGCATTGCGCAACGAGCGCTCAAGTCGACCAGCTACGGGTGTAGCAATAACGAGTTCATTTTCATTTGATAGCTTGTGTAGCAGGATATAGAAGCCAGATAGTACGAGTCCAAACAGCGTGATCTCATAATCTTTCGCTAAGTTCACAAGACCAGACGACACTGACTCAGGCACACGGAACACCAGTGAGCTACCTTTGTGTTGCTGCACAGCCGGACGAGGATAATCAAGCGGAATGCTATGCACGTGTGGTGCATGTTGTAACGCATTTTTCCAGAACAGTAGACTCTCATCAGCATCGTCAATCGCAGTACTCTGCTGCTTATCAGCATACTGTGCGAACTCGATTCCGTTCACTACGTCTGACTCTGTAACTAGTCCAAAACGTTTGCCGACATCACGCAGTAAGAGACCAATCGACCAGAAATCCATGAGGGCATGATGAATCACGACTGCAATCACATAGTGATTTTCACCACGTTCATAACAATGAATACGCCACAGCGGTGGCTGAGTCAGATCAAACGGCTGTTTAGAATCCTGCTCGACCAATTGTGTCAAATCAGATGCATCGACATGGCGAGCATCAGAGAAGACGATATTAGGATAGATTCGATCCCAGATAAGTTGCTCAATACCCTGATCATTGGCAGGCATACTTACACGTAGCAGCGGATAATCATGCATTACCGCTTCTAGAATCTCCATCGGCTTATTGCCTAATGGTTGGTTGACCTTCACATCAAAAGCCACCACCATATTGTAGGCACTGCAGGTCGACTCAAGGCGCTGGATATACCAGATGCCGAGCTGTTCTGCAGAAATCGCATGACGTGACAGAACTTCTGGTTCTAGTCGTACAAGGTTATTCACGAAGCAACTCCCTGTTGCAACTCAGAAACAAGATATTCAGCCAACGCATTAATTGTCGGGTAATCCCATAGTAATGTCGGTTCAAGCTCTAGTTTTGTCAGATCTTCTAAATCCCCAGACACAGACAAAGCAACGATCGAATCAAGACCGTAACTGGTAAATTTTTGATCTGGATTAATCGTCTCAGGCTCTACGCGCATTTCTTTCGCTACTAGCGTACGAATGATTGCGCTCCAGTAAGCTTTATCTTTATTCATGGGGTAATTTCCTCTTTAACCGGTTTGGCATCACGTGATGCCAGTGCAAAATCGATGACAGATAACATATGGTTGGTTGAAATTCGGTCTAGCAGATCTGCCAATGTGCTTTCACGTAGTGATGTCATTGGAGGGGATGTCTGCCCTTCAGCAGCATTTAGGAAAATGATCAGCCATGCACCATCCTGCAAAGCAGGTCTTAAGCCATGACGGTTAAATATCCAAAAACCCAGCACAGCAATGCGAGCAAATAACTCGGCATATTCACGGGCCAAGCTGAAACGTAATGTTTCAAACACTTTGGCCGCTTCTGAATTTGAGAAATAATCCTGAATTTTTTGATCTAGCGTGCGCTGCTCGATAAGAAGCTGATCAGCACGTTCACGTAGCGGGGACAGAATGTCAGCAGTCAGTCCCTCTGTAACGTCCGCATCGTTGAGCATCTCGATGATCGTTCCCAGTGACTCCATCACCAAGTCACCATCGCGGTTGAAAATCTCAAGCTCACGAAAATCAATAGCATCCGTCTTCACCTGTAAGTCATATAACTGGTGATAGCGTGCTTTAGCTTCGGCTTGGTCGAGATGGTTTACTTTTTTGCTACGCCCTTTATTGGCAGACTTGAGCTGAAAACTCAGGCTGTCTAGACAGACGGTGCTACTGCCGTCAAACACACTAACAATCAGATGATCTCTGAAAGCTTTCTGGTACATTCCATCAGCATATGCATTTCTTAAGAAAAAACGTGACCCAAGCACTGAGGAAGTGATCTTAGCGAGTGACTCTACATACTCAGGCACCAGTACCTTAATGATCGGTGACCATGTGCTGAACTGATTGATACAAACATGTAACCCACGCGCACCAACGAGTGACAACACCTCAGCCGCCAATAGATAGGCATAGGCTGTAGCCAGTTGCTCACGCACCAGCGGAATGCTTATTACTTTTTTGTTATATAACTCACGCTCAATAGCAAACTCAGTCGCGATGCGCAGCATCGTATCGCCCGCACCTAAAGAGAAGCTGCTGCAATATGCACGCGTCACCTGTAGCGTCTTGAGTCCAAGCTCTAAGCCCTGACCTTCTTCACCGATCAGAGCATCTTTGTGAATTTCAGCATTATTAAAGCCGATACCACTGATATCTAACCCACGCATACCCACTGTTGGCAGGCGGTTCAGGCTATAAGTTCCCTTAGAAACCATATGACGCTTATCAAGCCAGAATGCACTCAGACTACGTGGGCCACGGTCATCCGACGTTTTAGCAATCAGACTTAAAGAGTCACCTAGAGTAGCGCGATTGATTGACCATTTTTCGCCATTCAAGACGTACTTGCTTTCAGTAGCTTGTGCAGTTACTTCACTGGATAGCAGGTCAGCTCCGTGCGCTTTCTCACTATAAGCCAGCGCTGGTGCAGCACCACTCAAAATTCGACTAGCAATGTTTTGGCATTGGTTCGCATTACCGCCGATCCATACGATCACAGACCAAGCATTCGTGCTATAGGTCGAGTTGATGGTTAGATCACGTCGTGCCAGCACACGATGCAGATATAGCAACTCTTCACCAATTTCCATGCGACCTCCAAGCTCTGAAGGTACATAAAAACGGTTCATGCCCACGGCATTCAGAAAATCAACAGCACGCTGAGGGTATTGTTCCTTCTCATCGCGCTCAATGGCAGCGGACCAAGAAAAATCGTTGTTAGTATCATGTACGGAGCCTAAAATTTGCTCCAGACGAGCAGCAGATTGAAACTGCCGCAAATTAGATGTAAGTGACATGAGTTTTTGCTCAAATGATTAAAGGGTAAGGATTAAAACAAAGCACTTTTCAATCGATTAAAAATGAGCGCGCGCACTTCTCGTTCCTTGATCATTGAGTTGAGTAGATTGGAGCTATAACGAATCAGTTGCCCCCGCTGCTCACGATCACGGATGATTTCTAAGCCATTTTTGACATAGTTTCGAGCCATCACTGTTCTACGGTTTGGATGGGTTAAACAGATCAGTTGACCGCGCTCGATCTGCTCTTTAATTTTTCTTCTTCTAATTTTTCCGCTAGTGGTCTTGTTGATCCGACCTTGATGCAGCAAATAAACACCTTCTACAGGCAAACCGATATCAGCCGCGACTTGTTCTTTAACCTGAGTTCTGATGGTTTCAAAATTAAGTGTCTTGTCTATCGACTTCTTTTTGATCTCAAGCACAACCGTGACACCATCAGAATTACCGAAATTCACTGCTGCCACACAGCCTTTACGGACAGCAGGATGTGCTGTTTCAACAGAACACTCGATATCTTGTGGGTAATAGTTTTTGCCACGGATGATGATCACATCCTTAAGGCGACCAGTCACATACAGGTCTCCGTTTTTAACAAAGCCCATATCACCAGTTCTCAAGTAGTGCACTTGACTAGGCTTATCTGCCTTATCGAGGATGGTTGCAGCAAAGGTTTCCTGATTGACCTCAGGCTTCTGCCAGTAACCCGCAGTGACACTCTCACCTGCTAGCCAGATTTCACCGACTTCATCAGCCCCTACCTCTTTGCGGGTATGTGGATTGACAATACGGCAATCAATGTGTGCGGAAATCTTGCCACAGCTTACTATTTGTACGGCTGTCTGATCTTGACTGGTCTGTACCAAATTGGCATTCAACTTTTCACGATCGATTGAAATAGCATTAAGAGGACCAGTCACACCACTGACTAAGAGCGTAACTTCTGCCAAGCCATAGCACGGCAAGAAAGTATCCATTCTCAATTTCGACTGAGTATTGAACTTCTCCATGAAGCTTTGCATAACATGAGCTTTGATTGGCTCGGCACCGTTAAACATCACACGCACACGGCTCAGATCAAGCGCTGCTGCGTCCTCATCCGAAATGCGATGCAGACACAACTCATAGGCAAAGTTTGGTCCGCCACTAATCGTGACACCTTTTTCGCTAATAAATTGCAGCCACTTAAGTGGTTTACGAATAAAATCCAGCGGTGACATTACATAGCAGGTCAGTCCTACATACACAGTCTGCAAAACTGATCCGATCAATCCCATGTCATGATAAACAGGTAGCCATGTAAGACCGATATCATCGGCTTGTGTACCAAAAGCTTCAGCAATCATGACTTCATTTGCCATGATGTTTTTATGAGTGACAATTACCCCTTTAGGCCAACCAGTTGACCCTGAAGTGTATTGAAGGAAGCAGATATCGTCTTCAGCAATATGTGAAAAATCCTTTTCCACTAAGTCACGCTGTAATTGGGCATCAACAGCATGCAATATTAAACTTTCGTTTTGGGCTTTTAATGTGATAAGACCCGATAGCTCAAGAATCTTTTTGGTTGTGAGTACTATCTTTGGCTCACAGTCATTCATAATATTCAAAATATTAGAAAAACCGTTGCGGTTAAAAGGCAAGCTGACAGGTACTGCGATAATTTTAGCTTTTAAACAGGCAAAGAACGATACGATAAAGTCCAATCCAGGCTCAAACAGCAACACGGCGCGATCACCACTATCTACAAGATTCATTAAGATTTGGGCCTGACGTTGAACTTGCTCGTTCAGCTCTGCATACGTCAGAGATTGAATCCCACCGGATTGGCGCCCTAAATACTCGAAAGCAACCCTAGCTCCATTTGAATTTGCGTGGGATTCCAAAGTTGCAATGATATTATCCGTACCCATTACAGCCATAACTTACTCCGATTAATTATAATTCACCCTTTAAACTCGCTAATTCAGAAATGAGACTTCTAGCTGGGGCTTTTAATAAAAAATGAATATACTTTTTGTTTAAAATATAAATTCACATTATATTTTATGTGCGAGTGTTTTTTATTACACCTGTAAGGTTTTACAGGTTGGCCTGTTTTTATTAAGAATTAAGAAATTGGATATCTTTCATAAATTATTTTTATTCACTTCAATATTGTGAAGGCGGGCAATTAAATTAAACCTCTAACTCAATTTTTGCCCTTATTTCGTTAATATTTAATAGTGTTTCGCAAGATTTCTTAGCATGCCAGCTATATGGCCTGTTCGTATTCTTACTTTGTGAGTCTCTTGATTGGATATCTTGTATTTACAATCTAATGTATTGTTTATTTGCTTTTCTTAAGGGCAATAAATGATTCAGGTAAGACCCCCTCACAGCCTTTATTTATAAGGATAAAGCTACTAAAGAAATCTGCTTTAATTTGTACTTGAATAGCTTAAAACTATGTATAGCACCTTGACTGATATATAAACCTATAAATTAATAAATTTTGTCTTCTGAGAATCGATAAAACGCGAACACTAAATTTTAAAATAATAATATCAATTAAAATATTTTACTTATAAAGCTCATTATTCGTTACTTTATCATTAAGTAAAAAATATTATGAAATTAAATTATTATATAAAATCAATTTTTAAAATAAAACTTCTATAAATAAGATTTCCTATATAAACTCAACTTTAATTAAAATTTCTTAAATTAAAAACTTTCAATTAATCCCATTTTACATAAACATCTAACAATAATTTATTTTACCAAAATTAATTATTATATTTCTATATATCTAACTTTATAAAATTCCTAACATGACAGCTCTAATCGCTGCTGAAATTTTATTATTCACATTTAACTTCTGCATTGAATTACAGAGATGAAAATTTACTGTTCTTTCAGTTACCCCGAGAATCTGAGCAATCTCTGCTGATGTTTTTCCTTCCGCAGTCCAACGTAGAACCTCTTTTTCCCGATTCGTTAAATAAAGATTAAACTGAGCAAATTCAGTTTCATTCACAATTTTAGCAATACTGGAATGTACTGTCTGAGACAACCAAAACATATTGGTATATTGAGCTTTCTGCTCTTTTTCTGATAATTGGTCAGTGGATCTTGCTAGTGTTAGCATTCCTCGTGTACCAATAAAGTCACGGCTTGACTGTGCCCAACCGACGTTTAAACCATAAGAACGCGCCTCCTCCCAAAAATCTTTTTGAGATTGTGTGTTCGCAGATTGGCTCGACCAGACAAGAGGTTGAAGTGATAGCATACAATGCTGTACGGTTGGATCTACCCTGACATATTGCTGTTTAATATAACGCTTCTGCCATGCTTCGGGATAATTATTCAACATAATTGTTTTTGGTTCAGCAATAGATAATGGCGACCGCATACCATAAGCACAATAATCAAATCCAAGCTTTGAAGCTGTAGATTTGACTACTTCAAATAGCTGATATTCATTTTTTACTACCAGAGATGCTGATAGTAGATCTTCTTGCCAATTTTCCATTTACTCTCATTAAACCTCATGCATAAATCATTTTTATTTAGTTGCATATAGTGAATTCATAATCCAATTAACAACATTTTGAGCCTGAGAGGGTGGTAAATTTTTCGGATAAACTGGTTTCAGAAAGCTTTTTAAGGTTGTTATATTGCACATGCGAATTATGCTTGAAAGCCTCAAATTTACAGGATGCATTTTATTCCAAAAATGAGTATTTTTTATTTTTAAAAGGAGCCTATTATTTCTTCTTATTTGTATATTTCTATTAATTTAACTAAAGAATAACGTCTACTAGTGACACTAGAAGTATAAATTTTTATTTATTATTTAATGAAACAAAGAATAATGATAATGATTTCTAAAATATTATTTTAACAATAGGATAGATATTATCTACAATACATATAAAAAACTTAAACTGTTGATAATCTTGAAACAAGCAACTCTCATATTGAAGCTATAGATGGGTCAATTTCTGCGTAAGTAAAACTCCCTGCCCGAAGTACTTTCTAAAGAACAGCTTAACGTTGTGTACCACCAGATTATGGCTAACCTGTAAAACTTAACAGTATTTTGTTGGCAATAATTTATGTTATTTATCTATAGAACTGTAATTCAAGTCACTTGAATAGGTAGCATGGTCACAATCCCCCCTGATTTTTCAATCTCAACAGATGGTTTTATTCGGATGAATGAAATCCAGCTTATGAATTACCCCCTCCAACACCTCATATCTATTGTTGAAACTACACAAATTGAAGACTCTCGAATTCTATATTGTGGGTTTACTGAATGGGCAACATTACGGAGCCCAGCTTTAAGTACCGGATGGGACTGGGAATTTATTGAGAACAATGGAATTGCTAGCTTAAAACGAATTGGGCTACCTCGAAGCAATATCATGATTGTTGATTTATCTGGTACAGATATTGGATTTGATGTTACTGAAACATTAATCGAAAAAAAAATAGATTCTTTGTTTTGGGAACAGTTCATTTATGCTCAAATCAATACAACGCAAACAAAGACTAAATTAAGTCCAAATTTCTCTTAGAAACCTGTAAATTCTTACAGTTACCACCTTTTCAGCTGTCGAGTAAAGTCGCCTGAAAAATAAGTGGAAGCACTTGTAATGAATGTTATTGCTGGATTCCAAAACAATTTTTCAGAAGTCCTATATACCAAATTTAAAAGTTACCGCTACAAGGTATTTGTTGAACATTTGGGTTGGGAGTTGAACTGTCCAAATAATGAAGAACTAGATCAATTTGATAAAATCGATACAGCTTACGTCGTCGCTCAAGATAGAGAATCCAATATTATTGGCTGTGCCAGACTACTACCCACGACTCAGCCCTATTTACTGGGTGAGATATTTCCTCAATTAATGAATGGAATGCCTATTCCTTGCTCACCAGAAATTTGGGAATTATCAAGATTTTCAGCCGTAGATTTCTCGAATCCGCCGACCTCTGCTAATCAAGCAGTGTCATCTCCAGTCTCTATTGCAATTCTGCAAGAAGCAATCAACTTTGCAAGAAAACAAGGTGCAAAACAACTCATTACGACCTCTCCTCTTGGGGTAGAGCGGTTATTACGTGCCGCGGGTTTTCGCGCCCATCGTGCAGGACCGCCAATGGTTATCGATGGATATGCCATGTTTGCATGCTTGATTGAAGTGTGATTGGTTAAATCAAAGTCTAAGAATATTGGTGACATTGCAAAGATGAAGGTCTTAAGCGGCAATCTCGTTTAACTCGCCAAATTTCAAAAGCCCTAGTCAAAAGATTAGGGCTTTTGAAATTTGAAAGACTCAAACTTAATATCAAGACTGCTCAGTAATTTTGTTTTTCAAATTTAATTCTGATTTTTTATGGTAAGCCTCATCAGTTTTAGTCTGCCAATCACGTGGCATAAATGAAGTCGATATAATCGCAACGATAGCCATAGATCCAATATAAATCATAATTAAATATGGATTACCCTGCCCGATACTTAAAAGTTTGGTCGCAATTAACGGTGCTAAACCGCCACCAAGCACCCCAGCTAACTGTACCGAAATTGAAATTCCGCTATAACGAATTTCTGCTGGAAATTGACGTGCAAAAAGCTGAGCTTGCGGCGCATACATAATTGGGAATACAACACCAATTGCTAAAACAATGGCTGTCCAGACTAATACCGGATCTTTGGTGTTGAGCATGGTAAAAAATGGATAGCTGTAAAGCGCCAGTATGCATAAACCAAACATAAACATATTGCGTTGGCCAACCTTATCAGACAAATGTCCACACAACGGCGTCATAAATAAAATAACTATTGCACCGCAAATGGTAGCAAACAAAATGTCTTGGCGTGGGATCCCAAGTTGTGCAGTGGTATAAGCCAAGGTAAATGTTGAAGCAATATAGAACCATGCGTTTTCGGCAGCACGCGCCAAAATAATGGTGATGAGTTGCTTTGGATGGTTTTTAAAAACTTGTAAAGCAGGAACTTTGACTTCTTCGGACTGCTGTTTTACTTTTTCAAAATCAGGTGATTCAGGCACTTTCACTCGAATGTACCAACCTACTGCGAGTAAAATAATGCTAGCAAGAAATGGTAAACGCCACCCCCAACTAAACAGTGCTTGTTCAGGTAATAACGACACTAGTCCTAGTGCAATTGAGGCTAGCATTAAACCGCCACCCGTACTGGCTTGAGGTAAACTTCCCCAAAACCCTTTACCGCCTTCTGGTGCATGTTCAACGGCCATAAGCACAGCACCGCCCCATTCACCGCCCATTGCCATCCCTTGAATGAATCGTAAGACAACCAAACAAATTGCAGCCCAGTAACCAATTGATTCGTAAGTCGGTAATAAGCCAATCAGTACGGTTGGGATCCCCATGAGCATCAAGGTCAGTAGCAACATCGATTTACGGCCAATCTTGTCACCAAAGTGACCAAAGACTAAGCCGCCTAATGGTCTCCCAATAAATCCAACGGCATAGGTGGCAAATGCAGCGAGCACGCCAGTAAGTGCGTCTAGATTTGGGAAAAATAGCTTATTAAAAATGAGCGCTGCTGCCGCACCGTAAATAAAAAAGTCATACCATTCAATGGTGGTACCGACCATGCTAGAGATGCCTGCTAATCGATGTGACGACTTTTTAGTATTTGAACCGTTTCCATGTATTGTTTGCATCGTAATATCCTTTTTAGATTTTCTTGTTTTATCTTTTTTATGCTTATGACCAACCCTGACCATAAGCATTTTCAGGTCTCGCTTTATCTCCTTAAGCTTTTTAGAGTTGCGTAATAAGGCTTAGCTCAATTTTTCTAAAATTGGCTCAAATTTCGAATTACGTTCTTGCCACTGTGGTTGTTTGTCTTTATCGACAATGAGAGCACGGACACCTTCAATAAAGTCACCATGCTCAAACCAAATGTCCTGTAAATCACGTTCAAGCTGCATACACTGCGGTAAAGAAAGCCCACGGCCTAAATGTTGCAGTTTCAAACTGGTTTGTTTGGCTATAAATGAGCGCTGCTGCAAAATACTGCGCATCTTACTTGCCCAAGCTTTTAAACTTTCATCTTGTTCATTTTCAAGACTTTGCTCGATTTCATCTAAATGCTGATATCCGAAGTGTTTACGAATACCTTCAGCCAATTGTTTGAGTTCACTTTCGGCAGGGCGAGTAATAAATCGGGTAATGATGCGTTCAATTCCCTCTTTACTTAAACTTGGTGCCTCAACAAGAGCATCTTGCAAAGCTTGTAACTGCTCGCTTGGCACATGGTAGTCAATTAAGTCGAGATAGAGCGCATCGCTGCTGCTGATCTGCTCGCCAGTAATTGCCATATAAACGCCAATATCATCAAGGCGAGACAGGAAATGCGTTGCGCCAACGTCTGGGAAAAAGCCAATCGCTGTTTCAGGCATAGCAAATCTGGACTTTTCACTGCTCACAACAATGTGACAAGCTTGAGCCAAGCCAAATCCGCCACCTAAAACATAGCCATCAAGCAAGACGATGACTGGCTTTGCATATTCACGCAGTATATCTAGCATTTTATATTCGGCACTAAAGTAGCCTTTGTAATCAGCTGTGCCATTTTTATAACTGTCGTAGAGATAGCGAATATCGCCACCTGCACAGAAGGCTTTTGGGCTATTTGACTTAATTAATACCGCCTGAACAGCAGCATCATTTCGCCACAGTTCCAATTGGGCACCAATACTTTTAATCATGTCTAGCGACAATGCATTGAGATGAGTCACACGGTCTAAGGTAATAATGCCCAACTTACCTTGTTGCTCAATCATTAAGTGATTTTCTGTATTCATTTTATTGATCTCTTACTGATTTTTAAAATTTGGTTTTCGTTTTTCAACGAACGCCTGCATTCCTTCTTTTTGGTCAAATGTTGCAAATATTGAATGGAACATACGTCTTTCAAAACGCAAGCCTTCAGTCAGATTCACTTCAAAAGCTCGGTTAATGGTTTCTTTGAGCATCATATTTGCAGTTAAAGATCGTGCCGCAATTTTTTCAGCTGCTTGCAAGGTTTGTTCAAGTAATTCTTCTTTGCTAAACACACGTGCGACTAAACCACTTTGCTCTGCTTCTACAGCACCCATTTGACGAGCGGTAAAACACATTTCCATTGCTTTGGCTTTACCAATCGCATGAGTCAAGCGTTGTGTACCACCAATACCCGGAATTACTCCCAAGGTGACTTCTGGTAAGCCAAACTTAGCGTTATCAGCACAATAGATAAAGTCACACATGAGCGCCAATTCACAGCCACCACCTAACGCATAGCCACTCACTGCAGCAATTAAAGGTTTACGGCGCTGTGCAATACGATCTGCAAGATGGAAAAAGTCATCAAAATAAATATCAGGAAATGCCAAATCAGCCATTTCTTTAATGTCGGCGCCTGCGGCAAAAGCTTTTTCAGAACCTGCCAATACCATGCAGCCAATTTCGCGGTCTTTTTCGAGCTGATCTAATGCCTGATTAACTTCACTAATTAATTCGCTGTTTAAAGCATTGAGCGCTTGAGGGCGATTTAATGTAATCAGTCCAACCCCATTACGCTTTTCTAATAAAATACTTTGCCACTGCATTATTTATTCCTTGTTCTGATTTTATAGACTACGTGCAATCACTAAACGTTGGATATCACTTGTGCCTTCGTAAATTTGACAAATACGTGCATCACGATAAATACGTTCAATAGGGAAATCTCTGAGGTAACCATAGCCACCAAACACTTGTAGCGCACTCGAACACACACGTTCAGTCATTTCTGAAGCAAATAACTTGGCCATTGAAGCTTCATTGAGACACGGTTGACCTGCTTCTTTTAAACGCGCAGCGTAGTGAACCAGTTGTCTCGCTGCTTCAATTTCAGTTGCCATACTGGCAAGACGAAACGCGATGGTTTGATGCTCAAAAATTGGTTTTCCAAAAGTAATACGCTCTTTGGCATAACGGGTCGCCTCTTCGAGCGCCGCACGTGCTAAACCGACCGCTTGTGCAGCAATACCAATACGTCCACCTTCTAAATTGGCAAGAGCGATTTTCAAGCCCTCACCTTCTTTACCCAGCATCAGGCTTTTATGGATGCGCACATCGGTCAGTGCAATCTGGCAGGTATCTGACGCATGCAGACCGAGCTTTTCTTCTACACGAATCACTTCATAGCCTGGTGTTTCGCGTGGGACTAAAAAGGCACTAATACCTTTTTTGCCCGCGCTCGGGTCGGTCACCGCAAACACAATAATGACACCGGCATTATTACCCGAGGTAATAAACTGCTTAGCACCATTTAAAATGTAATCGTCGCCATCTTTCACCGCTCGGGTTTTAATGGCTCCCGCATCCGATCCTGTATGCGGCTCAGTTAGGGCAAAAGCGCCGATCATTTCACCTTGTGCTAAAGGTTTTAAAAAGCGTTCTTTTTGCTCATCGGTACCAAACTTTAAAATAGGCACACAACCAACCGAGTTATGTACGCTCATGATGGTTGAGGTTGCACCATCTGCCGCCGCAACTTCTTCGAGTGCCAGTACATAGGCTAAGTTACCCGTGTCTGAACCGCCCCATTGCTCTGAAACAAGCATACCCATAAAACCGAGTTGCCCCATTTGAGCCAGAGTCTCTTTTGGGAAAGTTCCGTCTCGATCCCAATCGCTAGCATTAGGCTTAATTTGTTCTTGGGCGAAACTTTTCGCCATGTCACGGATAAGTAATTGTTCTTCGGTAAATTGCATTATTATTTCCTTTACCCTGCTTTAGCTTGTTGTTTAGCAATTTCTTGATTACGCAATAAAAAGCGCTGAATTTTGCCACTTGGAGTTTTAGGTAATTCACTCACAAATTCAACTAATCGTGGGTAAGCATGAGCAGAAAGTCGTCTTTTAACAAACTGACTAAGTTCTTCAGCAAGTGTTTCTGATGGTTGAGTAGTCGCGGATAAAATCACGAATGCCTTAACCACTTCGGTACGGTCTGGGTCAGGCACACCAATCACTGCTGCTTCAATCACAGCATCATGTTCAAGCAGAGCACTTTCTACATCGAATGGACCAATGCGGTAACCCGATGTGGTGATTACATCATCGCTGCGTCCTACAAAGCTCATACTGCCATCGGCATGTAACTCGGCAGTGTCGCCCGTTAAATAGTAATGACCAACAAAAGGCGATTTACGGCTTTCTTTGTAGCCACCAAACCACATCATTGGAGACTGGCTAATATCGACTGCTAAAATTCCCGGTGTGTCAGGCGGAAGTTCTTCACCTTGTTCACTAACAATCGCAACACGGTAGCCCGGACTTGGAAAACCTGCTGAACCAGCATGAATTTCATGTTTTAAACCATGATGATTACACACCACCATACCCACTTCGGTTTGCCCATAGTGGTCATAAATTGGAGCATCAAGGACTTGTTTAAACCAGCGAATGACTTCTGGATTCAGCGGTTCACCGGCACTACTCACCACACGGAACTGCCCTTTTAACGGCGCCATTTGCGCTGGATCAGCTGCCATCATCATGCGGTAAGCAGTTGGTGCGCCTGCCAAGTTGTTAACTTTATAATCTTTCACAATTTGGCATAGGCTATCTGTGCTGAACCCACCTTCATAAAACAAAGTAGCGTGGCCCAAGAATAATGGCCCAGTAATCGCATAGTACAAACCATACGCCCAACCCGGGTCGGCAATATTCCAAAATGAATCTTCTTCGGTTAAACCAATGGCATCTTGCATATATCGCCCAAAGGCAATCAATGCTTTTAGTGGCACTTCCAATGGTTTCGCTGGTCCTGTAGTGCCTGAAGTAAACATAAGCAAGAAAGGATCTTGGATGCTACGCATCACCAGATCACATTGATCGGACTGCTGCTTCACTTCATTCCAGAAATTAAAATCACCTGCTTTAAGCGGGGTGCCTTGTGCGTCAGCCACCGTCACAATTGCAGGGCAATTTTCAATTTCATCAAGCTTGCTACGGTTGCCCATATCGGTCACCACCAGCTTACTTTGTGCAAGCTGAATACGGTGCTCAATCGCTTTTGGGCCAAACGCAGTAAAGAGTGGTTGATAGACTGCACCAATTCGCCAAGCTGCAAAAATAGTCACGATCAATTCAGGTGTTCTTGGTAATAGACCTGAAATACGGTCGCCTGCTTTTACACCTTGTGATTTTAGAAAGTTAGCAAACTGACTTGACCATTCTTTTAATTCACGGAAGGTATATTGCTCTTTTCGTCCGTCTTTTCCTTGCCAATACAGCGCGATTTTGTCGCCATTTGCATGTCGATCACAGCATTCATAACATGCGTTAAGTGCATCAAGTGAACCTGACAACATCTGTTTTGCAGTACTTTCCAAATCGAAAGCCTGTACAGCATTTTGATAATCCATCATATCTTTTCCCTCAGTCCGGATTTGTTGTTATTCACGACAGGGTTTGATTTATTGGTTTAAAGCCATCCTTTGGCTTTACCGTTATGCCTCTTGTGGCAGGTATTGCTGAATAATGCTCGAAAAATCGAGATTGGCATTACCACGCATGCACATTTGCTGATAGAGCTGTTGCACCATGCCCCCTAATACCACTGGCTGTTTGACTTGGCCCGCGGCTTCTACAGCGAGTCCTAAATCTTTTAGCATCAGCTGAGTCGCAAAGCCGTCTTGATAGCCCCGAGATGCAGGCGCATTTTCATTAATATGCGGCCATGGGTTACATACATCCGAACTCCAGCAACGACCACTCGAAGTATTAATTACCCCCGCCAATGCTTGTGGGTCAATGCCGAGTTTCACCCCCAACGCCATGCCTTCGGCCACCGCAGCCATTGAAATACCTAAAATCAGGTTATTGCAAATTTTGGCAATTTGACCTGCGCCCACATCACCGCAGTGAACAATATTTTTGCCCATGTGGCTGAGTACAGGTTTTACGTCGTTAAAGGTTTGATCATCAGCACCCACCATAAAGGTTAAGGTTCCCGCTTGAGCTCCAATGGTTCCGCCAGAGACAGGTGCATCACAGATTTTAATATTTTTACTCTGTGCAACAGCGGCAATGTCTTTAATGGTTTGCGGGTCAATGGTACTGCTATCAATGCATAAGCTACCTGCTTTTAGCACTTCTAAGACACCATTTTCACCCAAGTAAACCTCTTTAACATGCTTTGCAGCTGGCAACATGGTAATGACCACATCTGCTTGTTTTGCAGCTGCCTGAGGGCTGTCGCAGACTATGCCACCTGCCTCGGCGAAGTGCTGAATAGCAACTTCACTGAGGTCATAACCATACACTTTGATTCCGGCTTTTAGTAGGTTATGGGCCATTTTGCCGCCCATATTGCCTAGACCGATAAAGGCGATATTCATCCGTGATCCCCTTAACGTAAACTAATGGTTGTGTTTACACCGCCAACTTCATGGCTATCTTCAAACCAACGGCTGGTAATGGTTTTGGTTTGGGTATAGAACTGCACAGCCTGTTTGCCGTATGGTCCCAAATCGCCGAGTTTTGAACCTCTTGAACCAGTAAAACTGAAGAAAGGCACAGGTACAGGAATTGGAATGTTGATACCCACTTGACCAATATCAATAAGGTTTTGGAAAGTACGTGCAATCGCACCGCTTTGGGTAAATAGACCTACACCGTTACCAAATGGATTAGCATTGATCAATGCAATCGCTTCATCGAGTGTGTCTACACAAATAATCGAAAGCACGGGACCAAAGATTTCTTCTTTATAAATACGCATGTCGGTATTTACGCCACTAAAAATCGTTGCACCTACAAAGTTACCCGACTCATAGCCTTGTACTTGCACATTACGTCCATCAAGCAGAAGTTCTGCACCTTGCTCAACACCGCTATTAATCAAGTCAATTACACGCGCTTTGGCACGTTTTGAAATGACTGGGCCAATGTCAGTATTTGGCTCATGGCCTGCGTTTACTTTTAAGGTTTTCGCTTTTTCAACTAACTCTTGAATCCACTGTTTACTCTCACCCACCATGACTGCAACAGACAATGCCATACAGCGTTGCCCAGCAGCACCAAATGCTGCACCCACCAAGGCATTTAAGGTTTGTTCTTTATTGGCATCTGGCATGACAACCACATGGTTTTTTGCGCCCATCATCGACTGCACGCGTTTGCCATGTTGACCTGCAAGGTTATAAACATGTGTGCCGACTGCAGTTGAGCCTACAAATGAAATCGCTTTAATGTCTTTATGGGTACATAAACGATCAACCACTTCTTTACCGCCATGCACAACGTTCAGCACACCTGCTGGAATACCTGCTTGAATCGCAAGTTCAACCAACATCATGGTTGATAACGGGTCTTGTTCTGATGGTTTTAAAACGAAGGTATTGCCGCACACGATTGCCATTGGGAACATCCAAAGTGGAATCATGGCAGGGAAATTAAACGGCGTAATACCAGCACAGACACCCAAAGGTTGCTGCAAGGTATAGGTATCTACACCACGTGCTACACCTTCGACATATTCACCCATTTGCAAAGTGCCGATCGAACAGGCATGTTCCACTACTTCTAGGCCACGTTGAATATCGCCTTCAGCATCTGCCAAGGTTTTGCCTTGTTCAGCCGTTAGTACTTGTGCAATTTCTTTCATGTTGGCACGAATCAAGTCTTGTAACTTAAGCATGATGCGCATACGTGCCTGAATTGGCGTTTGACGCCAAGAAGCAAAAGCATCTTGTGCAGCTTGAATAGCAGCGTCAACTTCTTGAACTGTAGCAAATGGTACGCGACCAATTACTTCCTGAGTAGCAGGATTAACAATGTCTTGCCATTCCTGTGTTTTAGATTCGATAAAGTGTCCGTTAATGAGTAATTTAGCGGTTTCCAATTCGATTTTTTGGATTGTGTTCATAACCTCTCCGTAGGCCATATTTTTATTGTGTTCAGTTATTAGAAAATACTGATCTATGTATTTTCTTTATTCAGGTTTCATTTGAGACTAACAAAGAAAGCTTTGACCACCAACGCAAATTCATGCACGATTGTTGTGCAAATATGCACAGGGACAATAACAAAAATGAAAGTGGATTGGGATCATCTACAGTTTTTTCTGGTTTTAGCTCGCACTAAAACCTTAACTAATGCTGCACGTATTATTGGTGTCGAGCATAGTACGGTGGCTAGACGGATTCAGGCGCTAGAACTTGCTTTGGGTACAACCTTATTTAAGCGTGAGGCAACGGGCTATGAGCTGACGCTCGAAGGAATGGCACTGGTTCCTCGAGTTGAGCAAATGGAACAGGCCTTCTTACAAATTGAAAAACCACATCAACCTTTGCAAGGTCGTGTGCGAATTGGCACACCTGAAGGTTTTGGAACTGCGTTTTTAGCACGCTTACTGGCTGAGTTCTCTATTCAATACCCACTGCTCACCATCGATCTGATTCCAGTACCAAAAATGATTAAGCTCTCACACCGTGAAGCAGATATTGTGGTGTCGATTGAACGCCCAACATCCGGGCCCTACATCATTACGCGCTTATCAGACTACTGCTTAAAAATTTATGGCAGCCAAAACTATCTAGCGCAAAACCCTCCTATTCGACGTCTAGAAGATTTAACCCAGCATCGCTTTGTAAACTATATTGATGATCTGGTGTATAGCCCCGAGCTGTACTGTTTAGAGCGGTTACCTTTAAAGCTCAATGCTAACTTCCGTAGCAGCAGTATTTTGGCCCAGCAAATTGCGGTCAGTGCGGGTGCAGGGCTTGCGATTTTGCCCAAGTTTCTAGCAGACGATAAACCTGAACTCGAAGAGGTATTAGAGCAGCAAGTTCGCTTTACTCATACCTTCTGGATGCTAACCTTCGTTGATTTACAGCATGAACCGCGCATTAAACTCGTATGGGATTATTTGCGTAAACAAGCCGATAAATATCAACACTTACTGGTTGATTAGACATCTCAATAAAAAAGCCAATCAATCATGATTGGCTTTTTTGGTAAATCGAGAAAGGATAATTAAAAAACTTCTCGGCCTAGTTTTTTCATACGCGGTTTATAGAATGCATAATAGGTAATACCCAAAACCACCAACCATACTGGGCTAACGTAGAGTGCTTTTAATGTATCTGGCTCTAGTGCCAAAATCACTAAAGTGAACAAGAAAAATGCAATAACAACATACGCCATTAACACGCCACCCGGCATTTTAAAGGTTGATGCAGCGTGAAGCTCAGGACTCAACTTACGGTAACGTAAATAGCATGCCATGATCAGAAGCCATACACTAATAAAGAGAATCACACAGAGTGAACTTGCCAAAGTAAATGCTTCCATGGTGTTTGGAACAAAGTACTGAAGCACTGCTCCACCCATAATGAAAATACATGAGAAAATCAAACCATTTGAAGGTACAGCACGTTTTGATAAACGTCCCAATGCACTTGGCGCCTGACCATCTTTTGATAGACCAAAAAGCATACGACTGGTTGAAAACACACCACTGTTCATTGAAGACATCACTGAAGACAGTACGACCAAGTTCATGATGATGGCTGAAACAGGAATACCCGCATTCAAGAACAACTCAACAAATGGGCTTTTATCTGCACGAATGTGATCCCAAGGTGTTACTGACATCACCACAAAGAGTGCCAACACATAGAACAGAATAATACGTACAGGAATCGCGTTAATTGCCTTCGGTAGATTTTTCTCTGGATCTTTCGTTTCAGCGGCAGTTGTACCAATCAGCTCCACACCAATAAAGGCAAACACGGCAATCTGGAAACCTGCCAAAAATCCGCTTACGCCTTTTGGAAATATGCCGCCATGCGACCACACATTACTTACACTCACAACCTCACCATGCGGAGCTTGAAAATGAGTAAGGAGCATGTAACCACCGACTCCAATCAGGCCAATAATGGCCAAAATCTTAATGAGTGCGAACCAAAATTCAACTTCACCAAACAACTTCACCGTAAGAAGGTTAAGCCCTAAAATGAATAGTACACAGCCTGTACTAATCATGGCCTGTTGCATTGGTGAGAAACTGGCGCCTTCAGGCAGCCAGAAACTTAAATAGTTAATGACCGCAGACAAGTCAGCAATACCGACCAGTACCCAGCCTAACCAATAAGTCCAGCCTATATAATAGCCAGCCCATGGTCCAATCAAATCATATGCCATATCGACAAATGATTTGTAATGTAAGTTGGCAAGCAGTAGTTCACCCAATGCACGCATCAGAAAAAAGAACATGCCACCAATTATCATGTAAATCACGAGGATTGAAGGACCTGCGAGGGAGATGGTTTTGCCCGAGCCCATGAATAGGCCGGTTCCAATTGCACCGCCAATTGCAATCATTTGTAAGTGGCGATTATTTAATTTCCGTTGTAAATGATCAGGGGAGCTTGCCTCATCGGGATGATGAACCATTGTCATATTAGAAGTCCTTTTTATATTTTGCTTAACTTAAAATCAGCAACCTATAGGGAGAAAAACGAACCGTATATCGTGGGTTGCTGAGTCTATACCTCAGGACAAGATGTTCAAGTATATTTTTTCCTTAATTGATAAATCGTTTGTCCTGTTTTTTTAAGTCACATTATTTATGTACTGCCTTCACGGCAATTTTAATTAACATATCTGGATTCTCCAGATTAGCCGGAGTGTAGCATGCGGTAATACAAGATGTCGCTTTTCTACCCCCCTCTAAACTGTGCTATTGATTCAAAAATAAACAACATTATTCCGATAAAAAAACTGATGAAAATAAAAAAAGCCAATCATGATTGATTGGCTTTTTAATAAAACTTAATGATCGTTAACGAGTTCACGTCCTAGCTTTTTCATACGTGGTTTGTACAACATATGATAGGTAACACCTAAAATGATCAACCATACTGGACTGACATACAGAGCTTTTAAAGTATCTGGCTCTAGCGCCAAGATAACCAAAGTAAAAAGCATGAATGCCAAAACCACATAACTCATCCAAACGCCACCCGGCATTTTGAAAGTAGATTTTTCATGTAATTCAGGACGTAATTTACGATAGCGTAAATAGCACACCATAATGAGACTCCAGACACTAATGAATAGAATCACACACAGTGAACTTGCTAAAGTAAATGCCTCCATGGTATTTGGAACAAAGTACTGAAGCACTGCTCCGCCCATAATAAAAGTACAAGAGAAAATTAAACCATTTGAAGGAACTGCGCGTTTTGATAAACGACCAAATGCACCTGGTGCCTGACCATCTTTCGATAAACCAAACAACATACGACTGGTTGAAAACACACCGCTGTTCATTGATGACATCACTGAAGACAGCACCACCAAGTTCATGATGATGGCTGAAACCGGAATACCCGCATTTAAGAATAACTCAACAAACGGGCTTTTATCTGCACGAATGTGATCCCACGGGGTTACTGACATCACAATAAATAGTGCCAACACATAGAACAGAATAATACGTACCGGAATCGCATTAATTGCTTTAGGCAAGTTTTTCTGTGGATCTTTCGTTTCGGCAGCCGTTGTACCTACCAGTTCTACCCCGACAAAAGCAAATACAGCAATCTGGAATCCTGCCAAGAAGCCTTCCGTGCCTTTCGGGAATAAACCGCCATGTG
Source organism: Acinetobacter sp. V110_1 (assembly GCF_031798975.1). Classification (NCBI taxonomy): domain Bacteria; kingdom Pseudomonadati; phylum Pseudomonadota; class Gammaproteobacteria; order Moraxellales; family Moraxellaceae; genus Acinetobacter; species Acinetobacter sp. V110_1. The sequence continues at coordinate 92,075 of NZ_JAVQNN010000018.1, read as the reverse complement.
ACCAGACATTACTAATGCTTGCAACAGCACCTTGAGGAGCTTGGAAATGGCTGAAAATCATGTAGCCACCCACTCCAATCAGGCCAATAATCGCCAGAATCTTAATGAGTGCAAACCAGAATTCAATTTCACCAAATAGGCGTACTGTTAGGAGGTTAAGGCCCATCACAAACAATACGCAGCCTGCACTAATCATGGCTTGTTGTGTTGGAGAGAAGCTTGCTCCATCGGGCAACCAGAAGCTCAAATAGTTAATGACTGCTGAAAGATCCGCAATACCGACCAGCACCCAGCCCAACCAATAAGTCCAACCCAAATAGTAACCCGCCCAAGGACCAATCAGGTCATGAGCCATATCAACAAAAGATTTGTAATGCAGATTTGCAAGAAGTAACTCACCCATTGCACGCATTAAGAAAAAGAACATGCCTCCAATAATCATATAGATCAAAAGAATTGAAGGACCTGCGAGGGAGATTGTTTTGCCCGAGCCCATAAATAGGCCGGTTCCAATTGCACCGCCAATAGCAATCAGTTGTAAATGACGGTTAGACAGTTTTCGTTGCAGATGATCAGGAGAATTTTCTGCATCTGAATGACGAGCCGTTGTCATATTAAAATTCCTTTTTGAATTCCTTTGTTAAGATCAGCAACCTATGGCGAAAATCGAACCGTATGCCATAGGTTACTGAATCTGTTCACCAAAAAATGACTGGATAAACCGTATCTATCTTCCTTCTGTTAGATACATCATCATTTTTGGAGTAAAAACGAATTACTTTTGTGCTGCCGTCACGGCAATTTCAATTAACCAATTTGGATTGACCAAATCAGCCTGAATTGTGGCACGCGATGGAGCAACACACCCTTTTAACCAGTCAACCCAAATTGCATTTACGGTTGAAAAGTCAGAAAGATTTTTCAAATAGAGCTGCGCAGAAAGCAAACGAGATTTATCGGTATCAGCAAGTGCCAAAAGTTCATCAATCGTTGCAAGAATTTCACGAGTTTGGCCTGCCACGTCTTGCTCGGTATTTTTAGGTACCTGACCTGACAAATAAACCACTTTGTTAAAAACAGTCACGGCGCTCATGACTTCGTTAGTGTTAATCTTTTGTATATCTGAATTAGACATTCGGATTTCCTTATACCTGATTAATAAATTGAACACGGGCAGTGACAGCACACATCAGTTCATAACCCACCGTACCGGATGAAACAGCGACATCATCAATAGGTAAAACGACGCCTGTACTTGATTGGCCCCAAAGTACAACTTCACTGCCGACTTTGGCGCTCTCAATGCCTGTTAAATCAACTGCCAACATATCCATGCTGACACGGCCAATTGTACGAGTGCGTACTGAGTCCACTAAAACAGGCGTGCCTGTGGGTGAAATACGTTGATAACCATCGGCATAGCCGCAAGCGACAATCCCAATCGTCATGGGTTGTTCTGCCACAAAGTTTGAGCCATAACCTACGCTTTCATTCGGCTCTAAATGCTGAACGGAAATAATTTCACTGCGTAAGCTCATGGTCGGTTGTAAGCCCCAATCCGCAATACTATGGGTCGGGTAGTCCGGCGAGCTGCCATAAAGCATGATGCCGCTACGGGCATAATCTGATTTGAGCTGGTCTTGATAACGCAGAATTGCCGCACTATTACTTACCGACCTTTCACCCGGTAAATCTTTTACAATTTCTTCAAAGGCAGTAATTTGATAATCAATACCCTGCTGTCCAAATCGATCACCATCTGCATCTGAAAAATGCATCATGTGCGTAATATTGGATACGTTCGCCAAGTTGTTTAAACGCTCCCAAGCCTGAACATAGTGTTGTGGTTTAAAACCAAGACGGTTCATACCACTGTTCATTTTTAGGCAAACATCAAATTGAGCTGGATAAGGATGCTTTTCTACCCACTCGATTTGCGCTTCACTATGAATGGTGAAACTGAGTTGATACTGCACACAATCAAATAAATCTTGAGGAGAAAAAACTCCTTCGAGCAATAAAATTGGACCTGTCCAACCTAGAGCACGAATTCGTTTTGCTTCATCAAGATCAAGTAAGGCAAAGCCATCTGCTGCTTTAAATGCTTCATAAACACGTTCAATGCCATGTCCATAAGCATTGGCTTTTACAACGGCAAAGACCTTACTGTTTGGCATAGCCTTGCGTACCACCGCCAAGTTATTTTGTAAGGCTTGACGGTGGATCACTGCAGTAATAGGACGAGGCATGATTAATTTCCTAACGTCTGTTAAGCCGCATGTGCGTGTGAATAACGCTGAATTGAAAGACCATCGGTACTGATATCAGTCTTATGATTCAATACGATGTCACTGATTAATTTTCCTGAACCACACGCCATGGTCCAGCCTAAAGTACCGTGACCTGTATTCAAGAACAGATTTTTGAAGCGAGTCGCACCAATAATTGGGGTACTGTCTGGAGTCATTGGACGTAAACCTGTCCAGAAAGACGCCTGTGCCATATCACCACCCGGGAACAAGTCCTGAGTCACCATTTGCAAGGTTGCACGGCGGTCTTCGTTTAGACCTAAGTTAAAGCCACTTAACTCTGCCATACCACCTACGCGAATACGTTGGTCAAAACGAGTAATCGCAATTTTGTAGGTTTCATCAAGCACTGTAGATTGCGGAGCAAAAGCAGGGTCAATAATAGGAATCGTCAACGAGTAACCTTTGACAGGATATACAGGTAACTGTAGATCGAGTGGTTTCAAGAAATCACGTGAATAGCTACCAAACGCTAGTACATAACGATCTGCAGTTAAGACCTTACCATTGACCAAAACGCCCTTAATTTGATCGCCTTCAACAATCAACTTTTCTACGTTTTGGTTAAACTGGAAGTTAACACCCAACTCTTTAGCAATTTGAGCTAAAGCATTGGTAAATAAATAACAGTCACCTGTTTCGTCATTTGGTAAATGTAAACCACCAACGAGTTTATCTTGTGCATTTGCCAACGCTGGTTCTACACGACCAAGTTCGTTGCCATTTAATAATTCGTAGCTTACGCCGCACTCTTGTAGCACGCTAATATCGCGTTGAACCGCTTCCATTTGTGCTTCTTTACGGAATAACTGCAACGTGCCTTTTGCACGGTTTTCGTAGTTAATGCCCGTATCTTTTCTAAGTTCACGTAAGCAGTCACGGCTGTATTCAGCCACGCGCATCATACGTTCTTTGTTCACAGCATAACTTTGCGGATTACAGTTTTTTAGCATTTGCGCCATCCACTGTAATTGCCACATGCTGCCATCTAAATTAATCGCAAGCGGAGCATGGTGTTGGAACATCCATTTCACAGCTTTAAAAGGAATTCCTGGTGCTGCCCAAGGAGTCGAATACCCAGGCGAAATTTGACCTGCATTACCAAAACTTGTTTCTTCAGCAGGACCTGACTGGCGATCAAGAACAGTGACCTCAGCTCCTTGTTGAGCTAGATAATAGGCACTTGCCACTCCAATAACGCCGCTACCTAAAACAATTACGCGCATTTCCATTCCCTCACGCACACCAGTTTATTTCACTAGTATATTTCTGCTTCAATAGTTTATTTCACTGTTTTTCAGGCTATAATCTAGGTAAATTTATGTTTTTCTCACGAGAATTTTAAAAAAAGAGGAAATATCTATGCGCCCCCTAGATCGTATAGATCGCATGATTCTGGACATTTTGCAGCGTGAAGGACGAATTGCGATTAGTGAATTGGCATCGAGAGTCAACCTATCGACCACCCCCTGTTCAGAGCGTGTAAAGCGTCTCGAACGCGATGGCATTATCATGGGTTATTACGCCCGTTTAAACCCAGCTTACGTAGACCGCAACCTTCTCGTCTTTTTAGAAATTAAGTTATCTGCCAAATCTGGTGATGTATTTGACCAAGTGGCCAGAGACTTAGTTGAGATTCCTGAAGTGCTCGAATGTCATCTTATTTCAGGTGAATTTGACTACCTTGTAAAAGCGCGTTTAAAAGAAATGAGCGCATACCGCCGCTTATTGGGAGATCTATTAAAGAAACTTCCCGCTTCGGCATCGTCACACAGTTATGTGGTCATGGAAGAAGTCAAAGAAACTCTATATCTAGATGTGAGTAAGTAAAGCGAGTTCTCTCTAAACTTGCTTTACTCACGTTTGAAAATTAGAAATATTTTAAAATCGAAATATGTTTATTTTGATGTTTGAACTTTGAGAACCACTTAACCGCTGGGTAGAGTGCAAAAGACAGCACAATCGTAATTAACCACAGCATCCATACATGGTTGACCGACAAGTAATTTCCGTGGTTGGCTCCCCACATATTTAGTGCAAACACATACATCAGTTTCAGCACATATAAATGCAATAAATAAAAGAACATAGGCACCGAGCCAAACACCACCAATGGTTTTAAAAATGAATATTGCTGCATATGCTCAAAAGCAACCAACACAATCAAACCGATCCCAACATTTAGCAAAATAAATAACAAAGATGGTGGATACTTGGTGAGATTAAAAAAGCTCATCAAACTCAGTTGTAATGACTCAAAATACTGCCATGGCTGATCACCATAAACATTAATAAAACGTAGTAAAACAAATAACCCAATACTTGCCAAACCAAGGCTGAGTAAAGCGCGGCCTCTTTGCTTTGCTGTATATTTTGAACTAAATAACTGACCTAAAACGTAGCCTAATAAAATCACCCCAATCCAAGGTAAAACAGGGTAACTTGTACGAAGCTTGATACCCGCAAATTCAATCCAGCCACGTTCATGTAAAACGAACCATATATTCTGTAGGATGCCTTGTGAGAAGTGCACAGAATCTAATAAGTTGTGCCCAAAAATAATGACCAACGCTACACCAGCAAGAATTGGCAAAGGCAAACTTACACAACAAGCTAGCACCACCATGCTAATACCGATCGCCCAAATCACCTGTAAGTAAATGACTTCGGGTGGAAAAGTCACTGTCCATGCAAAATTCACAAGCGTAAGCTCTAATACAATCAAAAATAAGCCGCGTTTTAATAGAAAAGCACGTGTTTGCTGTAAATTTTGTTTTTTTGACTGAAATAAAAATGCAGAAATACCGGTTAAAAGTACAAAAACCGGAGCGCAAATATGTGCCAATAATCGACTGCCAAATAATGCTGGTTCTGTTACTGTTACGTCCATTGGATCGGTAACCTGTTTATGTAAATAGAAAGTTTCTCTTACATGGTCGAGCAACATAATGATGATCACCAAACCACGCAATGCATCAATCGACTGTAAACGTTCAATATTCTTTTCTAAAGACATAGCAGTAATCAACAAAATAATGTAACGTTATACTATTACATTATAGTTCTTTTGTCTTTCATGGCTGATTATTTATGCAACACAAATTAGGATTGTTGTCTTCGTTGGGTCTATCATTTATATCGACATTCACTTGGGCAGAAGAAACATCAACGGTACTTGAAACTATACGTATTCAGGCTGAAAGCACCCAAAAAGATGTGAGCCAAAATAGCTCGGCGACTAAATTCTCTCACGATGTTTTAGACGTACCTTTTAACCGTGCTTATGTTTCAAAACAAATGATGGAACAACAAGACGTTCAACGGATTGATGACGCATTAAGCTTGGTGAGTGGGGTTTTTCATCAAAACAGTTTTGGTGGCGGCTTTTGGGATAATTACTCTTTCCGTGGTTTTAATACCGATCCCAATTTAGGTGCCTCTATGATCCGTAATGGTTTGAGTGTCAACCGAGGGATTAGCGCTCTAAAAGATGTAGTGAACATTGAATCTTTAGAGTTTTTAAAAGGGCCGATGGCAGCTTTATATGGCCGCGGCGAAACAGGTGGTTTGCTGAACCTCAACAGTAAAAAACCACAGTGGGAAAGCGAAAGTGAAGTTAACCTACGCGCCAATACCCAAGAACAATATCGAATTAGTCTGGAGCATACCGCGCCTATTAACGATGAACTGGCCTATCGCGTAGCCGTGGCTCACGAAGATAATCAAAGCTTCCGTGATCATGTCAGCAGTGAACGCTGGTTCTTTTCACCACAGCTCACATGGAAAATTTCAGACCAGACACAACTCGACTTTGACAGTGAATTTACAGAGCATAAAGGAACCTTTGACCGCGGTGTCAGCACAGTCAATCATGAGTTTGTGATGGACCCGAAAACCTTTACAGGTGAACCTGACGATGGCGATTTAAAAATAAAAGATTACTTTTACCAATTACGTCTAAGTCACGAATTTAACCCTGACTGGAAACTAAACAGTGCTGTCAGTTATAAAGACGCCAAAATGGTCGGCTTTGCAACCGAGCCTCGCCGTATGCAAGCCGATGGACGTACTTTAGAGCGTCAACGTCGCTATCGTGATTATACAAGTGAAGATGTTCTGGCTCAGACAGAGTTACTTGGCAAGGTTGATACGTCGTGGGCTCGTCATGAAATTTTACTTTCAACTGAACTTGGTCAACTCGATTATAAGCAAAACCAGCTTCGTCGCAATCACAGCACAAGCTCAACAAACACAATTGATATCTACCAACCTGAATACGGCAAATATTTACCGAACTTAGCTCCGTTTACTAACACCAAAGAACAGCAGCGTTACTTTGCGCTTAATTTACAAGACCAGATCTTTTTCAATGATCAGTGGAGTGTGCTATTCGGCAATCGTTTTGATCAGGTCGAACAAGACTTTAAAAATCACCTGACACAGACTGAAAGCAACCAGACACTTCATCAAAATAGTCCGCGTTTCGGAGTAAATTTTAAAGCCTCTGACCAATGGTCGTTTTATACCAACTATGGCCGCTCGTTTGCCATGAATAGTGGTATGAACCGAAATGGTCAGACTTTTGCCCCTGAAAAAGGCGAAAGCTACGAGGTCGGTACCAAATATAAAGTGAATGACCAAAGTGTGCTGAGTCTCGCTTTGTTTAAAATGAAAAAACGAAATGTACTCACAACCGATCCGATCGACAGTAACTTTCAAACTGCAGCAGGCGAAGTAAGCAGTAAAGGAATTGAGTTTGACTTAAATAGCCAAATCACTGACCGTTGGTTCGTCAATGCAAACTATAGTTATACCGATGCTCAAATTGAAAAAGACCAAGACTTGGCAAAGGGTGCACGTCTAAGCAATGTTCCAAAACACCAAGGCGCTGTAAGTACTAACTATGAGTTTCTACAAGAAGGTCCACGAAAAGCAGGCGTAGGTGCCAACCTTACTTATGTAGGCGAACGCAGTGGACATAATCTTGATAATGGCTTTAATTTACCAAGTTATACACTGGTCAATCTAAATGGCTACTATGCCCCATCAGACCGCTTACGCTATCAGCTGAATGTGAACAACCTGTTTGATAAAACTTACTATGTTTCAAGCTATAGCGATTTATGGGTTCAACCAGGAGAACCACTCAACGCTTCAATTTCGGCACAGTGGAAGTTTTAATTCATACATAAATAAAAAGCCCGAATTATTTCGGGCTTTTTTTATTAGAACATACCATTTTCATTGACGATTGGGTCGGGCTGTACTTGGCCAATATCCCAAAACTCAGCAATTTTTCCATTTTCAAAACGACAAATATGAACCACGGCCAAGGTGGTTAACCCATTCATTTGCATTTCAAGTTTAGAATGCACGGCCACCAAATCGCCCTCTTCAATGACATGTTGAACGTCAAAGACTTTGTTTGGAGTTTCCGCCGCGCTTTCACGCATCCCTTCTCTTAAAGAAGTTGCATCACCCGCATAATAAGGGTTGTGATGCTTGAAGTTCGGTGCGGTGTAATTGCTATAGGCTTCATCGACTTCGCCAGCTGCGGCAAGCTCTAAAAACCGTACTGCAATTTGTTTTTGAGATAGGTTCATGATTATCTCCTACTCTTTATTTTAGACCTTACTGCAACAGGTCATCTTCGTCGTCGCCTTCCTCGAAGACATAGGCCATACAACCCCATCCATCATATTCACCTTGAAATTTTTCAGCGATGCTAGCAAACCATTGTTCCAAATCAACAATATCTGAATACTCAGGTTCCATATTGACAAAGATGGTAATCACCCACTCGTTTGGCTCAACAGAGTCATCTTGGAAAAGTGAAACTTTTTGTTCTTGGTAAAGTAAATAGAGTGCACATTGCTCTGCATTTTTTTGATCTTGAAAAGCAATTGAAAATTCAATTTCATGCAGCTCGGTTAAATCATCCCCATCTTCAGCCATTTGCCAAAGTACATTGCCGTTATCGTCATCTGGAAATTGTTCGTAGTCACGAGTCATAAAGTGATCCTTGTTGTTGTCGCAGTATTAATATTATTCGACATCAAGAATACCCGACTTTTATTGCAGTTTGGGTATATATTCCGTTCCCAATTGCATCAAATTGAATTTTTAATTGTATATAAATTTTAAAAAGGCACTTGGGATTGAATGACCACATCTGTGCCTTTCAATGGATGCTGAAAAGCCAGATACGCAGCATGTAAAGCCATACGGCTTAAATGAAAACGTTTCGGTTCAGGATGGTATAACTTGTCACCCATAATCGGGTGTCCAATATGCATCATGTGCACACGTAACTGGTGCGAACGCCCTGTGACTGGTTCAAGTAACACTCGACTTTGATCGATTTTTTCATCATAAACCAAAGGCTGAAACAAGGTTTTAGCGTGTTTGCCTAGTTCAAAATGTACAATTTGTCTTGGGCGATTTTCCCAGTCAGTAATGAGAGGAACTTCAACACTACCCTCTTGTGCGACTTGGCCTTGCACCAAAGCAATATAATGTTTTTTGACTGTTCTGGCCTGAAACATTTTACTTACCGCAACTTCTGCATCACGGTGCTTGGCAAACATAAGTAGGCCCGACGTTGCCATATCTAAACGATGCGTCACTTTAGCCAAAGGAAACTTTTCTAGCACCCTTAAATAAGCACTGTCATGATGCTCAGGTAAGCGACCCATCACAGACAACAATCCCGCAGGTTTATCAACCACAATCAAATCGTCATCTTCAAATAAAATTGAAAGCGGATCTTGTGGTGGAGCGTAAACAAAGTTGTCATTTAAAGGCATGGTCGTAGAAACAGCAATGGAGCATGGCGGCAGATCATAAAGAAATTTCAGACCTACCGCAAAACAATCTATAAGCTATGCTCATGTTCCACGTGAAACTCGAAAAATCTTTATCGCTTTTTATTCATTTCAGCTAAAAGATCGAGCTGAATTTCTTGAATATGTGCAAGCCTTTCCCACTGATGCGATAAAAGATGATCCATTTTTTCATGTAAATGACGAATCTCAAGCTCAGCTTTTAAATTAATTTGATAGTCATGTTGCGAACGTAAGCGATCTTTGGCTTCTTGACGGTTCTGACTCATCATAATGACAGGTGCCTGAATTGCAGCCAAACATGACAAAATCAGGTTAAGCAAAATAAATGGATAAGGATCAACAGGATGCACCACCATCACTACGGTATTAAAAAGGATCCAAGCCACTAAAAACAGCCCAAAACAAGTTAAAAAGACCCAACTTCCACCAAATGAAGCTATTTTATCTGCTAACTTTTCACCCAAAGTCCAATTCTGATCGAACTCTGTCTCTGTATTACGAGTAATGAGTTCATGCCGTTGCATACTACCAATTACTTCATTCTCCAAAGTGGTTAGCTCCCCCTTTTCTGAACGTAATAGGGACTGCACATATTTAATACGGTAGTCCGCCAAATCAGCACGACAAATAAAAGTTGAAAAAGACCACTCTGGATAATCTTTCAAGATTTCTTCACCAATCACATCTCGAATGACTTCACCAGAGACCAGATCTTTCAAGGGAAAACTCTTTCCGCATACGGCGCATTGGCGATACTGATTTTTATTGTCCATATTATTCAGCCCATTATTATGATAATAAGATTAGTATATAAACGATTTCGGCCTAACACATCGTAAATAAAAATAGTGCTCTAACCCAATATCTGTAAAGTTGCTGGCACTATTTTTCGGTGGGCAGGAATCACAGGCACCATGTACAGTCTTCCAAGCCAATTTTTAATATGTACTACTGTAGTCACTGTAAGCACTTGGCTATCTTCATTTTTATAAACAGATAAAGTCACATTTAAGTGCTTGTCATCGTCTCCAATCACTAACTCATTTTCGGTACGTTGCCGTAAGGTAAAAATTCCAATTCGGTCGCCTGCGACATACTCATTTTCTTTTTTATTCGAATCAATTTGCTTAAAACTTCCTAAATCTTTAAGCCCAATCTTTGAAGTAATTTTATTACGCATATTCATGCTCCACTCTATCCACGCTGGAGTGTGTTGAAATAGCTTAATAAGTTGTTGAAATACGTTCAGGTCGGGCTGACCAAGCACAATACTCCACGAGTCGTGGAAGTAAGCATTGTTCAATTGAGATGAGATTTGACTGTCGGTAGGTAAAGCAGAAAGATAAGGCTTATTCATAAATTATATTCTTGTAAAGTATCGTTTTTATTATAGAGAATTTTTTAGGGTGTCAAGGGAAAACATCTATGGTTTACTTCAACAATTATAACTTTGTAAGTTAGAACCTTATGCCTATAAACTTTTGATCTATAGCGTCCTAAGCCGAATCGAGACCTTTTGGGTGAGTACACACTAACGTTATACGTTTTGGTGCATGCTACTCTTTTCGATCCCTATCACACCCTTGAGATATAGTTTAGCCAGCACCCTGCGGGATTGTTTTTCTAAGAAAAGCTAATTTTTAATATTTTTGGGAATTTTTACGTCATTAGACAAATTTAAAAGAATTTATTCCCATTTAGCCATAATTAGTTATATTTAAATTCCAATTTATTTGTATTTTTCGGTTTATTTTACCAAACCATTAACTGTTTTAAGCAATTAGGCACCCGACTATAAAAAGAGTCTAACGCCAGTGAAGTATGATTTGTCTATGTAGAATCTCTTGCGCTTAGACCACAAGAGAACTCTACTTTTCATTCCTGCTATTTACACTTGTTCGTTATATTAAACTTTGGAGATTCATTGAAACTCACTAAGGTAAAGCTTCTATCGATGAAGTTTTCTGTATCTTCATTAGGTGTATGAAAAATCCATTCTGAAATACCATTACTTTTTAAAATAACCTCAAAGTTAAAATTACTTCCCATATTCTTATCTTGGAAATACACCTCATACTCATTAGGCTTAATTTTCAAAATTTTAGTTACTTTATAAAATGGTTGATCAGGGGTATCAAATGAGAATTTAATGGACTGATTCTTTTGATCAAAACTTACAGAATTAATATTCGTAGAGCTTTCTTTCTTATTCGCCTCCACAGCACACTCATAGATCCATTTCTCTGGTTTATCCTTATAAATATAATAATTATTCTTTTCTTGAAACTTTAAAAAAAATTCACTCACAGTATTAGCAAAAGAAAGACTAGGAACAACCAATAAAAAATATAAGAAAATAATCCTCATTTACAAACACCTACACTCACAATATTCTTAACCTTACTTTTAGCTATAGTGAAAAAAGATAATTTTTTCATCCTCTTATTCTCTAAATAAGTATCCCATCCAGACCATTCAAAACCAACTGACTTAATTAATGTTTTTCATATTTTTGTCTCGTTCTTTCTGCATTATTTTTAGATTTAATTTTTTCGCTTGAATACATTATAAAAACATATTATAAACTATTTCTAACCAAATAATTGGTTTTTTGGAACTTTATAATGAACAACAATATTATAATTTTTGGTTATGGAACAGGTATTTCCAAAGCCGTAGCACATAAGTTTGGTAAAGAAGGCTATAAAATCGGTTTAGTGGCACGTAATGCTGAAAAACTCGAAAAAGCCATTTTAGAACTTAAAGCACAAGGTATTGAAGCTTACGCTTTTACATGTGATTTAGCAGTTCTTGAAGATATACCAAACCTAATTAAACGCATTAAAGATCAATTAGGAGAGATTAAAAATATTCATTGGAATGCTTTCCATGATATTGAAGGCAATATCTTAAAAACCCCTCCACTAGAGCTTACTAAAAGCTTTCATATTCGTGTTTCGAGCTATATTGCGACGGTACAAGCTTGCTTAGGTGATTTAGAGAAGAACCACGGTAGTATTTTATCGACAAACGGAATTTTTGCTTTCGATGCAGTAGGCATCGACTTGGTTGCCAAAGAGTACTCATCGTTAGCAACTACTGCTGCCGCTCAATATAAAGCCACCAATTTGCTTGCTCATAGTCTTGCTGACTCAAATGTTTATGTTAGCCAAGTGATTGTAAATGGCTTTGTAGATGGAACCCCTGAAGCGAAGGATAAAACCTACGCGGTGCATCCAGAAACAGTTGCGGATCAGTTCTGGTACTTACACCAGCATAAACAAGAAACGGTTTCTCTGTGTGGTGAAGCCATTCAAGCTGCTTAAACTATTTCTGATGAGAGAAAAAGCGTAATCCATTACGCTTTTCTTAACTTTTTAAATTTATTCTTTTTCTCACGCCCATATATATTTCGAGTTTTAAATTACCCTTCCCATTTTCTAAAAACCAGACAGGTATTTACCCCACCAAAACCAAAGCTATTACTCATGACCGTTTTTAGTTCGGTTTCTCGGCTTGTTTGAACAATATCGAACTTTTTAGCTTCTTCGCGCAGTTCGGTAATATTAATACTCGGCGCGATAAAGTTATTTTGCAGCATTAAAATAGAATAAATAGCCTCGTGTACGCCTGCTGCCCCCAAACTATGCCCAGTCATCGACTTGGTCGAACTCAGTGGCGGTACTTTTTCGCCACTAAAAGCTCTTTCTATGGCCAATAGTTCTGGAATGTCGCCTGCTGGCGTTGAAGTACCATGCGTGTTGATATAGTCGATGGTGTCAGAGCCGTTTTGCTTGGCTTCTGCGAGTGCCAATTTGATGCAACGAGTCGCGCCTTCACCACTTGGAGCCACCATATCGACACCATCACTATTGGCAGCATAGCCAACCACTTCAGCCAAGATTTTTGCTCCGCGTTTTTGGGCATGGCTTAAAGACTCCAAAACCACCATGCCACCGCCGCCAGCGATCACAAAGCCGTCGTTATCGACTGAATATGGGCGTGAAGCTGTTTCTGGGGCATCGTTGTATTTAGAGCATAATGCGCCCATTGCATCGAATATTGCAGTTTGCGACCAATGGTCTTCTTCGCCGCCACCTGCCAGCATGAGGTCTTGTTTACCAGCAGCAATAAGGTGATATGCATAGCCAATTGCATCGGCTGAAGTCGCACAGGCACTCGCGATAGATTGAGATACGCCTTTTAGGTTGAAAGCACGTGACAGATTAGCGCTAATGGTATTTGTTAGGTAGCGTGGTGCTAAATCAGGCGATACTTCGCTTGCGCCTTTTTCTTTTAAGGTGTTTAGCATGTCGATGATAGACGCTGTTGAAGTGCCGCCTGTTCCTCCAATCACGCCATATTTTGAGTTGTTGGCAATGTCACTTGCGTTAAGCTTGGCGTGTTGTAACGCATCGAGTGCCGAGTTATAGGCATACATCGCGCAAACGCCCATGTGTTTTTTTAATTCTGGATCAATATTTTCAAAATTCATTTCGGCAGTGGCGCTCACATGACTCCGAAAGTTTAGTTTTGCATAGACATCGTTATAGCGAATGCCTGAGCGGCCTGCTTTTAAGGACTCGGTTACTGTCTCTAATGTATTTCCAATACAAGAATTAATTCCCATACCTGTGATGACAACTCGTTCCATTCTTATCTCTATAAAAACGACAAAAATAGATCTTAACAATCAAGTTCTTTTTTGGAACTGGCAAAATATTTCTATATTTATTATTTTTTCTCATCGAATATAAATAAAAAGTTAATAATAATATTTTTATTTTAAAATCTATTTAGTTTTATTATTAAATCAAAAATATTTTAAATATTAAATTGACGTATTTAAAATCACCGATTATTATTTCGTTGCTGGCCTACATTGCCAGACGGTTTTGACAGACCGTAAGCTCATAGCGGATTGTAGTTATACTATAATTCGTTAGACCCTTGCGTCCCCTTTCTTTGCGGTAGGACGGGAGGGGGACGCCCTGTGCGTGCTGGGTCTATGAGCTCCAGTCTGTCAACCCCCTTTCGTTCTACCACCCTAATTAATTCGCGGTAATCTGGTGGTAGGACTCCATTTTTTAAGGAGTTGACCATGACACTTTTCAAACTCATTTTCTCTGTTTTTTAACTATTTTATTGATTTAAAATTTGGTTTTTTACGCCTTATTTTTTTAAATTTATAAACTAATTTTATTTTAAAATTTTAATTATTTTATTTTCCTGTATTTATAAGAGGATTAACTTTTATTTAAAAAATTATTTTAAATCTCAAAATCATTATATTTTTATTTTAGTTAAAGACATAAATAAACATGAGAATAATATGAAAATTTATAAACCGCTTTTGGCTTTAAGTTTCATAGTTGGCAGCTACGGCGTTTCGGTTTACGACCAAGAGACTCATCAAGAGTTTAAAAAAATTTGCCTGTCAGGTGGCCATGGCGAGTCGAGCTGTGACTGTATTTACCAAGCTTATTCCCCGAAAATGATGCAGCGCCTCGAACATGTCAGTTTGCAAAGTCCTGTTCTCCCACGGGACTTTGCCCCTACTTTTTTAAGCACCATGCAGCGGTGTGACAAAAGTAGTCTGGGCTAAGCGTTGGCTTAGCTCTTTATCTCTGTGTCGCAATGGTGTTGTACTTTAAATCAGCGCAAAAAATTAAAGTCTGTTGTGGCACAGAGGCCTAAGTTGTTTGATTTGCCGAACGAGCATTTTTAAAAATCACATCAACTTTATAACCAATCAAGTTATGCTGTGCTTACATTCAACTTTTGAACATTTATTAGAATGAATTACACATGGGATGAATTTGAGCAAAGACTTATCACCTATAGAGATGTAAGGATTGATCTTACAAGAGTTTTAGATGCGTATGAGCTTCAAATAAAAGAACTTCTTCAACAAATTCAATTGTTAGCTTATGAAGATTCTTTGCCTATATTTAATCAGTTATATGAAATACAAGATCATTTAGCTACTGCCAAGTTTCGCTATGACCTCGACCTAAATGAAGCTTTAGATATATTCGTTTATCATTTCGATAGAGATGACAAAGCGCTGATAAGCCAATATTGGTACCAAAAACTCAAGAAAAACAAAGATATTCTTTGGCCTTTACCTCAAAATGAATAGTAGCTTGTACGTTTTAACCTACAAACTTTTAAGGTTTTTGCGGATTGGCGACATCCTGCTTTTTTCCTAATATGAAGTCATACAGGAACAGGATGTTCCGGAACATAAAACAACAATAATAGGTTCATGCATCAGGATTGTGAGATACGACAGGAGTCATATCTAGTACCCAAATACGAAAAAGCCCAACAGGATGTTGGGCTTTTTTTATATCTGAATATTTAGAGAAAATTTTAGGGTTTAAACGGCTGAATCATTCTTCAATGTAAGATTTTTCTTACAAGCTTTTAAGGTTTTTGCGGATTGGCGACTCCCCGCTTTTTTCTTAATATGAAGTTATACAGGAACAGGATGTTCCGGAACACAAAACAACAATAATAGGTTCATGCATCAGGATCGTGAGATACGACAGGAGTCATATCTAGTACCCAAATACGAAAAGGCCCAACAGGATGTTGGGCTTTTTTTATTGCTGTTTAAAAATGCTTTGAAAGAAAATTTTCATATTGTTTTATTCACTATATATCTTTGAACTACTTGTTCGAGGGTAATTTCGGAATGAAGACGGCCCTTGTTTGCTTCAATAAGTTTTGCAGAAGCAAAATTAGATTTATAACAATGTATATGTAACTCAGTTAGGCCCAGCTTCCATGCCTCCTGAATTGTAAGCTCCAACAATTTTGAACCAAAATTTTGTTTCCGTTTAGAAGGACGAATACCTAACCCAATATGTCCACCACAATATTGAATCTGTTCATTGAGTTTAAGGCGCAAGTTCGATGCACCAATAATTTCATTACCCTAAAGCGTACTGTTCAATCAATACCACGTGAGCATCTTCACGACCTGTTAATCACTATTTGTTTAATTGGAATCTATTTTTACTTCAACTAATTTTGCCAAGGAAACTTTTTCAGTCGATGTCTCACGCGATACATCAATCCGCCATGCAGGTTGCCGACATGCCATGCTAATTTTGAAGTCAGGGTCATATCAGGAATCCAATAACGTGATTGTAAGGGTAAGACAGGTTTAGGTTCAGCCAATTCAATCTCTGCGGCGATATACCCTTCACCATCCGCTAAACTCATACGTGCCAACACATTTCCAGTAGCATCACAGATTTGTGTTTCACCCACCATTTCCGTTAACCATTTGACGTAAGGTAACATCGGCATATCACTCAGGATTTCTCCGACATGGGCAGCATGTACCACTGGAATACCTGTTAAACGTGCCATTTGTGCAGGCAGTGCTTCACTTTGATGTTTATATATTTCATGTTCACGACGCATCCATGTACCCAAAAACCCATACCAATTAATCGGCATGGAGTACCAACACATTCCGCCTAAAATCAACTGTGCTTGCTGTTCTCGCACACGTTTAGCTGTGCGAAATCTTGCCCACTCCCAGCCCGACAGCAAAGCAACTTTACAGTTTAAGCTTGTCGAATCCACCTTCCCATCGTCCGAACCACCACGATAAAAGTTTTGCTCCCATGCAGTTGGAATATCTTTGTCATGCAGATGATAATCGCCATTACGCTCCACCATGACATAACTGCCATAAGTATGCCCATCACGTATCGCTACAAATCCACCTGTGATCACCACATTTAATTGCTTAGCTAAGCGGATTAAAAGCTGTAAGGGCTTGCCCTCTAAAGGTTGTGGTGTAAGCAACGCCTGTGGTGAATAAACGTTTGGAGAAGTCATCGACTCAGGAAGTACGATCACATCAGGCGTATGCTCTTGATGTGCAGCTAAAATCAATTGTTCAAGTTTTTTTAAATTTGCTTCAACCTTTCCTAACTGTAATGCAGGCTGAATGGCAACGATTTTCATATATGTAATTCTTTTGAGTACTCATAAAAAGCTTAGCATCGAATCTTAGAAATACTTTGACCGTACTGCCTCAATGCTTGGTTTATTTTTCTGTAGAGCGATCGCTGATAAAACTAGTATTAGCTCTAAACATTGACGGCGCAAAATCCACCATACGGCGTAAAGTTCGGGTGAAATGGACTTGAACTGAAAAAACTATCTTTTATAAGCATAATAAACCTGCGACCTTTAAACAGCCGTTCTTTGACCTCGCCTGCGATTTTACTATGTATAAAGATATTTTATTAAAATGTGTGACGTGGTGATATGCATGGAAAACTTAGTTTATAAAATTACGTCTAAGTTTTCTTATTCAACTAAATTTAAAAACTCACGATGTTGAATGACTGATCTTTTCTTGCTTTTTATGGCGTATCCAACGTATTGCCAAAATAACAGCAATAACCACCACAACTGCGACAAGCGCGGGAACTAGCAAAGCTGAAACAGAAAGTAAGATTGCCCCAATCCACTCACCTGTCGCAACTATAAAATTACCCAAGCCACCCGTAGTTGCAGTTGAAACACCACGTGCAGCAACGGTACTCATTTGCACCACACCAGCCGTACCACCGCCCACAATAATTGCTGCTGCCCAAGTAGCAAACTGAGACATTTCTCCACTACTCACAGCCATCGTGGTAAGCGTACCCGCAATCATGGCCACAGGAGTTGCGACTGTGTCTAAGGCGTTATCGACCCACGGAATATAGTAGGCTGCAATTTCACATACCGTTGCCACGCTTAAAGCCAAACACACCGATGGCAGAGCTAACCACTCAAAACCTTTCGATGGCTCAAACCATCCCATCATGGTGGCAATGCTCATGACCAGTAGCGGCACAAACACGCGAAAACCGCAGGCAGCGCTCAGGCCTACACCAATACATAAACCCAATATTGTTTCCATAACGGTTTCCTTTTCATGCCCATCACGGGTCTTGTTATGTAAGTCTTATTTTTAAATTAACAAAAAGCCCCATCGGGTGACAGGGCTTTTTGTTAAATGCGAACGCAAATATTATTTCATTCTTAACGTTTAAATTGCGTGCAGTAGCATTTGGTGCAAGGTGGTAAAGGGTCTGTGTTAATTTCTAAAAACACTCTGTGTCCGCACTGAGCACAGAAATAGAAGCCTGTTCCGGGTTTTTCGCCAGCTGTTACCATGATTACATTCCTATAATCGTATATATATTAAACAGGAATATAACCCACTTAAAGTGAATGTCAATTGTCCATTTCGCCCGATGATGATGGCATAAATGCAAAAAATGTTATTTGTACGATTTATCTTACACAGATTTAGGGATTTAGCGGATTGGCTGTCCCCTGCTTTTTTTTCTAATATGAACTCATACAGGAACAGGATGTTCCGGAACATAAAACAACAATAATAGGTTCATGCACCAGGAGCGTGAGATACGACAGGAGTCATATCTAGCAACCAAATACGAAAAAGCCCGACAGGATGTCGGGCTTTTTTATACTTTAGTAGTTTCAGCTTCTTAACCATGTAACTAAATCACTAATACTCTGATAATCAGCACAGGTAGCATCACAACCATTATTTATAACATCTTGCTTAAATTTAGCCCATTCACTTTCAGTTTTACTAGATGTACCTATATGAGCCTCTATCGCCCCTTTTTTCCAAATCCATATCCGTTGGGCTTTCATTTTATTATGCAAAGATTCTATTAAAGGAATCGCATCTGTTTCTGCTGCTAAGATTTCATATGCTCTTGCAGCAGAAATAGTTGAATTCTTTTGTGGTAATTTCGTAGAGGGATTTAAAGTAATTCCTTTTTGAGGTGCAATTCTTTCAAGAATTACTTTGATATTTACAATATCGCTATCAGTTGAAGACAGAAAATTGTGGGTAATTGCTCCATTAAAACAATAATCAAGATCACATATAGCTTTTGTAGGTAAATCCATCTCAGCCAAGATAGCCAAAGATTTCTGCGTATCATTTACACCACCTTGTGCAACCAACGCATGCTTTTCCTGCCCCATTGTAATATTAGATAAACATTTAAATATAAATGGTAATAATCGGAGTTCTGTTTTACCTTCTGTCAAAACTACATTTTCAGCAAAAAGTAATTGAGTAGAGTAAGTCAAACTGAATAAGTGTTCCATCTGATGAGTTGAATTTGGTACAACGTTTTGAATCGCATCAACTAAGCGCTTCCTAGAATATGTTCCACGCTGTTCATTTTTTCGGATTAATATTGCAGTTTCTGCACTTTCTGCTGTTATCATCTGAGCAGAATGAGTTGAAATAACAACTTGATAACCATTTCTAGATAATGCAATCAACGCTTCTCTTACTTGCTCAATTGCAAAGGGATGTAAATATAGTTCAGGTTCATCGATTAGTAATAACGTAGTTGATTGTGTACCGTTCTGCCTTTTAATTTCGGCTAAATATTGAACTAAAGCCATTTGTATTGATCGTTGTGCACCATGTCCATATGAAGCAAAATCACGAGCATTACCCTGTCCTTCAAAAACTTTCAATGTACCTGTTTTTACTAAGTCATCAATCGTTGGAGTCTCAAAATGCAACTTTACACTCATCCCAGGAAATAAATCATTTACCTTTACATTAACCCCTTGATCTATATTTGCTAATTCACTAAATCTTTGACCACCGCTACTCGAAATTCTAGCTGCGACTTCTAACAAATGCTGATTTAATTCACTTTCATGAGAAGTTTTTACAGGTTCTAAAAACTCTGCTAATAATTTTCCAATAGTAGTAGTAGTTTTTGCTTTTGAAGCATCTTCTGCTGCATTTTCCATAGCTCCTATTCTTATTGGTTCTGGTAATAAGATATTGATAGCATTATCAATCCCTGTCGGGTTTAGAATCCAATCACTACTTGCCTGATCCCAAACAGAAAGCTTTATATCCGTTGTTTTAGCATTAGGTTTATCTTGTATTCGGCGTATTTTAAGCTCTCCATTTACAATTTGCCCCTCTATAGATCTCTTTTGATTTGAAGGCATGAGATCAAGTAATTGTGAAGAAATTCCAACAATTGTTGCTATTACTTCTACGGGCCGAGATACATCATAAAAATCTTTTTCTGCAAGGCTACTTTTTCTTAATAACCATTGAATTGCAGATAAACAGTTAGATTTACCTGCATTATTATAGCCAATCAAAGGAGTAAACTCCGATAAGATTATCTCTGTATCAACACATGACTTAAAATTTTTGATAACTATATTTGAGATTTTATGCGACATATATTCCCCTTATTTCTTTTTATATACCAATATATTTAATTAGTAGTTTTAAGAAATAAATCTTATTAATAATTTCTATGTATAAGGCTTTTATATTTATGAACCCAATAAAATAGCCCTACTGTAAAGTAGGGCTATTGTGAATAATTTTCAATCAATTATAGACTAAATATTAAACCACTTAGTCTTCTAAAAAGTCTTGCACAATTTCAGTTTGTACGATTTATCTTACATAGATTTAGGGATTTAGCGGATTGGCTGTCCCCTGCTTTTTTTCTATGATGAGTTCATACAGGAACAGGATGTTCCGGAACATAAAACAACAATAATAGGTTCATGCATCAGGATCGTGAGATACGACAGGAGTCATATCTAGCAACCAAATACGAAAAAGCCCGACAGGATGTCGGGCTTTTTTTATTAGTTATACAAAATGTTTTATGGTGCTTAAATGGCTATTTTATTTATTATTTAATAGCGGACCAACAAGAATTGTACCACTTGGGAGTAAAACACTATCATATGTAAAAATAAGGCCATCATATTTATCTGCTATCTTAAATAAACTTTGCCAAATAGCAGGGTTCTCATCAAACTCTTTGTCAGTAACAAGTCCTAATACTACCTTTGTATGACTAATTGCGTAAGAGGTATCATCCTTGCGTTTTTGATCGTGATCTAAAGAAGCTATATAACGCAGAAAACCTTGTAAATGATTTGGAATCTCTTGAGAAGGCATTACATAAAAACGTACAGTATCCTTACCCAATACAACATCATAATAAGAAGCATTTTCTTCCAAGCCTTTATCACGTTCTACATGATCAAAAACTTCTCGTAAATCCACCCCATCTCTTTGAATATAAACACAACCATTTGCTGGCATAAAATTCCCGTTACTATTAATTAAAAATATTGCTATACCCAACTAACTTCTTATATAAAAAGGAATTGTGATAAATACAATTCTTCTAATATTTAATTTAAAAAACCCCATCATCAAGATAGGGCTCTTTTGAATAATTTTCAATCAGTTGTAGACTAAATATTAAGCCACTTGGCCTTCTAAAAAGTCTTGCGCAAAGCGCTGTAATACACCGCCCGCTTCATATACAGAAACTTCTTCTTCTGTATCTAAACGGCAAGTCACAGGCACTTCAAGAATCTCTTCTTTACCATCCGCTGTGGCACGTTCAATCACTAAAGTTAAAGTCGAACGCGGCGCAATATTACCAATCACGCTATAAAGCTCTGTACCATCTAGCTTTAAAGTCTTGCGGTTTACACCCGGTTTAAACTCAAGTGGTAACACGCCCATACCCACCAAGTTAGTACGGTGAATACGCTCAAAACCTTCTGCCACAATCGCTTCAACACCCGCAAGGCGTACACCTTTTGCAGCCCAGTCACGGCTTGAACCCTGACCATAGTCAGCACCCGCAATAATGATTAACGGCTGTTTACGGTTCATGTAGGTTTCAATCGCTTCCCACATACGCATCACTTCGCCTTCTGGCTCTACACGCGCTTTTGAACCTTGCTTAATGGTACCGTCTGAGCGAACCACCATCTCGTTATAGAGTTTCGGGTTGGCAAATGTTGCACGTTGTGCAGTCAAATGGTCACCACGGTGCGTTGCGTATGAGTTGAAGTCTTCTTCTGGTACGCCCATTTTATGAAGGTATTCACCTGCAGCCGAGTCCATCAAAATCGCATTTGAAGGCGACAAGTGGTCAGTGGTGATGTTGTCACCCAAAATCGCAAGCGGACGCATGTTTGCCAAAGTACGTGGTGCAGCCAACGCCCCTTCCCAATATGGTGGACGGCGGATGTAAGTACTTTGCGGACGCCAGTCGTAAAGTGGGCTTTTCGCTTGTTCAACTTCGCCCAAGTCAAACATTGGAATGTAGACTTTACGGAACTGTTCAGGCTTCACAGCTTCTTTTACTAGGGCATCAATTTCAGCGTCAGATGGCCAGATGTCTTTGAGGTAAATCGGCTTACCGTCTTTGTCATGACCTAACGCATCTTTTTCGATGTCAAAACGAATCGTACCCGCAATTGCATACGCTACGACAAGCGGTGGAGATGCCAAGAACGCTTGTTTTGCATATGGATGGATACGGCCATCGAAGTTACGGTTACCAGAGAGTACTGCTGTTGCGTACAAGTCACGGTCAATAATTTCTTGCTGGATGACTGGATCTAACGCACCCGACATACCGTTACACGTTGTACAAGCGTAAGCCACAATACCAAAACCAAGTTTCTCTAAGTCTTTTAGAACACCTGCTTCTTCAAGGTAAAGTGCAGCCGCTTTTGAACCTGGTGCAAATGATGATTTCACCCAAGGTTTACGAACCAAACCAAGCTCATTTGCCTTACGTGCCAACAAGCCTGCCGCCACGGTATTACGTGGGTTAGAGGTATTGGTACATGAAGTAATTGCAGCAATAATGATTGCGCCATCTGGCATTAAACCGTCAGAACGGTTTTCAACAACACCTGCAATGCCTTTTTCTTTTAGGTCGGCAGTTGAAACACGTGCATGTGGGTTTGATGGACCAGCAATGTTACGTGTGACTTTTGATAGGTCAAAACGAAGTACACGTGGATACTCTGCTTTGGTCATATCAGAAGCCCAAAGGCCGATTTCTTTTGCGTACTGTTCAACCAATGCCACTTGAGCATCTTCACGGCCTGTTAGGCGTAAGTAGTCAATTGTGTTTTGGTCGATGTAGAACATTGCAGCCGTAGCGCCATATTCTGGAGTCATGTTCGAAATAGTTGCACGATCGCCTACAGACATACTGTCAGCGCCTTCACCAAAGAACTCAAGGTAAGCACCAACCACACGTTCTTTACGTAAGAACTCGGTTAAAGCAAGTACGATATCTGTTGCAGTAATACCTGCCTGACGCTGACCTACAAACTCAACACCAATAATGTCTGGTAGACGCATCCAAGATGCACGGCCCAACATCACGTTTTCAGCTTCTAAGCCACCTACACCCACAGAAATTACGCCCAAAGCGTCTGTATGTGGTGTGTGCGAGTCTGTACCTACGCAAGTGTCTGGGAATGCTACGCCATCACGCGCCTGAATCACCGGAGACATTTTCTCTAGGTTAATCTGGTGCATGATGCCGTTCCCCGCAGGGATCACATCAACATTTTTAAATGCGGTTTTAGTCCACTCAATAAAGTGAAAACGGTCTTCGTTACGGCGGTCTTCAACAGCACGGTTTTTTGCAAAAGCGTCTGGGTCAGCACCACCATATTCCACTGCTAAAGAGTGGTCGACAATCAGCTGAGTCGGTACAACTGGGTTGACTTTAGATGGGTCGCCACCTTTGTCAGCAATCGCATCACGTAAGCCTGCAAGGTCAACCAATGCAGTTTGGCCTAGGATGTCATGACACACTACGCGCGCAGGATACCAAGGAAAGTCCAAGTCCTGACGGCGTTCAATTAACTGCGTTAGATAGGCAGTTAAGTTCTCGGCATCGGCACGGCGTACCAATTGCTCTGCAAGTACTTTAGAGGTGTAAGGCAGTTTTTCGTATGCGCCTGGCTGAATATCTTCAACGGCTTGACGCACGTCGTAATATTCAAGCTGGGTGCCTGCCAGCGGTTTACGGTATTTTGTGTTCATTAACCACGCTCCGCCAATGGTTTAAATTCGAGGTTTTCAGGGCCTGTGTAGTTCGCGCTTGGACGAATGATTTTGCCGTCTTGACGTTGTTCGATCACGTGTGCTGACCAACCTGCTGTACGTGCGATCACGAATAATGGTGTGAACATTGCAGTTGGAACACCCATTAAGTGGTAGCTCACTGCACTGAACCAGTCGAGGTTCGGGAACATGTTTTTCACTTCTTTCATCACTGCTTCTAAACGCTCAGCAATGAGGTACATTTTGGTGTTCTCTTGTGCTTCTGCTAAGTCGTGCGCCACTTTCTTGATCACTTCGTTACGTGGGTCAGAAACTGTATAGACAGGGTGACCAAAACCGATCACAACTTCTTTATTTTCAACACGCTTACGGATGTCAGCTTCTGCTTCGTCTGCGTTGTCGTAACGCTGTTGAATTACGAATGCAACTTCGTTTGCACCACCGTGCTTAGGTCCGCGAAGTGCACCAATACCGCCTGTAATTGCCGAGTACATGTCAGAACCTGTACCTGCAACCACGCGTGAGGTAAATGTAGATGCGTTAAACTCATGCTCAGCATACAAAATCAGAGAGGTATGCATTGCTTGAATCCATTCTTCAGATGGCTTTTCGCCATGAAGTAAATGTAAGAAATGCGCTGCAATTGAGTCATCATCTGTTTCAACTTCAATACGACGACCGTTGTTGCTGAAGTGATACCAATAAAGCAGCATTGAACCTAGGCTTGCCATTAATTTATCAGCAATGTCTTTTGCGCCAGCTTCGTTGTGGTCTTCATGTTCTGGTGTTAAACAACCTAAAACTGAAACACCTGTACGCATCACGTCCATTGGGTGTGCAGACGGTGGTAATTGTTCAAGTGCAGTTTTCAGTGCTGCCGGTAAGCCGCGAAGTGCTTTTAATTTTGCTTTATACGCTTTGAGTTCAGCTTTGTTTGGTAATTTGCCATGTACGAGCAAGTGAGCAACTTCTTCAAACTGGCTACCCGCTGCAAGGTCAAGAATGTCATAGCCACGATAGTGCAAGTCGTTACCGCTACGTCCTACGGTACACAGTGCTGTGTTTCCTGCAACTTGTCCACTAAGTGCAACTGATTTTTTTGGTTTGAAGCCTGTTGTTGTTTCATTTGAGCTCATAAGATTTTCCTTTCCTATCTATTTAAATTATTTGGGAAACACGGCATATGTACCGTGTTTTACTTCTTATTTCTTTTTAGCAAATGCGTTGTCTAAGTAGTCTTCAAACGCATAGTAATTAATGCGTTCATATAACTCTTTACGCGTTTGCATAATATCAATCACGTTCTTTTGAGTACCTTCTTTACGTAAGGTTTCATACACAGTTTCGGCTGCTTTATTCATAGCACGGAAAGCAGAAAGCGGATAAAGCGCAAGGCTTACATCGGCAGATGCTAACTCTTCAGTAGTAAACAGTGGTGTAGAACCAAACTCGGTAATGTTTGCCAAAATTGGTGCACCTGTCTTCTGAGCAAATTGCTTGTACATATCAAGCTCGGTAATTGCTTCAGGGAACAACATGTCTGCGCCCGCTTCGATGTAGGCACCCGCACGGTCAATTGCAGCTTGTAAGCCATCTACGGCCAATGCATCGGTACGTGCCATAATCACGAAGCTGTCATCACCACGCGCATCAACCGCAGCTTTAATACGGTCAACCATTTCTTCTTGAGTCACAATCGCTTTGTTCGGACGGTGACCACAACGTTTTGCGCCCACTTGGTCTTCAATGTGCATTGCCGCAGCACCAAACTTGATGAGTGCTTTTGTTGTACGTGCAATGTTAAATGCAGAAGCACCAAAACCTGTGTCAGCATCGACCAATAATGGAAGATCACATACATCGGTAATACGGCGCACGTCTGTCAACACATCATCAAGGTTACTAATTCCCAAATCAGGTAAGCCTAAAGAACCAGCGGCTACACCACCACCTGATAAGTAAATCGCTTTATAACCTGCACGTTTTGCCAAAAGTGCATGATTGGCGTTAATGGTTCCAACCACTTGTAATGGCTTTTCTTGGGCTACTGCATCGCGAAATAGCTGACCTGCGGATTGTTTAGCCATTGTTATGTTCTCCTTGTGCTTGTAGCAGTGTTTGCTCAATAATTTTGTAAGAAGCATTGATATGTCGATGCATGAGCAGCTCGGCAAGTTCACCATCGCCCTCTGCAATTGCATCTAAAATACGGATGTGTTCGTCCCAAGCTTTACTCGGTCGATCGGGTGTGTTTGAAAACTGAATTCGGTACATGCGAATGAGGTGATAAAGCTCATCACATAGCATTTTTTCTAGGGTTTTATTGCCACTACTTTTGATAATGCAGTAGTGAAAATCGTCCTGCCCTTCTTGCAAGTAATATCCCTTACCTGCTTTAAAGTTTTCATCTTCAGCATGCATACGCAAAACATCACGTAGCGCCAAAATTTGCTTTTTATCAATATGCTGTGCAGCAAGTTTGCAGGCCAAACCTTCTAATGACGCACGAATCTGGTAAAGCTCTTTAAACTGTTGCAGTGAAAGCGAAACCACGCGCGCGCCCACATGTGCAGTACGCTCAACCAAACGTTGCCCTTCAAGGCGATGAATCGCTTCACGCAATGGCCCACGACTAATGCCATAAGTACGTGCCAGCTCAGGCTCAGAAATTTTGCTACCTGCCGGAATTTGACCCAAAACAATCGCCGTCTGTATTTGTTTAAATACATTCTCGGTCAGTGTTCTTCCCTGACTCTGTAAAGGCTCTGGTGCGAAGGTCAAATCTTGCATATTGTCGACAATTTTTAATCAATTATGGCTTTTATAGCGGTATGAATGAAAAAAATCAAGGTGATTGTTGACACTTTGCAGAACGCATCAGGTCAATTTTTATAGCTTAACCTGTTATCTCACCTTATATTTAAAGCATTACACCACTTTCTATTTAATATCTATAAAACAATTATTTAGGGTTATTTTATCTATAGTTTTATGACTATTTGTGGCTTGCTTTTTAGTCAATAAACTTTTGTTTCAAACTTTAGTCTACAACCAATGTATTACAGCAAGATTGTAGACAATCTGCTTGAATGAAATCATGAGTTATAAATTAGTATCTATTTACCGTAATTTCTTTTAAAACTTTTTATTATTTTCAGCCAGAAAATATCGATATTAGTGAAATTATCAGGTGCTTCACGGTAGCTTTATTGATACATTATTGAACATCGACATAGTTGTGGCGTATTTTTCGAGACAGAAAAAACCCAGCACTATGCATATTGTTGAATGAAAGGACTTTTTTGATGTTTCAACATATCCCCCCATACGCAGGCGACCCAATTCTCTCTTTAATGGAACAGTTCAATGCTGATACTCGTTCTGAAAAAGTAAACTTGAGTATTGGTCTTTATTATAACGAAGACAGTATTGTTCCTCAGTTAGAGACCATTATCGAGGCGCAAAAGCGTATTGAGCCTAAAAACGGTAAAACCAAACTTTATTTGCCAATGGAAGGCTTCAAACCTTACCGTGAAGCAATTCAAGCACTTTTATTTGGTGCAAACAGCCCAGCAGTTAAAGCTGGCCGTGCTGTAACCATCCAAACACTTGGTGGTTCAGGTGCATTGAAAGTTGGTGCAGATTTCTTAAAAACTTATTTCCCAAATTCAGACGTTTGGGTAAGCCAACCAACTTGGGATAACCACGTTGCGATTTTCAATGGCGCTGGCATCAAAACTCATTTCTACCCATATTTCGACAACGAAACACGTGGTGTAGATTTTGACGGTATGCTTTCTACACTTAAAACTTTGCCTGAGCAAAGCATTGTGTTGTTGCACCCATGCTGCCATAACCCAACGGGTGCTGACTTAAACCCAGCACAGTGGGATCAAGTGATTGCAGTATTAAAAGACCGTAACCTTATTCCATTCCTAGACATCGCTTACCAAGGTTTTGGTGACGGTATGGAAGAAGATGCGTATGCAATCCGTGCTTTAGACCAAGCGGGTCTAAACTTCATTGTGAGCAACTCGTTCTCTAAAATCTTCTCTTTATATGGCGAGCGTGTTGGCGGCTTAACTTTCGTATGTGACGATGCAGAAGCTGCTCAGTGCACATTCGGTCAGTTAAAAGCGACTGTACGTCGTATTTACTCTAGCCCTCCTACAACAGGTGCTTGGTTAGTTGATGAAGTGTTAAATGACGCTGAACTTAACCAACAATGGCAAGGTGAAGTGAAAGAGATGCGTGAGCGTATTATTAAAATGCGTAGCATCTTGAAAGATGAACTGACTAAAGCATTACCAGACCGTGACTTTAGCTACCTTGTAAACCAAAAAGGTATGTTCAGCTACACAGGTCTAACTGCTGAGCAAGTAGATATCTTGCGTGAAGAATATGCAATCTACTTAGTACGTAGTGGCCGTATTTGTGTAGCAGGCTTAAACATGAAAAATGTTTACACTGTTGCTAAAGCGATG
Source organism: Acinetobacter sp. V110_1 (assembly GCF_031798975.1). Taxonomy (NCBI): domain Bacteria; kingdom Pseudomonadati; phylum Pseudomonadota; class Gammaproteobacteria; order Moraxellales; family Moraxellaceae; genus Acinetobacter; species Acinetobacter sp. V110_1. The sequence continues at coordinate 63,475 of NZ_JAVQNN010000018.1, read as the reverse complement.
GCTGAAGTACTTGCTAAATCAGTAGAAGCAGCATAAGACACCTACTAAAAAAGGCGCTTCGGCGCCTTTTTTTTATGTATCGATATTAAGATTTAGCTTTGCCCCAATATTTCAGTTTTGAGGTATGCCCAATCCCTACATTAAAACTATTGGTTGGGTCGAGTTTTTGATAGAAATTGGCCAATGCAGGTTTGGCAATGTAAAGATGCCCAACATTATGCTCTGCTGGATATTCAGCACGGCGCGCATCGAGTAACTTCCACATTTGATGTTCCATTTCTAACGGGTCATGTCCCTTTTTAAGAATATAATCCTGATGAAATACATGACAAAAGAAATGCCCATAATAGAGTTTATGGATGATTTTATTTTCCATCTCGGCTGGGAGTTGCTCTACCCATTCGCGGTCATTACGACGTAAGGCAATATCAAGCGCCACAATATCTTCAACTTCACTACGGTGTGTATCACGATAACGAATTGCCGCCCCCGCAATCGCAAAACGGTGTAAGAAAGCCTTTCGTCCTTCCTCTTCACTACATACGAAATAGCTACCTGACTGATGCACTGCAAAATATTCTTTTAAAAACTGCTCGGTCTGAGCTTTTGAATTATTTTCGACACGTAGCACTAAATGGTGCTCATAACGATCTCGATATTCAGTCATACGCTTCGGTAAATGACTCGGTAAAAAGAAGGTAATCGCCTGTAAAATATGGTCTGTTAAGCCTTTAATTTTAAATCTTTCTAAGAAGCCATCGACTTTGTCTTTCATCGCAAAAGCTTTTGGAACATTGGCTGTACCAAATTTCTCAATAAATAAGAAGGTGTCTTTTCCGTACTTTTCACCAATCAAGTAAGCGTCACGGTGAATATATTCGCCTGCAATCGGTAGGCTGGGCAGAGAGGTCAGTAAGTAACGACGAATGGCCGTTAAATCATCGGCATCATTACTACCAATATAAAAAACACTGCTCTCTACTTTTTCATAGGTATCAAGGCGTACAGCAAACACACAGACTTTACCTGCCGAACCTGATGCTTCAAACAATCGTGACGGGTCTGCATTAAAACGAGCAGGCGTATCTTCATCGACCTGAGTCACATCGTAAGCATAACGATGGTCCGATGCCTGCTTTTCACCATCATCTAAAATATCTACGGCTTGATATTTCTGCTTCTCTAAACGTGTCAAAATTTCTTCAGGAGTCGAACCTAAATTCACCCCTAAATGGTTCACCAGTTCTAATTGACCAGCAGCATTCACCTGAGCATATAACGCCAGTTCAGTATACGCAGGACCACGACGTACCAACGCACCACCAGAGTTATTACACACCCCACCAAGAACCGATGCCCCAATACAAGATGAACCAATGACTGAATGTGGCTCACGGTCATAACCTTTTAAAATTTGCTCTAAATTATCTAAGGTCGACCCCGGTAGGCAAATCACTTGCTTGCCATCATGGATGACTTGAATACCCTTTAATCGGCGTGTACTCATGACTAAAACAGGACGATCATAATCATCGCCATACGGAGTTGAACCACCTGTAAGTCCTGTATTGGCCGCCTGCATAATGACAATACAGTCTGCGTCAATTGCAGCCTGCAAAACTTGCCATTGCTCTAGCAATGTGCCCGGCACCACCACAGCCAGCACTTTCCCCTCACCAAAACGGCGACCTTGGCGGTACTGACGTGTGCTTTGGTCATCGGTCAAAACATAAGAACGCCCTACAATATTTTGTAAGCGTTCGATCACTGCTTGAGGAGAAAATGTTTGCATGATGGTTTCCTTTTGGTCATCCATACCACATAGTTTTTTAAATCAGAAAAACTCGACGGAGTTTTTCCGTTTAGAACTAATATTTAAAGTAGCTAATTCCATTACTTTTGTTTTGGCATGAGTAGCGACTAAAGCTACGCAAGATCAAAACCATTTCACTTAGCACTAGCAGCTAATCTCTAGGTGTTAGATTTAATTCAAATTGGCTACGCGTTGGCGGCAGGGATGCCGCCGTTTCGATGCGGTAGCAAGGACGTACCGTTATCGAAACAAAGGTTTTTGGTTACTTTTTAAAAAAGTAACGTCAATGAGCTACTTACATTGAACCTTTTCCGATACGACTCCGTCGTGCCAATATCATCAAAGTTAATACGAAAATGTTAGAGCTTCATCGCCTGTACTAAACAATCCGCATTAATATCCGAAATCGACTTAGCACCCGTGAGCGTCATCGCAACACGCATTTCCTTATCAATCAAATCAAGCAAGTTCGACACCCCTTGCCCACCTGCTGCTGCCAAGGCATAAACAAATGCACGGCCAAGTAACACTGTATCGGCACCGAGCGCCAACATACGCACCACATCTAAACCATTACGAATGCCTGAGTCAGCCAAAATTGCTAAGTCACCTTTGACGGCATCAGCAATTGCAGGCAACGCACGAGCAGAAGACATTACGCCATCTAACTGACGACCGCCGTGATTCGATACCACAATGCCATCTGCACCAAAACGCACAGCATCTTTGGCATCTTCAGGGTCTAAAATACCTTTAATCACCATTGGGCCATCCCAAAACTCACGAATCCACTCAAGGTCTTTCCATGAAATAGATGGGTCAAAGTTAGAACCCAACCAGCCAATATAGTCTTCAAGGCCAGTCGGTTTGCCTAAATATTTAGAGATATTTCCGAGGTCATGCGGACGGCCCATTAAGCCAACATTCCATGACCAATGTGGGTGGAACATCGACTGCATATAACGACGCATCGCAGCATTTGGCCCACTCATTCCCGAATGGGCATCACGGTAACGCGCACCCGGTACAGGCATATCTACAGTAAATACCAGTGTTGAGCAGCCTGCCGCTTTTGCACGTTCTAAAGCATTACGCATAAAACCACGGTCGCGTAATACATAAAGCTGGAACCACATCGGGCGGTTAATTGCAGGTGCAACTTCTTCAATCGGACAGACAGAAACCGTTGAAAGCGTAAATGGAATACCTTTTTTATCGGCTGCCATCGCGGCTTGAACTTCACCACGACGGGCATACATGCCTGTTAAACCTACAGGTGCCAATGCAACCGGCATCGACAATGTTTCGTTAAACAGTTTTGTCTCTAAACTTAACGCTGACATGTCGTTGAGCACACGTTGACGCAATGCAATTTCTGACAAATCTTGTACGTTACGCTTTAAGGTATATTCCGAATATGCTCCACCATCAATGTAATGAAATAAAAATGGAGGTAAGCGACGTTGTGCCGCAGCACGGTAATCATTGCCAGAAGAAATAATCATTTTGAATCAACTCTATTTAAACGATTTGCACGTTTCTGGCGAGCTTCGTCTTCATCCAGAGAACGTACATGATTAATCACAAATTCAATATGACCGCAAACAGCTTGGCGTGCGGCCTCGGGATCTTTACGATCAATAGCATCCATCACCTGAAAATGCTGCTCGCTCAGCAAGTCACCATTTACGGGGTCGTTATAAACTTTTTTACGCCCTAACAAGACGTTGTATTGCAGCAAATCAAACAGGCTACGCATCATTTGAATCAGCACCACATTGTGAGATGCTTCAGCAATCGCCAAGTGGAACTCAGCATCTGCCACCGCGGCCTGTGCTGAGTCACCTGCATTTTGATGGCGACTAATTTCATTAAAATAATGACGGATTTTGGCGCGATCTTCAGGCGTTGAGCGCAATGCGGCATACCATGCCGTGCCACCTTCAAGTAATAACCGCGCCTCTTGCACATCAAAACGGTACAGCGGATCTTCTTCAATCAAGTTACTAATTGGGTTCACAATGAGTTGCTGTGGCCACTGTTCAGGTAACTGCTGAATATAAGTCCCATCGCCACGGCGGCTACTGAGCAAACCTTGACTATTAAGCTGCTGAATCGCTTCACGCAAAGACGGACGAGAAACCCCTAAACTTGTTGCAAGCTGGCGTTCGGCAGGCAAACGGTCACCTTTTTTCATGTGGCGTTCTTCAATTAATGCCTGCAATTTCATGACCACTTGATCGGAGATTCTCATCGCGTTTCCTTCACTGGAGTTATGGAATCATCCACGGAACCAGATAAGCCTGAACCGTAATAATGATGCCAACAAAGACAGTGAATATGATGCTATGTTTTACCGTGAAACGGAACAAGTCAGACTCTTTTCCAACTAAGCCTACCGCTGCACACGCAATCGCAATCGACTGCGGAGAAATCATCTTACCTGTCACACCACCACTGGTATTGGCAGCCACCAATAACACTTCTGGAATACCAATCTGCTGAGCCGTAGTCGCCTGTAGTGCCGAGAACAAAGCATTTGAAGATGTATCTGAACCCGTAAGGAAAACACCAAGCCAGCCCAAAAATGGCGAGAAGAAAGTAAACGCATGACCTGTATGCGATAGAGCCAAAGCTAAAGTTGCAGATAAACCTGAATAGTTCGCAATAAAAGCAAACGCCAACACCATACCAATCGAGTAAATCGGTGTTTTTAACTCATTGATTGTTTCACCAAAAGTCGTTACTGCTTCACTTGCTTTCATTTTCAAGAAAATAGCAGTGATGATTGCAGCAATAAAAATTGCAGTACCTGTTGCAGAGAACCAGTCAAACTTATAAATCGCTTCGTATGGCTTCATCTCTGCCACAATTGGCGGCATTTTTTCGACCAATTTATGCAAATACGGTACTTCAAGTTTAAAAATCCAGTGTTCAAGAGCACCATCTTTTGCAAATAATGCTTTAAATGGCTTAACGCTCCAGATCGTGACCATCACCGTTAGGATTGCAAATGGAGACCATGCCTTAGCAATTTTCCCAATACTGTAACGTTGAACCATAGTAGGTTGCTGAACCAAAGTTTGACCCGCTTCAGGCTCAAAACGGAAAATATGTTTTGGTTGCCAAACGCGGAACAGCAAAGTTAAGCTCACCAATGACGCAATTGCTGCGGTAATGTCTGGTAACTCAGGACCAATGAAGTTAGATGTAAGATATTGGGCTATCGCAAATGAACCACCACCAACCAACACCGCAGGCCAAGTTTCCTTAACACCACGCCAGCCGTCCATAATCGCCATGATCCAGAACAGTACGATCAGCGTTAAAAATGGCAACTGACGACCCACCATCTGGCTAATTTCCATAGTGTCTACGCCTGACACCTGCCCCGCCACAATAATTGGAATACCCATTGCACCAAATGCAACTGGTGCTGTATTTACGATCAAACATAAACCAGCAGCATAAAGTGGCTTAAACCCTAAACCGACAAGTAGTGCAGCGGTAATTGCAACAGGAGCACCAAAGCCTGCAGCCCCTTCTAGGAAAGTACCAAAGGCAAAACCAACTAGTAACATTTGCAGACGTTGGTCTTCAGTAATTGACAAAATGCTTGAGCGAATAACTTCAAACTGTCCCGTTTTTACCGAAATCTTGTATAGAAAAACTGCCCCAATAATGATCCATGAAATTGGCCATAGACCATAGAAGAAACCGTAAATAATAGAAGCAAAGGCCATTTGACCTGGCATTTGATAGAAAAAGAGCGCAATCAATAATGCAATAATGACTGTACCCGTACCCGCGATACTGCCTTTTAAACGAAAAACTGCTAATGCCAAAAAGAAGAAAATAATCGGGATTAATGCAACCGCGCTGGACAGCCAAATATTATTTAAAGGGTCATAAAGTTGTTGCCACATATTGAGCATTGTCATCTCCTTGAAATGCCGGGGCGAATTTTTGTACCTTAAATTCTTAAACATTCAACACAATTGGTATGACCAATTAAAAATTAAGTGCAAATGTTGTTCCTTAAACCACAGACCGCATAATAAACACAGATATTGGTAAGATCAATCATTAAATAATCATTATAATTGGTAAGACCAATAGTGCTAAGTAAAATCAAGCAATTTCTAATTTATAAATTTATTTATTAGACTAAAGTCGTAAAAATCTTTCTTATAAATTTAGATATGAACTACCGAAATGAAGTGAAAAATTTGAATATAAAAACTATAAACATACCTGTTTCATGATCTATGTATAATGTGCACACAACTCAAACCACATGTATTGAATTGAATAATGATTACTTTAACGTGTTTTAAAGCTTATGATATCCGAGGCAAACTCGGCACCGAATTGAATGAAGAAATCGCCTATAAAATTGGCCGCGCTTACGGACAAATCTATAAACCAAAGACTGTGGTTGTAGGTTGTGATATTCGTCTAAGCAGTGAGGGTTTAAAACAAGCGACTATCCGCGGGTTAAATGATGCGGGTGTCAATGTTCTTGATTTAGGCATGACAGGTACTGAAGAAGTTTACTTCGCCGCCTTTCATTTAGATGTACAAGGTGGTATCGAAGTTACTGCGAGCCATAATCCAATGGACTATAACGGTATGAAATTGGTTCGAGAAAATGCTCGTCCAATTAGTGCCGATACTGGTTTAAAAGAAATTCAAGCTTTAGCAGAAACCAATAACTTTGAAGAAGTTAGTCAAAAAGGTACAACTCAAAGTTATAACATTTTGCCTGAGTTCGTTGATCACTTAATTACCTATATTGAACCTGCAAAAATCCGTCCACTTAAGTTAGTGGTAAACGCGGGTAATGGTGCAGCTGGTCATGTGATTGATGCTATTGAAGAAAAATTTAAAGCGCTTAACATACCAGTTGAATTTATTAAAATTCACCATGAAGCAGATGGTACGTTCCCAAATGGGATTCCTAACCCAATTTTAATTGAAAACCGTGACAGTACCCGAAATGCTGTTCTTGAGCATAAAGCGGATATGGGAATTGCTTGGGACGGCGACTTTGACCGCTGTTTCTTGTTCGATGAAAAAGGTCAATTCATTGAAGGCTACTATATCGTTGGTCTATTGGCTCAAGCTTTCTTGATTAAACAATCGGGTGAAAAAATTGTGCACGACCCACGTTTAGTGTGGAACACATTTGATATCGTAGATGAATACAAAGGTGTTGCTGTACAGTCAAAATCTGGACATGCATTCATTAAAGACGTTATGCGTGAACACAATGCTGTATATGGTGGTGAAATGAGTGCCCATCACTATTTCCGTGACTTTGCTTACTGCGATAGTGGCATGATTCCTTGGTTACTCACTGTTGCCCTACTCTCTGAAACAGGACAAACACTTTCAACACTCGTTGAAAACATGATTACCAAGTTTCCTTGTAGTGGTGAAATCAACTTTAAAGTAGCCGATACACAAATCACTATTCAAAAGATTTTTGATTTCTATGCTGCTCAAAACCCGGAAATTGACCGTACCGATGGTGTAAGCCTCGACTTTGGTGCATGGCGTTTTAATGTCCGCGCTTCAAACACCGAGCCTTTACTACGTCTCAACATTGAAAGCCGTGCAGATCGTCAAGCTCAGCCAATGCAGCATTATGTAGATGAATTAACTGGATTAATTCAGTCTTAATACCGTTCATATCAAAGAGATGGAACATTATTGTTCCATCTCTTCTTGGTTATTCTGCATAATTTTATAAGTATGATTATGTCCATCTAATACATCCTTATTTAGATTTTCATAACCTTTCAACAATACTTTCTTATCAAAATTACACGTTGGATTTTCATTAATAAATTTTTGGTGAATGGCACTATAACAACTCGAAACATCATCAACAAATTGATAGTAATCTGACAAAGGCAACCCTGCTAACTTTAATAGTTTTGGAGCGACGAAACTTGCAGCAATATAAGGTTGCTTCAAAGGCTTTTTATCTAATTTATAATTGCTCCACACAACAAACGGTGTCTGATAGTTTTTGAGATTAGTCCGGTCAGGATCATCTTTAAAAAATCCATAACTCTCATAAACTTCTTGTAGATTTGGCAAATGATCGCCAAAAGCCACTAAAATTGTTGGTCGATCTACTGTCTTTAAATATTCAGCGAGCTCTTTTAACTTTTGGTTAGCACGCGCAGTTCCAGCAGTATAAGTACTTAATTTTTGCTTTTCAGTTTCAGACAGTTCTTGGTTAAGTTTATAATTTTGTTTACCAAATCGATCATCGTTATACATTGGGTGATTTTCAACAGTAATCGCATAAATAAACTTTGGCTGTTGCTCACTCTCTTCTAAAGTAGACTTAATCGAATCAAAAATAAGATCATCTGTAGCCCACCCTCCCAAATTAAACACTGTAGACCGATCTTTTTGAGCAATCATATTTTCAAGTGATATAAATTTATCGAAACCTAATGCTGGATATACCTTATTACGATTATAGTAATATCCATAGTTATTATGCATTGCAACCGTTTGATAACCGAGTGAATTTAGATAATAAGGTAGAGCATAAATTGGTTTCTTTAGCTTAGAGACATATAACAACTCATTTGGGAAAAAAGTTGTATTTAGACTCGTAAGAACTTCAAACTCGACATTCGCAGTACCTCCCCCAAAAGAAGGAGACAATAAATTAGAGACCTGATTTTGATGAACAAAAGATAGTAAATCTTTGGGTAAACCACTATCTAAATGATGAGAATCCCAAAAAGATTCTTCCATCACGATAACAATGTTCGGATATTCCTTCTCATTATCTTCTAGAGGTTGAACCAAATGATGTTCCTGCAAAATCTGCTGTATGTCTTGCTCAGATACTTTACGGTTAGGTAATAAAACACTGGTTACATTATCCAATACCTTAGATACGTAAAAAGTCACAAAACCATAATCTTGAATTTTCCGATAGTCTCCAATCCAGTCATTTCTCGTATTTGGAAATTCCTGTAAGCTTGCACAAATCATGGGTTTATTTTCTGAAAAACACGCCCCTGTAGGATTTTTAATAAAATTTAAGTAAATTAAACCACTACCAAGTAATCCAAAAATAACAATATTGGGAACATAGATATGAAAAGTGGCTTTGCTTTCTTTACGTATAGCGATCAGCAGCACAATAAGAAAGAAAATTATTAGAGTAAAAAAGATGAGCTGTAAGTGCCAAGGGGTTGCCTTCATCGCCTCAGGAAGTAAAAAAATATCTTCAGGACTTAAATTACTAAATAAATATTGTTGCTTCTTTTTATTAATAAAATTTAAAAATATAACGAATAATTGACTTAAAAAAAGAGCAGTATACTTACGACCAACTACTATAAAAAATAGTTGAATGACTGCATAGTTAAAGAGAATTGAAAAAATAGCTTTTTCTGAAATCAAATAACTATAAAACTTATTCCATGTCAGATTCATATCCCATGCAACGTATACACCTACGCAGGTGGATAAAAAGGCAATAAAGATAAATAACAGCTGTTGACGTAGAAAAACCATGACGACAAAAAGAGGCTAACAGGATTGTGGCGAATACTAGCATGAAAGTAATCACTACAACTGTAGCCTCTTTTTAGAAAAGAGCTTTATCTCAATTCAAGAAAGGTAGGTAATTGATATTTAGAAAAATTAAATAATCAATTTTTATAACCCGTTGGATTATGCTTCTGCCAATTCCAACTATCTTTTAACATATCTTCCAAACCATATTGTGGTTGCCAACTCAACTCAGCAACAGCACGGGCATTATCTGCAAAAGAAGTTGCTACATCACCTGCTCGGCGTGGTGCGAATTCGAAAGCAACAGATACGCCATTGACCTGTTCAAAGGTATTTTTAACCTGTAATACTGATGAGCCATTACCCGTTCCAATATTCCATGCACGGCACCCTGTTGCTTGTAATCGGTTATTGAGAGCGCATAAATGTGCATTAGCTAAGTCAACAACATGGATATAATCACGTACACCAGTACCATCTACTGTATCGTAATCATTACCATAAATACAAAGTTTTTCACGGCGACCAACAGCAACTTGTGTAACGTAAGGCATTAAATTATTTGGAATACCTTGTGGATCTTCACCAATACGTCCACTTTTATGGGCACCTACCGGGTTAAAATAACGAAGTAAAGCAATTGACCATTTAGAATTAGAAACAGACAATTTTTGTAATAATTGCTCAACAATCAATTTGGTATAACCATAATTATTACTTGGCATACCTGTAGGCATTTCTTCATTTAGTGGAGAAGTATTTGCCTCATCATATACTGTCGCAGATGAGCTAAACACAAGTGTATAGACACTAGCTTTCTCCATTGATTTAACAAGCTGAATACTACCGGCAATATTATTATCAAAATAAATAAGCGGTTTTTCCTGGCTTTCACCAACTGCTTTTAGACCTGCGAAATGAATTACTGCATCAATTGTATAATCTTCAAAAACGCGATCTAATTCATTCGCATTCCGAATATCGCCTTCAACAAAAGTTAAACTTCTTTGAGCGATCTCCTGAACTCTGTTTAAAGACTCTTCTGAACTGTTTGAAAGATTGTCAAAAACAATAACTTCATGGCCTGCATTTAAAAGCTCTACACAAGTGTGTGAACCAATATAACCAGCACCGCCAGTAACCAGAATTTTAGCCATCTATTTTTCCTAATAAAATTTTAATCAATCCACGCGTTGAGGCATCGAGTGTTGAAAGATCGTTTTGAACACCATTTAAAATTGGGAGTAATTGGTCAGCAATCTGTTTACCTTTTTCCACTCCCCACTGATCAAACGGGTTAATATTCCAGATTACAGACTGAACAAATACTTTATGCTCATATAAAGCAATCAACATCCCTAAACTATAAGGATTAAGCTCTTTTAAAAGTAACGTTGAACTTGGTTGGTTTCCTTCGTATTGCTTATAAATAGGCAAACTCTCCAGTTCTTTTGTATCTAGAGCTTCGTTACCAAAAGCCAATAAACGTGATTGTGCTAAACAGTTTGAAAGCGCAAGATGATGTTGCTCAACTAATGCTTCAGCATTTTCTACATAAGTAAAATGATCTGCATTGTAACGTTGTATAGGGGCAATAAAATCACAACTTACTGCCTGAGTTCCTTGATGGAGTAACTGATAAAAGGCATGTTGAGCATTTGGTCCAACTTCACCCCATACAATTGGACAAGTATCTAATTCAACTTTTTGTCCACCACGTTGTACCGATTTACCATTAGACTCCATTTCAAGCTGCTGTAAATAGGCAGCGAAATATTTTAACCGGCCATCATAAGGTAATACAGCATGGGTCTGAATATTTAAAAAGTTATTATTCCAGACACCTAATAATGCCATAAGCACAGGTATGTTCTGCTCAAAATTTGTATTTTGGAAATGCTCATCAACGGCATGAGCACCAGCTAAAAGCTGCTGAAAACCCTCCACCCCAACTGACAAGGCAATAGGTAACCCAATACACGACCAAAGAGAATAACGTCCACCAACCCAATCCCAAAGTAATAATTGATTTTCAGGAGCAATCCCCCACTCTGACATTTTGTTAGCTTTTGTAGAAACACCAATAAAATGGCTTTTTACCACCCGTTCGTGTTTCCCTAACGCTTTCTCAAGCCACTGTCGAACAGTTTGTGCATTGGATAAAGTATCAATAGTGCCAAATGACTTCGAAGAAATAATAAATAAAGTTGTTTCTGGACGCAGTTGATGAAGCAATTCCGATAACTGACTACCATCCATTGTTGATACGAAATGAACATTGAGTGGTTTAGCTGTTTTTACTTTAAAATCCGATAATGCATGGGTCACCATTTGAGGCCCTAAATCAGATCCCCCTACCCCAATATTAACGACATCTTGAATGACTTCACCTGTGGCGCCACGGTATTGTCCAGCATGGATTTTTTCAACCAACGCATACATACGCTGCAATTGGCTATGGACCTTTTCAGTTAATTCCGGAAATTTAGAATATTCTAATGGTAAACGTAAAGCCCAATGCATTGCAGCACGCTGTTCGGTACAGTTGACTTTATCTTGAGAAAATAATCGTTCAATCCAGTGAGTCAATTGTTTAGTTTTTGCTAAAGCCACCAATTGCTCTAACACACTTTTAGTCACACGGTGTTTACTATAATCAAAAACCAGTTGATCGAACTTTACAGAATATTGCTGAAATCGATCGGGCTCTGATGCAAATAATTCTTTTATATGTAAATTTGAATTTTTCTCAACCAAAGAATGAAGCTGCGCGATAGGGGAAACTAGCTCTTTGGGAAACTTCTCGATAGATTTACTCATAATCGACCTACTCCTTCATAAGCAAAACCTTTAGATTTCACATATGCTGGATCATAAATATTACGCCCATCCAAAATAAGGGGATGCTGCATCAATTGTTGTAATTGTTTAAAGTCAGGACTCCAATACTGCTTCCATGCCGTGACTAAGCATAAAGCATGTGCTCCTTGTGCTGCTTCATATTGATCAGCGCATAAAATCAGATCTTCTCGGCTACCATATAAAGATGCAATTTCATTAATAGCTTGTGGATCATGTAGCCGAACCTTTACACCTTGCGCCCATAAAGCAGCCAATAAAATATGAATAGGTGAGTTATGTGTACTTGGAGTATTCTCTTTAAATGAAGCTCCCCAAATTGCAACAGTTTTTCCACTCAAGTCACAATGATAATAGTTCCATAATTTACGGAATAAAATTTCTTTTTGTTGTTCGTTAATCGCCCAAACTTGTTCTAAAAGTTGACTTTTTACACCTGTTTCAGAAACTGTACTTGAGAGTGTTAAAATATCATGTGAAAAATTTTCACCACCAAAACCCACCCCTGCAGATAAGTATGCTGCGCCAATACGAGTATCAGCAGCAAGTCCATGTTTTATATTGGCAATATCAATGCCCAACTTTTCAGCAACTAGAGCAAGATCATTCATGTAGCTAATGCGAGTTGCCAACATGCCTGAAATACTGAGTTTGGTAAATTCGGCATCTAAAATCGGCATAAATAAATATTGATAGCTAAAACGGAAGAATGGTCGTAGTAATTCTTGCATCGTGTCTTGAGCATAGCTTGATTCAACACCAACAATGACATGTTTTACATTGAGTACACTATTAATTGCATTACCCTCCTGAATCACGTCAGGAAAATAGACCCATTCATCTTTAGGCAAATGTTGTTTTAATTTAGATGTACCATGTAAACCAAAAGTTGAACCATTAACCATTAACCTTGGATGAACAATTGGACGCTCGCTTAACTTCTCAACCGTTTTTAAGGCAAGGTCTATTTGTGTAGGGCTAAAACAAAATAAATAAACTTCAATATCTAAAGGAATTTGAGAAAAAGGACTTTCGGTTAAAAAACCTGACTTTCTTTGTTTGTTTAAATAATGATTAACTTCTTGATCCTGATATGAAAGTACAGATATATTTTCTTCACAGGTGACACTTGTACACCAATAGATCTGATTACCATATTCAGCTAATAACGCTGCCATTACACCAGCGTGTAAGGTGGTTCCAAATACCGCGATTTTCATTGTACACCTGATTTTAATATTCCATAGAATTCTCTTCCCGTATCAGGAAGAGAATATATTGAAAAGCTCACATATTCATTAATTTTTACAAATGCTTAAGTTGAGCTACAAAATTTTATAATTTAAGTTCTTGAATCAACTGTTTAAAATCATTTCCTAATTTAGGATGTTCAATACCATAGTGTAGAACAGCTTTTAAATAACCAAGCTTACTACCACAGTCAAAGGTTTGTCCCTGCATACGATAGGCTTCAACCATATCAGTTTGTTGCAGCATCGCAATTGCATCTGTTAGTTGAATTTCATTACCCGCACCTTTCGGTGTGTTTTCAAGTAGTTGCATAATTCTTGCAGGTAAAACGTAGCGACCAACAACAGATAAATTAGACGGTGCAGAACCTACAGCAGGTTTTTCAACAATACCCTGCATAGCAATGCTTTCGCCTTCATTTGGACTTTGTGCAACATCAACAATACCATATTGATCTACCAAGTGATCAGGCACCGCTTCTACCATTATCTGTGCCGCGTTACTTTCATCATAACGAGAAATCATACGCGATAAATCATTCTGCCCCGAACTATCTTTCACCAATACATCTGGTAATAGCACAGCAAAATCATCTTGTCCTACTACACTTTTCGCACATAAAACAGCATGCCCTAAGCCTAGAGGTTGAGGTTGTCGTACACTCACAACACTCACATGAGAAGGAACAATTTGCGTAATCTCTGCAAGCAAATCCAATTTCTTCTTTTCATTTAATATTGTTTCTAATTCAAAGTTTCGATCAAAATAATTTTCGATAGAAGACTTTGAAGAATGGGTCACCAAAATAATTTGTTCAATTCCTGCTTCAACCGCTTCACGCACCACATACTCAATAGCAGGACGATCAACAACAGTAACCATTTCTTTCGGAATAGACTTACTTGCGGGTAAAAAACGTGTACCTAAACCGGCCACTGGTAGAACTGCTTTTTTAATCATGCGGCTAACTTTATTTAACTAACAATTAATACTGTACTTCATCTTTTTTTGGAGAACCAGAAAAACGACTTGCCCCCACTAACTGATCTGGTGCGTTAATACCTTCTTTTTTCAACATAACCAGAACTGTTTTTACCATAATCTTAAAATCTAACCAGATATTATGATTCTCAACATATTCAACATCTAATTCGAATTTCTCTTCCCAGCTTAAATTATTCCGTCCACTTACTTGAGCCAAGCCTGTCATCCCAGGTCTAACTTCATGACGACGCATCTGTCTTGGAGTATAATGTTTCATAAAATCAGCAAGTTGAGGTCGTGGTCCAACAATACTCATGTCACCTTTTAAAACATTAATAAGCTGGGGCATTTCATCTAGAGTAGTAGAGCGCAATTTCTGCCCAAATGGCGTGATTCTTTCCTCATCAGGCAAAAGATTTCCATTCTTATCTAAAGCATCTTTCATTGAACGGAACTTAATCATTTTAAAAATTTTGCCGTCTTTGCCTGGTCTTTCTTGAAGAAAGAAAATAGGTGAACCTAAATTTTTTCTCACCTTATAACCCACTATTAAAAAAATAGGAGATAGAAGGAGTAAGGCTATTGTAGCAATGAAAATATCAACCAATCTTTTCATAAGAACTATTTAAACCCATGATTTCGAATAATCTATTATTTACTTTTTCAGCATCAAACTTTTTATGGGCCATTTTCATACTTTCTAGCCCCATAGGATTTATTTGAGTTGGTGTCTCGATAAAAAAGCACATTTTTTCTGCTAGAGCCTCGGCATCCCAACAAGGAACTATAAAGCCATTCACACCATCAACTACCGTTTCTCTACATCCTGGAACATCTGTTGTAATAACAGGACGTCCTATAGCCATAGCTTCTTGTGTACTTCTTGGTACGCCTTCTCTATAAGATGGAAGTACAAATACACTCGAGTTAGCAATCCAGTCTTTTACATTAGAGACATGACCAGGATATTCAAACAAACCCTCTGCGATCAGTTCATCTAGCTGAGACTTCGACAATGCTCCCATATTCTGCGAGTCTAAACCACCCAATATTGTAAATTTTGTGTTAGGAAATTTATGTTTTACGATTTTAATTGCATCAATAAATTCAAATATACCTTTTTCTTTCAACAAACGGCCAATAAATAAAAAATTTACAGGATCTACTGGAGCAGGACTATAACTGTAATCTTTCAAGTTTAAACCAATACCACCCAGAATATGTACCTTTTTGACTGGTAGAGTATATGTATGTATAAGATCTTTTTCATCATCAGGATTTAAAAAAATCATATCATCCAATCTTGGGAAGGCTAAACGATATAATAAAACCTGAATATTACGAATAAGTTTCGTTTTACCGCTTTGACCTTCCGGTTGTGCTGTAAAAGTGTATCCGAGCCCTTCAAGCATACCAACAATATGGGGAACCTTTGCAAAGCTTGCAGCCAATGTCCCATAAATCACAGGTTTGGCAAAATATGAAAAAACGATATCTGGCTTAATTTTTTTTATTTTATGAGTGAGTTGATATGTGGATATAATATCAGCAAAAGGGTTTAACCCTCCCCGACTTAATTGATAAGTAACAGGTTCAGCACCTAAGGCTTTAATTCTTTCTAAACAGTCCTCTGTATATTCAGAAGTGAAAGCATATACTTGATGGCCATTAGCTACGAGAGATCGTATTAAATCAGCGCGAAATCCATAGAAACTTGAGCCAGTGGTACCAATAAGAGCGATTTTTTTATTTTGCATAAATACTTAACCACTGATTTACGATATTATCGAGATTAAATTTTTCATTAATATACTTCATTGCTTGAATATTATTTTGAGTTATCTCCTCTCCACTTAATTGACTTGCAGTTAAAAATGCACTTGCTAGTTTATCTTTTTCTTGAGAACTAACTAATAAACCCGTTCCACCCATCACTTCAGACACACCACCGCAGTCGGTTGCGATTACAAAGTTATTGCAAGCCATTGCTTCAGCAACTACTAGCCCAAAACCTTCATAAGCGGATGATAGAACAAAATAATCTGATGCACACATTAAAGCAGGAATATCATCTCTACGGCCTAGCAAAATAACTTTTTCCTCGAGTCGATATTTAGCAATTAACTCCTCAATAACGGAACGGAGTTCTCCATCACCAGCAATATATAATTTAGCAGCAATACTATCTTTCGTATTAGAAATAGTATATACAAACTCTTCAAAAGCATTAATTAATAAAGGATAGTTTTTAGCTTCATGAAAACGTCCTACCGCTAGAAACATTAATGTATGGTCTTCTATTTTTAATAATTTTCTAGTTCGAATACGAACCTGTTCTGAGTAATTAAATTTTTTAAGATCAATACCATTGTAAACAGTAAAAATAGCGCCTTTAGGAACAGCTCTAAAACTTTCAAAGCTTTCACATGCCTGTCGACTTACATTTGTAGTCATATCTGCTAAACCATGTGTTAACCTATATGCAAGCATTCTTAAGCGCCCACCCTCATTATTACTATGAGCAGTGCAAATTAAACGAGGAAAAGATATATATTTACGAGCTAATCTCGCAAATATATTTGCATGTACCATATGTGCATGCACAACGTCAGGTTTAAAATTTTCAATAATAGTTTTAAAATTTTTAAAAGCACTACCAAACTGTGTTATTTTATTTAATTCCAAACAAATTAATTCAATGTTAGCAGACTGCGGCTTAACAATAGCTTCACCTTTTAAATAAGCTATTTTTACATGATGCCCTCGCGAATGCATTTGATCAGCAAGGTCAGCTACTACTTTTTCAGCCCCCCCCCCGCCAAGACCTGTAATTAAATATAAGATTTTCATTTTAAAAAATTTCTCTTATTTAAAATTGAAAAACAAAGTAGTGCAAAACATGCAAAAAACAATACAGAAGGATTAGACAGCTTTATCAATGACAAACAAATCAACAACTTCTCTTTAATTGTTGTGTTTGACCTAAATAATAAATAAACAAATAAAATAAGAATAAAAGAGCCGATTAAAACTCCAAATACTGTTATAGTATTTAAATAAAAAGTTAAATCCAATAATGCGTCGTAAAATTGAGGTGAATTTTTTGATGGAAAAAGAAATCCATATCCACCAACAATCATATTAAAGTCTGAAAAAAAATATTGTATAGCTTGTAACTTTACATTATTACTTCCATCATCTCCATCATTAAAACGCTGAATTCTTTCATTAATCATTTCAAAACTAAATAAATAAAAAACAAAAATTGCAATTCCACCAAAAATATAGTTTTTAATATTTTTTGAATAAATAATAAGAAGATATAAAGCTGATAAAATTAAACCCAGAAATGACATGGAAAGTGTCAAAGACAGAATACCTAATACTCTGGAAAATTTAGCATTTTTATCAACAAAATACTGTAAAGTTAATAACCCAAATTGAACTCCAACAAAAACTGCTGGTTCAGATGTTATACCAGTTGGTCTATACATCCAATCTCCAACATACCATGTTCGAGATTCCTCTCCGCCTAATAAAATACCAAAATCTAATAAACTACGATCTACACCTAAAAAATAAAAAGCAGAAAATTGTGTAATCACTATAAATGATAAAAAACAAATATAAAATGCGATAGATTTTCTTAAAGTATCTATATTTGCCTTAATAATATAATCATACATTAATAAAGCAACGGCTATAAGGAAAATTACTTTTTGATATACAAGTATTAGAATTGTTTGCTGAATATATAAATATTGAAAAAAACAAAGAAGTTCTAAGAGAACTATAGATAAAATTAAAATTTTAATAATATCTAATCTTATATAAGGATAAATATAAAATCGACACAAGGTTAAAATTGATAATCCAATAAACTGCGTTCCATAAAAGGCAAGAGGAGCTTGTACATCTAACGTAAAGCAAAAAAATAAAGCACATAAGAAAAATATGCTAGGCTCTCGTTTTAACTGGATCATTGGCTTACTAACTCAATCCATAAATTAATGATATTTTGAATTTCAAAACGATTCGAAGTACTTTTCGAACTTTCTACAAAATTCAAAAAAGTATTTTCGTCCATTTTAGCCATTTTTAAAATTTTTTGGCTAAAATCATGTAAATTATCAGCTTGTGCTAAAAAGCCATCTTTCCCATCTTCTATCACTTCTGCTGGACCAGTATCACAATCAAAAGAAACTATAGGCAAGTTATAACTTCTAGCTTCTAACAAAACCATAGGGAGCCCTTCAAATCTTGAGCTCATACAAAAAAAAGAAGCTTTATTATAAAACTGACTCATATTTTTTTGCTGTCCTACAAAATCAATAGAACATTCAACATTGTAATTTTTAGCCATTTGTTTTAGATCATCTTCATCTTCTCCAGTTCCAACAATCACAATTTTCCAACCAACTAAAGCTTTTTCAATTTCAGCCCAAGCAGGAATAAGGAGATCAAATCCTTTTTGATATGTTAAACGCCCTACACATAAAATAGTTTTACTATCTAAACTGGGCTGATTATCTTGCAGTTGATAAGGGCTAGGATTGGCAATCGCAATAACTTTTTTTTCTTTTTCTAACTTGAAATTTTTAATCCAGAAATCTTTATCCCTATTAGTTAGGGTAACAATTTTGTCACACCATTTTGCAGCCATCCAGCGCCCTAAAGTTCTAAATGAAGAACCTAAATTAACTTTTAAATTAAAATGTTCCCAACAAATGTGTTTAATATTTAATCCAACACAAGCAGGCACACTAAAAACACAACTTATACTATCCACGACGATTAATGTATCTATTTTATTATCATTTATATATTTTCTAATTTTATAGACTGTTTTAAAAAAATTTGTCTTCATTGAAACTTTTTCTGGAAAAAGTCTATTATTAATGATTGCTTTATTTTGTTCAAAAAAAGGATTATCACCGCCTGATAAAGACAATATATGTACTTTATATTTTTCAATAAGATTATTGGCAATTAATGTGGTCACTCTTTCTGTTCCACCAGAATGATTTATATCACCTATTAAAAAGCAAATCTTTTTCATATCATCTACTTCCAAATACTTTATTAACAATCATTTTAAATTTATGAAAAAGTCTAGCCAACAATACAGTTATTGAAAGCTTAAAGTCCAATATTAGTGTTTCAAATGCATTATCCCAACAAACCTTTATATATGCTTTTTTAAATAATTCATGTTGTTTAAATTCATTTAAAACTTGCAAACGCCCTATTGCCATTTTATAGGGATTAGAAAAGGTATTACCTTGATGTGTTCTATAATATGAATATAATTCATCTTTATATAGAATCTTATTACCAGTTTCTAAAAGTTTTAAGTATATATACCAATCTTCAATGATCATGCCATCTATAAATCCACCCACTCTTTTTAGGGCATCTAAACGAATCATTTGAGTTGGGGCAGGCAAAAATCGATCAGTATATATTAAATCATTAAAGGTAAATATTTTATCGGGTTGTCTAATTTCACCAACCCTCTTATTATTTTCATCAATCAACTCAACAGCGCCAAACATTGCAATAAAGTCTTTATTATCTTCTAAATAATTGACCTGCTTCATTATTTTATAGTTAAAAATTTTATCATCTGAAGCTAATGTCGCAAAATACTCTCCCTGACACCACTCCAATGCCTCATTTAATGTGGCGCTTAGTCCTTTATTTGGCCGATGTCTGAATTCAAAACGAGAAAATCGGTTCTCGCATTTTTTTAACATTTCCTTTATCTTTAAAACAGATTCATCTTTTGAACCGTCATCAATAATAATAAGTTCAATATTTTGATAAGTCTGATCAATTATGCTTTGAATACAGTCCTGCACATAATCCATATGGTTATAACATGGAATAACAATAGATACTAAAGGGGCTTTTATTTCACTCATTATTCAAACCTTTATTATTTAAAACTCTAAATATAAAATAACCGACTATAATCCAGTACATTCCATAATTAACTAGATGAGCAATAGACACCCCTTTAAAACCAAAAATTTGAGTACAGATATAAGTTAATAATATTGAGGTAAGTGCAAATATAATTTCAGTAGTTATAAATAGTTTTGTCATTGCTTTACTTAACATTAGATATGCAAGTATCCAACTACCAATTTTTAGAGAGTCTCCTATCATTTGCCAAAAAAACAAATCTCGCATAGGCATAAATGTTTTAGTAAATAATAAGATAATGATCCAATCCCGAAGAAAATAAACAAAAATTCCGCCTATAGCAGCCACTGGAAATATAAATTTATATCCTAAGTAAATTTCTTTTTTTATTTCTTCAATTTCTGACAACTCAGAAAGTCTTGGTAAATAATATACTCCTAATGTCGTCGTAACTAACATAAGGTATGCTGCACTTAAACGAATCATTGCCTCCCAATATCCAGCATAAGTTAACCCATATTCATATGTTAAATAACTACGAATAGCCATTTGGGAAATAGGAACACATATAGCGCTGACTAATGCCATTAAAGCAAAAGCCGCAAATTTTTTAGCAATAGCTTTATCTATTTTTCCAAATAAATAACTTAGCTTAAACCATTCAGCTTTATAACATATAAATAATGTCACCAAAAAAGCTAAAGATTGATAAATTGAAAGAGCAACTAAAGCTCCATATAAACTATATTTCATTGCCAAAAGGCTAGTAATAGCTAAAGAAAAAATACTACCTACAATATTCGCTATAACTAATCTTAAAACTTCTTTTTTTCCATTTAAAATAGCTAGAAAAAGCGCATTAAAAGTAAAAAATGTCAAAAATACAGCAAACCAGACAAAAACTGTTTGATATAGATCAGTATGAAAAATATAAATTGAAAGTTGTTTTTGAAAAATTAATATAATTATCGAGAAAATTAAGCTAAAAAGTAAGACTATACTTCCCGCTGTTTTCCATATATTTCTTTGTTTAGTTTCATCTTC
Organism: Acinetobacter sp. V110_1; assembly: GCF_031798975.1. NCBI lineage: Bacteria > Pseudomonadati > Pseudomonadota > Gammaproteobacteria > Moraxellales > Moraxellaceae > Acinetobacter > Acinetobacter sp. V110_1. The sequence continues at coordinate 42,042 of NZ_JAVQNN010000018.1, read as the reverse complement.
ATAATACTCAGCCGTATATTTAATAACTGCAGTATTAATTGCACTACCGGCGAAGGTTGTCACCATTTGTATAAAATTTTGGAACTGCCCAATAGCCGCATAACCAGCTGGACCAACGTAAATAGCTAAAATCTTATTTAAAATAAACATCGTGGCCGTTTTAATTAAAACAGCCACGCCATTTAGTACACTTGTTTTTAGTAAATTCATTTTAGACTTTAAAATTATTACAAATCTGAATTACTTTCTCAGCCTCTTCCACGCTTAGTGTAGGACCAATAGGTAAACTCATCACTTCAGCATGAATTTGTTCAGATACAGGATAACTTAAATCATTCCATTCTTTATAAGCCTGTTGCTTATGAGGTGGGATAGGATAATGAATTAAAGTTTGTACACCTTGCTCAGCCAAGTACTTTTGTAAAGCTTCACGATGCTCAGTACGAATCACAAATAAATGCCAAACGTGTTGCTGATACTCTTCAGCATTTTTCTGCGCTAAGGGTAATTTGATTAAAGGATTTACTATATGCTTCAAATACAATTGCGCAATTTTACGACGATGAACTATTTCTTGATCTAAATATTTTAATTTAATATCTAGCATAGCAGCTTGAATTTCATCAAGACGACTATTTACGCCAGGTACTAAATTTTTATATTTTTCATGAGAACCATAATTACGAAGAGCACGTAACATTTGTGCAAGTTCTTCATTATTAGTGGTTACAGCACCAGCATCCCCTAATGCACCTAAATTTTTACCAGGATAAAAACTAAAACCAGAAGCATCTCCCCAGTTTCCAGCTTTTATTCCATTAATTTCAGCACTATGTGATTGAGCTGAATCTTCTAAAACAAGTAGATTATATTTATTAGCAATTGCCATGATTGCAGGCATTTCTGCTAATTGCCCATATAAATGAACAGGTAAGATTACTTTCGTTTTTGGAGTAATTGCAGCCTCAATCTTGCTTGGATCGATATTATAAGTATTAATATCCGGTTCAACTAAAACTGGAGTTAGGTTATTTGCAGTGATTGCTAAAATACTTGCAATGTATGTATTTGATGGGACGATTACTTCATCACCATCATTTAGTTTCCCCAACTCTTTCCATGCTCGAAGCGTAAGAATCAAGGCGTCTAAACCATTTGCAACTCCAATTGCAAATTTTACTCCACAATATTCCGCAAAGTTTTGTTCAAATTGAGCTAGCTCATTTCCACCTATGTACCAACCAGAGTCTATGACACGAGTACAAGCCTCAATGAGTTCTGCACGATATTGACTATTTATACTTTTTAAATCTAAGAAAGGAATCATTATTTCACATAGCCTTTAATAATTGCAGGATTTCCTACTACAATTGCATTTTCCGGAACATCTTTAGTTACTACTGCGCCTGCACCAACTAATGCATTTCGACCAATTCTTATGCCTGGTAAAATGGTAGCATTACCGCCAATACTTGCACCTTGTTCAACTATAGTTTTTAGAAACTCATCGGGGTATTGCTTTGAACGGGGAGTCTTATCATTTGTAAAAGTAACGCTAGGACCAACAAAAACGTTATCTTCTAATGTAATCCCATCCCATACATATACACCTGATTTAATTGTGACGTTATTACCAATTTGCACATCATTTTCAATCATAGTGTGCGCACAAATATTACAATTTTCTCCAATAACCGCTTGTGGAAAAATCACACTATATTGCCAAACTTTTGTTTTTTGACCAATATTTTTAGATTTAACATCGGATAATGGATGAATATAAGGCTGATTTACTACACGCAGAAACTCATCGTAATTTCGAATATAATCTTGCTCTGTAAAGTGTTCACTTGCTAAAACTAGTAATACACAATCTTCTGAAAAATCATGCATTTCACGCCAGATCAATCCTTCAATAACCAAACCTTGGGTCGGGTTATCTAAAACAACTTCTTCTTTAGTAGAACCATTATCCAGAATAAATCTACAGCTACCTTTCAAACATATTGCAACTTGTTTTAAATCAATATGAGCATGAAAGCCACGCGGTTTTTGTGACGTATTAAAGATGTAATACAAACGTTTCACATCAAAAGGAATTGACTGATTAGACTCAATCGCAACTAAACCACCTCGTTCATCACCAAAACTCGGCAAGTCAATTAATTTTACAAGGCTCATGTTATTCGGTTACCAAAGAAATCAAATATTGACCATAATCATTCTTACTCATGCTTTGGCCGATTTCTAACACTTGAGCTTTCGTCAACCAACCATTATGAAGTGCAATTTCTTCAAGACAAGCCACTTTATAACCTTGACGTTTTTCAATAGTTTCAACAAACTGTGCTGCTTCAAGTAAGCTTGCATGTGTTCCTGTATCTAACCAGGCAAAACCACGTCCAAGTAACTCAACATTGAGATCACCACGGTCTAGGTACATCTGGTTCACTGTCGTAATTTCAAGTTCACCACGATCTGATGGTTTTACGTGTTTTGCAATTTTCACTACATCATTATCGTAAAAATAAAGTCCCGTAACCGCAAAATTCGATTTTGGATGTTTTGGCTTTTCTTCTAATGATACTGCTCGTTTTTCCTCATCAAACTCAACAACACCAAAACGTTCAGGATCTTTGACTTGATAACCAAATACGGTTGCACCCTTTTGACGGGCCACAGCTTGGCGTAGCATTGGTGTAAAACCTTGACCATAGAAAATATTGTCGCCAAGTACTAAACAGACATTACTTTCGCCAATAAACTCTTCGCCAATAATAAATGCTTGAGCTAAACCATCCGGACTTGGTTGAATCGCATAACTTAATTCAACACCGAATTGTGAACCATCACCCAATAATCGCTTAAAGCCATCTATATCGTCTGGCGTACTAATAATAAGAACTTCACGAATACCAGCCAACATCAAAACAGACAATGGATAATAAACCATCGGCTTATCGTAAATTGGTAACAGCTGTTTTGAAACGCCTTTTGTGATCGGATACAAACGTGTCCCAGAACCACCTGCTAAAATTATACCTTTTGTACTCATTATGCACTTACACCTAATCTTTCTCTTTGGTAACTGCCATCTTGTACCCGGCGGCACCACTCTAAATTATTTAAATACCACTCAACAGTCTTTCTAATACCTGTTTCAAATGTTTCCTCAGGCTTCCAGCCTAAATCTTTTGCGATTTTTGAGGCATCAATTGCATAACGTAAATCATGTCCTGGACGATCTTTTACGAAAGTGATTAATGTCTCATAAGGTTGATGATTATTTTGTGGTTTTAATTCATCTAAAATTTTACAAATTGTTTTCACAACTTCTATATTTTGTTTTTCATTATGACCACCAATATTATAGGTTTCTCCAACTTTACCTTCAGTCACAACTTTATATAAAGCTTTAGCATGATCTTCGACATACAACCAATCACGGATCTGATCACCTTTACCATAAATCGGTAAAGCCTTACCATCCAGCGCATTTAAGATCACCAATGGAATGAGCTTTTCTGGAAAGTGGTATGGACCGTAATTGTTTGAACAATTCGTTACTACCGTTGGTAAACCATATGTTCTATGCCAAGCACGAACTAAATGATCAGAACTTGCTTTACTTGCTGAATACGGCGAACTTGGCGCATAAGATGTTGTTTCAGTAAATAAATCTGTTGTACCTTCTAAATCACCATAAACCTCATCTGTTGAAATATGATGAAATTTAAAAGAGGCTTTCTTTTCTTCATTTAATTGTAGCCAGTACTTACGTGCAACCTCTAATAATGTATAAGTGCCCACAATATTTGTTGTAATAAACTCAGCGGGACCATCAATAGAGCGATCAACATGTGACTCGGCTGCTAGATGCATCACAGCATCCGGTTGGAAAATTTTAAAAATTTCTGTTAAACGCTCACTATCACAAATATCAACTTGTGCAAATTGATATCGTGGATCCATATCAATTTCAGACAATGATTCTAAATTGCCTGCATATGTTAATTTATCTATATTTAATACTTCATCTTGAGTATTTTTTATAATATTTCTAATGACAGCAGAACCAATAAAACCTGCACCACCAGTGACTAAAATTTTCATAAAATTCCTATGCTAATAACTAGTAATTTTTACAGTCGAATATCACTTTGTTCTTTATCCAAAACATATTTTAAGTCATATAAAACATGTTTCTCTTTGCCTAGTGCAATGAGCTCCTGACTCGACATTGCTTTAAACTGATCATGGGCAACAGCAATAACTATTGCATCATAATAATCTTGCTTTAATTCCGTAACCGGAGCTAAGCCATACTCGCCTTCAACTTCGGCACTATCCACCCAAGGATCGTAAATATCAAGATCTAAATCGTATTCCTTTAGTGCTTTCACCATATCTACAATTTTGGTGTTACGGATATCAGGGCAGTTTTCTTTAAAACTCAAACCTAAAATTAATATACGAGCACCTACCACTTGTATACGCTGCTTTACCATTTCTTTGATCAATTGGGTTGCAACATATTCACCCATACGATCATTTAAACGACGAGCTGCCAAAATAATTTCTGGATGTAAACCAATTGACTCTGCTTTATGCGTTAAATAATACGGGTCAACACCAATACAATGACCCCCAACTAAACCAGGTCTAAAGTTTAAAAAATTCCATTTTGTACCTGCTGCCTTGAGTACATCTTCTGTATCGATACCCATTTTATTAAAAATCAGAGCCAATTCATTGATTAAAGCGATATTCACATCTCTTTGTGTATTTTCAATGACTTTAGCAGCCTCAGCAACTTTGATACTCGGGGCTTTATGTGTGCCCGCCTCAATAATTAAGTTATATACTTGATCAACATAGTCAGTGACCTCTGGAGTCGAACCTGAGGTAATTTTTAAAATATTAGTGACACGTCGTTGTTTATCACCAGGATTAATACGTTCCGGACTATAACCAACAAAGAAATCTTTATTAAAATTTAAACCCGAATGTTTTTCTAATTCAGGTATACATACCTCTTCTGTCGCACCAGGATAAACCGTTGACTCATAAACAACGATATCGCCTTTTTTTAGAACTTTAGCAATGCTTTGGGATGCTTTTATAAGCGGGGTCAGGTCTGGCTGTTTAAAGTCATCGATTGGTGTAGGTACAGTAACTATAAAAAAATTTGAATTTTTTAAATCATTGATATCTGCAGTGTATGAGAGATGTTCTACTTGTTTTAGCTCATCTGATGTGACTTCTAATGTATGGTCATAGCCACTTTGTAACTCTCGTATCCGTTGCGGGTTTATATCAAAACCTATCGTAGGTTTATGTTTACCAAACTCAGCCGCTAAAGGCAGCCCAACATACCCTAAGCCGATAATTGATATTTTTAATTGTTCGAGTTGAAACATATATAAAACCTAACCATTTAGATCTAAATGGACAAACATCATGGATACGACCTACTACGATAATATAGCAGACTTTAAACAAAAATTTCTTGAAATATACAATCTGCGCTTAGCAAATAAAGTATGATTTGGGTTAATTATAGACTACAATCCAATATCTTCATGCAAAGTATCATTGGATTACAAACAATAAAGGGTTTGAATGTGAAGCATCAGAGCACATTATTATTTTTAGCCATTTCACTTTCGTTTACAGGATGTGCAGTCACCTCAGGCTTACAAACTTACGACTTACCCGAACAAGGGAGCTTTAAAACAGCTCAAGGAGCAGAAGTTTCTGTTGTCCAACTTACCCAAAACAATATTCCAAAGATTAGTTCTGAGTCTTTGCGTCCACAGGGAAATGTAAGTGCTCTGTTTAATACTCCCTTTTACCAATATCGCTTAAGTCCTGGAGATGTCTTATCTATTCAACTTTGGGCATATCCTGAAATTACTCCCCCTATTCAAGGCGCTTCTACTGATATTAAAGCATTTGGTTATCCAATTGACTCTGCTGGAAATGTTCAATTGCCACTCGTAGGCCAAGTTCATATTGCAGGGAAAACACTTGCTGAGACCAATAAATATTTACGTAATCAATTTGCTAAATATTTAAAAACACCTGATGTTGTAGTTCGAGTTTTATCTTATCAAGCCAAACGTTATTTTGTTAACGGTCAGGTTATGAAAAGTGGTCAATATACCTTAGATGATCAACCTATCAGTATTTATACAGCCCTCAGTATGGCAGGCGGTGTAAATCAAGAATCTGGTGACAATACTGATATTCAGCTTATTCGTAATGGTGAAGTTTATAACTTAAATGTTGTTGCACTTGAGAGACAAGGCTATTCACTTCACAAATTATTGGTTCAACCCAATGATACGATCTATGTAAATACCAAACAAAACCAAAAACTTTACGTTATGGGTGAGTCTAATAAAAGCTCAGCAATTCCATTACGAGATCAAGGTATGACTTTGAGTGATGTATTAGGTGAAAGTGAAGGCGTTAACCCATACTCAGCAAGTGCTGCGCGTATTTATGTTATGCGGACAGATTTACAAACAAAAAAATCAACAATTTATCAACTCAATTTGAGTAGTATTGGTAACCTTGCATTATCTAATCAATTTCAAATGCAAAAAAATGATATTGTTTATATCGATGCAACTGGTTTAACACGCTGGCAGCGTATCATGAACCAGATTGTACCGTTCTCAAGTGCACTTTATACCTTTGATCAATTGGGTAAAAACTAGCATGCAGTTACAAAACATCTTAGTGGTCTGTGTTGGTAATATTTGCCGCAGCCCAATGGCAGAGTACTTTTTAAAGGCCCAGCATCCTACATTAAACATCTCATCTGCTGGTATTTCAGCCCTAGTAGGTCATACTGCAGATGATAAAGCTATTCATTGTATGGATCAGTTGAATATTGATATGAGACCACACGTGGCTCGTCAGCTCAGTGCTGAATTGATTAAACAAAATGATTTGATTTTGGTAATGAGCAATAATCAGCAAAAGCATATTGAGCAAACATGGCCCTTTGCTAAAGGTAAAATTTTTAGGCTTGGCCATTGGCAAGGGCAAAATATCCCTGACCCCTATCAGCATGACCAAGCTTTTTTTGATCAGACTTGCCGCAACATTCAAAGCTATGTGCAAGATTGGCGCACTCAATTATAATTGTATATTAGTTGTAAATTTATGAACCAAAACTCTAAAACTAGCGAAGATAGCATCGATTTAAAAGAGTTATTCTTTTCATTGATTGCACAGTGGAAAATCATAGCGTGCTGCGTGGTCTTAAGTTTAATTTGTGCCTTGCTATACTTACGGATAACACCAGATACTTATTCTGTAGATGCAATGGTACAAGTTGAGGACAGTAAAGGCGCTGCCTCTGCTGCTTTGCTTGGTGACCTTTCTAAAGCCAGTGGAGGTCTATCTCAAAAATCACCAGCTGATCCAGAAATAGAGATTCTTCGTTCTAGAATGGTTTTAGGGCAGGTCATCCAGAATCTTAACCTTGATATTAGCATTAAAGATAATCAATCTAGTTTAATTGGTAAACTTGTCTCACAAGACCAAAGCAAACTAGAGTATCGTCATGATTCTGTAATTTACACTAACCAAAACAATAACTTAATAGTTAAACAACTAAGTGTGCCTGAATATTATTTAGACAAACCTTTAAAATTAGAGTTTAAAGATGTAAATCAATTTACTCTAACTTATAAAGATCAAGTTGTATTTAATGGTCTATTAAACAAGAAAAATATACTAAATACAGATAAGGGCCTTTGGCAAGTACAACTTAATACTCAAGGTAACCTAAAGGATCATAGTTATACTTTAACTAAGCTTGCTCTACCAACAGCAGTAAACCAGTTTAATACAATTTACGGTGTCGCTGAAAAAGGTAAAATGACTGGTGTTATTGGTTTAAGCTATTTAGGTCAAGATCCTGAGCATATTACTCAAGTGCTCAATAATGTTTTAAATGTTTATCATAAACAAAATATTGAGCGAAAGTCTCTAGAATCTAAACAAACGTTGGCTTTCCTTGAGAAACAGTTACCAGAACTTAGAAAACAGTTGGAAGATTCTGAGATCAAATTTAACCAGTTCCGTGAAAAGTACAAAACGGTAGATGTTAATGCTGAATCTGAATTATTACTTAAACAAAATATTGATTTAGAAAAGCTTAAAATTGAGTTACAACAGAAACAAGCTGAGCTTTCTGCTAAATATACTAATGATCATCCATTAATCTTGCAAATTGATGCACAAATTACAGAGATTAATAAAAAGATTGCTGACCTTAATAATCGTTTAACTCAACTTCCTGAGACCCAACGTTTATATTTACAACTATATCGTGATGTAAAGGTCAATACTGAGTTATATACATCATTACTCAACTCATATCAGCAACTCAAAATCGCTAATGCGGGTGAGATTGGCAATGTTCGCATTATTGATACTGCGGTAGAACCTGTTAAACCGATTAAACCTAAAAAATTGATTGTTCTAATACTTTCTATTTTTATTGGTGGTTTTATCGGTGTATTAATTGCATTATTACGCAATATGATGCGTAGCGGAGTTAATGATTCAACTCAAATTGAAAATGAATTAGATCTGCCAGTTTATGCGACTGTACCTCGCTCTCCTATTCAAGAGACTCGTATGAGTATTTTGAAAAAGAAAAAGAGTATTCCTATTTTAGCAGTTAAAAGTAGTGATGATATTGCGATTGAAAGTTTGCGTAGTATTCGTACTGCCATTCACTTCGCTTTAACCTCAGCAAAAAATAATATTATTATGATTGCTGGCCCGTCTCCAGAGGTTGGTAAATCTTTTATTTCAACTAACTTGGCCACTATTTTTGCACAAGGAAATAAACGCGTATTATTGATTGATGCTGATATGCGTCGTGGCTATATGCATAAATACTTCGATGTTGACGTAAAACCCGGTCTTTCTGAATTACTAAGTGGCCAAGCTGACTTGACACAAGTTTTACATAAAACGCAAGTTGCGAATCTCGACGTGATTACCCGTGGTAAGAGTCCAACCAACCCATCAGAAATGTTAAGCTCTACACAGTTCAAAGACTTACTAGAGAAGTTCCAAACTCAATATGACCATATCATTATTGATACTCCTCCAGTGCTTGCAGTAACTGACGGTATTATTATTTCACAGTACACAGGTGTGAACTTAATTGTTGCTCGTTATGCTAAGTCTCACATGAAAGAGCTTGAGTTAACAGTTAATCGCTTTGAACAAGCTGGTGTTAAGGTGAATGGCTTTATCCTTAACGATATTCAACGCTCGAGTAGCGGTGGTTATGGCTATAACTATGCTTATGCATATAAAGCACAAAAAGAAGACTAATTAAGAGTTTTCTAAAAAAAGCCGGATCAAATGATCCGGTTTTTTTTATTTGATTTTTTAAGTTTCTCCAAATTAAAACTAACTAAAATATATAAAAAAACCACTCGTTTTTTTTGTTAAACATTCTATGCTTAAGTCGAAGCATGCTAAGATCGAAGCAGCCTTTTAGACTCAAATGATTATTTTTGGAACCTTTTATGAGTAAAGCCTTACCCATTGCTGTCGCTGTAGTTTTAGGCGGTGCTGCACTTGTACCTGTATATTATGCAACTCAACATCCGACCACAGAAGTCGGACGTAAAGCAGACAAAAATGCTTCTCCAATTCAAAAAATCAGTTATGTTCTTGGTTATGAAGTTGCACAACAAACTCCTCCAGAATTGGATACTAAGGCCTTTGTTCAAGGGATCCATGATGCTCGTGGCAAACAGCCAAGTGCTTATACTCAAGAAGATTTAAAAGCAGCTGTTGCAGCTTATGAAAAAGAGTTACAACAAAAAATGCAGCACCCAGACAAATCAGAGCAAGCAGGTACAGCTTCTGAATCTGCAGATGCACAATTCCTTACTGAAAACAAAACTAAAGCTGGGGTAAAAACCACTGCATCAGGCTTGCAATATATCATTACTAAAGAAGGTACTGGTAAGCAGCCAACAGCTCAGTCAGTTGTTAAAGTACATTATGAAGGTCGTTTAATTAACGGTCAGGTTTTTGATAGTTCTTATAAACGTGGTCAGCCAGTTGAGTTCCCTCTTAATCAGGTCATTCCAGGTTGGACTGAAGGTCTTCAACTCATGAAAGAAGGCGGAAAAGCGACTTTCTTTATCCCATCAAACCTTGCATACGGTCCACAAGAACTTCCAGGGATCCCAGCAAACAGTACACTGATTTTTGATGTAGAACTTATTTCAGTGAAATAATAACAATTCAGGAGAGCCGTTATACTCTCCTGTTTTTTTTTGGAAAATGGCATGAAAAAAATTAGTTTGTTTATTGCAGCATCCACAATGAGTTTATCTGTTCTTGCTGCCACACCGATAACAAATAAAAGTCCAGCAAAGGATCAGTTTAGCTATAGTTATGGCTATTTAATGGGTCGTAATAATACTGATGCATTAACAGATTTAAATCTTGATATCTTTTACCAAGGTCTTCAAGAAGGTGCACAGAAAAAAAATGCCCGCTTAACAGACGAAGAAATGGCGAAAGCAATTAATGAGTATAAGAAAACTTTAGAAGCTAAACAGCTCGTCGAGTTTCAAAAATTAGGTCAACAAAATGCTCAGGCTGGCGCTGCTTTCCTTGCAGAAAATGCTAAAAAATCTGGTGTAATTACGACCAAATCTGGGTTGCAATATCAGATATTAAAAGAAGGTTCTGGTAAAACACCTAAAGCCACCTCTCGTGTAAAAGTTAACTATGAAGGTCGTTTACTTGATGGGACTGTTTTTGATAGCTCAATTGCACGTAATCATCCTGTAGATTTCCAATTAAACCAAGTTATTGCAGGCTGGACAGAAGGCTTACAAACAATGAAAGAAGGCGGTAAAACCCGTTTCTTCATTCCTGCTAAACTTGCTTATGGCGAAGTAGGTGCTGGTGATAGCATCGGTCCAAATAGCACGTTAATTTTTGATGTTGAATTACTACAAGTTTTGCCAAAATAAATTTTTTTAGTTAAAAAAAGCGATCATAAATGATCGCTTTTTTATTTTAATGTTTTAAATCTCTCGGTCTAAAACCAGTAATCAGTAAGCCAATTAAGTAAGCGATTACGCCTACTACGCATAGACCCGCGACCTCAGCAATGCGGATCCATTGAGAAAGTTCACCGTTGTACCAACTTAACCCAAACCAAAGCGCTGCAATCATGGCAAGATTTGCTAAACCATATTGAAGGACTAATTTTTTCCAATGCGCGCCAAATCGGAAAATATTACGCTTATGTAGATAGAAGTAGAGTAAACCAGCATTTACCAAAGCTGAACCAGAAGATGCCAGTGCAAGCGCCATATGTTCAGCTTGCCAATTGATTAGTTTAAAGAATCCAATAAATACAACGTTTAAAATGGCATTTGCGGCAACAGACATTAAACCCACACGGACTGGTGTTTTGGTATCTTGCTGAGCATAGAAACCCGGTGCGAATACCTTAATGAGCATAAATGAAATTACACCAGCACTCATACATTGCAATGCAAGTGCTGTCATTTGCGTATCACGTAGATCAAACTCACCACGTTGGAATAAAGCCTGAATAATCGGTGTGGAAAGCATAAACAAAGCAATACTTGCTGGTAAACCAACCAACACAATAACTTTTGCTGCCCAGTCAATCATGCCACGGAACTTTTCCTGATCTTGCTCAGCATGGCGGGCTGAAAGCGAAGGTAAAATCACTGTACCAATCGCAACCCCGATTAAACCTAACGGTAGCTCAGTCATACGCTCAGCACTGTAGAGCCAAGACACTGAACCATCCTGCATGAAAGATGCCCAAATCGTATTTAATAATAGGTTAATCTGAGTTACAGATACGCCAAATAATGCAGGAAGCATTAATTTTAAAATACGTTCTACACCCTCGTGTTTAAAATCAACTTTAGGTGGAATTAAGAGGTTTTTACGCCATAACTCAGGAATTTGTACAGCTAACTGTAAAATACCCGCTGCTACAACTGACCATCCTAATGCTTTAATTGGCTCAGCCATATATGGCGTAAGCCACCATGCACCTGCAATCATTGCTACATTGAGCAATACAGGTGAAAAAGCTGGGGAAGCAAAAGAACCGTAACTGTTTAAGATACTGCTGGCAAAAGCAGTCAGTGACATAAACATTAAATATGGAATAGTCAGACGGAACATGCTGACCGCTAAATCGAACTTTTCAGGGTCATTATGAAAACCCGGCGCATACATATAGATGATTGCAGGTGCTAAGACCATAGCCACGAAAGTGAGTAAGGTCATGACTGTGAGTAAGCAACCAAATACCCGACTAATCAGGATTTGAACTTCAGCATGTGCTCGGCCTGTTTTATATTCGGTTAGTACCGGAATAAAAGCCTGTGAAAAAGCCCCTTCGGCAAACAACCTTCGAAAGAAGTTGGGAATACGAAAAGCAACGACAAAGGTATCGAAATCTTTACCCGCACCAAACACGTTGAGCAATACGACATCTCGTACTAAGCCCAATACCCGTGACAACATCGTCATCGCACTGACAATAAAAGTCGATCGCCACAATGCCATCGTACTCACCTACAGCTATATTCGAAAGTCGCTATTGTAATGAAACTAGAAAATCTTTTCGTTGTGAAATGATGAATGAACTCAAGTTTTTTTCTGTGCTAACAGTTGTCTAAAGTGTTGCCATTTAAAATAAGGCCCCGGATCGGTTTTTCGACCCGGTGCAATGTCTGAATGCCCTGCAATATGGTTTTTAATTTCAGGATAAGCCTGACGAATAGCAGTAACTACATCGGTTAGTACGCTGTACTGTACTTCGTCAAAAGGTAAATCATCACTTCCTTCAAGTTCTATCCCAATTGAATAATCATTGCATTCAACTTTAGCTAAATAACTCGAACGTCCTGCATGCCATGCACGATCATTAAAATTAACAAACTGTAGGACTTCACCTGTTCTTAAAATTAACAGATGGGTAGAAACTTGCATCCCCTCAATAGTCTGAAAATAAGGATGAACTGACCAATCTAACTTATTTTGGAAAAACTGCTCAATGTATCCACCTCCAAATTGAGATGGCGGCAAGCTAATATTATGAACCACAATCATTTGAATTTCGGTCCCAGTCGGACGCTGGTTAAAATTTGGAGAAGGAACTTGTCTCGCCCCTTTTAATTGTCCATCTATAACTTCATACGGTGTGATTTGCTTCATTGAAATGCCAATAAATTGCTTGCCAATTGTTTTAGTTTAAAACAGTTATGTGCTTTTCAAAGTAGTCAGCACGATTGTTTATCGCGATTAAACGAATAAAACAGCTTATTTTTAAAGTCGACGGTGCTAATATATCGCAAGTTTTAGGGTCATCGACAAAATGGAAACCGTATGAGCATACCTCAGTCTTTGCTTGAACAGTCAATTCAAATCAATATTCAACAAGCATTACAAGAAGATATTGGGGACGGTGATATTACCGCCATGCTCACGCCAGAAGATGAACAGGCAACTGCAACCATCATTAGCCGTGAAGATATGGTTTTAGCTGGACAGCCGTGGGTGAATGCGCTCATCTCAGCTTATGACAACACTGTGCAGGTGACTTGGTTAAAACAAGAAGGTGACCGTGTTGCTGCAAATGAAGCCTTTTTAAAGCTTGCTGGTTCTGCACGTAGTTTACTGACAGTAGAGCGCCCAGCTTTGAACTTTATTCAAACTTTGTCTGCTGTTGCAACAAAAACTGCTGAATATGTTCAACAGCTTGAAGGTTTAAATACAAAACTTCTCGATACACGTAAAACTTTACCGGGTTTACGTATTGCACAAAAATATGCGGTTGGTATTGGCGGCGGACAAAACCATCGTCTCGGTTTATTTGATGCCTTCTTAATTAAAGAAAACCATATTATGGCAGCTGGTGGTATTGCTCAAGCAATTGCAAAAGCACACCAAATTGCGCCAGGCAAACCTGTTGAAGTCGAAGTTGAAACTTGGGATGAACTCAACCAAGCGCTTGAAGCTGGTGCGGATATTGTTATGCTCGACAACTTTAGTCAGCAACAAATGATTGATGCCGTAAAACATGTGGCTGGACGTTGTAAACTTGAAGCTTCTGGCAATATCACCATTGAAAACTTACGCGAAGTAGCGACGACTGGTGTCGACTATATTTCTATGGGTGTGTTGACTAAAGATGTCAAAGCCGTTGATTTATCAATGCGTTTTAATGCTTAAATAAAATCCACATCATTATTGGTATTTTTTTGCGACTTGGCCATGTCTGCCGCTTGTGTTTTTTGCCATGCTGACTGAGTCGCTTGTGTCCCATTATCTCGTGGGTCGGCAGCCATTAAAACAAAAGTAACTACTGCTAATAATACAATAAAACCTTGTAGCATAAATTTTCCCCATCACTTTTAAAAATTCAGGGTTTCAAGGTAAAAGATAAATATGACCAAGCTTAGGAGATTCTGTTACAAAAGGTAAGTCTTTATTTTTATTATTCATCTATAAAGCAGAATGTGACCTTTAAAAATTTTATAGAATGGTCAAACCTAATATTTATGGCAGTCACAGGTGCCATCCTTTAGTTATATTTCCCAACATTAGATTGTGCGAGATGTCATCTACAACCTGAGCAAGACAAAGCGATTATAGCTTTGTCGAAGCGCAAGAATGTTATTAAGCCAACTGTTGTCTTTCGGTACGTAATAAAGATTAATTAATCTTTATTACGTATGTTACTTTGGGCGAAACCAAAGTAACAAATTAGCTACTTCCACTGGATGAATAAACGATAAGACTCCGTCGTGATAGCTAATTTAAAATAATTATCAATCTAAGACTTCAGCTTAATCGTTTATCTATTACAGCAACTTAAGACTCTACATAACCCATATACGGATCAGAAATTGAATCTTCTTGAGTTTCTATACGTCCTGCAAAACGGCGACTAAATGTCGCATCGTCCGCTAATGTCACCGTAAAATCATACCAACCACCAAATTCAGACATATCCCAAACTAATTCTTTCTCAGAACTATTCGTTTCTATAGCCCATGTCTTATTTGGAAGATAAGCATTTGCTTTAACTGTGAGTTTGACTGACTTATTGCCGTCGTGACGTACTTTTAAATATAAATTCGCATCACACTCTTCCACACATACTCTAATTTCTGGTAATGCTTGAGTTTGGTTAACTTGGCTCAAATTACCTTTAAACGCACGGTGGAAACCATTTGGTCCAAGTACCCACAAATCATACTGTCCATTTGTAGCATTCCACGCGTCATCAAGCTGTTTACCCGCCTCAACCATATAACGGCGTGGAATTGACGTTAGATCTAATCGGTTATAGACATGAAAAACGGCTGCCTGTTTACCCGTATTGGAGAACATTAGCTTTACAGTTTTTTGAGTGGCATCGACTTTGGCACTAGTGTGCAAAATATATGGCAAAGCACGTGATGGTCGAATCCCCATTTCCTGCTGAGGAAATTGCTGCTGACTCGGAACAGGAACTTGTGGCAATAAAGCTTGAGCAACACGAATCGCATCGGCTTCAGCTTTGGTTTTCTTCCCATCTAGTTCAGCAACAGGTAAAAGGTTCGGTGTTTTAAAATTAAATGCCGTTGTTAAATCACCACATACAGCACGGCGGTATGGGCTAATGTTAGGTTCTTGCACACCAAAACGTTTTTCCAAGAACTGTAAAATAGAAGTATGGTCAAAGACTTGAGAATTTACCCATCCTCCACGGCTCCACGGCGAAATCACATACATCGGAACGCGTACACCTGGCCCATACACTCGACCATCTGGCTTAGGTTGAGATTTTGAAGTCGCTACTGCTGGATGGTTAAAGTACTCATAAGATACTTGCTGATCACTTAACGTAGTTTTTCCATATACGACACCGTTTAAATCTTTAGACGGTGCACTTGGTGAAGGAACATGGTCAAAGAAACCGTCATTTTCATCAAAGTTCACCAATAAAACCGTTTGACTCCATACTTGAGGGTTTTCAGTTAAAGCATTTAATACTTCCTGAATATACCAAGCGCCCTGTACAGGACTCGATGGTCCCGGATGCTCACTGTAGGTCGCTGGAGCAACTAACCAACTCACTTGCGGTAATTTACCTTGCGCAATATCAGCTTTAAACGTTCCTAGAAAACCACCATCTGGCATGGTATTGGCAATACCTTTGTAAAGTGGTTGAGTCGCGTCAATCTTTTCATCGTATGCTGGGCATGTTGGGGTGTCATTACTGACAGGTTGACCAGATTGCTCATTTGCACGGCGATATTGCTTGAAACCAGCTAAAGGGTTATCGGTAAAGTTATCTGGCATGTTTTGATAAACTTTCCATGTCACGCCAGCCTGCTGTAAACGCTCGGGATACGTCGTCCATTCATAACCTTCTGTTGATGGCCCAATTCCATCAAATTCATTGACCACACTCGCGACACCAGCGCCTGTCGGGCCATTCGTTCCAGTCCAGATAAACTTGCGGTTTGGGTTAGTTCCTGCATGCATGGCACAGTGGTAGGCATCACAAATGGTAAAGGCGTTGGCTAAGGCAAATTGATATTCGACTTCTTGTTTTTTGTAGTAGCCCATCGACTGCGGTTTTTTGTAAGCTACCCAATCACTCATACGACCATTGTCCCAAGCTGCTTGGCCATCAGACCATGAGTGGGGTGTACCTGAAACTCGCTGAGCGTTCCCTAAACGACTGTCGAGATGGTACGGCAATACTTTATTTTTCTTAGCATCGTATTGCTCCCAAACCTTACGACTTTCTGTCATTGGAATGGTAAAGCGGTCACCGAAACCACGTACACCTTTTAACGTTCCAAAATAATTATCAAATGAACGGTTTTCCTGAGTCAAAATCACGATGTGTTTAACATCTTGAATAGTTCCACTTTCAACTTTGGCATCAATTGCCAGCGCTTTTTGAATACTCAGCGGGAAACTCGCCAGAGCAGCGGTCCCAAACATAGTTTTTGTAGAATTTAAAAGAAATTCGCGACGATTCATTTTTTCATCCTTAATTTTTATTATGGTGCACAGTGCATTTTGCAATTGCTGGTTGGCGGTGTTGTTGGCGATGAATTATCTGAGTTGTTGTCATCGTTACAAGCACTGAGCATAAGCGCTAAAGATGTAATAAATAAAAGTGAAAGTTTTCGCATTAGTTTTTTCCAAACGGTTTAAATGCGAACTACTAATAAAGCGAAAAGGTGACAGGCAAGTGATATTTTTATGTCGATTTGATGAAGGCATAAAAAAACGCATCCGAAGATGCGTTTTTTAGATAACTTGAAATTACCAGCCTAAAGCTTCTTGCTGCTTTTTGATAAGCTCGGCAATCCCTTTTTCAGCCATTTCTAACATGGCATTGCTTTGTGCACGAGTAAACGGTTTATCTTCGGCTGTACCTTGAATTTCAATAAACTCGCCCGCTTGTGTCATTACTACGTTTAAGTCAGTTTGACAGTTCGAATCTTCTTCATAGCAAAGATCAAGAAGTACTTCGTCTTGATACATACCTACAGAAATTGCAGCCACTAATCCTTTAAGCGGATCATGCTTAATTTTTTTCTGTGCAAGTAAAACATTCATAGCATCAACTAAGGCTACTGCAGCACCAGTGATTGAAGCAGTACGTGTACCGCCATCAGCCTGAATGACATCGCAGTCGATTGTGATGGTATTTTCACCAAGCTTTTTCAAATCAACCATAGCACGTAAACTACGGCCAATCAGACGTTGGATCTCTTGAGTACGACCTGTTTGTTTGCCACGAGCAGCTTCACGGTCACAACGAGAATGTGTTGAACGCGGTAACATGCCATATTCTGCTGTTACCCAGCCTTGGCCTTGGCCTTTTAAAAAGCGTGGCACTGAGTTATCAATGCTTGCAGTACAAAGGACTTTGGTGTGACCAAATTCGACCAGCACAGAACCTTCAGCATAACGGGTGTAGTTTCGTGTAATTTTCACTTCACGTAATTGGTCTAATGCACGTTGGTCAATACGCATAATCCTTCCTAACTTCTCTTAAATACAAACTTGGGCATAGTATAGCAAAGGATTTTGACAGGTTGAGTTTATTCCCTACTTTCAAATGTAAGTCTGCAAGTTTCATAACTCAAAAATAAAAATAGCCCCTAAAAAGGAGCTATTTTGGATTAACTAAGATTACGCAAATTTAAATTTTGCTTTTAACTTTTCCAATGTCTGCATTACTTTTCCTGTGGTATGGTTTGGCAGTGAACATTTTGCTAAACGTACCCATACACTCCAGAACTGGCGCATAAAGTTCGCCTCGTTGTAGTGAATACCATATTCAGCGCAAAGTGCCTTAATTTTCGGGGCTACTTCTTTATAGCGGTTGGCAGGCATATCTGGAAATAAATGGTGTTCAATTTGATGACTTAAGTTACCACTCATAAAATGCAGCCACTCTGTCCCACTAAAATTACTTGAACCACGAATCTGACGTAAATACCACTCTGCCTTAGTTTCAGTGTCGGTATTATCCGGCTCAAACGTTTCTGCATCTTCAGTAAAGTGACCATTAAAAATCACCGCAGATGACCACAAGTTACGAATAATATTCGCAACTACATTTCCTGCAAAAACCGGTAAAAACATAGGGCCAGAGATCACAGGGAAAAATACATAATCTTTTAAAACTTGGCGTGTGGCTTTTTTACGGACTTTAGCCGAATCTTTCCAAACTTGTTTCCAGCTCTTGGTTTTATAAACTAATGCATCTTCAAGATGTAAGTTTTGTACACCTACATACCACTCAAAGAAAAACATTAACTGTAGGCCGAGTGGAATATTAAACAGGTGGCGAGGTTCCCACTTCTGTTGATCACTTACTCGCAAAATGCCATAACCAACATCATGGTCTTTACCGACAATATTGGTATAGGTGTGGTGCACATAGTTATGTGTTTCACGCCAGTCATCACCCGAGGCAATAGTATCCCAATCGTAAGTATTACCGTTCAGACTTGGTTCATTTAACCAGTCAAACTGACCGTGCATAACGTTATGACCAAGTTCCATATTTTCTACAATTTTAGAAATACCAAGTAAGCCTGTTCCCAATAACCAAACAGGTGGAATCCACCCACCAAACATCAACATGCCACGCGATGCGATTTCGGTATAACGAACAAAATTACGTACTTTGTAGATATATTTTGCGTCTTGTTCACCAAGACTTTGCATCACTTCTTGACGAATTTGTTCAACACGGCGACCAAACTCTTCAGTCTGTTCAGGTGTTAAATGAGCAGATTTAGAAACGGTAGAAAATTCTAATGCCATATTCATAGGGTTAATCCTCTTTAATTCTTTTTATAGATCAATCGTGACTGGGCTTAATGCCTGGCTCACGCATAGTTTAATTGGACGGTTCGGTTGATCTTCAATTTCACCTGTTAACAGATTTTGAGTCACTCCGCTTACTTTGGTACAACTGCATTTATTGCAGACACCCATACGGCAACCATGTTGCGGACGTAGTCCTGCTTGCTCTGCACTGCTCAGTAAATTTGTTTCAGCTAAAAACTCGTGTTGGGCACGGCGGAAAATAACAGGCTGTGCTGCATGTGTACCAGTCACTTGAAGTGGTTGGAAATACTCTTGATGAAGCTGAGACTGAGCACCTTTTTGAGCATAAATTTCATTTGCCTGTTGCATCATGCCGTGATGACCACAAACATACGTTGCTGTTTGCTCAAAGTCAGGAACCAGCTTTTGCAGTAAGCTTTCCGTTAAATGCTGCTTTTGCTCAGTAGTATTAAAAAAATGATATTGAAGCTGTGGGTGCTTTTCTGCCAAAGCTTTTAATTCAGCATGAAAAATTTCTGCACGATTAAAATAAATGACATGAATTTGTTCAAGCTGC
Organism: Acinetobacter sp. V110_1; assembly: GCF_031798975.1. Classification (NCBI taxonomy): domain Bacteria; kingdom Pseudomonadati; phylum Pseudomonadota; class Gammaproteobacteria; order Moraxellales; family Moraxellaceae; genus Acinetobacter; species Acinetobacter sp. V110_1. The sequence continues at coordinate 22,046 of NZ_JAVQNN010000018.1, read as the reverse complement.
TGTTTCAAAGCTTGCTGCAAGAGTGAATAAATTGCAGTAATGCCACTTCCTGAAGCAATCAAAATCGCAGGCTGCTGGCCTTGATGCAAAGTGAAATCACCTTGTGGCTGTGAAATTTCAACACACTCACCGACATGTAATAGTTGAGCTGCACGAGACACCAAGCCTTGTACTTTAATACCTAAAGCGATTTCACCTTGAGTGGTTACTTCAATAATCGAGTAACTACGCTGTTGGTAAACACCATCGATAAGTAAAGTCAGTAAAATACTTTGACCTGCACGAGCCTGATCAAAATTAAAATTACGATTCGGTTTAAGCTTGATGAGCACCATATCGGTATGAAGTGGCTGAACTACGGTAACTTCTGCAAGTACCCTTTTCCAAGCCCAAGACACGTTAATTTTTTGCAAAATAAAATCAACGAAATCTTCTCGAACCCAATGCGGTTGATAGTTAAGTGTTGCGTTCATACGTTCCTCTTTTGTTTCTGGCTATTTATTTGAGTGAACACATGTTCGTATAGTGAACATGTGTACACTATATTTATAAGTGTTCACTCAGTCAACACTTGTTCACTATTTTTTTTTATGAAAGTTTGCTCTTTTTTGTTAGACTTTGGCTCACGGTTTAAATAGGTTTTTTTAATGTCGATACGGGATGAACGAAAACAGCAAAGTCGTCAGGCACTTCTCGATGCAGCCTTGCATCTGAGTACGTCTGGGCGTTCGTTCAGTAGTATCAGTTTGCGTGAAGTTGCACGTGAAGTAGGTTTGGTACCAACAGCGTTCTATCGTCATTTTCAAGACATGGATGAACTCGGTAAAGAACTGGTTGATCAAGTCGCGCTGCATTTAAAAAGCGTTTTGCATCAACTTGGACAAAGTTATTTACAACATAAATCTGCTAAAACTCAAACCAGCATTGAGCTATTTGTGCAGGCAGTGAACCATAGCCCGAAACAATGGCAATTTATGATTGCTGAACGTTGGGGCGGCTCGGAAACCGTTCGTGCAGCCATTGCCAGAGAAATTGAATTTTTAATTGAAGACTTAACGACAGATCTCACTAAGCTCGAAAATTTTAAACATATTCAAAACCCTCAAGACTTAAATGTCTTATCTACCATTTTGACAAATATGTCATTTACGTGGGCAATGACGTGGCTCAACCTAGCCAAACAATATCAAGGTGAGCAACTCAAACAGCAGCAAACTGCCTTTATTGAAAATGCATCTACACAAGTTCGCTTACTGTTTAGAGGCATTGCCAACTGGGAACGGTAAAACTGGCAAATGACAAAAAACAGGTTATGTGTTAATACGTAAAGAGTGAAAGAAAAAGGCTAAAATTTCGAGAAAAGTCTTTTTCTTTTTACAGGAAGTAAACTATTCGTTAGGCCAAACTGGTGCGGGAATACCTATGAATCTTGATCGTCATACACAATTTTTGATGCGCAAAGAAAAAATTCTAAGCGTTGCTGAAAAATTGTTACTAGAAAACAATCAGGAAATTACTCTAGATGAATTAGTGGCCGAGCTAGATATTGCAAAAGGTACGCTTTATAAGCACTTTAGAAGTAAAAATGAACTTCTGCTTGAACTCATTATTCAAAATGAAAAACAAATTTTAGAAATTTCTCAAAAATATAATACTGATTTCAAAGAGTATGCACCGCGTTACATGCTTCATCATTTACTCACCCCAGGAAAAACCATTTTATTGCATCAACTTGAAGAAAATCTGACGATGACAGAGTCTAAGTTGAAGCACCTTTTTGAAGAGCTGTATGAAATCCGTCAGCAACGTATTCTAGCGATTAAAGATATTACCGAAAGTTATTTAAAATCATTAAATTATGATATGTCGATTCGTGACTATTTATCTTATATCTGGTCACTGACTTACGGCGCATCACTACTTTTAAATTCGACTTACTATCAGCGTTCGATTGGTTCTCGCCAAAAATTAATTAATTTATATATTAATCAGGCATTGTCACTACCTACTCAAACCACCAATTTTGATGCGCTAAATTTCCAGATTGAAGAAGAAGGTCATCAAAATTAATTGAATTATTTCGTGATTGTGAAAGTAATTAAATATTAAAAAAGGGCTTCTAATGAAGCCCTTTTTCTAACGCAATCAAAATTATTTTGCTTTACGTTCTTTCTCAATTAAGTAGTTAAGTACTTGAGTAACTTTACCATCTTCACCCTGTACAACATATTTACCATTTACCACTACAGCAGGAACGCCTGTTAATTGGTACTGTTGAGCAAGTTTATTTGACTCGGCAACTTTTGCAGTCACAGCAAATGAGTTGTAAGTACTATTAAATTTCTGTTCAGGCACACCATAGCGTGTGAAGAACTTAGCCGCAGAAGCTTGGTCAAAAATCTGCTGACCATTTACCTGAATCGCATGGAATAGTGGTAAATGCGTGCGCTTACGTACACCTAATGCCTCAGATGTATAATAAGTACGTGCCCCTTGTTCCCATACTTTGTTCATAGCAGCTGGTGTACGTACGAAACGTATATCACTCGGCGCCTGTTTTAACCACGCTTGCATATGTGGTTCAAGTTTAAAACAGTGCGGACAGCCATACCAAAAGAACTCACGTACTTCGATTTTCCCCGGTACTTCCACTTTGCCTGGATTGGCAATCACGGTGTAGTCTTTACCAGCAACGAAATCTGCTGCCATTGCACTACCCGATACGGCCATAATTGCTGCACTCAAACCACCCAAAACCAATTTTTTCATTGCTACAGCTTTTCCTCTAAGTTGTTATGCATTAGCTTATGCCCTAAATATAAAACAAATATGCTAAATTCGTTTTGCTTCTGTGAAGTTTTTTATTGGGTTTATCGCTTTTTTCCCAATAATCGCTACACTAACGGCGAACTACATCCAAAAAGATAACTCAAGTTTAGAGGTAGCACCATGTCGCAATTGAATGTTGATTTACAAGAAATCGCAAAGTTTGAAGCACTTGCTGCCAAATGGTGGGATCAACATTCTGAATTTCGCCCACTTCATCAAATTAACCCATTACGTTTAAACTGGATTGATGAACGTGTTGGTGGTCTTGCAGGCAAAAAAGTACTTGATGTTGGCTGCGGTGGCGGTATTTTAGCTGAAAGTATGGCTCGCCGTGGTGCAGATGTACTCGGTATTGATATGGGTGAAGCACCTTTAGCTGTAGGTCGTTTGCATGCTCAGCAAGACAATGTTCAAAATATTGAATATCGCCAAATTCCAGTTGAAGAATTGGCTCAAGAGCAAGCAGGCCAATACGATGTGGTCACTTGTATGGAAATGATGGAACATGTTCCTGATCCAGCATCTATTGTTAAAGCATGTCAGGCTTTAGTGAAGCCAGGTGGTCATGTGTTTTTCTCGACCATTAACCGTAACCCAAAGTCATATTTATTTGCGATTATTGGTGCTGAATACGTATTACGCATGCTTCCAAAGGGCACGCATGATTATCACAAGTTTATTCGCCCTTCAGAAATGGCACATGACATTCGTAATGCAGGCTTAACTTTAAAAGAAATGACAGGCTTGCACTACAATCCGCTTACCAAGCATTACTGGTTAGCGCCAAATGTTGATGTTAACTATATGGTTCATACAGTAAATACAGGTGCATGATGAAAGCTGTTTTATTTGATTTAGACGGCACTCTCATCGACACGGCTGCCGACTTTATTCGTATTATTCAACAAATGTGTCGTGATGCAAGACGCCCTGTAGTTGATGCAGACCTCATCCGTACTCAGGTTTCTGAGGGTGCACGTGCGATGGTCAAATTGGTTTATCCAGAACTGGATGTAGCCAATCCAATTTTCTTGGCGCATCGACAAAACTTTTTAGATATTTATGGCAATAATATTGTCGTCGATACAGACCTGTTTGAAGGCATGTATCCGCTTTTAGAAGAGTTAGAAGCTCAGCAAATTCCGTGGGGTATTGTGACCAATAAACCACGTGGGTTAAGTGAGTCATTGTTAGATAAATTAAATCTGACTGAACGCTGTGCAGTTCTAGTGTGTCCAGAAGACGTTTCTAAAACCAAGCCAGACCCTGAACCAATGTATTTGGCTGCAAAGCAGTTAAATATACCAGCAAATGAAATTATTTATGTGGGTGATCATCCACGTGATATTGATGCTGGTCGCAATGCCGATATGTATACCATCTTGGCAGCATACGGTTATTTACCTATCGAACATCGTGATGATTTAGCCGCTTGGCAAGCCGATTCGATTGTAAATACGGTGACAGAATTACACGAGATGTTACGTCAAAAGCTTCCTGTTCTACAGGGAAATCAGCGTATGATAGGTTAACACAAGAGTTTTACAGGCTTTTTTAACAGTTATTTATATCAATATAAAAAGAAGGAGGTTTACCAATGAAATATTCAGAATATCAACCTCGTCCAGATCTTCTCAAAGATCGAATTATTTTAATCACCGGTGCAGGTGATGGAATTGGGCGAGCTGCGGCCCTCAGTTATGCTTTACACGGCGCAACTGTGGTTTTGCATGGTAGAACCTTAAATAAACTTGAAGTAATTTATGATGAAATTGAAGGTTTAGGTGCTCCTCAGCCTGCAATTTTACCATTACAACTTTCGAGTGCTTCTGATCGTGATTATGACTTTTTAGTAAATACTCTCGAAAAGCAATTTGGACGTCTAGACGGTATTTTGCACAATGCCGGCATTTTAGGTGATCGAGTAGAACTGGCACATTATCCAACAGAAGTATGGGATGATGTGATGTCAGTCAATTTACGTGCGCCTTTTGCTCTTACTCAAGCCCTACTCCCGCTTTTACAAAAATCAGATAACGCTTCTGTGGTATTTACCAGCTCTGGCGTAGGCCGCGAAGCACGTGCACTCTGGGGCGCGTATTCAGTGTCTAAAGTTGCGATTGAAGCTGTAAGTAAAATTTTTGCAGCTGAGCATACCTATCCAAATATCCGCTTTAACTGCATTAACCCTGGTGCAACACGCACTGCAATGCGTGCAAAAGCCTATCCTGAAGAAGATCCAAAAACATTATTGACACCTGAGTCGATTATGCCGGCTTATCTTTATTTAATGGGTGAAGATAGTTTGGCGCTCAATGGACAAAGTATTGATGCTCAGGATTAAATAATTACGGATGAAAAGCTAAAATACATTACGGCCGATCATCACATCTGGCTTGGCTATACCTGAAAAGATATATACAAGCCTTTTTTATTATTGATAAAAACTCTGGATCTATCCGTAATTTTAATTGAAGCATTAAATGATCTTCACAGTTTCTCTGCATTTTACGCGTAGAGTATTCACCATGAGAGACATCAGATGTAAACGAGGATGCATCATGAAAAAGTTGTTCACTACCTTAACTCTTTGCATAACCGTACTGACTACTAGTATGGCAAGCTTTGCTGATCCTCCATTTGACCGAGGACATGGCCAGAAAGGGCCTAAAGGTGGGCCTCGTGGTGAATGGAATGATCGTGGGCACAAATATGACCGTGACGATGATGAAGATCGTTTTCGCGATGAGCGCCGTATGCGTGAAGAACGTGGTTTTGAGCGTCTAAAACAACATCGCTGGCAGCCAGGTTATGTCATGCCACAGCATTATCGCGGCAATGGCTATAAGGTCGACTATAGAGACAGTAACTTGCCTAAACCAGACCGTAACCAGCAATGGTATAAAATTAACAATGACTATATTTTAGTCGACACAGACTCTAACAGTATTGTTAGCATTCGTGGTTTATAAAACTGATAGCTCCTCACTCATCAGTTAGTAAAAAAGATAAAGCCCATCGGCTTTATCCTTTTTTTATTTTATATATCAATTAGATAATAAAAATTCATATATTCTAAATTTCTTCTTATTTCATAGAATTTTTTCACATTTATCGTTCTTAGTCTTCACGATTTATCTTTAATTATTCACTAATCTTCAATTATCGAAATTTAATTGATCATTCGAGGTTCATGATGAAAAAACTAACAACAGCAATTGTTCTTTCAATGAGTGGTTTAATCGCAACAACAGCAATGGCTGCTCCAAATGACCATGATCGTCATGGTAATTACCCAAACCATGAAGTAAAAACAGTTAAAGTGATTAAAAAAGACGACCATCGCAATGACTGGCGAGCAGGTCAAGTTGTACCCCGTGAATATCAGCACCCACGTTATGCAGTTGACTACCGCTCACACCAGAAACTGACCAAGCCAGGGCGTTTTCAAAAATGGTATAAAGTGAATGGTAACTATGTACTGGTAAATGAACAAAGCCATAAAATCATTAAAGTGATTCGTTAATTTAACAAAATATCAGACACCCAAATCTAATTTGGGTGTTTTTATATCTAAAACATGCGACTTTAAGCTTTTTTGTTTAGAATCATCTTTATATCTTTTTGCTGTTGATTCGAGATCGGTATGCCAACTAAGTCTTTAGAGAAATCACATAATAACACCCAACATTATGTACATTGGTTCCGACACTCAGCACCTTATATTAATGCCCATCGCGATAAAACTTTTGTATTAATGTTTGGCGGTGAAGCCGTCCGCGATCCTAATTTCGAACATATTATTCATGATATTGCTTTATTGCATTCACTTGGTATCCGCTTAATTTTAGTCCATGGCGCCCGTCCACAAATTAATCAAAACCTTAAAGATAAAGGTATCGAAACACCTTTTTATGACAATAGCCGTATTACCACACGCGAATCATTAGGCTGTGTCATGAGTGCTGTGGGGTCTATTCGGTTAGAAATTGAAGCACTGTTATCTATGGGATTGGCTAATTCTCCAATGTACGGCGCTCGAATAGATGTTGTATCAGGTAATTTCGTAACAGCTAAACCTTATGGTATTCGTGATGGAATGGATTTTCAGCTTACGGGTGAAGTTCGTTCCATAGATACCGATGCGATTGAGCGTCATCTCGATAACGATAATATTGTTTTACTGGGCCCGACTGGTTATTCAACCACTGGTGAAGTATTTAATTTAAGAGCTGAAGAAGTTGCAACGAAAACTGCGACCTATTTAAAAGCAGACAAATTAATCTTTTTAGGTGAACAACAAGGTTTGCTTAATGAAGAAGGACAATTATTGCGTGAATTGAGCCCGCATCAACTTGATTACTATATTCAGCAATACCAGACCAGTAGCCCCACCCTAACCCTACATTTACAGGAAGCAAAAAAGGCATCTTTATCGGGTGTTCACCGTGTTCATTTAATTTCTTATGCCTATGATGGCGCGCTCATTGAAGAACTCTTCACCCGTGACGGTGTGGGTACCATGATTACCGATGCGCACTATGAAGAAGTTCGCACAGCCCATATTCAAGATGTGGGTGGCTTAATGAATTTATTGCGCCCGTTAGAAGAAGAAGGCATTTTGGTTTATCGTTCGCGTGAACGTTTAGAGCAGGAAATTAGCCAGTTTGCGGTTATTGAACGAGACGGTATGATTTTGGCTTGTGCTGCTCTTTATCCAATTCCAACTGAATTTAATGAAACTCGTTCGGCAGAAATTGCTTGTGTAGCAGTACACCCTAGTTATCGCAAATCAAATCGTGGTAGCCAAATTCTGCAATTCCTTGAAGAAAAGGCCAAACAACAAGGCATTCGTCAATTATTTGTCTTAACAACACGAACTGCTCATTGGTTTTTAGAACATGGTTTCCACCAAGTCACTGTTGATGAATTACCAAATGCCCGTCAGGCACTATATAACTATCAAAGAAATTCTTTAGTGTTTAAAAAACTACTTCCATAGTCTTTGCATTTTTTAAGATATTCTTATTTCAGATAAGCTTAGTCCCAAAAGTACAACCATACATACCATTAATGTATGGTTGTACTTTTTTTAAATCTTTAAATTTTCTTCATTTCATATTTTTCATTTTATTTACAAAAACTTAAACGTTATTTTCAAAATATTATTCTATTTAATAAATCATTTTTTTGCATAAGTTTATCGCCGAATGTTTTTAGCTTTTTTTTGTATAAATAAAGACCGAATACTTATTTTTTATGAAATAAAAATCCCTTTAGGGTATCTGCTCAACCAATTATTTTTCTTTTTCTCTTTCGGGGAGCACGAAACCACATGGCACTTTTTAATTCCACTTCATGGGCAAAATATTCAGTCATTGCTGCCAGCCTTGCGGGAGTGATGATGCTAGGTGGTTGTGCTAAAAAAGAGGAACAGACCACCACAACTCTAAATATTGGATACCAGAAATATGGCATCCTTCCTATTTTAAAAGCTCGTGGTGACTTGGAAAAAGCGCTAAAAGATCAAGGCGTACAAGTGAAATGGGTCGAGTTTCCTGCGGGTCCTCAATTACTTGAAGGTCTAAATGTCGGAAGCGTTTCATTGGGAGAGGCTGGCGAAGCACCACCTATTTTTGCTCAAGCAGCCAACCCAAATTTAGTCTATGTTGCAAACCAACCGGCTGCACCAAAAGCAGAAGCATTATTGGTCCAAAAAGACTCTCCTATTCACTCAATTCAGGATTTAAAAGGCAAACGTGTCGCACTGAATAAGGGTTCGAATGTTCACTACCTATTATTGAAAGTTCTAGAAGCCAACAACTTAAGCTTAAGTGATATTCAACCAGTTTATTTACCGCCATCAGACGCACGTGCTGCTTTTGAAAAAGGCGCTGTCGATGCATGGGTCATTTGGGACCCGTTCTTTGCAGCAGCTGAACATCAAATTCAGGCTCGAGTTTTAGCAACAGGTGAAAACTTGGTAAGCAATCATCAGTTCTACTTAGCTGATCGTAAATTTGCAGAAAGTAATCCAAAAGTACTCAACACTGTTGTGCAAACGCTAAATCAAACAACCCAATGGGTCAGCACGCATCAAGATGAAGCGGCCAAGCTACTCGAAAAACCTACGGCACTTGAATTTGATGTACTCAAAACTTCTATTTCGCGAATGGGTTTTGGTGTTCAACCAATATCTGACAAGGTGGCACAAGAACAACAACAAGTAGCTGATGCCTTTTATGCGCAAAAGCTCATTCCTAACAAGCTCACCATTCAAGATGCCATTCTAAAACTGAAATAAACCCAGCTTGGGCACAGCTTAAATAATCATATAAATGCTGTGCCTGACCTCAAGGGGAACAAGGATATCAATATGCAACATCAGTCATTATTCAATACGAGTCAGTGGGCACAATTAGCTAAACGCATCAGTGCAGTAGCTATATTAGGTTTAACAATCGCAGCGCCAGCTTGGGCAATTGATCCAACAGTGAAAGAACTTCGTATTGGTTTTCAAAAAAGTTCGATTAACTTTGCAATTGCGAAGCAGCAAAAATTATTTGAACAAGAATTTCCAAATGCCAAGATCACTTGGAACGAGTTCCCGGCTGGCCCTCAAATTTTAGAAGCCTTGGCTGTTGGCTCACTCGATGTTGGCGTTACTGGAGATACACCTCCAGTCTATGCTCAAGCAGCGGGCAAGCCTTTATATTACATTGCTTATGAAGCAGCTAAGCCATTAGCGTCAGCAATTTTAGTTCCTAAAAACTCGCAGCTCACCCAGCTTAAAGACCTAAAAGGCAAACGTATTGCGTTGCAAAAAGGTTCTAGTTCACATTACTTGCTCGTACAGGCTGTGCGTAAAGCGGGATTAAAATGGAGCGACATTACGCCAATTTGGCTCACACCTGCCGATGCGCGCGCTGCATTCCAAAAAGGTGCCGTTGATGCATGGGCAATTTGGGACCCTTACTACGCTTCAGCACAACTAGAAGACCAAGCTCGTGTACTTGCTTCAGGTAAAGGTTTAAGTCCGAACTATACCTTTTATTTAGCAGCTCCAAATTTTGTTAAGCAATATCCAAAAGCTGTTCCTGAACTCATCAAACAGATTAATCAAGCTGACAAATGGGTTCAAAGCCATCAAGCAGAAACAGCAAGTGCGATTGGCCAAAGTACAGGCTTAAAACCTGCAACTAGTGATTTATTCATTAAACGTCGTCCACGTCCATCAGCAGCAGCTCCTCTTAACAGCAAAGTGATTGCTGAACAACAGCAGCTTGCAGACATCTTTACTCAACAAGGCATCATTCCAAAATCAATCAGCATTAAACAAGCTGTTTGGGGTGCGAAGTAATTTCATATAGACATATAGGTAATGCACATGAAAATTTTCTGGTTTATTCCTACCCACGGTGATAGTCGCTATTTAGGTACAAGTAAAGGCGCTCGTCAGGTTGACCATGCCTATATGAAGCAAATTGCTGTGGCAGTAGATAATTTAGGTTATGAAGGTGTACTTATTCCAACTGGCCGTTCATGTGAAGACCCGTGGATTACGGCGGCTAGTCTAATTGATGCAACTCAGCACCTTAAGTTTTTAGTTGCGTTACGTCCGGGTGTAACAACACCAGCTTTGGCTGCTCGTATGGCTGCTACATTTGATCGCTTGTCGAATGGTCGTGTGCTACTCAACTTAGTGACTGGTGGCGATGAAGCAGAACTACGCGGTGATGGTTTATATGAAGATCACTCAACGCGTTATCAAACTGCCAATGAATACGTAAAAATCTGGCGTGAAATTTTGACACGCTCACATACGGGTGAAGCTTTTACATTCCACGGTGAACGCCTACAAGTAGATGATGCAAAACTACTTTACCCACCTGTTCAAAAGCCTTACCCACCTCTTTGGTTTGGCGGTTCTTCAGATGTCGCTGTCGACCTTGCAGCGGAGCAAGTAGACACTTACCTCACTTGGGGTGAACCACCAGCAGCAGTCAAACAAAAGATCGAGCATGTTCGTGCAAAAGCCGAGGCTAAAGGCCGTAAATTAACTTATGGCATTCGCTTGCATGTCATTGTTCGCGAAACCAACGAACAAGCATGGGCAGCAGCGAACGAGCTTATTCAATATCTCGACGATGCAACTATTGCTGCAGCACAGAAAAAATTTGCACAAATGGACTCGGTAGGCCAACAACGGATGGCCGCACTACATGGCGGTAACCGAGACAAGTTAGAAGTCTCTCCAAACCTTTGGGCAGGTATTGGTTTAGTCCGTGGTGGTGCAGGTACGGCACTTGTAGGTGACCCAGAAACAGTTGCTGCTCGTATTCAGGAGTATGCTGATTTAGGTATCGATACTTTTATTTTCTCGGGCTATCCACATCTTGAAGAGTCGATCCGTTTTGCAGAGTTAGTATTCCCGTTATTACCAATTGAGACCCGAGCTAAACTTGCTCAGCCAAACTTAACTGGTCCATTCGGTGAGATTATTGCCAACAACTATGTTCCAGACGAGAAGAAGCAAAATAGTTCCGTCAAGGAGCCTGCATGAGCCAAGATGTAAATATTGTTTCACGTGGAACAAAACAAATCGGGCAGCGTTTGCTGCCCTGGATTTTCCCAATTGTTCTATTGGTTGTTTGGCAAATTGCCTCAAGTTCGGGTCTTTTAGAAAGCCGTATTTTACCTGCTCCAAGTGCTGTCATTTCAGCTTTTTGGCATCTTTTGGTGAGTGGAGAACTATGGCATCACGTTAAAGTAAGTGCTGGTCGTGCATTGCTTGGGCTTTTAGTAGGCGGTGGTTTAGGCTTGCTATTAGGTCTGCTCAATGGGTCTTCGCGTTTCGCCTCCACCCTACTCGATACAACCTTACAGATGATTCGTAATATCCCAGCTCTTGCGCTTATTCCGCTGGTGATTTTGTGGTTTGGTATTGATGAAACAGCAAAATTGTTTTTAGTTGCTGTCGGTGTTTTCTTCCCAATTTATATCAACACCTATCATGGAATTCGTTCAGTCGACCCACAATTGATTGAGATGGGTAAAAGCTATGGGCTTTCCCGCTGGCAGCTCTACAAAGAAATTATTCTACCAGGTGCAATGCCTTCTATTTTAGTGGGTCTACGTTTTGCCTTAGGTTTGGTTTGGGTATTACTCATTGTGGCTGAAACGATCTCAGCGCAAGCAGGTATTGGTTATATGACCATGAATGCACGAGAGTTTTTGCAAACAGATGTGGTTCTGGTCGGTATTCTTCTTTACGCCCTATTAGGCAAGTTAGCCGATGTTTTAGCACAAATTTTGGAACGCTATTTACTACGTTGGCACGCTGGTTATCAAAAATAAGGGAGCTTAAAATATGACAAATCTGAATTTAAATATTAATCAGAATGACGTAGAGCTCATTCCAGAAAATCATCCAGAGTCACAAGAACCTGTCGTAGGTGCAGAGATTCTGATTGAACAGCTTTACAAGTTTTATGGTGAGGTGAAAGTTCTTGAAGATCTTAATCTGCATATTCAACCGGGCGAATTTTTAGCGATCGTTGGTCGTAGTGGCTGCGGTAAAAGTACGTTACTACGCTTAATTGCCCAACTTGAAAAAGCAAGTTTCGGAGAAATTAAATTTAAATCTGCGCGACATTTACGCGAAGGCATTACTAACGATGACATTCGGGTTATGTTCCAAGACCCACGTTTACTTCCTTGGCGAAATATTCTTCAAAACGTTCAACTTGGACTACCAAAATCACAACATGCTTTGGCAGAAGAATTACTGGAAAAGGTGGGTTTAAAAGAAAAATCGGGACAGTGGCCTTCACAGCTCTCAGGTGGCCAGCGCCAGCGTACAGCGCTAGCTCGCGCATTATCTCATACTCCACGTATTTTACTGTTAGATGAGCCGTTAGGTGCATTAGACGCGCTCACCCGTCTTGAGATGCAAAGCTTGATTGAACGTTTATGGAAAGAGCAAGGTTTTACTGCCATTTTGGTCACACACGATGTAAGTGAAGCAGTACAACTGGCCGACCGTATTATCCTATTAGATAAGGGCCAAATTGCCCAAAGTTTCCAAGTGAATTTGCCACGTCCGCGTAAAAAGAGCATAACTTTTGCCCAACTTGAACAACAAGTACTCGATGCTGTTTTAGCAACTTAAAGCTGAGATGAGTAATGAGAACCATTTCAACTACAAAATGTCCAATTAACGAGCAATAAAACTGATGATTTATTGCTCTTTTTTGGGGCGAATATAAAAAAATATTTTCAAGAATAACAATAAACTAGTGAATCTCTCTATTTTTTGCACAATAGTATATCTATTGCTCAAATAACTATCCGTTTTTTCACTAAAAAAGTGAGACACCTGTGCACAAATCAAACGATTTACCTTACAATGGGAGCACTATCTTTTTAATTTATGCAGCAAATGGAACAAAAGAAGAGTACTCAAAAGCGCAATCAGCTTCTTGCTGCCGCCCTTGATGTGTTTTCACTATATGGGTTCAGTGGTGCAAGTCTGGATGAAATTGCCCAACTCGCTGACATGCATAAGTCGAATATTTTCTATTACTATGAAAATAAAGAGTCTTTATATGTGGAAGTGCTGACCACAGTTTTACAAAAATGGCTTGCTCCCTTACAAACCTTAGAAGCTGAGTTAGAACCAGCCGAAGCTTTGTCTCACTACTTAATACAAAAAATCGAACTTTCACGTAGCCAACCAAAAGCTTCGCGACTATTTGCTTTGGAAATTATCCAAGGGGCGCCGCACATTTTACCTATACTGAAAGGGCCTTTGAAAAAGCTATTTAAGCGCAAAGCTAAAGTCATTCAGACTTGGCAGGAAGAAGGTAAAATTTCCCCAGATATCGATCCTGAACTGTTAATACTCAATATTTGGGGTCTTACACAAAACTATGCCGATTTTGCCACGCAAATGGAAATGGTGACTGGAAAAACGTTGCGAAACCGCAGTATGTTCCAACGCTCGATTGAGCATACAGTACATCTCATGCTCTACGGCGTAATCCCTCGTTAAAACAAAAAAAGATCGGCAAATTTGCCGATCTTTTTTTTAGAAATGATTTTGATAAAGAGCCAAGAGTTTTTGCGCGCCCAATAATAAATTTTCTTCCCAATCTAAATGAGCGGTATCATCTGCGCCATCAGTAATATACTTGACTGAAATTAGGCGTACACCTAGCTTATGGCAAACTTTGGCTAAGGCATACCCTTCCATATCCACCACATCACAAGCGACTTTCGGCTGACCCGTTTCAAATGAGTCCCCTGTCCCGCAAATGCCCTTTGGTAAATCAGCAAAATGTGATTGAAGATGAATTTCAGCAGGTAAGTGTTCATCTAACGGCGTTACACCGACTTCAAACCCTAATGGTGAAACATCCATATCACGTTGCACAAAAGTTTTTACTTCGACCAAATCATGTCGATTAAAAGATGAACTTCCTGCCGAACCTAAGTTAATTAGAGTTTTACAGCCTGTTTTTTGAATAACTTCAAATGCTTTAAAGGCAGCGTTGATTTTACCGATACCGCTATAATGGACTTCAATACCTGCTTGCTCAAACAAACCTTTAGATTCATTAGGAAGTGCCATAATTAAAGCGATATCTTTGTTCATTCAAAAAGCTCAAATCAAAATTAAATAAATTAGAAAATAAGTATAAATCAGGTGCAAAAGCTTTTTTGCACCTTTTCACTATTACTGCATTTTTTGTTGTAAGGCGATTAAACATGGAGAGAAGAACAGTTGCCCACTATAGGCTCCGGCTAAGGTTTTCTTCATTACAACGCTCCACATCACTAATAATAAAACACTAAGTGCCACTGCAACATACTGTAAAAATACAACTTCAACCTGATGCCCTAAATTAAATAAAGCCAAAATAAACACACCAAGTGGAAAGGTTAAGCCCCACCATCCCAAGTTAAACGGAATACCTGTTTTTGCATGACGAAGCGTTGTTAATATCGCAAGACCTAGCCACCATAACCCAAAGCCTAACAGTACCAAACTGCCTACCACGCCTAATGCTTGAAATACATTGGCAAACTGGTCAAATCCTACATTTGGCGCCACTCTTTTTGCCTGTTCACCTAGCAACAATAGACCTAACGCACCTGTTCCAATTGGACCTAAAGATAACCAGCTAGAAATTGCGACTTCTTTTTCCGGTAACTGATGCAAAGCCATACGCAGCATTAAAATGGTCAAAATAGCGAATGCAGGTAAAACAGAAATTCCCCAAAGTACGTAGCCCGCCATTAATAAATGAAAGCTATGCAAATCTGCTGGTAAGTGTGCAACCAACATGCCCGCAGAGCTTGCTGCTACTTCACAAGCAACGACAGGTAAAAGCCAGATTGCAGTCATGGTATGTAGCTGATGGTTCTGACGGCTAAACATGCAAAACGGCACAATCCAAGCAATTGCGAGTGCTAAAAATACATCGACGTACCATAAAGCTTGAGCAATATGGATTGCTACTTCACCATAAAGCCCGACACCGAAGCTTAAAAAGCCATTTAATATGGTTGCGAGCCCCATCGGTATAGCGCCTAAAAACAAGCTCATATTTGGATGATTAAATACTTGCTTCGCTTCATGAGGGAAAAGAAACCACCGCAATAAATAAAGACCTGAAAAAACACTAAATAGAACAATATTAAATTGCCATAACAGCGTCGCCAGCATAAATAAAAATGATTTGGCAAATGGAAGCTGAATTAAAATCATACTCACCACACCAGTACCCATAGTTGCTGTAAACCAATTTGGGGTAAAATGCCGTATAACATCTTTACTTTGATTTAATTGGTAAAAGGGTCTTTTCATCTTGAGTCTCTAGTCAAAGAGTGGATGAAGCTATAGTAGGATAAATTAATAATAAGAAAAATTGATTTATTTTTATTTAATTCATCAGTTTTTTAGATATAAAAGATATTCATATTGAAAAATACCTGAGTAAAAACACAACAACAAGACGAATCTGTGAGATTATGGCAATATATAGCCCTTGCAAAAATAGCCATATTTTAAGTTCATGAAACTGCTTCGTCTTAATGCGTTATCGCCCAATTTCCAGTTGCCGCAAACAGCGGTAACTATTGGTAATTTTGATGGTGTCCATTTAGGTCACCAAGCGATGATTGCTCAACTGAAAAAAATTGCTGCAGCACAAGGCTTAAAAACATTGGTCATGATTTTTGAGCCCCAACCGCTTGAGTTCTTTAAAGGCTACGATGCTCCACCTCGTATTAATTCATTACGAGAAAAAGTTGAATACCTCGCTGAACTTGGAGTGGATTACATTGCGGTTGCCAAATTTGACCAGCATTTCCGTAGCATGAGCGCATCAGAATTCGCAGATTTATTAAAAGACAAATTAAATGCTCAAGCTTTGGTTTTAGGAGATGACTTTCATTTCGGTAAAGACCGTCAAGGCAACAGCGAATTTTTAAGAAATTACGGCTTTCAAGTCACAAATTTACATACGATTGAACTCGAAGGTGAACGCGTCAGTTCAACTCGTATTCGCCAAGTGCTTCAAGTGGGTAATCTCGCTTTAGCAGCTAAATTATTAGGCCGTCCTTACAGTATTACTGGACGAGTTCAATATGGCGACCAAATTGGACGAACTTTAGATTTTCCAACGATTAATGTCCGTCTCAACCGCCATAAGCCTTGTTTAAATGGTATTTATGGCGTTGAAGTCATTTGCGAAACAACTTCGCTAACTCAAAAAGTGCTTCAGGATGACCCTGAAAAGCCAGGAATTGCCGGATATCATGAAAATAGCCTTTATGGTGCAGGTCATGTCGGTACTCGCCCAGCCATTCAGCAAGAACATCCAGAGTGGAGATTAGAAGTACATTTCCCTGATGTTTCTGCTAATCTGTATGGCTTATTTATGCGGGTGACTTTTCTTCACTATCTTCATGGTGAATTGAACTACCCTTCGCTTGAGGCACTTAAGGCAGGAATTGATAATGACGTGCAACAATTACGACAATATCGTAAAGACACGACACAATTTCCTTTTTAATTCGAATTTTGATTGTAAAACATGTCGGCTCCCAAGCTGATTAAACTGGAAGACAACTTGCATGAGCGATAAGCAAACTACTGAAAATGCAGTGGACTACAAAGCCACGCTAAACCTGCCGGATACTGAATTTGCAATGAAAGCAAATTTGGCAGTACGTGAAGTGAAATGGTTAGAAGAGTGGTATACCGACAACATTTATCAGCAGATTCGTGCATCGCGTATTGGCAAGAAAAAATATATTTTGCATGATGGCCCTCCATATGCGAACGGTACAATTCACTTGGGTCATGCGGTTAACAAAGTACTCAAAGACGTCATCGTAAAAAGCCGTACTTTGGCAGGTTTCGATGCACCATATGTTCCGGGTTGGGACTGTCATGGCTTGCCAATCGAACTAAAAGTTGAAGAAAAAGTAGGTAAAGTAGGCGAAAAAGTTGACGCAGCGACTTTCCGTAAACTCTGCCGTGAATATGCGCTAAAACAAATTGATTTACAGCGTGCTGACTTTAAACGTCTTGGTGTTTTAGGTGATTGGGATAATCCTTACCTCACCATGAACTATAAACAAGAAGCCGATATCGTTCGTGCTTTAGGTTTAATTCAAAAAAATGGTCACATCCAGCCGGGCTTAAAGCCAGTGAACTGGTGTATGGACTGTGGTTCAGCACTTGCTGAAGCTGAAGTTGAATACGAAGACAAAAAATCTGATGCAATTGACGTTGGTTTTGGCGTTGTAGATTTAAAAGACTTAAGCGCTCGTGTAAATGTAGACGTTCAAGATCCAACTGATATCGTAATCTGGACGACTACACCTTGGACATTACCAGCGAACCAAGCAGTTGCATTGCATGCCGAAATTGAATATCAATTGGTACAAGTGACTACTGAGCGTGGTAAGCAAAACTTTATTCTTGCTAAAGACTTAGTTGCTTCAGCAATTGAACGTTACAAGCTTGAAAACCCAGTTGTTTTAGCTGACTTTACTGGTTCAGCTCTTGAAAACCTTACTTTACAACACCCTTTACTTACCGATCGCCAAGTTCCGGTTATTTTAGGTGAACACGTTATCGCAACAAGCGGTACAGGTGCTGTACACACTGCGCCTGGCCACGGTGCAGACGACTATAAAGTAGGTATTCAATACAATCTTAAAGTTGAAAACCCAGTGGGTGGTAACGGAGTTTACTTACCAACGGCACCAATCTTTGCTGGTGAGCACATCTATAAAGCTAATCCAAAGATTATCGAAGCTTTAGGTGCTGTGGGTCGCTTATGGGCTCATCAACCGATTAAACACAGCTACCCACACTGCTGGCGCCATAAAACTCCGATTATTTTCCGTGCTACACCACAATGGTTTATCAGCATGGATCAAAAAGGTTTACGTGAAGGTGCGCTTAACGCCATTGAAAACGATATCGAGTTTGTACCGAACTGGGGTAAAAACCGTATTGAATCAATGATCGAAGGCCGTCCGGACTGGTGTATCTCACGTCAACGTACTTGGGGTGTACCAATTCCTTTCTTCGTTCATAAAGATACGAATGAATTGCATCCTCGTACGCCTGAACTCATCGAAGAAGTTGCTAAACTTATCGAACAAGAAGGCATCGATGCGTGGTTTAACCGTGAAGCCAAAGACTTCATTGGTGAAGATGCTGAACAGTACAATGCTGTTCGCGATACGCTTGATGTATGGTTTGACTCTGGTACAACGCATTACGCTGTACTTGAGCAACGTGAAGAATTAGAAAGCCCTGCTGACTTATATTTAGAAGGTTCAGACCAACACCGTGGCTGGTTCCAATCTTCTTTATTAACGTCTATGGCAATTCATAATCGTGCGCCATACAAAGCCTTGTTAACACATGGTTTCACAGTGGATGAAAATGGCCGTAAATTGTCGAAATCTTTAGGCAACTACATCCCGCTTGAAGAAATTATCAAACAACTTGGTGCTGACGGTTTACGTTTATATGTAGCATCTAGCGACTATCGCTATGAAATCGCAGCATCAAAAGAAATCTTTAGCCGTGTAAGTGATAGCTACCGTCGTATTCGTAATACGCTACGCTTCTTGCTTGCAAACTTAAATGGTTTCCAACCAAGTACAGATGCTCTGGCAGTAGATGATCTTATCGCTCTTGATCAATACATCTTGCAACGTGCAAATGAAGTACAACAAACTATTATCACTGCATATGAAGAAATGAACTTCCATGTTGTGTGTAGTGCGTTAACAAGCTTCTGTATTAATGACTTAGGTGGTTTCTATCTAGACATCATCAAAGACCGTCAATACACCACTAAGGCTGACTCACAAGCACGTCGTTCTGCACAAACAGCGCTTTACCATATCGTACAAGCATTTGTTCGCTGGATGAGTCCTATTCTAAGCTTCACAGCTCAAGAAGCGTGGCCACTTATTCCAGAACAAACTGAGAAGTATGTATTTACAGCTGAATGGTATGACCTACCTGTTTCATCAAAAGCAAACTTGCTTTCTGAAGCAGACTGGCAAACATTGATTAGCGTAAAATCTGCAGTAAATAAACAGATTGAAGCAGCTCGTAACGCTAAACTTGTCGGTAGTAATCTTTCAGCCAAAGTTGAACTTTGGGCAAATGAATCATTACAAACAGTTTTAAACCAACTGGCTGATGAACTCCGTTTTGTTCTTATTACTTCGCAAGTAGTAGTACATCCATTTGCTGAACAAGGTGAAGCAACTGAAATGGAAGGCTTACGTGTACAAGTATCTGCAGCTGAAGGTGAAAAATGTGCACGTTGCTGGCATGTCCTTCCTGATGTAAATACACACGCCGATCATCCTGGTTTATGTGGTCGTTGTATTGTGAACGTCACTGGTCGTGGCGAAGTGAGAAAATATGCCTAATTCACAAGCTAAAAAAGGCTTATTCCAGTTTTATCCGCACAACCTCATTTGGCTTGGACTTTCTGTCCTTGCCATTGTTTTGGATCAATGGACAAAATGGATTGCAAGTACACATCTGAACTATGCAGATCCTGTACCTGTGCTTCCATTTTTAAACTGGACACTATTACATAACTATGGTGCAGCCTTTAGCTTTTTATCTGATGCTGGAGGATGGCAACGCTATTTCTTCACATCTTTGGCAGGCTTAGTTTCAATACTTTTTATATTTTGGTTGCTACGTATGCCTAAAAAAATGGTGGTGCTACCTGTAGCTATCGCTTTAATTTTAGGTGGAGCACTTGGTAATTTAATTGACCGTATTACTTTAGGGTATGTGGTCGATTTCATTCATGTTTATTACCAAAATCATCACTTTCCAGCTTTTAATATTGCGGACAGTGCCATTACTCTAGGTACCATTTTGTTACTCATCGATACATTCTTCCTTGAGAAGCAAAGACCTAAAAATTCGGATGCATAATATGACCGAAATTATTCAACCTAATGAAGAAATTCGTATTACTGACGGTTCTAAAGTTGACCTACACTTTTCTGTTGCTCTTGAAAATGGCGTAGAAATTGACAATACACGTAGCCGTGAAGAACCTGTTAGCTTGACTATTGGCGACGGTAACTTGTTACCAGGTTTTGAGAAAGCCTTATTCGGCTTACGTGCAGGTGATCGACGTACTGTACATCTTCCACCAGAAGATGCTTTTGGTCCTTGGAACCCTGAAAATATACAAACTTTTGATACGGTTAAATTCGAACAACGACCTATTCCTGGTCACATGATCGAGTTTGAAGATAAAGCAAAAGCAACTTTATTTGGTGTCGTGAAGTCAGTGAATGATGATATTACTGAAATTGATTTCAACCACCCTTTAGCTGGCAAAAATATTACTTTTGAAGTAGAGATATTCAAAGTAACTCCAGCTGGCCAGCAAGGCATTAAGTTAATGTAAAAAAAGCCCTCGATTGAGGGCTTTTTTATTATTTAAGTTTTATGCATGACATAAGAATCCTTACAAATTCTATATTCTCACGTCCTATGTAATGAATTAAGTTATAAAGATAAAAATCCTTAGGAAAAATATATGCTGGTCTATATCATCGTAGGAAGTGTTCGTGAAGGACGCACAGCTATTAAAATTGCCAATTGGTTAGAAACAGCAATTCCATCATTTAATCTAGAAGATTTTCAGACAGAAGTAATTGATTTAAAAGAGTGGAATTTACCATTATTTTCAGGCTCTCACCCACCTGCAACAGGTATTTATGATCAACCTAAACAACAAGAATGGGCAGATAAAATTGCCAAAGCTGATGCATTTATCTTTATTAGCCCCGAGTACAATCATGGTTACAGTCCAGCTTTAAAAAATGCACTCGACTATGTAGGTAAAGAATGGAGTGGTAAACCAGCCGCATTTATTGGCTATGGCTCAACAAATGGCTCTCGTTCTATTAGCCAAATACGCCAAGTCACTTCAAGTTTAAATATTGTTGACCCAAATGCTGTAATAGAAATACGAGATATCTTTAAACGCAATAAAGATGAAAAATTTGAAGCCAATGAATTTGAAGTAAAAGGACTTCAATCAATTGTTGAAAAGCTGCAAAAATATCATTTGTCTTAAATTGAACAAAAAGCCTCTTTTCTAAACAAAAGAGGCCTTTTTAATTTTATAAACTCTTTAAATACTCCACTATATTAGTATTACCTGCCATTTCTGCAAGCTCTAATGCTGTGTATTCACTTTTGTAAGCGACACGCGCACCTTTTTCAATTAAGAGTTGAACTATTTCTAAATGATCATTTTCAGCAGCTGCTTGTAGAGCACTATATCCCTCATCATCTATCTGATTAGGATCCTCTCCCTCTATTAGTAATTCTTTTACTTGATCGATATCACCTAGAGATGCCCAATAAATCAATGCAGGCAAAGATAGCTCTTCATCATCTTCAGGTATTGGAGAGAAAGAATCGATTTTCATGGACGTACCCAAAAATAATAGAGTTCATCATTATATTCATAGAATATAGTAACAATACAAATCTAATTTTGGACCTATCTTTTATTAAAAATTAAAGTCCGCCCATAAAGCAACACCCCAATCTCTTTCGAGACCGGGGTGTTTAGAATAATGAGCTGGCGATGACTTACTCTCACATGGGTAACCCCACACTACCA
>NZ_JAVQNN010000017.1:0-140180 GCF_031798975.1 Acinetobacter sp. V110_1 | reverse complement strand
AGCTAATACAGCTAATACAGCTAATACAGCTAATACAGCTAATACAGCTAATACAATTTATTATTCATATAAAAAATGCACTTTAAAAAACATTTGTAATGAATTTAAGTATACAAAAAATCAAAACAGCTATGCATTGTTTGCTTATAAGCCTCCGGTAGATGAATTTTATATAAAAATAAAAGATAATAAATATTATGTTATATATAAAAATATCTTTTCAGAAGGTGTTGAAATGGGGTGGGCACAAATGAAAATAGTTACAAATAATGAAAATAATCTAGTTATGGAAACTAATAAGATATTTCAAACTTTAGGAAACTATAATTCTATAGGTAGTGGTGATAACTCTGATTATGTTCCCTCAAAAAACTATAGAAAAGATATGTATATAATTAATGACTTCTATGATGGTTACTCTTTCAAACAATATCAAAAATTAACTTTTATAAAGAAAAATAAGCAACTTTTACTTGATTGTAAAAGTTATATGAAAGATTTAGATCCGAAGAATAATTATTCAGGCATGTTCTATAGCGTTTGTTCTGATAACGAAAAAATTTATTTTAAAGAAATTCCAGAGTTATAACCAAGGTTGTTTTTTACTATATTAACTCTTTAACTTTATGCCAAGAGTGGTAAGTTTTTTACTTTTGTAAATTAGAGAGACTAAGTACTTAATATGAGAATAATATTATTTACACCTAATCTTATTTAAGTAATAAGATTAGGTGTAAAATAGTATGTATTACTATTAATTATATTTAACTAAAATATTTGATATTAAATTACGTAAAACAGTCGATGTTCAAAATTAAGTATCAAATGTTTCAATATATTTTATTTCAGCAGATGTAGCTGGTGAAGATGCTATACACATAGAGACTATGCAATGATGAGCAGATTATTTCTTTTATTTTTAATTAGTTTAATGTATGCATGTACAACTGAAGCTGATCAGCCTAAATCAAGTAACACAAAACTTTATTTTTCATATCAAATCTGTGAAAAGTCAGGAAAGTGTAAGAATTTTACACCTACAAAAAAGATGGATAATTATCTCTTTAAAAGACTTGATCCTGCATATGATGAATTTTATATAAAAGATAATAATGGTAATTTCACCTTATATTATAAAAATGTTTATAGTGAAGATGTTCAAGTTGGATGGGCAGAAGCTAAAGCGGATAAAAATAATAGTAGTGAGTTGAGTTTAAATATTGATAAAGTTAACCTAGCCTTGGGTGGGATTGATTTTATAAAAAATGGATATGCAACTAAACAGGCTGAATCAAAGAATTTTAAATCGGGAATCTATTATTTAGCTGATAATTATACGGGTGCTCCATATTATCAAAAGCAAAAAATATTTTTTAAGAAAAATGCTGGAGATTTAGTATTGGACTGTAATAGTTATTTGAATAATCCCTCTGTAAAGAATGAATCTTATGGAGTTTTTTATGGAGTATGTTCTGAAGGGGAAAAAGTATATTTTAAGCAGATAAACTGATTTAGTTTTTCTTTTTGAATAAAAATGTAAGAATGGTAAGTCTTACATTTTTAAACCTAATATATTTTATTCAAAATAAATAACTTAGGTGTGATATTTGTTTTTAGGATTAGATGAAAAATTATAAAAATAGCAACTTGTCTGAGTTTTGATTTTTATTGAAGGTACATATAATGAGAACTAGTTTTATTAAATTTTATAATTTTTTATTGGTTTCCAGCGTATGTATTTCCTCAAATGCTGCAGATTACAAACCACAACGGTTAGACGAGAAAACAATATATAGTAATAGTGAGCATGATCTGAATAGTATGTATTCAGATATAAAAAGCTATATCAGTGATAATAAAAATGAAGTTAAGTATCTGGTAGATACTCAACGTTCTTGGTTGAAAGATAGAAATTTAAAATGTAAGTTTAATGGGAAAGAAGCAAGTAGTGAAAACTATAAATGTTTAAGTGATTTTAATAATTCTAAAATAAAAGATTTGAAAAAGTCATATTTGGACCTTGATAGTTTAGAGGGAAATCTAATAAAACCATTTAAATACACAAATGGTATTGTGAAAGAGTTAGAAACAGGTGGATGTTATTGTAGTGAAAGTACAATTAAAATTTTAAAAAACAAAATTTATATATATCAAGCTTGTGATCAAGGGTTAAAGGAGCCACGTATATATAATATTGTTGGTAAGAAAAAAGACAGATTTTCTGTGGAATATCAAATTGATACGAATAATAATAAAGTTCCGGAATTTAATTTAGCAATTGTTACTCACGGTAAAAATGTTTGGAATATAGTTCCGAAAATTTTTAGAAAAGAAGATTTAATAAATTTAAATTTTGGAATTAATTATACAACTGATATGAATATAAAAAATAAGAAAAATGATTGTCATAATGATGAAGAGTAATTGTCCGTTGTTAAAATTTTGATTGCATTTGATAATAGTAATATCAGCTTAAAATATGATATTGCTATTATTATAAAATAGAAATTCGAAGCGAATAATGAGTTTATTCAAAATGAAAAAATATTTTAATGTTATTGTGTTTATCATATCATCTCTAATATATTCTCAAAATTTATTTGCAAAGGATCAATGTAATATTGACCAACAAGTAAACTTAAACATATTCAAGAAAAATGACTATAAATTCTATAACTATATATGTGAATCTTCAGAAGGTTTATATCTTAAAGGTTATTTAGGAGATAAAGATAAGAAGATATTTGTTGATAATTACTCTGATTTTGCAGCTAAAGAAAGTCCTAGAATTTTAGCTGTCAGCATATACAAACCCAACAAAAGAAAACCTCCAATATTGATTACTATTAATTCAGCATATTACTGTTGTACTCCACAAATAGAAGGGAAGATTTATCAAGTTAAGCTATATCAAATTAGTGAAAATAAGATATTAAATCTGAAAAATATAACAAATATATTAGGTAGTAATGCAGAGGGTTTTGAAGGAATTGCAGAAGGGAAAGTCTATTATAAATATAAAACCATATCTGAAATCAAAAAATGGTTAGATAAAAATTATTGATTGGTTTATAACCTTGAAAAATATAAAATTTAAAACAGCCCAACATTAAGTTGGGCTTTTTTTACGTCTCTACAATTCCTTCCAAATCTTCGAGCGTATAGTTCGGCATATCAATAATATGGGTTTGAATACCTTCTTGCACATAATCATTTACATGAGGATATAACCACCGAGTAATCTGTTCGGCAACACTTGAGTGATACTGAATTTCAAAATGGTTTAAGCCATAAAACACTGCTTTATGTGAGTCTGGAACCTTAAGTTGAAAACGTGGATTTGGGTGTTCGCCCAGTGCGCTTTTCACACTCACTAAGTAATCGCCAATCACGGTAAGCGCTTTATTACGTACCTTTTCAAACTCGAGTGTTCCTGCCACTAAAAAGGTATTGATATGGGAAGGTAGTGGAGCCGGAGCACGGTTGTCATCCATCATGCCGATACGGGCATCCATATATTCCCAGTCATCGTCACGAACGCTACCGTGGCGTAGGTCTAAAATGCCATTACTACGAATATTAACCAACTGACCCAGTA
The DNA here is from genome assembly GCF_031798975.1 of Acinetobacter sp. V110_1. NCBI lineage: Bacteria > Pseudomonadati > Pseudomonadota > Gammaproteobacteria > Moraxellales > Moraxellaceae > Acinetobacter > Acinetobacter sp. V110_1. The sequence continues at coordinate 136,582 of NZ_JAVQNN010000017.1, read as the reverse complement.
ATCCAACAAATGGGAATGCCCCGAGTTTATCTTGTATAGCAAAGCCAAAGCGCTCAAGTACTGCACCATGGTGTGGGGAACCAATACAGACTAAGTTCTCGACCATATGAATCCATTGGTACATATTTTGTTTACCGTAAAACAGTGCGCTACGGGAAACCAGTCCACCCATACTATGACCAATGATATCAATACTGGTAATTCTTGGATTACGTTGTACCAAATCTTCTAATAAGTTAGAGAAACTACGGCCATTGGCTGAAATGCGGCGACCTGTGTTGTAGTTTAAATACAGCATGGTGTTATGGTCACGCTGTGCTAACAGACGCTCACCAATGCCGCCATAGTGTGCATTTGACCAAGTTAGATGGTTCATACACAAGCCATGAACTAAAATTACGATACGGCCTGCGAGTTCGCCTTGTTGGATTGCACCGTAGTGGTCGTATAGAACCATGGGCAAGGCAAGGGGACTATGTTGTTTAAGTAAATAGTCTCCAAAAATACCATTTAAAATGCCCACCAAAAAATGAAGGGTAGGTGTTAATGGTTTCTCGTGAAGGGTCGGGAATTTTTCAATAATACGACGTAAACCGGGCGCTAAAAAATAACGTCCATACTTTTGTAAGGCTCCATAAGAAAACTGATATACCTTTTGCACAGAAGGGCGTTTTTGAAAATTATTCGCATTTTGGGCACTAATACCAAAAGCATTTTTTAACACTTCAATATTAATGACTTGTATTAATTCATGTACACCATTTAAGCTGGTACTGAACAGTTGAGCTAAACCTTCCAGTACGTCGGCCTGACTCGGTGGCGTACGATCCCATTTACAATAAGTTTCATGTAACGGTGTTAAGCTCGGCATATCTTTTCCCCATTTACGTTATAACCGACGTTTTAAGCTGTACTTTTTATTTATCAACGGCAGCTAACGTTTCCATCTTAGTAGTTTAAATAACACATGTTTTTAAAATACTGATGAATGGTAAGTTGAATCGTTTTTCTTGTCTGACAATAGTGTTTTTATATACAAACTGAGAACAAAAATGTGAGTTTATTCTCAATTTAAGAGGGAAATATATGAATATTATCTACCTCCATGGCTTTAATAGCAGCTCTTCTTCGATTAAAGGGCTGAGCCTTAAGCAGTATTGTAGCGAATTGGGCATCAATGTGCATTTGCCAGATTTAAATAGATCTCCAGATCAGGTCGTAGCGCAAGTTTCAGAGCTAATCGAGTCTTTACAAGATGTGGCGTTAGTCGGCAGTAGCCTCGGCGGGTTTTTTGCGACATATTTTGTCGCGAAATATAATATTCCGGCTGTACTGATTAACCCTGCTATGCAACCATGGAAGTTGTTTGATAAGTTATTTCAAGTTGAAAGCATGCCTTATAAGGTGAATGATCAATGGTCAATTGATCATGTTCAGTTACGACAGTTAGAACAACTGGAACTGAAACAACCTGAAAATGCCGACAAAATACTCGTCTTACTGCAACAAGGCGACGAAATTTTGGATTATCGTCAAGCACAACGCTATTATAGTGCTGCAACACCATCCTCATTGATTTTGACGGATGCTCATGGCAATCATGCCATGGAAGATTTTGAAGAAAAATTACCCTTAGTGATCGAATTCTTTGCGCACACCATCAAATAAGGAAAACGTACAACGTGACACAATATACGGCTCAATCGCTTGAAGTCCTTTCTGGTTTAGACCCTGTTCGTCGTCGTCCGGGAATGTATACCGATACGACTCGACCTAACCATTTAGCCCAAGAAGTTATTGATAATGCTGTCGATGAAGCATTAGCTGGTCATGCCGACAAAATCTGTGTCACGGTTTATAAAGATGGTTCATTGTCTGTTGAGGATAATGGCCGTGGTATGCCAGTCGATATTCACCCTGAATATGGCCAAAGTGGTATTGAAATCATTCTGACCAAGCTCCACGCAGGTGGTAAATTCAGTACCGATAACTACCAGTTTTCAGGTGGTTTGCATGGTGTGGGGATTTCGGTTGTAAACGCTTTATCAACACGTGTTGAGGTCGAAGTTCAACGTCAGGGTAATGTATACCAAATGGCTTTTGAGCAAGGTGAACCTGTTGCGCCTTTAGCAGTGCTAGAAGGCAAAGCACCAAAACGTGCGACTGGTACAACGGTACATTTCTGGCCTGAAGCTAAATATTTTGATAGTCCAAAATTTGCGTTAAAAGCACTCAAACATAATTTAAAAGCGAAAGCTGTTTTAGCAGCTGGTTTAAAAATTATTTATATCGATCAAATTAATGATGAAAAAATCGAATGGCAGTTTGAAAATGGCCTCGTCGATTATTTGATGGATGAATTACAAGACCGCGAAATTTTGCCAAACCCTGCATTTGTAAGTAATGGACAAGCAGACCGCGCAGCCTGTGAGTTTGCGATTTGCTGGAATGTAGAAGGCGGTGAGCAGGTTCAAGAAAGTTACGTCAACTTGATTCCAACTGCACAAGGCGGTACGCATGTGAACGGTTTACGTTCAGGCGTGACCGAGGCGTTACGTGAGTTCTGTGAATTGCGTAACTTGTTACCGCGTAATCTTAAACTTTCGGCAGAAGATGTTTGGGATGGCGTGAACTATATCTTGTCGCTCAAGTTTCAAGAACCACAATTTTCTGGTCAAACCAAAGAGCGTCTTTCGAGTCGTGAAGCATCAAATATTGTTTTAAATATTGCTAAAGATGCATTTGCGCTCTGGCTCAACCAACATGCTGAAATTGCTATGCAACTGGCGGAAATGGCGATTTCTAAAGCAGGTCGTCGTTTAAAAGCAGCCAAGAAAGTCGAGCGTAAAAAAATTGTTTCAGGCCCAGCTTTGCCGGGTAAATTAGCAGACTGTGTTGGTCAAACGCGTGAAGAAAGTGAGCTATTCATTGTCGAAGGTGACTCTGCAGGTGGTAGTGCCAAGCAAGCACGTGATAAAAACTTTCAGGCCATCATGCCAATTCGTGGAAAAATCCTAAATACATGGGAGGTTTCTTCAGATGAAGTACTCGCTTCTCAAGAAGTTCACGACATTGCGATTGCGATTGGTGTAGATCCGGGTAGTGATGATTTGTCAGAACTACGCTATGGCAAAATCTGTATTTTGGCCGATGCCGACTCGGATGGTTTACACATTGCGACTTTGCTTTGTGCTTTATTCGTTAAGCACTTTCCTGCCTTGGTGGAAGAAGGTCATTTATTTGTAGCAATGCCACCATTGTTCCGTATCGATATTGGTAAAGATGTCCATTACGCACTCGATGATGATGAACTTGAAACCATTTTGAAAAATGTCAAAGGCAATAAAAATCCTCAAATTACTCGATTCAAGGGACTAGGTGAGATGAACGCGATTCAGCTTCGCGAAACAACGATGGACCCTAACACTCGTCGTTTAGTACAGCTTGATCTGGATGATGCACATTTAACAGCTGGTTTACTCGACAAATTGCTTGCGAAAAAACGTTCCGCAGATCGTAAGCAGTGGCTTGAGCAGAAGGGTAACTTAGCCGATATCACTGTTTAAAATAAAATTAAAAAAATCCCCGCTCAATAGGCGGGGATTTTTATTTTAGCGACAGATGATTCGGTGTATTTATATAATTAATTCAAAACAGACAAGTCTGTATAAATTACTCTTTATTTAAAACCTAATTTCTATAGATTGTGGAAACTGAAAAACATCACAATTTGCTCCACTTCCGATGCGATCTACTACTGCAAAATCACTTGGTGACTCAAAAGTAAGCAAAGGGTGATGCCATGTGCCTGCCCGATAATTGATACTTTGCTTTCCATTTGAAACGAAAGCACAAAGCTTGGAAATATCGGGAGTGTTTTCATCTAAAGCGGGCGCCACAATAATTAAAAACTTTTGTTGCTGTAATGGAATAAATGCCTGAGAGCCTTTCGGATGACGCTCTAGCATTGAAATTTCCAGAGGTAACACACTGGTCTTAATGTTACGAAAAATACTAATGCCTGCCTTTGCTTCTCCCTCAATTTCGGTTTCAACGAGCGCATGGTAGCGCTCGGTGTGGGCATCATTAATATGAAAAAAATCATGCCCGTCGCAACAAATGACTTCTCCGAAGGGTTGAAAGTTTTCAATAGTTAAGGGCTGAATTTGAACAGTATTCATGATCATGATTTAGTAATTTTCCCCCATAAACGAACACGGCTAATACCACCATCTGGAATCATGTTAATGCGAATATGAGAGATCTTTTCATGCTGTAAAATCTCATTCACATATTCATGAATATGATCCATTTGCATTGGTTGGGCTTCAAGTAAATAAGACCAGAACATACTTTGTGGAATTAACTGTGCATCGGTTGCATTTTCAAGGTAAACCGCTTGTATAGATACTTGGGCAGGAAAGTTCCCTTTAAAATGAGCCGTATCAATTTCGAGCTTTTCAATTTTTCCGCTTTTACCCAGTGCAAGAATACACCAGTCATAACCCGGTGCACGGCGGCGTTTGGTTTCCCATCCATCGCCCATGTTGACGCCACGGCCAGGGTTAATCAAATTACGTGGGTGTCCAAAGTGCGCATCGCTGTAGGCAATTACGCGACCACCATTTTCAAGGGCCAATAAATCAAGCGTTTGCTCACGATCAGTCACCTGAATATGAACATCTCCATAAACACGCAAACGAGCAACACCACCATCTGGGAAAATATTGAGGCGTATATGGGTAAAAAGTGCATCATTATTGACCATAAAAATATGATGTTGACTTGGCCCTAGCTCAGTATTTTCTAGAACATTCTCCCATTTTGCCCCTGTTAGGTCTCCATTTGGTGCATAACACGCTTCTAATGAGGCAGATGCTGGATAGTTTCCTGTAAAAAAGCTGGTGTCTATATCAAGTGCGGTGATTTTTCCACTCACTCCTAGCTTCACAATACACCAGTCATATCCCGCGTGACGCTTACGACGGGTCTCCCATCCATCCATCCACTTACCGTTGTCATCAAATTTATCTTCAACAAAAATAGGTGCTTCAAATTGCAGCATACGCTTTGCTTCTGCAAAGAAATCATCTGAACACTCAATGACTTGTGCACCAATTCGGACATCTGCCAAATTGGTTTTAGTATTCAAAATTTCAGGAAGTTCAAAAGCTGGGGCGTGTAGAGTTGCCATAATGGGGTATCCGTATTTCTTGTTAAAAACATGATTTTTCATTTAAAACTATCAACATACAGAGCACGTTGAGACGAGTTTTATACTTAAATATATAAGCATGGGGCATGCCAGTTTTGTGGAAAAGCTAAATAAATTTTGAACGATGGCATGTTTTTAGCATAAGCACCCTATAGGTGAATATCTATAGGAGAGTGTTATGAATGTGGTGATTATTGGTGCGGGAATGGGAGGTCTAACCACAGGCATTGCATTAAAAAAATTTGGTCACCAAGTTCGTATTTTTGAGCAAACTGAAAAGATTCTTCCAGTCGGCGCTGCTATTTCGTTGTGGTCAAATGGTGTGAAATGTCTGAACTATCTCGGATTAACTGACAAAATCGCCAAACTTGGCGGACAAATGGACGACTTGGCCTATGTTGATGGTTTAACTGGAGATGTGATGACACAATTCAGTTTATTGCCTTTAATTGAAGAAGTAGGACAGCGACCATATCCGGTTGCACGTGCCGATTTACAAAATATGCTGATGGATGAGTTTGGCCGAGACCAGATTTATCTAGGCAAAAAAATGGTCAGCCTTGAAGATAAGACCGATTATGTCGAAGTACATTTTGCAGATGGCAGTTCAACGCAAGCTGACTTATTGATTGGGGCGGATGGTACTCATTCAATGACTCGTGCCTATGTGTTGGGTCAGCAAGTACAGCGCCGTTATGCTGGTTATGTAAACTGGAATGGTTTAGTTGAGATTTCTGAAGATTTAGCGCCAGCTCAGCAATGGACGACTTATGTCGGAGAAGGTAAGCGAGCTTCTTTAATGCCCGTCGCAGATGGTAAGTTTTACTTCTTTTTAGATGTGCCTTTGCCAGCAGGATTAGACAATAATCGAGATGAATATAAAAAACTTTTAAAACAATATTTTGCTGATTGGTGCCAGCCTGTACAGCAACTCATTGAACGCTTAGACCCACAAAAGACCAATCGGGTAGAAATCCATGATATTGAACCGTTTGCCCAATTTTATAAGGGTCGCGTGGTGATCTTAGGCGATGCTGCACACAGCACCACACCTGATATTGGACAAGGTGGCTGCCAAGCCATGGAAGATGCGATTTATTTAGCGCGTTCTTTGCAAATAAATACTTTGGGTCTAGAGGACGCTTTACGTCGTTATCAAAACAAGCGTAATGAACGGGCCAATGAGTTGGTTCTTCGTGCCCGTAAACGTTGTGATGTAACCCATATGAAAGATGAAACTGTGACCCAAGCTTGGTATGCAGAATTACGCCGTGAACAAGGCGGACATATTATGCAGGGGATTATTAGTAATATTGTGGGTAATCCACTCGACTAAAACAAAAACAGCAAGGATTTTTTCCTTGCTGTTTTAAGCTTCTAAATAAAAATTTTAGAAGTGGTATTTAACCAAAGCACTCACGTTATTTTCATCTCGGCCTTGTAGACCAAATTTATTATTCCATACAGAGTGTTCAATACCGAGGTATAGACGTGTGTCAGGAGAAATGTGTTTACCTACATTCCATTTCCACTGAGTTGTCCAGTTTAACTCGCTGGCATGGTCACCTTCAGCAGTTGACCAATCTAGGAAGCCATCAACCAAGAATTCTTCCGATGCAATGTTAAATGGAATACCATAAACGAAAGTCATTTGATAATCGTCGTCAGTTTTCTCATTATTTGCACGGTAGAAGTTTAAATTCGCATATTTAAAATATGGAATATCTAAATCAACAGCAAAACCATATAAGAAGTTATCAAAGTTATTGCCGTTTTCGCTGTTACTTTCCCAAGTGGTACTAATGAGCACATCTTTAATTGGGCCATAAGCCAATTTTTTGCCAGATACTTCGCCCAAGCTTAAACGTGGTGATAACTCAAAATATGTACTTTTATGATCGTCTTCACCGCGCATACGGTCCATGAAGAAAAACACATCAGCATATTTAACTTTTGCAGCATATTCCAAAGTAATCGTAGTTTCTTTGTTGTCTACAACTTCATAGTTTTCACCATAAAGTCCAGTCACACTAAAATCTTGCCAAATTGGTTTTGCCTGAACCATGGCAGTTGCAGATAACAAGGCACAAGTCGCCGCAAGTTGCTTTAATTGCATTTAAATGATCTCCCCCCAAATAAAGCACGCTAAGGATACAGGGTCTTAAGCAAAAATGAAGCCAAATTTGATCAACGGTTAAAAAAAGGCCCACCGAAGTGGGGCGCTAAAAACCAATCTATTAATGTGTATTTCTAGTATTTATGGTTTGGCTCAAATGAGGGGTCGATGAGCTACGAAATGAAGGCAAATGATTAAATAATAAATTCAATAAGATAGCAAAGATACAAGTCGAACTAATACCCGAATGGAACAAAGTTTGTACCCAAACTGGAAAATGTGCATAAAACTCATGGTTAATAATGGGGATCATTCCTGCCGATAAAGCAGTCGCGACAATGATCAAATTTTTCTGATCGTTATAATTTATTTTTGCTAAAGTGCGAATTCCGCTCGCTGCAACTGACCCAAATAAGACCAAACCTGCACCACCAAGTACAGGCATAGGAATTGCTGCAATTAGACGCCCCATAACAGGCAATAGCCCCAAAATAATGAGAATAACACCGCCTGCAGCCACAACAAAACGGCTTTTGATGCCTGTAATCGCAACTAACCCAACATTTTGGGCAAAAGCGCTTTGCATGAACGAACCAAAGATAGGTGCCATAGCACTTGAGAACATATCTGCACGAACACCATTGGCGATACGTTTAGAATCGACATCGGTTCCTACAATGTCTCCTACAGCAATAATATCGGCTGTGGTTTCCGTCATAATCACCAAGGTGACGATGAGCATTGATAAAATGGCACTCAGTTCAAAGGTAGGCAAACCAAATGCAAAGAAATGTGGAAATTGCAGCCATGCACCTGAGCTGACCTGACTAAAGTCACCGAAGCCCATAAAGTAAGCCAGTATCGTACCAGCCACGATTGCTAATAATATAGATAAGCGACGAATGCCAGCTTGTGGCAGCATATTTAAAATAATCACAATGCCTAAGGTGAGTAAGGCCAAAGAAATATTTTCTACGCTTCCCCAGTTGGGTGCTTTATCGTTGCCACCCATCATCCAGCGAATCGCAACGGGTAACAGAGATAGCCCAATAATCGTGATGACGCATCCAGTCACAACAGGGGGGAAAAAGCGAATGATTTTTGAAAAGTAAGGTGCAAGGCAAAGTCCAACTAGAGAGGCTACAATGACCGCCCCATAAACCGCAGGCAGGCCACCGCCCGTGGTAATAATAGCGACCATGGTTGCCACGCCAGCAAAAGACACCCCCTGAACTAAAGGTAGTTTTGCGCCTAGATATTTGGTTCCTATGGTTTGTATGAGTGTTGCCAATCCACCTACAAATAGGGCTGCTGCAATAAGCATTCCGACTTGTACCGAGCTTAAACCAGCAGCCGTTCCAATAATAAGGGGCGGAGCCACAATACCACCATACATGGTCAGCACATGTTGTAAACCGTAAGCAAAACTTTTCGAGATTCCTAAATATTCATGCTCTGGAGAAATCGCATTCTTTTGTCGATCATTCATATTTTTCTCCTATTTTAATTCAGTTAGCTACCACGATAAGTAGAGTAAGCAAACGGGCTAATGAGTAGTGGAATGTGATAGTGCTGCTTGATGTCTTCTATAAAAAATTGAATGCAAACACGCGGGAAAAAAGTTTTGACTTGCTTCGCCGAAAAATAAGGCGCAATTTCAAATTCAAGTTGATATGGCCCTTCAGTTAAATCTTTGATACCAAAATCACTTACTCGACCATCTTTATTGGTGGTTGCGGTTGCAATCAGTTCATGGGTTGCTGCATGAAATAACTTCACTTCGACTTCTGCAGCGGGTTTACCTAAATTTGTATCTAAAATATGAGTGCTGATCATGCTTGTATTTCCTGAGATAGACGTAATAGAGCAATTGCTGCGAGTTGCTCATGTACAATGACTTTTTCTATAGCTAAGTTGTTTTGAAGACGTTGATTAAGTTTTTTTAAAATCTCGTTGCTACTAAGGCCCGCTGCTTTAATTAAAAAAATGAAGCCAAACTTCTGTTCATAGTCGAGATTGCCTTGTAGCAGAGCTTGTTGTGTTTGCTCATCTAAGGAAATGCCAGCTTGCTCTTGAGCTGAAAAATTTTGTTCTTTTGCATTAAGCTGTTTTTTTGCCTGTCGTTCCCCAATTTTTGGATGGGTAGCTAAAGCTGTTTGTATTTCTTGCCATGACCACGTGTGGCTTAATTGTTCTGCATGTCCTAACAGAACTGATGTTGATGAGTAGGGCCGTTCTGAAATAATTTTTTCGGCCCAAGTTGGAATATGGACGCAGTTGTTTAACAGAGTCTTGAGTTGGTCGGGTGGGGCTTGATTAAACTCGGCTAAAAACACTGTTATTCCTAAACTCATTGTTGTCGATATAGAGTTTTAGCAATAACAGTGCCAAGAGTGATTTGAGATTTGCTTAAGAATTTAGAAAATTAAAAATCAATTATTGAGTTATGTGATTTTTATACCAATGTTCTGCAATATCCTGACGACGACACACCCAGACCCGATCATGCATTTCGATATAATCGAGGAATTTTTGTAAGGCTTTAAAACGACCCGGACGCCCTAAAATACGGCAGTGCATTCCAATCGACATCATTTTTGGTGCAGTTTCTCCTTCTGCATACAACACATCAAAACTATCTTTTAAATATTGAAAAAACTGTTCTGAGCTATTAAATCCACCCGGTGAACAGAACTTCATATCGTTACATTCGAGTGTATAAGGAATAATTAAGTGAGGACGTGATGCACCAGCGGTATTGGTCAGTGTTGTCCAAAAAGGCAGGTCATCGCCATAATAATCTGAGTCATATTGTATTTGTGGGAACTCTGCGAGTAACTGACGGGTATTGGGACTATCGCGTCCGGTGTACCAGCCTATAGTTTTATTTCCAAACAAGTTTTCTAAAAGTGATAAGGCTTGTTCCATGTGCTGTTTTTCGACTTCAATGTCGGTGTCTTGATAGTGAAGCCAGCGGTAACCATGAGACACCACATCATAATCAGCTTCTTTAATCGCTTCGACAATATATGGGTTACGAGCCAGCGCCATGGCAACACCGAAAATAGTCATTGGGAGCTTGCGCCGTTGGAACTCACTATGGATGCGCCAAAAACCAGCACGTGAACCATATTCGTACATAGAGTCCATCGACATATGCTTGGCTGGATAGCTTGCAGCACCAATAATCTCTGATAAAAACTGTTCCGAACCCTCATCGCCATGCTCTATATGTTTTTCGCCACCTTCTTCATAATTCAGCACAAATTGCACGGCAACCTTAGCATTGTTAGGCCATTTCACCTGTGGAGGCTGACCGTGATAACCGATTAAATCACGTGAATAAGGAGACTTTTGAATCTGCTCAATGAGTTCTGCTCCAGATAGATAAGATTCGGTCACAATTGCTCTCCTTTTGTTCAATTTTTCATAAAAATTTAAAAAATCAGCTTGCATATTTTTATAGATGGACTGATATTGAAGGTATGAAGATCTTCAAAATAAATTAAAAGCAGTACGTTTAAGTCAGGAGATAACAAACCATTACACCATCAAAATGTACAATTGAAGTCAGTTCATGCATGCTTAAAACATGCCAACATAAAAAAGTTTTGCATAGAAAAGATCCACAGTAAGAAAGAGAGGATGGTATTTATGAATATTGAAATCCGCACAGATAAAAACATCCATAATAGTGAACGTTTAATTACTTATGTACGTGCAGAACTTACTCAAGAATTCCAACGTCATAGCGAACGTATTACGCATTTCTCGGTTCATTTTAGTGATGAAAATGGGGACAAAGGTGGCGATAAAGATATCCACTGTATGATCGAAGCACGTCCTGCTGGCTTGAAACCAGTTGCAGTGCACCATAAAGCAGGAAATATTGATGCCTCAATTCATGGCGCGATTGAAAAATTAAAACGTAGTCTTGAACATACCTTTGAGAAAAAAGAGCACCCGAGAGGTGGTCAACCAGAACTCATTGATGATGAAGCTTAAAAAAATGCTAAAAAGCCCTTCGGGGCTTTTTTTTATGGAGTATAAAAAGACGGATAAAAACTCTTCACAACTTTTGGTTTGCAATGCAATAGCATTGACCTCTAAAATCTTCATCAGAGATTAGGCATAATAGCGCTAATATATTTTTGAGAGATGGTCATGTTAACCACCCAGCAGCAGGCTTTAATTAAAGCCATAGAAGAATTAGAACTTACGCAAGTACAAAAATTACTTGCTGAGGGGCTTGATCCGAATTTCATTGATCCGGAACAAGGGCCACCCGTATCAATTATTTGTGATGGAATTTTTAAATGGTGGGAAGACGTCTCAGAAGCTTATGAAGCTGGTACTCCCTTATCAAAAGAAGAAAAGCAACAATCATTACAAGTTTATCTCGATATCCTTGAAGCCTTAATTCAGGCTAAGGCAAATGTTCATCTTTGGGATGCAGAAGAATTTTATGGCCCACTATGGGATGCAGCAAGTTCGGCATGCGCACCAGCGGTTCAACGTTTACTTGATGAAAAAGTTGATCCAAACACACGTGATGAAGAAGGACTCACCATTTTATCTTCAATCAGTCAGTTGTTCTTTGATTGTGATTTTGATGAAATAGATTGGTCAGAAGCGCTTCAAGAAGAGCGTGAAACACTAGAGTTATTGCGCCATCATGGAGCAAAAATGTCAAAAGAACTAACTACTTGATTGGAATATAGAATGAGAACATTTCAAATTTTAACTTTTGCTCTGACCACTATTGCTGCAGGAAGTACTTTTGCTGCAGAGTTCTCGTTTGACCGTCCAGGTTCAGGCTTCGGAACAGGTATCACTCCAGTGGGGCAGTTAGCTTGGGAACAAGGTTTACCAAGTGCGACTTATACAGAATCAACTGTTGATGGCGTGAAAGAAAAAACCGTAACTGTACATGGCGATATGTTATTCCGTACAGGTTTGGCTAAAGACTTAGAATTACAATTAGGTTGGCAAGGTCCGGGTTGGACTCAAACCAAACGTGCTGGTAAAAAAACAGATACTTCTGGTTTAGGTGATGTAAGCATCGGCTTAAAAAAAGCGATTGATTTAAATGATGAAAATTTAACAATGGCTGTGTTGGCTCAAGCGCTCATTGCAACGGGTAATGATGAGTTTACCGCACATGACGACATTTATAGCCTGAGTTCAGCAGTAGCGTACCAGTATGATGATTTGATCAATACTGCAATTACTATGCGTTACGAAGTGCAAAACAGCAACTGGGCTGTAACTGCTATTCCAACAATCAATTATAAAATTGCCGGCAAACTTTCTGGTTATTCTGAATTTGTTTACCGTAAAGCTGAAAGCCAAGACTACCAATATGGTTTAGGTACAGGTTTAGTCTATGCACTAAATAAACGTACTCAACTTGATGCAAGTGTAGGTGTCGATTTAGAGGGGCAAGATAAAGGCTACCATGGTGGCTTGGGTATGGCATTCTTATTCTGATAAAACCAACTTGATTGATGTTAATGAAAAAGCTTATTTCTCAGGGAATTATTTATTTTCTAGCAGCTGCTAGTTTTGTATTGAGCCAGTTTGTTTTTGCAGAAGATAAGCTACTTTCACCAGAACAGGCTTTTTCATTTTCGGTTGAGTCGCCACAATCGCATACCGCGAAATTATCGTGGCAGATTCAGCCGAATTATTATTTGTATCAGCATAAATTTACTGTACAGCAGGGTACTCAGCCTTTAGCTTTAAATTTACCTAAAGCCGTTTCTCAATATGATGAAAACTACGGGCAAAGTCAGGTTTATTATCATCAAGTCAATTTTCAAATTAAGACCAAGCCTTCAGAGCACTACACTGTAACTTGGCAGGGCTGTGCCAAAGACCGTATTTGTTATCCGCCACAAACCATTGAGTTTCAAACCGATGCAGATGGTTTGGTTGGTGTGCAAAACCAAGCAGGGACCGCATCGAAACGCTTATTAGATTTGGCAAATACACAAGCAGCGTCTCAAGAAAGTTTAACCAATCAAACAAGTTCAGAAACTAAAACAGACACGACTACTCCTCAAATTGCAGAAGATCAGATCTGGTCGGCGAAACTCATTGAACACTCGCTTTGGTATGGTGTTTTATTATTTTTAGGCTTAGGCATGCTGCTCGCATTCACGCCATGCTCTTTACCCATGCTCCCGATTTTAACGTCACTGATTATTCGAGAGCATAAAGGTTTAAAAGCGTGGACGATTGCGCTTACCTTTGTATGTAGTATGGCATTGGTTTATGCGGGTCTAGGTTTAATCGCTTCTTCAGCAGGGCTAAATTTCCAACGTTGGTTACAACAGCCTGCTACGCTTATCGCGTTTAGTTTACTGTTTGTAGTTTTTGCGCTGAATCTGTTTGGACTATTTGAGCTTCGTTTACCGCAAACATGGTTAAATCGACTTGATCGTATTCAGTCTATGCAACAAGGCGGTACTTTGGTTGGTGCAGGTGTTATGGGCGTGGTTTCTGCGCTCTTGGTTGGTCCATGTATGACCGCACCTTTGGCTGGAACTTTATTATTTATTTCTCAAACTCAAAACCAATGGCAAGGTGCTTTGCTTTTATTTTGTTTAGGTTTTGGAATGGGGATTCCTTTACTCATCGCTAGTGTTTTAGGTGCAAGATTTTTACCTAAAGCAGGCGATTGGATGCATCAGATTAAAGTGATTTTTGCTTTTCTGATGTTGGGATTAAGTCTTTATTTTATTCGCCCTTTATTGCCAGATTGGGGCATGCAAGTGCTTAGTTTATTGCTAGGGCTGGCTTTTATTGCCTACGCACTTTATCAGTTCTTTTGGAAAAAAGGACAGTTACAGTGGCTCTATGCATTACTACTTTTATTGGTTACTCCTTTTGTTGCCTATAATCAGTACCAACACATACAAAATCGCAGTTTGCAAAGTTCCGAACACATAGCTGAATGGCATGTTGCGACTACAGCAGCAGACTTCCAGAAGATTTTAGCAGCAGCACCCACTGATCGGGCTATTGTCGTTGATGTCTATGCAGATTGGTGTGTGGCTTGCCAGCCTATTGAGCATCGTATTTTAAAAGCACCAGAAGTTCAGTCAGCTCTTGCGCCGTACTATCTCATTAAGCTTGATTTGAGTCATTATGATCAGTCACACGAAGCTCTACTCAAGCAGTGGAATATTCTTGGGCCACCAACTTATCTGTTTTTAAATGAGCATCAACAAGAAATTCGTTCTTTACGTTTAACAGGTGCATTCAGTCAGCAAGAGCTGTTGCAACAGCTTGCAAGTTTATCGAAGGCTAAATAGTTAAATTGACTCTATATGTGGTAATTGGTGAAAAGTGCGTACTTGATTGCGTCCTGAAGCTTTTACCGCATAAAGCGCTTCATCTGCTTGTCGAATGACGAGGTATGGATCGTTTGCAAAAGCGGAACTGCTAATTCCAAAGCTTGCACTTACATGAATCTGGATATTTTGATTGTTGAAAATAGATAACTCTTGTAAGGCAAGTCGGCAACGCTCTGCAATTTTTTCCGCTTGAGTAATATCAGTATGCGGAAGTACTAAAATAAATTCCTCTCCACCAAATCGACCAATAATGTCTTCATTACGTAAGTTCTCAGACAAACATTGGGCAATTTTAATCAGGACCTGATCGCCCTGATGATGTCCATATACATCATTAATTTTTTTAAAATGATCTATGTCGAGAAGTACTAAAGCATAATCGAATTGTTGTTCGTGAAGTGCTTCCAGATGGGTATTTAAACTACGTCTATTTAATACATTAGTTAATGGGTCGATCTGGCTTAAGCGTTGAATATAAGTTTCTCGTTGGCGCCATTGAGTCAGCAATATTTCAAATAAAATAAAACAGGCGACTAAAATCGGCATAATAAAAAACAGCATACTTCCTAACCAAAAAGGATTGGTTTGAGCATGTCGGATTGCCGTGAAGTTAAATAGTGGAGCGTAGGGCATAACCCCATTCATACTTAAATAAGTACATACGGCTAAAATAATTGTTGCTGGTATAAAGGCGCTATAAACAATTTTTCTTTCAAATAAAACCAAACCTACGCCAATCGTACCTACATAACCGACCATTGTGGCAGGGCTGATACTTCCTATTAAATATCCATCATGGCACAGCATGAGCATAAAGACTTGTACGCTAATAAGAGGAATAATTCTTTGTGCCCAGTCTTGGTCTTTGTAGCGATAACACGGAATAATCAGTAATGCTAATAAAAATAAGGTCAATAGGTTGAGCCAGAGCTGTGACTCGACTAAAGGCAAGTTTGCCCATTGCCAAATACTGGGCGTTATTAAAATATAGCCTTTCCATAAAATCCAACTGAAATTCATTGCACAGGCGAGTACAAGCATCAGTGCGCTTTTTTGTAAAGGCGTCCAGTTAATAATATGGTTGTTATGGATGAATTCGAGAACCACCTGTTTTATTTTATTTATAGGATGAGTGATTAAACGAATTTTCATAATAATAAAGGAACTCCTAAATAGAGATGTCTTTTTTAGATCATTCTAAAGTGGGAGAGTTGGAATGATTCATAACCTAAACATATCATGATTTATTCATTAAACCTTAAGATTAAGGTTTTTATAACTAATATGAAGTGAGAAGTATTTCACACTCATCACTTCATTTATTTTAATTAAGTTTTATCAAGTTCATGAGCAAATTCAGCAATATCGGCCATCGCATGTTTTGCTTCATCGAACCACGCATTAAACATTTGAAAGTTATGCCACATACCTGTGTAAAGCTTAAAATGTACTTTGACACCTGCTTCTTCAGCTTTTTCTCTAAAGCGTTTTGCATCGTCTAATAAAATTTCTTTTGAACCGACCTGAACTAATGTTGGCGGTAAACCTTCTAAGTTATCAAAAATGGGCGAAACACGTGGGTCATCTGCTGCAATATGGTTGCCAATATAATGTTGAATACCAATTTGCAGGGCTTCAAGAGAAAGTAGGGCATCATGTTTTTGGTTAAATCTTAAAGATTCACTGGTTAGGGTTAAATCTAAAAAAGGTGATAATAAAATTAAACCGCTTGGCATGAGTTCAGGTTGTTCTTTTAAGCGTAAGCAAAGTGCCAAAGCTAAATTGGCCCCACATGAGTCGCCCGATAAAATAATATCTTTGGGTTGGATACCCTGAACTAATAACGATTGATATACGTCATATAATGCTTCGATCGCTTCAGGATATGGATGCTCGGGAGCAAGCGGATAGTCCACATGAATAATTTGCATTTGAGTACGGGCTGCTAAATCCGTCATGAATGCATGATGTGTTTTGACACTACCAAGAAAAAAAGCGCCGCCGTGAATGTGAAAAATAAGCTGGGTTGCTGAATCCTGAGCTTTGATCTCTTCCCCTTTGACACCCGCAAGTCGGATCGGACGAACAGTTACATTTTTTTGTTTTGGAAATGCTCGGCAAAGTTGTTCAAGCATAGGACGCAGGGCAGTTGGAGGTAAATTCAACTGACTTGGCTTGCGAATTGCTGTTTTAAGAAATGTTTCTGTTAAATAATATTTTAAAACGCTTGGTATATTCATATAGTATCCGCTTATGTTAATAACTTGTTTCCCTATAAATTTTATTTTTCAAGGTTACAAGGTTACACGAAACAGTCACATTCAAAAATTGCAATATCGTTGCGAGTTTTGAATACTGAAGTCTTGAAAGACCCAAGGATATTACAAAAATGAAAAAGATTGCTTTAGCTTTAGGACTTGTTGGTATGGCTGCATTTGCCAATGCGGCTGACCCACTAAACGGAACGGTATGGAAAACGATTGATGACCAAACCAATAAGCCCAAAGCCGTAGTAAAGTTTACGGAACAGAAGGATGGAACCTTAACTGCAACCATTCAAAACATTTTGACACCAGGTGAAGAAAATGCTTGTACAAAATGTGAAGGTCCGTATAAAAACAAACCGCTTAAAGGTGTGACCATTGTACATAATCTAAAAAATGTAGGTGGTACCAGTTATGAAAACGGTACAATTTTAGACCCGAAATCTGGCAAAACTTACAAATTAAAAGGTGAGTTGGCTGATGGCGGCAAAAAGCTTAAATTGCGTGGCTATATTGGTGTTTCAGCATTGGGTCGCAACCAAACTTGGATTCGTGCGAACTAAAAGTTTAAATAAAAAACGAGCCATTTGGCTCGTTTTTTTATGCATTTAAGTTTTGATAAGCAGTTTCATCAAAACCTACCAGAAAACCTTTAGAGGTCTGTAGAACTGGTCGTTTAATTAAGCTTGGTTGAGCAATCAATGCTTCAATAAGATGATCTTCACTGCTTAATGCACGAGCCTGTTCATCTTCAGATAGTTTTTTCCACGTAGTACCTTTCTTGTTGAGAACGGTATCTTGTCCAATTTCTTTTAACCAGATTTTCAAGGTATCGGCATCAATTCCTTGTTTTTTATAATCGTGAAATTCGTAGCTCAAACCTTTTGCTTGTAAGGCATCAAATGCTTTTTTCATTGAATTACAGTTTTTAATACCATAAATTTTTAACATTTTATCGGACCATGTCAAAAAGAAAGAACACACAGCCTAACCCAAAATGCATTTGAGCACTACTTTATACCGATACTTTTAAAACAAATGAAGAATAATGATTAAAACAATAAAGAATGTCATGTTATTGTCATAAGACAAGGTAATAATGAACTCAATAAGAAGAATCTAGAAAACTAAAAGAACTTAGCGCAAAAAATAAGAGATAGAAAAGAGAAAACCCGCATTTAATCATCCTGATCATGCGGGTCTCATTTCAACGTCCATTGTCACATCCTTGCAAATAAACTTAATCTAAGTTTATTTTATCTTCCTACGGCGTCCTATCCTTTTGCGTCATCCTGACTGCTTCCCTGTGCCGTGGGGCTATAATGCCGTTAAACGTGTGTAAGAAAAATACTCAAAAACGACATGTGTTGTAAGTAAAAACGACAATGCAAGTGAACACTTGTTCACTTACTCTTGAATTTTATAGTCGATAATCACAGGGGCATGGTCACTAAACCATTGATCTTTAAAGACCCATGCATTTGCTGTACGTGCTTTCCAGTCTGGTGAACATGCTTGGTAGTCAATACGCCAACCTACATTTTTCGCACGCGCTTGACCGCGATTTGACCACCATGAATATAATTCCGCTTCTGTTCTTACCACACGGAAGGTGTCTACATAGCCAAGTTCATCATAAATATGGTCAAGCCATGCACGTTCATGTGGTAAACAGCCAGATGACTTTTGGTTGCCAGACCAGTTTTTAATATCAATTCGTTTATGAACAATGTTGTAATCGCCACAAATAATGATGGACTTATTCTCATCACGCCATTGTTTTAAGATTTTGGCGTATTCACCTAAAAATAAATCTTTACGTGCCTGCGCTTCTTCACCACTTGAGCCCGAAGGTAAGTATAATGATGCAATATGTACGGGATGTGACAAACCTAAATCGAATTCGGCAGAAATGAAGCGGCCTTGACTATCGGCCAATTCAAACCCTAAACCATCTTTAATAGAGACAAAGGGTAAGCGGCTATAAATTGCAGTACCTGCGTAGCCTGCACGCTCTGCTGGAAAAAGATGGGTATGCCATCCCTCGGGTCTAAACTTTTCAGTCCATTGTTCATGGGTAATGCGGCTTTCCTGCATGCATACAACATCGGCATCGGATTGTTCTAACCATTCAAGTAAGCCTTTCGTTACTGAAGAACGTAAGCCATTTACGTTAATGGAAACGACTCGAAGAATTTTTACATCACTTGGATACTGATCCTTTGGTATCATGCGAAAATTTAACCTCAATTGTGAATTTGGAGCACCTCATGACAACGCCTGTGTCATTTAACCCGCAAGCATTTATCGAACTCGCATTATCACGCGGTGTGCTTAAATTTGGTGAGTTTACTTTAAAATCTGGACGCGTGAGTCCTTATTTTTTTAATGCAGGCCTACTCAACGATGGTGAAGCTTTATCTCTTTTAGCACAAGGCTATGCCGATAAATTAACACAATGTGAAAATGTTGATGTTATTTTTGGACCAGCTTACAAAGGTATTCCGTTTGTAGCAGCCACTGCTGTTGCTTTATCACAAACACATAACAAGAGCGTGCCATGGGGCTTTAACCGTAAAGAAGCAAAAGATCATGGTGAAGGCGGTGTTTTAGTTGGTGCTGCGGTTGAAGGTAAAAAAGTCTGGATTATTGATGACGTGATTACCGCAGGTACAGCGATTCGTGAAGTCGTAACGATTTTGAAAAATGCTGGTGCAACCATTGCTGGTGTTTTGGTTGCGCTAGATCGTCAGGAGCGTGGCCAAGGTGAGCTTTCTGCAATTCAAGAAGTTCAAAAAGAATTAGAAATACCTGTGCATGCCCTCATTACCATGAAGGACTTAATGGATTATTTAGATGGAAAAGACGAAAAAGAAGCTTTAGCCAATATGCAAGCTTACCGCGAGAAATATGGAATTTGATTTTTAATAATTTAAAGAGGAAGCGTAAAGCTTCCTTTTTCATTATTAATTTTTCTTAAATGAAATATGAATAATGCAGTAAAAACCCTACGAAATATTTGTTTCTCTGTTAAAGAACATAAACTATTAACTAATAATTTGATTTTTATTACTAAATAACCTTTTGATTTTTTATTTTTTGGTCCATTTTTATTATAAAATTCATATGAAACATATATCAATATTTAAGACTTAAAATTGATAATTTGAAGTGTTTTTTTTCTTTTTGGTAAAATATATAAATTACTGATGAATAATAAAATTTAATAATTTTTATTTTTAAAAAATTGTCCTAAGTTATTGATCTTGACGAATGCTAGAAATCAGCTCATTTATATATAAAAGCTTTAAAAGATGTAGAAAATTTTCCAGTTTTTCATTTCATAAGGATACGAGGTGGAGATATGGCAGTTTCAGGATATTCATCAGCAACTTCCGCTTTACCAGGAAGTTCAATAAGTTTTTATCTCAGTACTGATTCACCTGGGATAACCAGTTTAACCGTAGAGCGTATAGGAACAACTACAGTATCATCAACACTCTCTACAACTCTTTTTACCCGATCACTTCCTGCAACAAACCCATGGGAAGGATTCGGATGGCCAGTTTCAGTAACGTTTAATATCCCTTCGAATTGGCCTCCTGGGCTATATAGGCTAGCTTATTCGGGACAGGACGTACTTAC
This sequence comes from Acinetobacter sp. V110_1, assembly GCF_031798975.1. Lineage (NCBI taxonomy): Bacteria > Pseudomonadati > Pseudomonadota > Gammaproteobacteria > Moraxellales > Moraxellaceae > Acinetobacter > Acinetobacter sp. V110_1. The sequence continues at coordinate 115,981 of NZ_JAVQNN010000017.1, read as the reverse complement.
TTTTGTGATTCGACCAGCCACTCAAGCAGCGGTTTCAAAAGTTCTTTTACAAATCTCGTTTTTAACGCCAACTGCTTATAATGCAGCGGGTGGTAAGAGTTTATATGATTATAATAGTGGTGGGGCGGGAACTCGTGCGAGCAAAGTTTCCTTTAATCGATCAGGTGGCACTCCTGCAAGTAATGGGCCTGAGTCCATACTTATTCGCTGGCTTGAAACAGAAGGGATACCGATCGAATATTGTTCGAGTGTGGACCTTCATAGTATCTCAACTCTGCTCACTAATTATGATTGTTTGATCATTGCAGGACATGATGAGTACTGGACGCGAGCAATGAGAGACCAGACAGAGCAATTTATTGCTAATGGTGGTAACGTGATCGTACTCTCTGGGAATACTTGTTATCGAGCTGTAAGGTTAGAACAAGGGAATCGTATGGTTGTTTTCTACAAATATGCTGGTAATGATCCTAATTTAAATGCTTATGATACAACTGTAGCATGGGCAGAGCCGCCATTAAACCGGCCGCAAAATTCATTTCTTGGTAGTGGTTTTGCTGATGGGGCTTATGGTGGAACAGCAACAGCATATACACTTCGGTTTCCAGGACATTGGGTGTTCAACGGTGTTTCCTCGGCAACTACAACTACAGCATTTATGACCTATGAGGTTGATGCTGCAGCTTATGTAGAAGAAGTAGAGGGTTATCCACGTGTTACCGGTGATCAAAATACACCACTGACTACAACTGTACTTGCCTCGGCAGATCTGCGCTCTTGGACTGGCAAACCTGGACGCGCGACAATGAGTATATTTTCTCACAATGGCACAGTTTTTAATGCGGGAACAACAGATTGGTTATCTGTTTTGGGAAGTGATTCTGTTGTAACTACCATCACACGTAACGTATTTTCCCGTCTTAAACAGCGTATAACATGGGACTGGGAGAATATTGGGAGTGCCAATGGTTGTACTGCACTTACAGCATTAAATGGCAAAATTTTTATGGCTACGACCCTAAATAGGCTTTTACAACGCTATCCTATTGGTGCAGACGTGGCTTGGCGTGATATTGCTCAGGCAAATAATGTTATTGCAATGGCCGCTCTTGGGGATACACTTTATTGTGTTACAACCGATAATCAACTTTGGTGGTATCCTGCTTCAGCAGTAGGGCAGTACTGGACTTCAATAGGGACAGGACCTACGGGTGGTACCAAGGCATTAGCTGCTACAGGTGGAATGCTTTACGCAGTTGATAGTGTAGGGGCGCTGTGGAGAACTCCGGCAACGAGAACAACGGCATCATGGACAGCGATGACCGCATTTGTTCAGGATGCAACTGTCAATGCAATGAGTGCTTATGGTGATATCCTATTCGCTTCGACTACAGATAATCGCTTATTACGTACAAATTCTGACTATATTAGTGAAAGTACTGCTTGGGTATATATTCATCATTGTGATTACTCTGCTGGTCTGGCAGTGGTTGAATCAGTGCTCTTTGTTGCTACAACGCTGAATGTTCTTTGGAAAATTGATCTTTATGGGCTACGCCAGCCTTAAGATGACACAAAAACAGTATCTAAAAACAAAAAGGCATACCTCTAAAATAGGGGTATGCCTTTTTAATATTTACTTAAAATCGATAATTCAAACCCAATAGCACATTACGTGGTGTGTCTAGTGTGCTGTCTGAATATCAGTACTCTTTATTGGTTAGATTATTAACCGCAAGTATGACTGCACTATTTTAAAAATGCTGATACAACTATTGCGGGTGTGTTGGTGGCATTAGATCGTCAAGAACGTGGCCAAGGTAAGTTTTCTAAGAATTAGAAATTCCTGTGCACGCACTGTTTACTATGAAAAATTTAATGGATTATTTAAAAGCGAAAGGTGAAAAAGAAGCGTTAGCAAATATGCAAGTTTATCGTGAGAAGTAGGTATCTAAGAGTTAGATGTAGAAAAAGGAAGCTTCTGCTTCCTTTTTATAATTTAATCAAATTATTGATGCGTGGAATCCTGAAATGGCTTTGATTAAAATATTGATGCTAAAAGGAAAAGTTGAAGCATTTTGCATAAGACATATTGTGTTAATTTTAGGTAATCTTAAAAATAGAGTCATTATCAAGATTATTTACTATTTAACAATGAAATTTTGATATTACGTGGAAAATCAGGAAATAACACATACAACATCTGAGGGTTCTTCTGAAAACCTGAACCATCAAGATATTTCCATTCTTTAGATGCAAGCGGACGTACTGCTAACATAAAAGATTTGCTTCCAAGTTGTTGTTTTCCATTAATCATTAATGTTACCTGTTTGGGAACAAAGCAAAGTTCATTATTACCAACAATATAATTATTTTGAGGCGGACTAGTTTCAACTTTGGAAACGACTATATTCTTTTCTCTAAAAGAATTGGCTGCAAGTTCCAGTAAATTTTTATAAGCATCCTTTCCTCCAATGTAATTAATTAAAGAGGAATCAGTTTTACTTTCAATATATCGTAAATTTCCAGAATTAAATGCTGTACTTACTTCAATAATATTTTTTGAAATAACTGTTTCATAGTCTTTCTTACATTGAAGGTTTGCTGCAAATGTTGATTGGGAAAGTGCAAAAAAACTAATACATATTAATTGTTTTAATTTCATTTTTAGTCAAAGTTTCCATATAACTTATTTACAATTTTGGATTGTACTATGAAGTGAATAAATTTATTCTGCAACTTTTAAGAGAGTATCTAAAACAAAAAAATTCTAAATCAAATGAAGAAAATACCTCTATTTAACATAATAACTGTTTATTCTGGATACTATAATTTTGGTTATTTAAAATTAACTAGTTAAATATTTTTAGTTACCTAAGAAAAGCAAAAAGCCGACCTTCCCATCATACTTCTTACACTCCAAGAGGGTACCCAAATTTTCATTGATCCCTATTCGGTTATCACTAAAGACGAAAAAGAAGCTTTAGCCAATATGCAAGCTTATCGTGAGAAATACGGTATCTAAAAATAAAAAGGCATACCCCTAAATAGGGGTATGCCTTTTTAATACTTACTTAAAACTGATAATTTAAACGCAATAACACATTACGTGGTGTGCCTGGCATACTGTCCGAACGCCAGTACTCTTTATTGGTTAGGTTATTTACCGCAAGTGTGACATTCCAAGGGTCGGCACTGTAGCCAATCGCTGCATCGACACGGTTAAAGCCTTCCATTTTTACTTGATTATTAATATTTGGATAATACGACCCAACATAAGTCACACCTACCTCGGTATACCACTGCTCGGTTGGTAAATAGCGAACAAATAAATTACCTGTGTTCTTAGATGTGTTTGCTAAATAGTTGCCTTCACGTTCAGGATTTTGTTTGTCTTCTTTTACTTTTGCATCGGTATAGCCATACCCACCGCGAACAAAGACATTATCAAGTACACGGCCAATAAAACTAAATTCAAGACCACGAGATTGATGCTGACCGGCAGTTGCCCATAAATCTGGCTCACTGTCTGGGTTTGGTTTATAGCGAATATTATTTTTACGAATATCAAAGACAGAAAATTGTGTATTTAAACGATTATCCAACCATTCACTTTTTACACCCACTTCATATTGCTCGTTATATTGAGGCTCTTTATCCATTTTTGTGACATCGGTGTTTCCAGTAACTTGGTTAACACCCATTTGTCCGCCAAATGGTGTAAAACTCTTAGAGTAAGAGGTATAAAAGCTATGCTCTGGAACAGGTTGCCATACTAAACCCACATTTGGACTAAAACTGCTATCTTTTACATTACGATGATCATTGTTAAGTTTGTTGGTTGTTGAAAAGTCAAAATAATCGTAGCGTAACCCCATCATGAGTTTGAGTTGGTCATTTAGACCAATTAAATCCTGAATAAATACACCATAAGTGGTGCCTTCATTGTAGTTATGTTGGCTAATTAAAAGAGGGCCATTACCTCGGCTATATTCACGCTCACCAGTGAGCGGATTAACATAACCATAAATGGCTGAACCGTTTTGAGTCTTATTGGCTAGGCGCGGTTCTCGTTGTTCATAAGTCCAATCTGTACCGACCATAATTTGATGTTCGAGCTGCCCCGTTTTGAACTTGCCCTTAATATCAAAGGTATTGGTCGTGGTCTTATTGCTAGTTTGTTGCCAGTAGTAAATTTGATTGATATAGCCTTTTTTTGTTGTACAGGTTTTACCTTTTAAATCTTTGCCATCTAACCCACAATAAGTTCCAAAATAAAAATGATCAAAGTTTTGTTCTGCTTGACGGTAACTCGCTGCCCAGTGGAAGTTCCAGTCAGGCGCATATTCATAATTCACATCGGTACGTACCACTTGCAAAATATCATCAACATAATCGCCATCTTGGGCAAATCCTGTTTTGATAGATGTACCTGCAGGTAGATTATCACGCGTTGGCCCACGGTCAGGAACTCGACCTAATTTGTCATAAGTATATTGTGTGGTCCAAGTGAGTGTTCCATCGTCATTTTTATAAGTGAAACTTGGTGAAAACATTTCAATTTTATTTTCAATGCCAGAGCGGAAGCTGCCTGACTCGCCATATTCTCCAGTCAAACGTATTGCTAAATTGTCATTAATGACTTGATTAATGTCGGCAGTTGTTCCGTAGTTGTCGTAAGAACCTGCGTATGCACCAACTGAACTTTTAGAGTCAAAATTGGCGAACTTACTCACCATATTCACAACCCCGCCACCAGCACTACGACCATATAAAACAGAAGCGGGGCCTTTTAAAATTTCAATACGTTCGATATTTGCTGTACTGCGACGTACTTGTCCGCTTTCACGTATACCATCACGGTAAATATCGCCTGTGTCGGCACCAAAACCACGAATCGTGATCCCATCGCCGCGCATATCGTAACTGGTTGATACACCTGGTGTACCTTGCAGCATGACGCTTAAGTCATTTGATCCATAAATTTTATATTTTTGAACATCAATAGTATCAATAGTTTGCGGAATATCTTTTTTGTCTAAACCATTACGTGTGACATTGGCTTTGTCGTAGTCGATATAACTTTTGATGGGATCGAGTTCACTCATCGCTTCAATTTTTATAGTTGGCATAACTGCTGCAACTTTTGAAGATGAGTCAGCTAATTCCTCTGCATAGGCACCTTGAATATTCAAAATCATTAAACTGAGTAAGCTCAGCGGGAAAAGACGCTTAATTTGGGGAGATGATATAGAAATTCTTAACATAAAAATAAAATCAGTTAACAAAAATAAAAGTATAAATGATAATTATAATCATTTAATTGTTTAGAATAAAAGAACTATTGCCTGCAAAATTACATTGATTGTTTTTTTAATAATTGATTTTTAAAATATAATTTATTTATTAAAAATTCGATTGAATGAAATGATTAGTTTTATTTATGAATAGGGTTTTGAAGAGGGTGCTCTACGGCTAAAAGCACCCTTGGAGTTAAGCATTATTTTTGAGAACATCTAAAATATCCATTTCTGGATCATAATTTTCATCAATTGTTTTGCAAATTGCTTGGCCTACAATAACTTGAGAGCCATTAAAAGTCATAGTAGGTGCCTCATAGAGCTCCCAACCATGATTAAGTGCTTTAGTCACTCGTGCACAAAAAGCAGAGTCATCAGGTCCGGTTAAATAGCGATAAAGTTTCATCTTTAGCCTTTAAAAATAATATTTTATGGGAGTAGTTTAACTGAATTTACCTTAATTCAAGATAAAGAAATAACCGATAAGGTTTTACTAAAATTAAGAAAAACGAGTGAAAAATCTCAGCTATACTCATGCTAATTTAAATTTTAAGAAGAGCTTGAGCATGCGTGTACTTGTCGTCATGGATCCGATTGAAACCGTAAATCTGAAAAAGGATTCAACCATGGCAATGTTGTGGGCGGCGAGCCGTCGTGGACATGAGTTAGGCTATGCATTACAACAAGATTTATATATCGATCAAGGTAAGGCTTACGGTCTCATCTCTCCGTTAAAAGTTTTCGAAGATTACAACCATTATTATGAGTTAGGCGAAAAGAAAAAAGAATCTATCGCGGCTTACGATGTTGTACTTATGCGTAAAGACCCACCATTTGACATGAATTTTGTTTACACGACTTACGTGCTTGAACAAGCTGAGCGTGAAGGTTCATGGATTATTAATAAGCCTCAGTCATTGCGTGATTGCAACGAAAAACTTTTTGCAACGCAGTTTCCAGAGCTACAAGTGCCTACACTTGTGACATCACAGCAGAGCTTGATTCGTGAATTTATTAAAGAACATGGCGATGTGATTGTTAAGCCACTTGATGGTATGGGTGGGATGGGAATTTTCCGTTTATACCAAGATGGTGTAAATATTGGTTCTACATTGGAAATGTTGACAGAATTAGGCACTCGTCCAATTATGGCTCAGCGTTATATTCCTGAAATTGTAGAAGGGGATAAGCGTATTTTAATGGTAAATGGTGAGCCTGTTCCTTATTGTCTTGCTCGTATTCCACAAAATGGTGAAGTGCGCGGGAATTTGGCAGCTGGTGGTTTAGGTCAAGCACGACCACTTACTGAAAACGATAAGCAGATTGCAGCGAAAATTGGTCCTTTCTTGCGTGAAAAAGGTTTGGTATTTGTTGGGCTTGATGTAATTGGTAATTATGTCACTGAAATTAATGTCACCAGCCCAACCTGTATTCGTGAAATTGATGCTCAATTTGGTACTTCAATTGCCGATGATCTATTTGACGTATTAGAAACTGGCCGTCCTGCTTAATAATCTACTTTGGGTGATTTCCTAAGCGAATATTGGGAAATCACCTAAAAATATATGAATTAATAAAACCACAATATGAAATACGCTAGCGCTTTGTAGGCATATTTTCAAAAAAGCACATCTTTCTGTTATAAACGAGTGAAATTCGCTTTTCGTTAATGAAGCTTTAGGATTAAAATAAACGGCTACAAAAATAGATGACAATTTCCATTGTTTTTTGAGTTGAAGAATTAGACCGTGACAGATTCACAGCAAAGCAAACCTAAACATGTCATGATGATGGCTGCCGGTACTGGTGGACATGTTTTTCCAGCCCTCGCCGTAGCCAAACAACTTCAACAGCAAGGTTGTCAGGTTTCATGGTTAGCCACGCCAACAGGTATGGAAAATCGCTTATTAAAAGATCAAAATATTCCAATTTATCAAATTGATATTCAAGGTGTGCGCGGAAATGGAGTCATCCGTAAACTCGCTGCACCTTTTAAAATTTTAAAAGCAACTTTTAGTGCAATGCGCTATATGAAACAGCTTAAAGTTGATGCGGTAGCTGGCTTTGGTGGCTATGTTGCAGGCCCTGGTGGCTTGGCGGCGCGCTTATTAGGTATTCCTGTTCTCATTCATGAGCAAAATGCGGTTGCTGGTTTTACCAATGCACAGTTATCACGCGTGGCTAAAGTGGTGTGTGAAGCATTTCCAAATACTTTTCCTGCTAGCGAAAAAGTGGTAACGACTGGAAATCCGGTACGTCGCGAGATCACTGATATCTTAAGCCCAAAGTGGCGTTACGATGAGCGTGAGCAAGCGGGTAAACCTTTAAATATTTTAATTGTAGGCGGTTCTTTAGGTGCAAAAGCACTCAATGAACGCTTACCTCCAGCATTAAAACAACTTCAAGTTCCACTGAATATTTTCCATCAGTGTGGTCAGCAACAAGTTGAGGCGACTCAAGCTTTGTATGCAGATGTGCCAGCAAATTTAACTGTACAGGTTTTGCCTTTTATTGAAGATATGGCAAAGGCGTATAGCGAAGCAGACCTGATTATTTGCCGTGCTGGTGCTTTAACTGTGACAGAAGTAGCAACAGCTGGTGTTGCAGCAGTTTTTGTACCGCTTCCTATTGCGGTGGATGACCACCAAACTGCAAATGCCAAATTTCTGGCCGATGTCGGTGCTGCAAAAATTTGCCAGCAATCGACTATGACACCAGAAGTTTTAAATCAATTGTTTACCACGTTGATGAACCGCCCATTACTTACAGAAATGGCAGTGAAAGCGCGTCAACATGCCCAACCAAATGCAACTCAGCATGTGGTTGATCTTATTCAAAAAATGTAATCGGATTTACTATGTCTCCAATAACAGCTGCAAACCAAGCAAAAAAATTGATTAAAGTGCCTGAAATGCGCCGTATCAAACACATTCATTTTGTGGGTATTGGCGGAGCAGGTATGTGTGGTATTGCTGAGGTGTTAGCTAACCAAGGATATAAAATTTCCGGTTCAGATATTAAAGCTTCTAAAACTACACAACAATTAGAAGAAAATGGCATTAAGGTTTATATCGGACACGAAGCAGAAAATATTAAAAACGCCAATGTGCTTGTGGTTTCAACTGCTATTGATCCGGAAAATCCGGAAATTAAAGCAGCGATTGAACAACGTACTCCGATTGTACGTCGTGCAGAAATGCTCGGTGAGCTTATGCGTTACCGTCATGGTATCGCGGTAGCAGGTACACATGGCAAAACCACAACAACGAGTTTGTTAACCACTATGTTGGCCGAAGAGAACCTTGACCCAACTTATGTGATCGGTGGTTTACTTAACAGTACTGGTGTAAATGCAGCTCTTGGTGAAAGCCGTTTTATTGTCGCTGAAGCTGACGAATCAGATGCATCTTTCCTTTATTTACAGCCAATGGCAGCGATTGTAACCAACATCGATGCTGACCATATGGACACTTATGAAGGTAGCTTTGATAAATTAAAAGATACGTTTGTACAATTCCTACATAACTTACCGTTTTATGGTTTAGCGGTAGTTTGTGGCGATGATGCAAACGTTCGTGAGATTTTGCCACGTGTAGGCCGTCCAGTTATTACATATGGTTTTAACGAAGATAATGACATCCGTGCGATTGATGTAGAGCAAGATGGCATGCGCTCGCACTTTACGGTATTACGTAAAGGCCGTGAACCGTTACGTCTAACGATTAATCAACCTGGTTTGCATAATGTTTTAAATGCTTTGGCTGCAATTGGTGTTGCTACCGATGAAGGCGTTTCAGATGAAGCAATTAGCCGTGCATTAAAAGGCTTTAGTGGTGTTGGACGTCGTTTCCAAGTACAAGGTGAATTTGAGCTTGGTGAAGGTAATGTGAAATTAGTTGATGACTATGGACACCACCCGAAAGAAGTGGAAGCTACAATTAAAGCTGCTCGTCAGAGCCACCCTGACCGTCGTTTAGTGATGCTTTTCCAACCCCACCGTTACTCTCGTACTCGTGATTGTTTTGATGACTTTATTGAAGTTTTATCTCAAGTCGACCAATTATTATTATTAGAAGTGTATCCGGCTGGAGAAAAACCAATTGTTGGCGCAGATAGCCGTACTTTGGCGCGTAGCATTCGTTTGCGCGGTCAAGTTGAGCCGATTTTGATTGATCCGGTTGACGGTAATTTGCAAAACATCATGCAAAATGTGTTACAACCAAATGACTTGTTATTAACGCAAGGTGCAGGTAACGTGGGAGCAATTTCAGTAGAACTTGCACAGCATCATTTGTATGTGAAATAAACAAAAAGTATTGAATTATCGGGTTAAGGATTTAAACGTGTCAAATGCTACAAAATTCGGCAAAGTTGCTGTGTTACTTGGTGGAAAATCGGCTGAGCGTGCTGTGTCTTTAGATAGTGGTCAGGCAGTTCTGGACGCTTTGTTACGTTCAGGTGTTCAGGCTGAGGCATTTGATCCGCAAGACCGTAGCGTAACTGAACTTGTAAACTATGACCGCGCATTTATTGTATTGCATGGTCGTGGTGGTGAAGACGGTCAAATCCAAGGCGCACTTGAGTGGTTAAACATTCCTTATACAGGAACAGGTGTGCAAGGTTCTGCAATTGGTATGGACAAGGTCAAAACCAAGCAAATTTGGCAAGGCAGTGACTTACCAACAGCACCGTATCGCATTATTACTAAAGAAACAGACCTAGATTCAGTCATTGCTGAATTAGGTTTGCCTGTCATTATCAAGCCTGTACATGAAGGTTCAAGTGTAGGCATGAGTAAGGTTGAGAAAGCTGAAGATTTTGCAGCAGCAATTGAAAAAGCAACTCAGCACGATGCTGTAGTGATGGCAGAAAAATGGATTACGGGTCGTGAATTTACGATTTCATTTTTAAATGGTCAGCCTTTACCTGTTATTCGTTTGCAGCCACCAGCAGATGTTGCTTTCTATGACTATGAAGCAAAATATCAACGTAATGATGTCGAGTATGGTATTCCTTGTGGTCTCAGCGAGAGCGAAGAGAAAAACCTACAAGCCTTATGTTTACGTGCTTTCCAAGCCGTAGGTGCAGAAGGTTGGGGCCGTATTGATGCAATGCAGGATGAGCAAGGTAATTTCTGGCTTTTAGAAGTAAATACCGTACCAGGTATGACCAGCCACTCGCTTGTGCCAAAAGCAGCTAAAGCTGTGGGTTATAGTTTTGATGAATTGTGTGTTGCAATTCTTGAGCAAACATTGGAAGGTACGGCTTAAATATGGCACAACTTCCGGCTTCCATGCGCCGTAAACGTGCGGCGATTACCTCCATTCATGAAAAACCGCCTACGCGCAAGCAAAAGCTTGCCAATGCTGGCGGATGGGTGTTGCTGGTTATTGCCTTTTTAGTCTTGGCAGCCGGAATTTACGGTCTATATAAAGTTATTACTGATGCAACTGTCGCAAAACTTGAAGTGGTAGGTTCAACAACTCCGGTTGAGAATCAGCAAGTGATGCGATATGTGCAACCGATTGTAAAAGATAATTATTTCACGTCTGACTTAGAACAGATTCGTGATAAAGCATTAGAAATTTCATGGGTAGACCGAGTTGTCGTATCTCGTGCCTGGCCAAATGGTATTCGTGTTCGTGTGATGCCTCGACATGCGATCGCCCGTTGGGGAACAGGTCGCTTATTAAGCGATGGTGGTGACGTATTTAGTGAGGCAGAACCGAGACTTCATCCTGAGCTTCCGCTGTTACATGGTCCGGTAAGCCAGTCGAAAATGATGATGCGACGCTATAATGAAATTAATCAGTTATTCCATCCTGTTAATTTGCGTTTAAAAGAGTTATATCTAACAGAGCGAATGACTTGGTTTATGCAGTTTGACTCTGGTTTACGAATTATTGTTGACCAAGACCAAACAATGAATAAATTGCAACGTTTAAGTCACTTGGCACAATCTGACCTAAAACCTGTGTGGACGAAAATCTCAGCCATTGATTTGCGATATCGTAATGGATTATCTATTCAATGGAAGAATGCAACCCCACCTAAAATTGTGAATGGTCAGTTTGTTGTAACGAGTGATGACACAAGCATTGCAGGTGGTGCAAAAGCAAAGCCATAATACGTGGCTTTAAAATAGGCAATTTGCCTGGTATTAGACAACAAAGAAATGGTATGAGTGATGAGTGAAGCTGTTCCCTCAGTTGTTGCGATTGACATTGGGACGCATAAAGTTTCAGTTTTGATTGGAAAAATTCATGCGCCGGATAACATTCAGGTTATCGGTATGGCAACTGCTCGCAATCGAGGCATGAACAAAGGAAAAATTGTAAGTCTCGATAAAGTCATTGCTGCGATTAAAAACGCCGTTGCTGAAGCGGAAAATATGGCCGAATGTCGCATTCATAGTGCGTGGGTATCTATTCCGAGTACCGAGCTGCAAAGTTTCTATGCTTCTGGACGCACACCTGTTGCTAATCCAGCACATGTGATTACAACCAATGAAGTTGTACGTGCATTAGAATTAGCAAAAGCAAGCCATGTGACTTCTGACTACTATTTAGCAAGTGCTGTCCCGTTAGGGTTTGAGTTAGGCGACTCTGCTGAATGGGTTCAAAACCCAATCAATATGACCGCTCATAGCATGACTGGCCACTATCAACTCATGATGATGCCGATTGCCACTATGCAAAACCTTGATCGTGCCATGAAAGGTGCGAACATTGGTGTAGAGAAAATGGTGGTCTCTTGCTTAGCTACGGCTGAAGCAAGTTTGCTGAAAGATGAAAAAGAATATGGCGTTTGTCTAGTTGATATTGGTGCAGGTATTACCAACTTAGCAGTTTATTTAGATGGTCGTTTGGCTTTAGCACGTACATTACAACGTGGTGGTGAACATGTGACACGTGACATTGCTGCTGTGTTGCAAACAACCACTGAAGAAGCTGAACGCATTAAAATTCTGCATGGTTGTGTTGATCTAAGTGCTGTTAAGCCTGACCATATGATTCAGGTACAGGGCATTGATGGGCCTCAAACGATTAGTCGTATTGAGTTATCAGAAATTATTATTGCGCGTTATGAAGAGATTTTCAGCCAGATTCGCGAAGAACTCGAACAAAGCGGTGCAATCCATGGCCTATATCATGGCGTTGTATTGACAGGTGATGCTTGCCAGATTGAAGGTATGGTGAGTTTAGCGCGTCGTATGCTAGGTGTATCTGCTCATTTAGGTAATCCACCGTTACAGGTGTATGCTGATGATCAGCATCAAGCTGCATTACGCCGATCAATGTATGCGACAGCAGCTGGTTTGCTTATGTTTAGCCAAAGCGAATTACAAGAAGCTGTTGAGGAACCTGAAGAGGGGAATGACCGTTCGGTATGGGAACGAATGGTGAATGGCTGGAATGCGTTTAATAGCAAACTTAAAGCCATTTTTTAGGATGTATGGATTTATTGGTAGAATTGTTAGGAAGTTGTAAGAGAAAACCACTGTACTTGACAAGGTTTGTATTGCACAGCATTCTTAAAATTAGTTATTTTTGAAAATCAAGGCAGTATACGGGCTGAAGTGACTGCCATAATGTATTAGGAACCCTAAAGGTCATGGCCTCATTTGAATTTATAGAAGATGAACTAAACGATGGCAACGGTCAAGCCCGTTTCACTGTATTTGGTGTAGGTGGCGGTGGCGGTAATGCCGTTCAGCACATGGTACAGTCTGATATTCAGGGTGTTAAATTCGTTTGTGCCAATACAGATAAACAAGCACTTGATTGTATGAATGCCCCTTTCAAAATTCAGTTAGGTGAGCAAAGTACACGTGGTCTAGGTGCTGGTGCTAACCCTGAAGTAGGTCAGGTTGCCGCAGAAGAAAGCCGTGAAATTATTCGTCAGCACCTTGAAGGAACTGACATGGTATTTGTAACCGCTGGTATGGGTGGTGGTACAGGTACTGGTGCTGCTCCGGTTGTTGCCGAAGTTGCTAAAGAAATGGGGATTTTGACTGTTGGTGTTGTAACAACTCCATTTAACTTTGAAGGTCGTCGTCGTCAAAAATCTGCTGAGCGTGGTATTGAAGCGCTTGAAGCACATGTTGATTCATTGATTATTATTCCTAACCAACGTTTATTAAGCGTGTATGGTGATATTTCAATGAAAGATGCCTATAAAAAGGCAGACGATGTATTGTTAAACGCTGTACGTAGTATCTTTGACCTTGTTGTTAACCGTGGTCACATTAACCTTGACTTCGCCGATTTGAAAACTGCAATGAGTACTCGCGGTTATGCAATGATGGGTGCTGGTTTAGGCCGTGGTGAAGACCGTGCGCGTCAAGCTGCTGAACAGGCAATTCGTAGTCCACTACTTGATAATGTGAATATTATTAATGCGAAAGGCGTGTTAATTAACATTACAGGTGGTGATGACATCACTTTGCGCGAAACTGAAATCATTACTGATGTGGTTAACCAAATTGTTGACCTTGATGAAGGTGAAATCTTCTACGGTACAGTATTTGATCCAGATGCGCGCGATGAATTACGTGTGACTGTTATAGCGACTGGTTTAACTCGTAATGCAGCTGATGCAGAACCAAGAAAGCGTAATACAGTAAGCCATACTGCAACTCAATCTGCACAATCTGTAGATGAAGATGATGTTCCTGCAATTAATAAACGTCAAAATGCTGAAAATGATGTGAATAATGCCCCAAGTTCATCACCGCGTTCTTCGCCAATGAGTATTCAAGATTACTTGAAAAATCAGCAACGTAAGTAATTTAGCGTCCAATCTATTAAAAGGCAGTGTATAAACACTGCCTTTTTTTATTTTTGATCAATGACTAAATATGCTAACGTATAGCGGTTTTAAAAAAGAAGTTACAAAGCATGGTGAAACAACGTACTCTCAATCGTGTGGTAAAAGCGAGTGGAATAGGTCTTCATAGCGGTCAAAAAGTGATGATCAATTTCATTCCACATACCGTGGATGGAGGTATTGTATTTCGCCGTATCGATTTGGATCCACCTGTCGATATTCCTGCCAATGCATTGCTCATCCAAGAAGCATTTATGTGTTCAAACCTTGTCACTGGTGATATTAAGGTCGGGACAATTGAGCATGTAATGAGTGCGATTGCGGGTTTAGGAATCGATAATTTAATCGTAGAAGTATCAGCATCTGAAGTTCCAATTATGGATGGTAGTGCTGGACCATTTATTTATTTGCTCATGCAAGGTGGTCTGCGTGAACAAGATGCTCCGAAAAAATTTATAAGAATATTAAAGCCAGTTGAAGCTTTAATTGATGATAAAAAAGCAATTTTTAGACCGCATAATGGTTTTCAACTTAACTTTACCATTGATTTTGATCATCCTGCCTTTGCCAAAGAATATCAATCTGCGACTATCGATTTTTCGACCGAAACATTTGTGTATGAGGTCAGTGAAGCACGAACTTTTGGCTTTATGAAAGACTTAGATTACCTCAAAGCAAATAATTTAGCTTTAGGTGCAAGTCTGGATAATGCCATTGGTGTAGATGATACAGGTGTTGTGAACGAAGAAGGTTTACGATTTGCTGACGAATTTGTTCGACATAAAATTTTAGATGCAGTAGGTGATTTGTATTTACTTGGTCATCAAATTATTGCCAAGTTTGATGGTTATAAGTCAGGACATGCTTTAAATAATCAGCTATTACGCAATGTTCAAAGTGATCCGAGTAATTATGAAATTGTAACATTTAATGACGAGAAAGACTGTCCAATTCCATACGTGAGTGTGACATAAGTCATTGTCTTTATTTGGCTACGTTATAATGTAACAATGGAAATTGTGATTTTAGTCACATAATAAGAACGATTCTAATTAAGGAATAGAAAGCTCATCATTTTTTATTGCTTGCCAAACGTAGTAAAGCTTGGCTAAGCTTAGGGTCGCTCACGAAGTCGGCAGCACTACGTAACATTTCTTGTGTTTCCGGGGGGATGGATTTAGAAGGCTCAGATGGGGGCGCTGTAGAAATAGTTTTATTTCTTAGGCGAACTTGAATTCTTTGTAGGTCTTTTAATCCTTCAAGTTGAGATAATTTAGATATATATTGGCTCTGTAAATAGCTGAGTTGACTAATCATTGCCTGATTTTCACCAGTAATAATTAAAGTGCCATTTTGATAACACACGACCTGCCATTGTTCCGGTTGGGGCAATAAGGGTTGGATTATTTTCGTAAGTCTTTGCCATTGCGCGACTTGCGTTGTTAGAAACGTAAGGTTTCCTGTTTTTATGTGTTTTCCGGATTGTTGAAAAACGTTATCGGGTTTAGACATTGATCGTTCTCGAATGGTTTCTTGTCCTAATCTTAAGCGTTCATTTCAACCGATATCAAGGAAGAGATCATAAGGAACTTGAGTAAGAACAGTTTCAAGAGGTTTTTATGCACACGCGTCGTATTTTATTAGCGTTTTCACTTGCCGCTTCGGCAGCATCGGTTGCTTTTGCAGATTATCAAAATATTAACCAATCTACTGACTCAGATCGATTGGAACAGTTATCAAAAACATTATCTCAAGGTTCATATACGCATCCTGATGATTTAGATCTTCCGGCAAGTGCTAAAGTTTCAGTCACTTTACGCCCAAAAACAGTTGAGCTCAACAATGACTCACTGGCAAAAAAATATGGTCATACGACCGCTAAAAGCTCTTTCAATGCCTCTTCTTCAAATCCTTATTCTTGGTTAGTTTCTCACCCTCTTCCGGATAGCGTACGTGTTTCTTCTAACTTTGGTGGCCGTACCATGGGTGGTCGTGCAGAGCACCACGGTGGTTTAGATATGTCTGCGCCAAGTGGTACGCCAATCTATGCAACAGGTCCTGGTATTGTAACTAAATCAGGCTGGGGTACAGGTTATGGTCAGTATGTTGAAATCAACCATGGTAATGGTTATTTAACACGCTATGCACACGCTTCACGTTTAATGGTTCGTGTGGGTGATCAGGTTTCTGCTGGTGACCATATTGCTAATGTGGGTTGTACAGGTCGTTGTACTGGACCACATTTACACTATGAAGTAGTTAAAGATGGTCAACGTAAGAATCCATCAACTTACTTAGCAATGTTGCCTTAATTGCATTTCTTAAAAGATCAAGGTTATTGAATTTGTGAATCTGAAAATGAACATAAACCTTTCTTAACGCAATGATCGTATAAAAAAACGCCAATATTGGCGTTTTTTTGTTATTTTGACTCATGCTCGGTCAATGACTATTCATTCAGAAAATAATAGGGCCCCCTCACATTCACCCGTGGCAATAACTTGAGAGGGGCAAAACGTGGTAAAAATACAAAGTAGATTAGAGAACAAGGAACAGGTGAATTATGGCGTTTTACGGTGACTCCGACGCACAAGAAACCCAAGAATGGCAAGATGCATTCGATTCAGTTTTACAACATATGGGAACTGAGCGAGCGGCATTCTTGTTGGAAAAACTTTACCAACAAGCAATTGCTAAGCATGTTCCAATTCAACGTCTCAATACACCTTACTTAAATACAATTTCTGTTGAAGAACAACCTGCAATGCCAGGCGACCAAGATATGGAACGCCGTATTCGTGCATTGATTCGTTGGAATGCCTTAGCAATGGTACTTCGCGCGAATAAAACAGGTGATGATTTAGGTGGTCACTTGGCGAGTTTCGCATCAAGTGCAACATTATATGACGTAGGTTTTAACCATTTCTTCCGCGCAAACAGCGATAACTTTGGCGGAGATATGATTTATTACCAAGGGCACTGTGCTCCTGGTATTTATGCACGTTCATTCCTCGAAGGACGTTTAACTGAAGAACAGTTAAGTAATTTCCGCCGTGAAGTTGGCGGTAACGGTTTACCAAGCTATCCACATCCATATTTAATGCCGGACTATTGGCAATTCCCAACTGTATCAATGGGTCTTGGTCCAATCATGTCGATTTATCAAGCACACATTCAAAAATATTTGATGAACCGTGGCTTGATCAAAGAAGAAGATCGTAAAGTCTGGGCATATCTCGGCGATGGTGAAATGGATGAGCCAGAAAGTACTGGTGCAATTTCACTTGCTGGTCGTGAAAAGTTAGATAACCTCATTTGGGTAGTGAACTGTAACTTACAGCGTCTAGATGGTCCTGTACGTGGTAACGGTAAAATTATTCAAGAATTAGAATCTTTATTCCGTGGTGCAGGCTGGCGTGTCATTAAAGTAGTATGGGGTCGTCATTGGGATCCACTACTTGCAAAAGACAGCACAGGCGCTTTAAAAGCGGTAATGGAAGAAACTGTTGATGGTGAGTACCAACGCTATCAAGTAAAAGGTGGCGCATATACACGTGAGAAATTCTTTGGCAAGTACCCAGAAGCTGCGGAACTTGTAAAAGACTTAAGCGATGAAGACATCGATAATCTCAACCGTGGTGGTCATGACCCGTACAAGGTTTTTGCTGCATATGCAGAAGCAATGAAAGCTAAAGGTCAACCAACAGTTATTCTTGCGAAAACTGTTAAAGGTTACGGTTTGTCTGAAGAAATTGAAGCGGTGAACAAAACTCACCAAATCAAGAAAATGCAGATCGACTCTTTGAAATATGTACGTGACCGTTTTAACCTGCCATTTACAGATGATAAGTTAGAAGAGCTTCCATTCTACCGCCCAAGTGAAAACTCTCCAGAAATGAAGTACATGAAGGCGCGTCGTGAAGCATTAGGTGGTTACCTACCTGCACGTCGTCGTGAGAGTGAAACTTTAGCGATTCCTGAATTATCTGTATTTGATGCTGTATTAAACGGTTCAGGTGGTAAAGAACAATCTACTACGATGGTAATGGTGCGTTTAATTGCAGCTTTACTTAAAGAAAAAGCAATTAAAGATCGCGTAGTGCCAATCGTTCCAGATGAAGCACGTACTTTTGGTTTAGAAGGTATGTTCCGTCAGCTTGGTATTTATGCTGCTCACGGTCAAAAATATACTCCAGAAGACCAAGAACAGTTAATGCATTATCGTGAAGCAAGTGACGGTCACATGCTTCAAGAAGGGATTAACGAAGCTGGTGCGATGAGTGCATGGGCTGCGTTAGCGACAAGTTATTCAACGAATAACTTGCCAATGATTCCAATGTACATGTACTACTCAATGTTTGGTTTCCAACGTATTGGTGACATTGCATGGGCAGCTGGTGATGCACAAGCTCAAGGTTTCTTGTTAGGTGCAACTGCTGGTCGCACAACATTGAACGGTGAAGGTTTACAGCACCAAGATGGTCATTCACATATCTTGGCAAACACGATTCCAAACTGCGTATCTTATGATCCATGTTTTGGTTATGAGTTAGCTGTAATCGTACATGACGGTTTAAAACGTATGTATGTGAACCAAGAACGTGTGTTCTATTACTTAACAGTAATGAACGAGAACTACGAGCATCCTGCAATGCCAGAAGGCGCTGAGGAAGGTATTAAACGTGGTATGTACTTGTTCGAAAAAGATGAAAAAGCAACTGTTCAATTACTTGGTTCAGGTGTCATTCTTCGTGAAGTGATTAAAGCTGCGAAAATCTTACGTGATGAATACCAAATCCATTCAAACGTTTGGAGTGTAACAAGCTTCAATGAGTTGTCTCGTGATGGTATGGCATGTGAAGAATACAACCGCCTACACCCACTTGCTGAAGAAGTGAAAGAATCTTGGGTATCTAAGCAATTACGTGGTACAGAAGGTATTGTCGTTTCTGCTACAGACCATATGCGTGCTTATAGCGAACAAATTCGTGCGTACCTTCCAGATGGTCGTCCATTTGTTGCATTGGGTACAGATGGTTATGGCCGTTCAGATACACGTGCGAACTTACGTAGTTTCTTTGGTGTTGATGCTGCACATATCGTTGTTGCTACGTTGAAAAAACTAGCTGACGAAGGTGAAGTAGATGCACGTTTAGTGAAAGATGCAATTTCTAACTTTGAGTTAGATACTGACCGTCCGGTTGCATGGGCTCCACAAGCACATCCGGAAGTTCAGCCAGTTGCTGAATACAATGAAACGCAAACAGGTGAGGGGAACTAAGCATGCAAATTAAGACCCCTGATATTGGTGTAGATAAAGCAAACGTCGCTGAAATTTTAGTAAAAGTTGGCGACCGCGTTGAAGTTGACGACAGTATCGTTGTGCTTGAGTCTGATAAAGCAACTGTTGAAGTACCTAGCACTTCAGCAGGTGTGGTAAAAAGCATCTTGATTAACCAAGGTGATGATGTGACTGAAGGTGTTGCTTTGATTGAGATCGAAGCAGAAGGTGCAGCACAAGCAGCACCAGAGCCAACACCGGCTCCTGCGGCTGAAAAACCAGCTGCTCCAGCACCTGCACAACAAACTCAAGCTTCAGCTCAACCTGCTACCGCTACATCAACTGCAACTGTTGACGTGACTGTACCTGACATCGGTGTTGAAAAAGCATTGGTTGGTGAAATCCTCGTTAAAGTGGGCGACCAAATTGATGTTGAACAAAGTATTGTTGTTGTAGAGTCAGATAAGGCGACAGTAGAAGTTCCAAGCAGTGTTGCTGGTACTGTAGAAAGTATTCAAGTGAAAGAAGGCGATACCGTTAAAGAAGGTGTTGTTCTTATTCAAGTCAAAACGACGTCTGCATCAAGTGCGCAAGTAGAAGCTCCTGCTCCTACAGCAGCTCCAGCTGCGGCAGCTGAACCAGTTGCTGCAAAGCAAGAAACTGTAGCAGCTGCTACTCAATCTGGTCCAGTTGATATCAATGTTCCTGACTTAGGTGTAGATAAAGCAGTTGTTGCTGAAATCTTAGTGCAAGTTGGCGATAAAGTTGATGTAGACCAAAGCCTTGTTGTGGTTGAATCTGATAAAGCTACTGTAGAAGTTCCAAGTACTGTTGCGGGTGTTGTAAAAGCAATTCACTTACAAGCAGGCCAACAGGTTTCACAAGGCGTGTTGCTTGCAACAATTGAAGCTGAAGGTCAAGCACCTGCAGCAGCTCCAGCGGCAAAAGCAGAAGCTGCACCGGCTCCACAGACAGCAGCTCCTAAAGCGGCAGCTCCTGCTGCGACTCAGCCTGCGCCTGTAGCGTCAACATCTGGTGCTGATAAGTTAACGAAAGAGCAAGAAGCTGAAAATGCTAAAGTATATGCAGGCCCTGCTGTTCGTAAGCTGGCTCGTGAACTTGGTGTGATCTTGTCACAAGTTAAAACTTCTGGTGAGCATGGCCGTGTTGTTAAAGAAGATATCTTTGCTTATGTGAAGAGTCGTTTAACTGCACCGCAAGCGGCGGCGCCAGTTGCTGCAGCTGCACCAGCGGTTTCGGGTTTGCCAAAGCTTCCTGACTTTACTGCATTTGGTGGCGTGGAAGAAAAAGTACTGACGCGTTTGCAGCAGGTATCAATTCCGCAATTGTCGTTGAACAACTTTATTCCGCAAGTCACCCAGTTTGATTTGGCTGATATTACTGAGTTAGAAGATTGGCGTAATGAACTGAAAGGCAACTTCAAAAAAGAAGGTATCAGCCTGACGATTATGGCATTCATTATCAAAGCGGTTGCGCATTTGTTGAAAGAAGAGCGTGAGTTCGCAGGTCATCTATCTGATGACGGTAAATCAGTGCTCTTGCGCAATGAAATCCATATGGGAATTGCAGTAGCAACACCTGATGGTTTAACTGTGCCAGTACTTCGTAACCCAGACCAAAAATCAATTAAGCAAATTGCAGTTGAATTGGGTGTGTTAGGTCAAAAAGCGCGTGATAAGAAATTATCACCGAAAGACTTGCAAGGTGCGAATTTCACCATTTCAAGCTTAGGTGCAATAGGTGGCACAGCATTTACACCTCTTGTGAACTGGCCACAAGTTGCAATTTTAGGTATTTCACCTGCAACAATGCAGCCAGTATGGAATGGTAAAGACTTTGATCCGCGCTTAATGTTGCCGTTGTCATTGTCTTATGACCACCGTGTAATTAATGGTGCAGATGCAGCTCGCTTTACAAATAAACTTACGAAGCTTCTTAAAGATATTCGTACTTTATTAATCTAATGCTTTGAAATAATTGACTAAAACCTCGCTTCGGCGGGGTTTTGTTTTTGATATCTCTTTAATTAAATTTTGGGTTAATCTACAGGCTAAGCAAGGCTTATTGAGCGTGAGGAGAAATTTCTCGTTATCAGGTAAAGGAGAAATAGTAAATGTTGGGTTTCCTGAAAATTATGTTGCCCTTACTGTTGATTGTATTTTTATTGATGGGAGTATGGGTCAGTATTTTACACTTCCCGTGGGAATGGATGACTTATGTGGTGATGGGTTTTGAGGTGTTTGTCGCTACTTTGATTTTGCCCTTTGAATATCAGGCTGGAACGAGCAGTAGCCATATTGGTTTCATTCATATAAGTGCTTATTTTGCAGTGTTATTAGGTCTTGCGCGTTTATTGGTGTGGGCGTGGGTAAAATTTATTGCTTGAATGTTTGAAAAATAGAGTGACTTGAATATAATAAACACATACTTCATTGGGGAGTAGCCGCTATTCACAGCAAATGTGAATAGGTGATGGTCAACATAATTGTTCAACAGAACATGGTCATCATAGCTTAAACGTCTCATCGTTCCTGAGTTGGCAAGACCTTTGATTTACCACTCTGCAATCATTTTATGATATTTGGTGGCTAGCAGGAGGGGTAGGTCATAGGCATTTATGCTAGCCAGAGAACCGACATGCAAGAATTTCTGATTTCTACCTCGATTGTTGCCCTCGCTGAAATGGGTGATAAAACTCAATTGTTGGCACTTTTATTGTCTGCGCGTTTCCGTAAGCCAATTCCTATTTTAATTGCGATTCTTTTAGCAACACTCATTAACCATGGTATTTCTGCTGTGCTTGGGCAATGGATTACGACTGTGCTCAGTCCTGAAATTTTAGTTTGGGTACTCGCGGTTGGTTTCATTGGTATGGCGTTCTGGATGCTTATTCCAGATAAGCTTGATGATGAGACTGATAGTATTAATAAATGGCAAAAATTTGGTGTTTTTGGTGCAACCTTTATTTTATTTTTCTTAGCAGAAATTGGTGATAAAACCCAAATTGCAACTGTCGCTTTAGCTGCACGCTATGACAGCATTTTCTGGGTGATGCTGGGTACAACACTAGGGATGATGATCGCGAATGCACCAGCTGTATTTATTGGTAATAAATTGGCTGAACGTTTATCTATCTCGCTCATTCATAAAATTGGTGCAGCTATTTTCTTTATCGTAGGTGTTTCTACGTTAGTACAACATTATTTCTTCTAAAATACTTTTCGCTTTATATAAAAACGCATTCATTAAGAGTGCGTTTTTTATTGAGTGTTTAAGTAGTTAAACTTCACGATACTGTTTATTTAAGGAGATGCTAGAGGGTTGCTCAATTTATTGATGATTCATTTATAGAATAAGAAAAGTAAAATCAATTTTAAAATATTATGAGAAATATCAATCAATTCATTGCAAGTGCTTTAGAATCCCTTTATTTTAGTAGGGATATAAAAATATCTAATATTTAAAGTTTTTTTGGGGAATTGTATGGGGTTTGAAAAAACAACATCGCAGATACTATTTGATAATGGCGTACATAAATGTATTAGTTTTACCAGTTTGGTGAAAGGGGAAGGCATACAAGCCAATCAATTTTTAATTATTGATCATGAAAGGGCAGCTGTTATTGATCCAGGTGGTGACTTGACCTATGTTCCATTGACGATGGAACTTAATAAATATACTCGTCTTAAAAATCTGGACTATGTAATCGCTTCACATCAAGACCCAGATATTATTACTTCAATGCCTCGTTGGTTGGTTTATACCGATGCTAAAGTGGTTGCCTCTAAATTATGGGCGCGATTTTTACCTCACTTAAATTCATCATTTATGAGTGAGCGTATGAAAGGAAATTGGGAAGACCGTCTCATTGAGTTGCCAGATCGTGGTCAAGTGATTCAATTGGGTGAATCAAAGCTTGTCATGGTTCCGGCACATTTTCTACATTCGGTGGGTAATTTTCAGTTTTATGATCCAGTTGCCAAAATTTTATTTTCTGGTGATATGGGGGCTTCTATTGTTGAAGATGCAAGTCAGCCTCTCAAAGATTTCGATGCCCATGTGCTGAAAATGAAAGCTTTTCACCAACGCTATATGTGTTCCAATAAAGTCATCCGTTTATGGGTCAACATGGTTCGTCAAATGGATATTGAGATGATTGTGCCTCAGCATGGGACTCCATTTATTGGCAAAGAAATGATTAACCAGTTTTTAGACTGGATTGAGACCTTGCCATGCGGTGTAGATTTAATGACTGAACAAATTTTCAGCTGTCCAACATAAAAAAATTAAGTTCAATATCTTGAGTCCAATTTGAAATTTTTTTAGGATTTTGCGTCACAGAAAAATTTTTGATGACGAGAATTTGAATAAAAATGTTATCTCAAGTTGCGACTCCAGATGAGTGCCTTCGCTGTGGGGCATGTTGTGCACATTTTCGGGTTTCATTTTACTGGGCTGAGGCCGAGTTAATAGATGAACATCTCGTTGAACCTTTGACACCCGTTTATTCGTGTATGCGTGGAACCAATCAGGCTCAGCCACGATGTCAGGCTTTGACGGGTGAAATTGGTAAAGAGGTGGGCTGTTCTATCTATGCTGTGCGTAGTTCTACCTGTAGAGAGGTACAGATTGCTGATGAACAGTGTAACAAAGCGCGCCTAGCCCACCAGTTGATCCCTTTAATTGAGGTAAGCCCAGCAGATTCAGAAAATGATCATGACTATGATCAGGTGAGTTAAATATGAGCTAACACGATAATAAGTGAGAAATATTTAGAGTAGGTGAATATCTATTGCTGAAAAAGGCAAAGATAATATGAAAATTGCATTGAAATTTGTTTATAATAGCTCACGGAATTTACCAGTGAGATTGTTATGCTGACCATCGTTCAAGAAGCGCTAACCTTCGATGATGTCTTATTACTTCCTGCCTACTCTACTGTTCTCCCAAAAGATGTCTCTCTAAAGACACGTTTAACTCGCGGCATTCATTTAAATATCCCATTAGTTTCAGCTGCAATGGATACAGTGACTGAGTCACGTATGGCGATTGCAATGGCGCAAAATGGTGGTATCGGGATTTTGCACAAAAACATGGATATTGCTGCTCAAGCTGCAGAAGTACGCCGTGTGAAAAAATTCGAAGCGGGTATGGTGAAAGATCCAATCACTGTAACCCCAGAAACTACAGTACGTGAACTTATTGCAATTACCGGCGCTAATAACATTAGCGGTGTACCTGTTGTTAAAGACGGCAAGGTTGTTGGTATTGTGACAGGCCGTGATACGCGTTTTGAAACTAACTTGGAACAACCTGTTAGTAACATCATGACAGGCCAAGATCGTTTGGTTACAGTGCGTGAAGGCGAGTCTAAAGAAAATATTCAAGCATTATTGCAAAAGCATCGCATTGAAAAAGTTTTGGTTGTTGGCGAAAACAACGAACTCAAAGGTTTAATTACGGTAACTGACTTCCGTAAAGCTGAGAGTTATCCAAACAGTTGTAAAGATGATCTTGGTCGTTTACGTGTTGGTGCTGCGGTAGGTACAGGCGTTGAAACACCAAGTCGTGTGGAAGCGTTGGTTGAAGCTGGTGTTGACGTTATTGTTGTTGATACAGCACACGGTCACTCTGCTGGTGTTATTGAACGTGTACGTTGGGTAAAACAAAACTTCCCTCAAGTACAAGTGATTGGCGGTAATATCGCAACTGGTGATGCTGCATTAGCATTATTAGATGCAGGCGCAGATGCTGTAAAAGTAGGTATTGGCCCTGGTTCTATCTGTACGACACGTATTGTGGCAGGTATTGGTATGCCGCAAATTTCTGCGATTGACAGCGTTGCTAATGCACTGAAAGATCAAATTCCTTTAATTGCAGATGGCGGTATCCGTTTCTCTGGCGATATGGCAAAAGCGATCGGTGCGGGCGCAAGCACAATCATGGTTGGTTCACTTCTAGCGGGTACTGAAGAAGCACCAGGTGAAGTTGAATTCTTCCAAGGCCGTTACTACAAAGCATATCGTGGTATGGGCTCATTAGGTGCAATGGCTGGAGCAACAGGTTCTGCTGACCGTTACTTCCAAGACTCAAAAGCAGGCGCTGAAAAGTTAGTACCAGAAGGAATTGAAGGTCGTGTTCCATATAAAGGCCCAATGGGTAACATTGTTCATCAAATGATGGGTGGTTTACGTTCATCTATGGGTTATACGGGTTCATCAGTGATTGAAGATCTTCGTCAAAATGCGAAATTTGTGAAAATTACTTCAGCGGGTATGTCTGAGTCACATGTCCATGATGTAACGATTACTAAAGAAGCTCCGAACTATCGTGTTGGTTAGATTTTGGTAACCAAATCAATCAAGAAAGCCGTCAGTACACTGACGGCTTTTTGTTTTTGGTGTAAAGTAAATCTAATGAAAAGAGATATGGCAGAATGGCCATATATGAAATGAGCCACGGCTGAAGTGGCGTAAAATGAGATAAGCTATGAGTTATTTTGGAACGGATGGTATTCGTGGAAAATTTGGGCAAATGCCGATTACACCAGAGTTTGCTTTAAAACTCGGGTTTGCCGCAGGGAAGGTATTAAAACGAACGAGTCCAAAAAATAAACCGCTTGTGGTATTAGGAAAAGATACTCGTTTATCTGGCTATATTTTAGAGTCTGCTTTACAGGCGGGGTTAAATGCGGCTGGCGTATATGTTCATTTGCTTGGTCCATTACCGACTCCGGCAATTGCACATCTTACCCGTGCCTTACATGCACACGCAGGCATTGTTATTTCTGCATCGCACAACCCATATTTTGATAACGGGATTAAGTTCTTCTCAAGTGAAGGTAAAAAATTACCAGATTCATTGCAGGAAGAAATTAATAAAGAATTAGAAAAAGATTTGTTTATTGAAGACACAGCGAATTTAGGTAAAAGTGTTCGTGTAAATGATGCAAATGGCCGTTACATCGAATTTTGTAAATCGACATTCCCATACCACTTCGATTTAAATAATTTAAAAATTGTTGTGGATTGTGCACATGGTGCAGCTTATAGCGTTGGGCCTTCAGTTTTCCGTGAGTTAGGTGCCAAAGTTGTGGCTCTCTACAACGAACCAGATGGTTTAAATATTAATGAAAACTGTGGTTCTACGCATCCAGAAAGCTTACAAAAAGCAGTGGTTGAACAAGAAGCCGATTTAGGAATTGCCTTTGATGGTGATGCTGACCGTGTCGTAATGGTTGATAAGTTTGGTAACTTAATTGATGGTGACCATATCTTATATATTTTAGCGACTCAGGCGAAAAATAAGCCAGTAGGTATTGTCGGTACTGTCATGAGTAATATGGCACTTGAAGTGGCACTTGAAAAAGCAAATGTTGGCTTTGTTCGTGCAAAAGTTGGTGACCGCTATGTATTACAAGCATTAGATGAAAATGGATGGGTTACAGGTGGTGAGCCATCTGGTCATATTTTAACGTTAGACAAGAGCACAACAGGTGATGCGATTATTGCAGCACTTCAAGTGTTAACGGTAATGGTTGAGCAGAATAAAGCGCTCCATGAATTGGTTCAGGGCTTTAAATTATTCCCACAAGTACTTGTAAATATACGTTTAGAACAAATGCTTGATCCATATTCTATTCCAGCATTAGTGACTGAGTTTAATAAAGCAGAAGAGCAACTTAAAGGTCGTGGACGTATTTTAGTTCGTAAGTCTGGAACTGAGCCAGTCATTCGTGTCATGGTTGAAGGTGATGACGAACAAGAAGTGAATGCTTTGGCTGAACATTTAGCAAATGCAGTCCGTTCACAAGCACAAGTCGCATAAGGTGTATGGCATGAGTGATGTCATTAAAGACTTAAGTGAATTACGCTTAAGCTATGAACAAGGTGAATTGTACGAGACACAAGTAGCTAGCAATCCACATGAGCAATTCTTAGGTTGGTTTAATCATGCCTTAGCTGCTAACTTGCACGAACCATATGCGATGTCGTTGGCAACTGCCAGTGCTAACGGTCGTCCGCATGTCAGAACTGTATTGTTACGTGGTGCGACAGAAGCAGGGTATGATTTCTATACCAACTATGACAGCCAGAAAGGGGCAGATTTGGCAGAAAATCCATATGCTGAGCTGTTATTTTATTGGCCAAGTCTAGAGCGTCAGGTACGAGTGGGTGGGTATGTTGTGAAGATTCCTGAACAGGAATCTACGGACTATTACCATAAACGTCCACGCGATAGCCAGATTGCAGCTCATATCAGTACGCCTCAAAGCGGAAAGATCGAAAGTCGAGAGTTGTTACAGCAGCGTTTCCAAGACTTGCAACAACAAGTTCAAAGCCGTGAAGTACTCGATAAGCCAGAGTTTTGGGGCGGATATCGTCTGCAACCGGATTATTATGAATTCTGGCAAGGACGACCAAATCGTTTACATGACCGCTTGAGTTATGAAAAAATCGACGGTCAATGGACATTGCACCGACTGATGCCTTAAATGACAAAAATACAAATTAAACAAAGACCTTTATTGACACGCCCTGAACAGTTTCAGGGCGTGCCTCCGTTTATTGCCGAGATTTTGGCAAGACGTGGAGTGCAGTCTGAACAAGAACTAGAGCTAAAACTTAAGAATCTGCTTGCTCCAGAGCTCAAAGGATTGGATGCTGCTGTCGCATTAATGGATCAAGCCATTGATGAACAGAAAAAAATTGTGGTTGTGGGGGACTATGATGCTGATGGTGCAACCAGCACAGCTTTAATGATGCTCGTGCTTCGCGACATGGGAGCACAAGTCGACTATTTGGTTCCAGACCGATTTAAATATGGTTATGGTCTTACTCCAGCCATTGCTGAGCTTGCTCATCAAACTTATCAACCCGATCTATTAATTACAGTCGATAATGGAATTTCTAGCCATGCTGGTGTTGATGCAGCACATGCCCTAGGCATGCAAGTAATTATTACCGACCATCATTTAACGACTAAAGAAACTCCGCTTGCTGAAGCGGTGGTGAACCCAAATCAATTAGGTTGTGAGTTTCCAAGTAAGGCACTTGCAGGTGTTGGCGTTGCTTTTTATGTGCTTGCCAATCTGGCGAGCCTACGCAATAGACAAGGCAAAAGCACAAGTAAAGTCACCCAATATTTAGATTTAGTCGCTTTGGGAACTTATGCAGATGTTGCTGTTTTGGATTATAACAACCGTATTTTGGTCGATGCAGGTGTAAAACGCATTCAGCAACATCAGTGTCGAGTTGGAATTTTAGCCTTACTGGATATTGCTGGTCGTGAAGCAACTTCAATACGTGCGCAAGATTTAGGATTTGTGCTTGGGCCACGCATTAATGCAGCAGGGCGCATGGAGAGCATGCGCATCGGAATCGAGTGTTTATTAGCAGAGACGATGGAAACTGCATATCCGATTGCTCAGCAATTAAATCAGTTAAATATAGATCGCCGCCAAATTGAAGGGGAGATGAAGCAACAAGCTTTATCGGCCTTAGACACTCTGCAACTTTCACAGCAAGATATTCCTGCGGCGCTTGTTCTATTTGAAGAAAATTGGCACCAAGGCGTCATTGGTATAGTCGCGGGCCGTCTAAAAGAACAGTTCCATCGGCCTACAATTGTTTTTGCACCCGATGAAGATGGCATTCATATTAAAGGTTCAGCACGTTCAATTGATGGTGTCCACATTCGAGATACCATTGAACAAGTTGCCGAACAACATCCTGAATTGGTGAGCCATTTTGGTGGTCATGCGGCGGCAGCGGGCTTGACTATACGTAAAGAAAACTTTGAAGCCTTTAAAACGGTATTTAATGATTGTGTCGCTGCGATGGATGAATCAATCTTTCAAGCGACTTTATGGACCGATGGTGAGTTACCTGTCTCTGCTTTGCAGTTAGATACCTTAAACTGGATTGAGCAGTTAGGCCCGTGGGGACAAAAATTTCCACTGCCTCAATTTGAAGGATATTTTAAAGTTATCGATTTCCGTTGGCTCAAAGAGACACACTTAAAACTTAAATTGGCTTTAGATCAATATAGTTTCGATGCAATTGCTTTTAACGCAGCAGGCCGCTTCGAGTTTGATCCAATGCGTGACCATGTACATTTGGTCTATGAAATAGACCGTAATGTTTTTAATGGCAATGTGAGCTTACAGCTGCGAATTGTGCATTTAAATCAATAAAAAAAATCCGCTCAATTGAGCGGATTTTTTTTAATCTAGGTAAGATTAGAAGCGGTATGCTGCACGAACACCATAAGTGTTGTCGTTATCACCGAAACCAATACGACCTTCAAGACTTACTTGCTGATTCAAGAATTTTTTAGCATTAATGCCCCATTCGTCTTTATCAGTTAAGTCATTGTTGTAGTAGTCCACACCTAAACTTAAAGTTTTATCGATGTAGTAGTCACCACGAACTTTATATTCGTCAAGGTCACCAAACGCGCCATACGCTTCAAGGTTTACGTCATGTTGACCAACTTGAGTTACGTATTTCGCACGAACGGTAGGATCTGCGCCGTCTTTACCGTCTTTTTCGTCATAACCTTTAACACCCAAAGCAAGTAACAAACCTGGTGCTGGTAAGTAACCTACCTCAGCAGCATAAGTAGTTACTTTGCTGTCAATATTGGTGTTGTCGACTTCACGCTCATTTCGACCTACATCACCGCTAAGGTAGAAGTCAGTGTTAGGAACATAATATTCAACACCTACGCCATATTGAGTATCTTTAGTACCGCTGTTATCGCCATAGTTAACGTGTGCGTTAACGTTGCTTGCACGGTTTAAGAATGCTGCTTCAGCAAGCGGTGAATTACGTGTTTGAACAGGGTTGAAATAATAAGTCCCATCAACACCGAATTTGCTTACGCTGCTGCCGTTATCTGGATCAAGATAAGTGTAAGAACCACCAACTTCAGCTTGGTAAGCGTTTGCTGCGCCGCTTACTGCAAGAGCAGATAAAAGAGCTGATGCAATTGCTAGTTTTTTCATGGAATCTCTCCCCTCTAAAAACGATTTTATAAATGTTTTGTTACAACTTTTAGTCTAGAGCAAAATCATTTACCGTCAATCTTGCACAAGTAACCGTACTGTAACCATGTGCTTTTTTTGTAAATATATTTAATTTAACTTATTGATTTTTAAATATAAAAACATAATGTTTTATTTTATTAAAATTGAGGAGATTTTGTGTAGAAACTCAAAAATGCTGGAAAAGTACCCAATTTTGTATGGGGATGTTACGAGTAAAGCTTAAAATGAAATGAAAAAAAGCTCAGATAAATTCTATCTGAGCTTTTATATTTAAAAATTATAAATTCTTATTCATTAGAAACGGAAGGTTCCATTAATACCAAAAGAATCTGCATCATCAACTGTCGTATAAGACAAACCTACTGCTACTTGTGGAGTAAAGAATTTTTGGGCACGTACACTAAAAATGGTATCTGAATCATCTGCCGTTGAGTTAGCAAAAGATGCACCAATACTTAAAGTAGGATCTAGATAAATATCTGCACCTAAACGGTAAGTTGTCTCATCGCCAATGTAAGTTTGTCCTTCAAAGTTAGTATAAAAATTACCAATTTGAGTAACATATTTTGCGCGCAGTGTTACGGCTTTATCATCATCTTCACCAGTGACTGTTGTTGCATTAGTGAAAGAAGTAAGGAAACCATATTTAGCTGCTTGAATTGGGTCAAAACTTTCAGAAAGATCAGCTACACCAGCGGCTAGTAATAAGCCATCTATTGGTAGGAAACCAACTTCTAGAGCGTAACCATTACCGCTTTCATCAGCTGAACCGTAATTATTTACAGTAACTTCTCTTTTTGTACGGTTAAAGGCTCCAGACAAGTAGAATTGGCTATTTGGAATAAAGTATTCTCCTGCCACTCCTACAGAATTATATTCAAGTTTTGCATAATCTTGATCATCTTCTACTTTACTATACGTATAACCAGCACCGATATTAGAGGCTTTATTTAAAAATGCGGCTTCAGCTAAAGGATAATTTTTAGTTTCAACTGGATTAAAATAATATTTGCCATTAATTCCAAAACTATTAACTTCTCCACCATCCATATCTGTAAATTCATACATAGTACCAACTTCGGTTTGATAGGCATTAGCATTGAAAGCACAAACGGTCGTAATGAGGGCAAGTAAAAAATTTGATTTATTCATGATAAAACTCTTAGAATAAGTGTTATAAATTTATAAAGATTTTAAGTTGTTAATTTTAATATATTTTTTAAAATTAAACAATAATATTATATTTTGAACTATCAGTTTAATAATAAAAAATAATAAGTCTCGTTGATTTTGTTCGATACTGACAAGCTATGATAAAATATTCGACTGTTTATCTGCTTTTATGGGAACACTCGCGTGGAAATTAATCCTTATCTAAACCAATTGAAAGACTTAACTGATCGTAGCCAAACACTACGGGGGTATCTTTGACTACGATCTGAAAAAAGAACGTTTAGAAGAAGTTTTACGTGAGTTAGAAGACCCTGCGATCTGGAATGATCAAAACCGTGCTCAGGCAATGGCAAAAGAAAAGGGCGAACTAGAAAACGTTATTAATGTATTAGATGGCTTGTCTACACAGCTTGAAGATGCTAAAGCAATGCTCGATTTAGCTGTTGAAGCTGATGATGAAAGCTTGCTGGTAGATGTGCAATCTGAGCTTGGCGCTGCCGAAGAAGAATTAGCAAAACTTGAATTCCGCCGTATGTTTAGCAACCCAATGGACCCGAATCCTTGCTATGTCGAGATTCAAGCAGGTTCAGGTGGTACAGAAGCACAAGATTGGGCTTCAATGTTATTACGTATGTATATGCGCTGGATTGAACGTCACGGTTTTAAAGCAGAACTTATGGAAGTATCTGATGGTGACGTAGCAGGTATCAAATCTGCAACGATTCGTGTTGAAGGTGAATATGCATATGGCTGGTTACGTACAGAATCTGGCGTACACCGTTTAGTGCGTAAGTCACCATTCGACAGTGGTAACCGCCGTCATACGTCATTCTCTGCGGTGTTTATTTCACCGGAAGTTGATGACAATATCGAAATCGATATTAATCCTTCGGATGTTCGTACTGATACTTACCGTGCATCTGGTGCAGGTGGTCAGCACATTAACAAAACAGATTCAGCAGTTCGTTTGACGCACATTCCATCTGGTATTGTGGTTGCGTGTCAAAACCAGCGTTCACAACATGCGAACCGTGATCATGCATGGAAACAGTTACGTGCAAAATTGTATGAACTAGAAATGCAAAAACGTAATGAAGCAGCTCAAGCACTTGAAGACTCGAAGTCTGATATTGGTTGGGGTAGCCAAATTCGTTCTTATGTACTTGATGACTCTCGTATTAAGGACTTACGTACAGGTGTTGAAAACTCAAACACTGGTGCAGTTCTTGACGGTGACCTTGATCGTTTCATTGAAGCGAGTTTAAAGCAGGGGTTATAAGAGTCTTTTGAACTTTTAGTTCTCTAAAACTCTTAAATTTTTAGCGATTAAAACGGCAAAGCAGTTCAGTGATCGGAAGTTAATCGGAAAAATACGATATGAATATCGAAAAAAATGGATATGAATATCGAAAAAATGCGATATTATGTTTTCGAAATGCTGAACGAAGCTTTGTTCGTTTAAAAGACGTGTTGAGCCTATGGATATTGATGCAATTAGCAAAGCCCTAGCCAATCCTCTGCGTCGGCAGATTCTGCAATGGTTAAAAGAACCTGCGCATTATTTACCGGTAGAAGAGTGTGGTGGTAGTTTTGAAAAAGGGGTTTGCGCAGGTCATATTGAACGTTTGGGTAAAGTAGCTCAGTCTACAATGTCCAATCATTTGTCTGTATTACAGCAGGCCGGTCTCATTCAGGTCCAAAAATATGGGCAATGGTCTTATTTTTCACGTAACGAAGCTTTGATTCAGCAATATATCGAACATTTAAAACAAACACTTTAAAACAAATAAAGTGTAAGTCGAGGCGATCATGGCTGAACTCAATACTCCCTTAACAGTTGGTGATTTTGAAATTAAAAATCGACTGGTAATGGCCCCATTAACACGTGCACGTAGTGGCGAAAGCCGTGTTCCAAACGACTTAATGGTGGAATATTATCAGCAACGTGCAAATGCTGGTCTCATTCTCACTGAGGCAACAGTTATTGGTTCAAAAACTGTGGGTTATGCAGACACTCCTGGACTATGGTCACAAGAGCAGGCACAAGCGTGGAACAAGATTATTGAAGCAGTTCATGCGCAAGGTTCAAAAATTGTAGTTCAACTTTGGCATGTGGGCCGTATTTCAGATCCTGAACTTTTGGATGGCGATATTCCTGTTGCACCAAGTGCGATTCAACCTGCGGGTGAAGTGAGTTTATTACGTCCTAAGCGCCCATATGTAAAACCACGTGCGCTTTCAATTGAAGAAATTCAAGAAGTTGTTGCTCAGTATAAACATTCAGCAGAGCTGGCTAAAGCAGCAGGTTTTGATGGTGTTGAGTTACACGCTGCAAATGGTTATTTAATTGACCAGTTCCTTCAAAGTAATACCAACCAACGTGATGATGAATATGGTGGTCCGGTTGAAAACCGCGCTCGTTTATTATTAGAAGTGGTTGATGCCTTTATTGAAGTGTGGGGCGCTGGCCGAGTAGGTGTACATATTGCACCGCGTGGCGATTCACACGATATGGGTGATGAAAACCCGTTAGCAACATTCGGTTATGTGGTTGAACAATTGAGTCAACGTAATGTAGCTTTCATTTTCTCTCGTGAGTATGAAGCTGCCGATAGTATTGGTCCTAAACTTCGCGAAAAATTTAATGGTGTATGGATTGCCAATGAGAACCTAACACCAGAGTCAGCAAAACGTATTTTGCGTGAAGGTCAGGCAGATGCGGTATCTTTTGGTAAGGCTTATATTGCGAACCCAGATCTGTTACAACGTTTAGAGCAAGGTCTACCATTAAATGAGCTTCAACCAACAACTTTATATGCTAAAGGCGCTGAAGGTTATACGGACTATCCTGCTTTAGAAGCTTCATAAAATCGTTATTTTGTTTAAATTTATTATTTGCTGAACTTACTCTTTTGTGAGTTCAGTCAATGACTTTTCTTGTATATGGTAGACTTTAGGTATCGAAACTCTGCCATTTTTTTTATCTATGTTATATTTTCCCCAGTTTTTAAATTTTGACTATTTGAGGCAAACCGCTTGGCGACCCCATTTTGGTACAACACAGCACTCCATTTATTAAAACCGTTTTATCGCTGGCGGATAAAAAGACGTGCAGAAAGTCTGGAATTATATCATCAGGAATGTCTGGAAAGATTTGGGCCGTTTGAAGATCCGAAGAATGTAAAAGCCATCTGGTTTCATGCTGTTTCAGTCGGGGAAACCAATGCTGCACAGCCACTCATTGAGCACTATCTCAAACTTGGGCAGCCAGTTTTAGTGACCAATACTACAAAAACAGGTCAGGCTCGTGCCAAGTCACTTTTTTTAAAAGAACCCTATCTAGATTTATTCCAAGCGGTTTATTTGCCTGTAGACCAAAAACCGCTTTTAAAACAATTTTTCGAGTCATACCAACCGAGACTTTTAGCACTAGTTGAAACCGAGCTTTGGCCAAATTTAATCGATCAAGCCAAATTGCAGCATGTGCCTTGTTTGTTACTTAATGCTCGTTTATCTGAAAAGTCAGCAAAAGGTTATAGCAAAGTCTCAGGTTTAACTGCTGGTATGTTAAAGCAAATCGACTGGGTACTAGCACAAGATAGTGCAACCCGTCAGCGTTATGTCGAGCTTGGTTTAGACGAGCATAAAAGTCAGGTTGTTGGAAATATTAAGTTTGATATTCATGCGCCTGAGGTTTTTATTAAGCAAGCTGCCCAATTGCATCAGCAGTGGTATTTGGCAAATCGTCAGGTTGTGACGATTGCCAGCACACATGCACCCGAAGAACAACAAATTTTGGAGGCACTTGCACCTCATTTAAATTCAGATCGTGAGTTGGTATGTATAGTTGTACCGCGCCATCCTGAACGCTTCGATGAAGTATTTGAGGTTTGCCAAAATTTAAATTTAGTCACTCATCGAAGAAGCATGGGGCAGAGTATTCATGCCAGCACGCAGGTTTACTTGGCTGATAGCATGGGGGAGCTTTGGTTATGGTACGCCTTAAGTCAGGTGTGCTTTGTAGGCGGTTCTTTAAATGAGCCGGGTGGTGGACATAATATTTTAGAACCTATGGTTTTAAATGTACCTACAGTGGTTGGACCTCGTTATTTCAACTTTCAAACAATTGTTGATGAGTTCATTGATGAAAATGGCGTACTGATTGCTCAAGATGCACAGCAGGTCGTTGATATCTGGTTGGCTTGTCTGGCAGAACCTGAAGCCACTGAACAGTTAGTGGTACAGGCGCATAAAGTATTGCAGCGTAACCAAGGTTCCTTGCAAAAACATATTGGGGTGATTAACCGGTATTTGGCCGAAAAACCATGAATATTGTTTTACTAGAACCTGAAGATACTCAGTCAGAAATCTGGTCGATTCATTCAAAGCGCCAATTACAACATTTACGTGAACATCTTGATATTACGGTTGGCCAAAATCTGAAAGTTGGTATTCGTAATGGCGCACGTTATGTCACAGAAATTGTTTCGATTGATGAGCAAGAAGTTGGTGTACGCCCCATTCTTAAAGAAGCAGTACCGGCAAAACTTCCAGTTCATTTAATTGTGGCTTTGCCAAGACCTAAGGTTTTACGCCGTTTAATTATGGATAGCGTGACTTTAGGTGTTGAAAAGATAAGCCTAATTCATAGTTATCGCGTTGATAAAAGCTATTGGCAAACCCCTTTTTTACAACAAATTGATCAATACGTTACGCTTGGACTTGAACAAGCGGGTGACACCATCGTTCCTGAAGTTCAGATGTATAAACGTTTTAAACCTTTTGTTGAAGACGTTTTGCCAACACTCATTTCAGAAGAATCTCCTGTCTATGTGGCTCATCCTTATGCTGAGCAGAGTATGCCAAGTAACATTGACCATGCTTGCAGTATTATCGTGGGTCCCGAAGGTGGCTTTATTCCCTATGAAATTGATTTACTCACAAAAAACGGCTGCCAAGCTGTGAGCTTAGGCAACCGTATTTTAAGAACTGAAACGTCTATTTCTTATATTTTAGGTCGTTTATTTAGTTGAGTTATCCGCATTCAATGGCAAATGATTTGCAGTCATTTTTAACTCCTGAATTGGGTAAGGAATATTAATGCCATTTGCATTGAAGGCTTGTTTTACTTCGGCTTGAATAGTGCTTGTAGATGATGAAATATCTGTCTCAGTGGTGTTAATCCACCAGCGTACCGTAAGGTTAACCGAGAAGTCGGCTAGAGCTGTCACGTTAACTGAGAAAGCAGGCTGACTCAATACATTTCGGTCATTATTGAGAATATCTAAAATAATTTGCTTCGCTTTTTGCTCATCGTCGTCATAGCCAATTCCAACCACAAACTCGCAGCGTCGTTGTTGATAGGCTGTATTTACCGTTAAGGCACTTGTATAAACAGTTGCGTTTGGAATAACAATACGACGGCCATCTGGCGAGCGTAAGAAGGTTGCACGAATCTGAATATCTTCAACAGTTCCTTCAAGCGAATTCACAACAATTGAATCGCCAATACGGAATGGCTCGCTCAATAAAATTAAAATACCTGAAAGTAGGTTTTGGAAAATATCTTTAAACGCAAAACCAATTGCGACCGAACCAATACCTAAGGCACTCATGAGTTGGCCCGGTGTGAACCCTGGAATCATAATGACGAGAGCAATTAAGAAACCAAAGAATAAAATTGTTGTACTGCCGACACGGTTTAAAACAAGAACCAGATTTTGGCGAGTATAAGAACGATTTTCTAAAGTCTTACGCACAAAGAATTTAAATAATTTGGTCAGTAGCCAAAAAATAATAAAAACGGTAATCGCAATGCAAATATAAGGTACACGTTCCCAGAAACTATCTACAATTTTGTCGATAGTGGTATAGGCATCATGATATTTCTCGGTATGTGCTAAAACCGTTTGAGTGGTTTTAGTACCCGCTTCTTGCAATAGTTCGCCTGTATTTTTTGCAACATCCGTTAAGGATTTTTGTTCATCAGCCACGACAAGTCTCGATTGAATAAATTCATGAAAGCTATTTTTCAGCTTCCATCATAGTAGGAGATAAAATGTGCGCCTACTATAATGAGTTCAACTAAATAATAAAGTGTTTTTTAATTAAAAGTATTGCGTTCCTTTTTGTAAGATTTGTGTTGGTGTTTCTAGGGTATCGGTCCCAGAGAAATAATAAAAAAAGCCTGCTGTGGAAATGAGACTAATTAAAATAGCTAACAAAATAAGCCAAGCCATCAGTTTTTCTATAAATGTTGAAGGTCGAGCTGGACCATATTGATTAGTGCCTGCTGTACCAGAGGCAAGCAGTAGATAGATCATGAAAAAGAACTGTACGACTGGAATAAATAACAGCAGCCCCATCCAGCCACTTTTATTTAAATCGTGTAAACGTCTAACAACGAGAACAATATTTAAATAAATCAAAAATAGCCAAAAAGCCCAGACCACTAAAGCACTTACGCCAGAAAGAGAACTGTAAAACTCAAAATTAAATAGATTACTTGAAAGCTGAAAACTTCCAAGAAATGAAGCCAAAATGAAATAACCTATAAGGGTGACTAAATAAATTAGGCCATAACCACCCAAATAACTCATGCGGTTAAAGCGACCATGAATTGAAAACGGGCTGTCTTTAAATGGAAGTTGTGGTGGACGTGAAGAGGGTGTTTCGGCAAACATATTATTTTATTCCTGTGCTGCGTCTAAAAGCTAAAATAATCTTTGTTGATGGTCAAAACCATCAAATCTTCAAAAAATTATAAAAGTAAAAGCTATAGACAAATGTTTTAAATCAACTTAATTTTATAAAAATGTTCACAATTTCGTATGTTTGAGTAAGTGGTCAATATATGACCAAAGTCGGATTGTTTTGACTTTGAGAGAGTCATCATACTGAAAAGGCATACAAATAAGATCCAGTAAAATAATAGCCACAGTCTCGAGATGGGATGCACAAGATCAAGGAAGTTGCGTATGAATGAGATCTATCCAGTACCAGAGGAATTTAAAAAAACTGCTCGTACTGTTGAAGCAGACTACTTTAAACGTTATCAACACTCTATCGAGAACCCAGATGAATTCTGGGCAGAGCAAGCTAAAATTGTCGATTGGATAAAGCCATTTACCCAAGTTAAAAATACCAGTTTTGACAAAGACAATTTCAAGATTGAATGGTTTGCTGATGGTGAGTTGAACGTATCAGCAAACTGCTTGGACAGGCATCTTAAAGAGCATCCTCATAAACCTGCAATTATTTGGGAAGGAGACCATCCTTCTCGTCATAAAATTGTTTCTTATAAAGAATTACATGATGAAGTCTGCCGCTTTGCCAACGTTTTAAAGAAATATGGCATTGGTAAAGGTGACCGCGTTGTGTTGTATATGCCAATGGTGACAGAAGCTGCAATTGCCATGTTAGCCTGTGCTCGTATTGGTGCGGTGCACTGCGTGGTATTTGGCGGTTTTTCGCCAGACTCATTGGCAAGTCGTATTGAAGACAGCCAAGCTAAACTGGTGATTACCGCAGACTCAAGTCTACGTGCTGGCAAACTATTACCCCTGAAAGAAAACGTCGATTTGGCTTTAGCATTGCCGGGTACCGAGTGCGTTGAAAACGTAATTGTGGTTTACCGCAATGCAAACCCAATTGAAATGAAGCCAGGCCGTGATTTGTGGTATCACCTTATTATTATGGAGGTGGATGCTGACTGTCCTCCAGAACCAATGAAGGCAGAAGACCCTTTATTTATTCTTTATACCTCAGGCTCAACAGGAAAACCCAAAGGGGTATTGCATACCACAGGCGGTTATCTGGTCTATGTAACCAGTACTTTTAAAGAAGTCTTCGATTTAAAACAAGACGATGTGTATTGGTGTACAGCCGATATTGGTTGGATTACAGGGCATAGTTATCTGATTTATGGTCCGTTGGCAAATGGTACGACCACCTTAATGTTCGAAGGTGTACCTCAATATCCAACATGGGCACGTCTTGGTCATGTGGTCGATAAACATAAAGTCTCTATTCTATATACAGCGCCAACCGCGATTC
The DNA here is from genome assembly GCF_031798975.1 of Acinetobacter sp. V110_1. Lineage (NCBI taxonomy): Bacteria > Pseudomonadati > Pseudomonadota > Gammaproteobacteria > Moraxellales > Moraxellaceae > Acinetobacter > Acinetobacter sp. V110_1. Next base: position 76,272 of record NZ_JAVQNN010000017.1, on the reverse strand, counting down.
GTGCCATGATGCGAGAAGGCGATTCGTATGTACGTGAAAGTAACCGTAGTAGCCTGCGTTTGTTAGGTTCAGTGGGTGAACCTATTAATCCTGAAGCTTGGAACTGGTACTACAACGTTGTTGGTGAAGGCCGTTGCCCGATTGTTGATACATGGTGGCAAACTGAAACAGGTGGTATTTTGATTGCGCCATTACCGGGTGCAACGGCATTAAAACCGGGTTCGGCAACGCGTCCGTTATTTGGTATTCAACCCGCCATTGTAGATGGTGAAGGTAATGAGCTAGAGGATGCGGCTGAAGGTAATCTTGTAATTAAAGATTCATGGCCGGGTCAGATGCGTACCATTTGGGGTGACCCAGATCGCTTTATTGAAGCTTACTTCTCGACCTTTAAAAATACTTATTTTACAGGTGATGGTGCTCGCCGTGATGAAGATGGTTATTACTGGATTACAGGTCGTGTTGACGATGTCTTAAACGTTTCAGGCCACCGTTTAGGTACGGCTGAAATTGAAAGTGCTCTTGTTTCGCATGAGTCAGTAGCAGAAGCAGCCGTAGTAGGTATGCCGCATGATATTAAAGGTCAGGGTATTTGTACTTTTGTGACCTTACAAGCGGGTGTTCCAGAGTCGGAAGAACTGCGTAAAGAGTTAATTAACTGGGTACGTAAAGTACTCGGGCCAGTAGCTTCGCCAGATGCCCTGCACTGGGCGCCAGCATTACCAAAAACCCGTTCGGGTAAAATCATGCGCCGTATTTTAAGAAAAATTGCGGCAAATGAGCTGGATAGTTTAGGTGATACTTCTACGTTGGCTGAACCTGCTGTGGTAGATCAGTTAATCACCACAGTTTATCCCGATAAGCAAAAATAATCTCTAAGAAAAGCCCCATTTGGGGCTTTTTTATTAAGCTTTATTAAGCGTTTGCTAAAAAGTCAGCAGTATTTTGTACATTTGCAAACGTACTAAGCGCAGTTAAAAAAGCTGTTTGTACGTCTTCTGCTTTTGTAGTCTTTCCAGCATAGCTTAAGTCACGTGTTGCGGTAGCATCTGCAATTAAGATGGGCTGATAACCTAACTCTTTGGCTGCACGTGTGCCAGAATCAATACAAATATGTGTCATCATACCTGTGATCACGAGTTGTTCAATTTGGTGTGCTTTTAAAAGTTCTTTTAAATTGGTTTCTAAAAAACTGTTTGGATAATGCTTTGTCACGATTAATGAATCACTGCCAGCACTGAGTTCTGGATGAAGTAACACTCCATCTGTATTTTCTTGAAAGAAGCTGGCTTGTGGCGGGTTAATATGCTGCACATAAATAATGGGTAAGTTTTTCTCGTTAAAATATTGTTCCAGCTGCTTTATTTTATCGAGCGCTTGATCTGGCCCAACCAATTCCATTTTGCCATTTTTAAAATAATCATTTTGAACATCGATAACTAACAGTGCTTGTTTCATGAGAACACTCTTGTTCATATAAGATAAAACAAGGTTATTCTCTGTCAGTAAAATCGGCTATAGTCCTATGAAAGCATTAACGCTAGTTTTCTTTCGCCATGAAAAATGAATATTGAATTAGACCCGATTGATCTAAAAATTATTGCATTACTCAAACAAGATTCTCGTCTGACAAATAAAGAAATCGGGCAGCGAGTTCACCGGACGGGGCAGGCTGTGGGTGCTCGAATTGCTCAATTAATGGATGCTGGGGTTATCAAAAACTACACCATTGCCGTTCACTATTCGTATAAACAATTTATTCATTTGCATTTAAATGAACAACGCGCTTTTGAAGAAATTGAAAATTTAGTGAAGCAATACGAACAAATCGATGAATGCTTTAAAGTCATGGGCAATGCTTGTTATATGATAGTCAGTCATTTTGAACCTGCAGCATTAAATGAATTTATTGAGGTTCTTTCAAAATGGTGCCGATATTCGGTTGAAACAGTCGTTCGAGAAGTTGAGAAACCTTAAAAAATAAAAGCTCCAAGCCGAGTCTTGGAGCCAATAAAACTTTATTTTAATTTGTTGTTTTTATTATCTTGCGCTGTTTTAACTGGAGTTTTTTAGGCTGATTTCGCTTGGATTTCTACCTCCTTTTCCTGTTGAAGTTCTAACTGACGAACGAGCGGCAGCACTTTTTCTCCGAAATATTCCACCTCTTCAATAAAGTGTAAGAATCCAGAAAGTACCAAATCGACACCTACATTTTTAAGCGCCACAATACGCTCTGCAATTTGCTGAGGTGTACCAATTAAATTGGTTTTAAAGCCATCGTTGTATTGAACTAAATCTTCAAAAGTTGATTTTGCCCAGTTACCTTGTTGCTCTGGAGAAGCTGCACCTGCTTCACGAGTTGCATCGCCAAACGCATTTACTGCTTCAGTGTTGGCTTTATCAATAATTTCTTGAAGTACTGCTTTTGCTTCTTCTTCGGTATCTCGGGCAATAATGAACGCATTTACACCAATTTTAACCTGATGGTTATTGGCTTTTGCTTTGGTACGAATGTCTTCTACTTGTTTTTGAATTTCTTCGACGGTATTGCCGTTGGTGAAATACCAGTCAGAAACGCGAGAAGCCATGTCACGTGCAGCACGTGAGCTACCACCTTGGAAAACTTCAATATAAGGCTTTTGCAAAGGTTTCGGTTTAAGCGTGTAGTTTTGGAACTGGTAGTATTTACCATCGAAACTATAGTTGTCGGTGGTCCAGATTCCTTTTAGCGTGCGAATAAATTCTTCGGAGCGGACATAACGTTCATCATGCTCAGGCCACTCTTCACCAATGGCATCAAACTCGCCTCTAAACCAACCACTCACCACGTTAATCGCAATACGGCCTTGAGTTAAATAGTCGATTGTCGCGAGTTGTTTTGCTGCAAGTGCCGGTTTCCAAGGGCCGGGCAGAATCGCAGCAATCACTTTAAGTTTTTCAGTTTTTGCAAGTAATGCATGACTGAAACTCACAGATTCATGCTGGTTTTCTGCCCCATAGCCCGCCGTAAAACGAATTTGGGTGAGCGCATATTCAAAACCATTGTTTTCAGCAGCCTGTGCAAGTCGAACATTGTAGTCATAACTCCAGTCTGTACGCTGTTCGATGTTACTTACTACAAGGCCTCCGCTTACATTTGGTACCCAATAAGCAAATTTAATCGGTTGTTGTAATTGCGTCATGGTGCGCTCTCCCCATTCGTTATTTTTATTTAGCCATGTTGAGCTTAGGCAACATGCGTTAATGATTTGCCAGACTTGTGATGCAAACGAGACTCTGCTGCATCAAGATTTGGTACAGCCGCTGAAGGTAATACTTCTTCTTGCTCAATTTGCTTGTTAATACCTAGCTCTTGATTCGCTTGCTGGGTCTTAGATTTGATCACCTCGGCACGTTTACCTTTTGCTGGCGCCCATTCTAAAATTGGTAATGCACGCGCTACTGCTAGGGTAATACGGTCAGCTAATTGCTCACTTTTCACTGTATATTCAGGGGTAAAGTCACGATCTGTCGCGTATACGCCAATTGGTAAAGTTTGCGCTTGGAAGAAGCTAAACAATGGGCGGAGTTGGTGTTCGAGTACGAGTGCATGACGATCACTACCGCCTGATGCAGCTAAAAGTACAGGCACATCGACCAATGCCGTTTGTTCAACAAAGTCGAAAAAGTGTTTGAAAAGACCTGTGAAAGAAGCACGGTAAACAGGAGTACCGACAATTAGAGCATCTGCTGCTTCAACTGCTGCAAGGTCATCTTGTACACGCTGTGGAAGTTGGTTGCGATAAAATGCACCGCCTAATAATGGTCCAATTTCACTTAATTTAATAAAGTGAACTTTAATATCAATTGCTTCAGATAACTCATCAAGAATGGCCTGAACCAGACTTTCGGTTTTAGATGGGGTATTTAATCCACCAGAAACGGCAACAATATTTAAAGGTTTTGATGATGCGATACCAGTCATGATTTGGTTCCTAAGCCTAAAAAACAACATTGGACTTATTAATCAACAATGACGGCAAACTGTAAAATAACGAAATTGGTCAACCTTATCAGTTTTAAATATAAAACCTAAATAGTTGATTTTTATACTTTGTAATTTGTTTAAGTTGCTGTTTTTATTTCATATAATTATAGGTGATATATTTTTTATAATAAAAAGTAAGCTTATATAAAAAACAGATTAATTTTGATTAAAAGGTAAAAACATCTAAAAATTGAGGCTAAGTTCAGCATTTATCAACATTTTGCATAAAAATGGATAAGATGAGCATATCTTTCATCTAAATAGTAGGGTTACAATAGGCCATACTTATGCTCAAGATTACTTTAATCGCTTATGAATATTTTAATCGTTGATGATCATCCTTTGTTTCGTCATGCTTTAATTCAAGCAGTACGTTATAGCCTGCCACAGGCACAAATTCATGAAACAGCTTCGGTTGATGAGTTTTATGAGCGTTTGGAAAATGGGGCAGAACCTGATCTGGTATTACTCGATTTAAATTTACCGGGTGCTTCAGGCTTTTCGGCTCTGGTCTATGTAAGAGCACAATATCCAGCTATTCCTATTATTGTGGTTTCTGCACACGAAGAAGCTTCAATTATTCAACGTGCGATTGCACATGGTGCAATGGGTTATATTCCTAAATCGGCTCATCCAAGTCATATTGGCGAAGCGATTCGTCAAGTTCTAGATGGCGAAATCTGGTTACCACCAAACCTACCATCAAATATTAATCTTGACCCGCGAGCGGCAGATGAAACTGCTTTGGCTGAACGTATTCAGTCTTTAACGCCTCAGCAATTCCGTGTTTTGATGATGGTTGCAGAAGGCTTGTTAAATAAACAAATCGCTTATGAGCTCGATGTTTCAGAAGCCACTATTAAAGCCCATGTAACCGCTATTTTTAGAAAATTAGGCGTACAAAATCGTACTCAGGCTGTATTGGCAATTAGCGCATTAAATATTGAAGATAAGAAAATCTAAAAATAAAAAAAGACCTCAATTGAGGTCTTTTTTATATGTTCCACTTAGGCAAGGCAATCTTGCTTTGGTGTTAGGCTGTCGCAGTACAGAGGGTTAAGCGCACATTGCAAATCATCAATTTGTTCTTGGGTCACATAGCCTTTGCTTTTTAAATATTCAGCTACACGGTCATCACGCAAGCTTAAGAAAGCTGCATCATAAACGCCTAAATCAACAAACAAAGCAGCTGTTTCCAGACTGTTGAATCGATCAAGGAAAATGTCATTGCCATACATTAAGAAGATATGGTCAAGTTTCGCTTTTTCATCTACATGCAAACGTTCAGCAAGTTGATGTGGAGGTGTTTTAATAAAGAGCAAGTCAGAAAGCTCATCAAATTGAGTCATATCTAACTGGTTTTCTCCAAGTTTGACATGACCTAGCCAAGCTTTGAAAACCAGAACAGCACCACCACGGAGTAGCATGCTCCAGATTTGATGGCGTGTCTCATGGTCAAGATTTTCACTTTCAGCAGTAAGGACTTTTAAGAAGTTCTCTTCTTGTTGCGCTAACTTGTCGAATAAGCCCAAGCCTTGTGGATGATAAGCAGCAGGTGCAAATACATCAAAATTTAGATCGTGAAATACATTAAGCGCGAGTGGGACTGCACACTGATAAATTGTGTTAAGTGCTTTGATATGTGCTTCGCTTAGCTTGCTATGTGGGAAAATACTCTGCCAATCTAATTCTGGAAGTAAGGCATTGGCACTGTATTGACGATAAAATTGTTGAGATGAAAGTTGCCCTTGCGGGTTGTTATCAGAAATATTCATGGCAGTGGTCCTTTGCGTTAATTCATGAGCAGGGGTGCGATAAGGCAAAATAAATTTTCAGACGAATAAAATGCGTTTTGAATATTTATGTGTCATGCAGAAAGCAAGTAGAATACGACTAAAGTCGTATATGGTGGTTTTTAGTAAATAAATAATTATAAAAACAATGCTTTATTAAATTGTAACTAGGTGTACACGTGTTCACTTACAAAAAAGGTGGGCTTTGCCATAGAAAAAGAGTCTTTGGAAATTTTGGTCAATAATTTATTAGGTAAAAGTAAACTTTTTGAGCAGTTCTGCCTATTGGCTTAAATTTAGCCAAACATTTTTGCCAAGAATCGCTCCCAAACCTATAAAAGGTTGAGGAGCGAAAAAAGATTAGTCTGCTGTGCTGGCAATTTTAAGCCCAGATAACCAAGCTCTTAATGAGGCAGGTTTAAGTGGTTTTTTAAGTAAAACAATATTCAGCTCTTTAAGTTGCTGCGGTAACTCAGGGTGAGAATCTGCTGTAATTAAAGCAACGGGAACATCTTCTTGACGATTTTGATTAATAAAATCCACGCCTAGCTGGTTGTTATTCAAGTGTTGGTCAATGAGCCAAACCTGAATATTTTCTTTTTGAATAATGTCTAAAGCCTGCTCAGGTTCGGTAGCTTTGAACACCTGATAACCCCATCGACCTAATAAACTACTCATACCCTCTAAAATAGTTTCATCGTTGTCTAAGCATAAAATACGGTAAGCTTTAGTTTTTAAAGGCACTGCTTGTACAGGCGGAGTTGCAACTTTTGGTGGCTCGACAATAGGCACTTCAATCATAAAACATGAGCCTTTGCCCAACTCCGAGTACACATGAACTGGGTAATTGAGCAAACCTGTCATACGTTGGACGATGGCAAGCCCTAACCCTAAACCTTGTTCACCCCAAGGTGATAAATGCCCACAACGTTCAAACTCTTGGAAAAGCTTAATTCGTTGTTCTTCAGCAATACCTGGTCCAGTATCCCAAACGCCAATTCGTATATGATTCGGCTGTTGTGCAGAACGAAGCACACCAACCACCACTCGACCTTTGGCGGTATAGCGTAAGGCATTGCTGACAAAGTTCTGAATAATACGACGGATCCACTGTGGGTCGGTATCAATCCAGAACGACACATCATGAACTTTTAATGAAATGTTCCGCTGTGCAGCGATCGATTTAAACTGCAACTCAAGGTCACTGAGTAAATCATGCAAAGGATAAGGCTGTCTTTTTGGCTGGATACTGCCACCTTCTAAACGAGCGATGTCGAGCAGGGCAGACAGCATACTTTCGGCACCATAGAGTGCTCGGTCAAGTTGTTGTAAGGTTTGGCGGTCTTCCTCTGTCGAAATACTTTGCTCAAGAACAGTACTAAACAGACGAGCCGCATGCATAGGTTGCAATAAGTCGTGACTTGCCGCGGCAATAAATCGACTTTTTGACATATTGGCCATATCAGCTTGTTCACGTGCAAGCTGTTGTTCTGTTAAGGCATCAGCAAGCTGCTGGGTTCGATCTTTTACACGAGCTTCAAGGACTGCTTCGTTCGCACGGAAAGCGGTAATGTCAGCAAATGTCGTCACAAAGCCACCACCAGAAATAGGGTTGCCTCGCATTTGAATTACACGGCCATCTTTACGGATACGTTCGAACTCGTGGGCGCTGCCGACTTTCATCCAGTGAAGACGTTTGCGTACATGCTCTTCGACTGAACCGGGGCCACATTCGCCGCGTTCAGCGTTATAACGAATCAGGTCGGCAATTGGGCAGCCGACATAAACAAGGTCTTTTGGATAACCAAATAGTTTTAAATATTGGTTGTTCCACGCGACCAGACACATATTTTTATCAACCACACTTACTCCTTGGGTCATGTGGTCAATCATGGTCATAAGTAGGTTCTGATTAAAACGTTGCCATTGTGAGGCTTGGTCTAAAATATTAGCGACTTGTCCTAAAGCGAGACCGTTATTAATCATTGCTGTAGTCAGCAATGTACGTGCAGAAGCGGCACCAATAATACCTGCCAGATATTGCTCGGTAAAACGCCACCACATGCCATTGGCAATACTATTTGGGTTAAGGGTGAGGTGGTTTTGCTCACAAAAGTTTTCGAACGCTTGTGTAGTGGGTTGCTCACCTGTAATTCTTTTGGCTAAGGCAAATAAATCACCTACTTTTAAGCGAGCTGCATCATGGGGGAGGTAGGTTAAATCAGTAGATGTATGCGGTGATGGTAACGGCTTGGTTTCATAATAAAAAAAGCTTTCTGCCTGAATTTGTTCGGCCACACTTGGTCGGTAAAGCTTAGAAATCCAGATATATAAAAGAATATTTAAACCGAGCGACCAAATCACGCCGTGTGTTAAAGGTGCAAATGACTCAAAACCAAATAGAGACTCTGGGCGTAAGGCATTAATGCCAAAAGGACCAAAAAGCAAGATACTTTGAGCAGCATCCTGATAGGCTTCAGGCAAGCTACGTAAAATCGTTGGAAATAGTAAAGTATAACTCCACATTAAAAATCCAATGATGAGTCCTGCATAAACACCTTGGCGGCTTCCACCTCGCCAATACAATCCCCCAATGAGTGCAGGTGCAAATTGTGCTACCGCACTAAAAGCCAGTAAACCAAATACTGAAAGTTGGTTAATATCATTAAAGAAGTGGAAGAATAAAAAGCCAAGCAGCATCACCGCAACAATACTGATACGACGGCTAAATTTAAGAACTTTAGGTAAATGTTTGTCGTGACGTGACAGCAACTTAAAACGCCACAAGGCTGGCATAATTAGGTCGTTACTGAGCATGATAGACAAAGCAACTGATGACACCAGTAACATACCTGTTGATGCAGAGAACCCGCCTAAAAAGGCCAGTAAGGCGAGCCACTCTTGGTTATAACTTAAAGGCAAGGACAGTACAGCCACATCGGGCACAGTCAGGAACTTTGGTGCGGCATGCAAAGCCCAACTTGCAATTGGAATAATGGCAAGAATAGTTAAAATGAGATAAACCGCGAACCATTTACGAGCACCGCGAATATGCTTTTCATCGCGTAGTTCAACCACTGCCACGTGGAACTGACGTGGTAAACAAATAATGGCTAAGCCTGCCAGTAAGGTTTGAATCCAGAAAGTTTCAGGGACACCAAAGAGTTGTACTTCTTGAAAAGTCTGGTTTACATCCGAGGTCATTTGGCTGAGGTTAGCCGGTGATTCAAAAATAAAAAATAAAGCGACACAAAGTAAGGCAAATAACTTCACAAATGACTCAAATGCAACCGCCAGCATGAGTCCACCGTGTTGTTCTGTGTTTGCAATCTGCCTTGTACCAAAAATCATGGCTAAAATCGCAAGCACACTGGTGAGCAATAACACGCTGTTAGTCGTCGTATGAATATGCGAGCTTTGCTCCATAATGACAGAGGTACTTAAAGCAATCGCACGGAGCTGTAACGCGAGATAGGGAATAATCGCAATAACGGCAAGAATAGTCACTAATGAGGCCAGTACACCACTTTTACCATAGCGTGCTGCGACAAAGTCAGCGATTGACGAAATCGCATGATGCTGGCGAACTCGACCTAAACGCCGCCAGATATCATAACCAAACCAGACAAATAACAGTGGACCCAAATAAATAGGCAAGAAGATGACGCCTTCACGTACGGCAGCGCCAGTTGCACCATAAAATGTCCATGAAGAGCAGTAGACACCTAAAGTTAAACTAAATAAAAACATGCGGCCACGTGTGCCGAGACGACTGGCATGCTTCTCACCAAAAAAAGCACAGACAAATAAAAGCGCAATATAAAGAGTGAGAACCCCAATAATCAGCCAGCTGTTCATATGACCTACATAAGTGAAACCTTATGTCTATCATACCCCAAGCCGAAACAAAGCTATAAATTGATTAAATTTTAACGACCAAAGTCTAAGTTACGACTAAGCTGGAATCTTGCTAACTTTAATTATGAAAAAATACATTAAAAAAAAGTGACCAAGGTTGGGCACTAGGTAAGGAGTTTGGTTATGGATCAGAGCCAAGTAGAACAGATTCTACACAATCCAAAGTTTCAAAAAATGGTCAAGAAAAAAAGTGCATTAAGCTGGACGCTCACCATCATCATGCTAGTGCTGTATGTGGGCTTTATGCTACTTGTGGGCTACAACAAAGAATTTTTGATGAGTTCCTTTAGTGGTGGTGTAACGACATGGGGTATCCCGCTTGGTTTAGGAATTATTGTTTTATCTTTCCTACTCTGTGGTGTCTATTCCTATATCGCAAATAATACCCTTGACCAGTTGAGTGAAGAAGCGTTGAAGGAAGTTGAAGCCATCACGCACGAGAAAGGATTACACTAATATGAAATGGAACTCATTAAAAGCGAAAGCCCTATTGGGTGCAGCATCGCTATATTCAACAGTTGCTATGGCAAGCCCAGATTTAGGTGAAGCAGAGCAACAAGCAACCAACTGGCATGCCATTATCATGTTTGTCATCTTTGTTGGTTTCACACTGTTCATTACTAAATGGGCTGCAAAGCAAACCCAATCTGCACAAGATTTCTATACTGCGGGTGGTGGAATCAGTGGTTTCCAAAACGGTTTGGCAATTGCAGGTGACTATATGTCAGCGGCGTCATTCCTTGGTATTTCCGCAATGGTATTTAGCTCAGGTTTTGATGGCTTGCTCTATTCACTTGGATTCATGGTAGGTTGGCCAATCGTTTTATTCTTGGTAGCAGAGCGCTTACGTAACCTCGGTAAATATAACCTTTCCGATGTTGTGTCATTTCGTCTTGAAGAAAAACCAGTTCGTACTCTAGCTGCTTTTAGCTCGCTTGTTGTTGTCGCGTTTTACTTGATTGCGCAAATGGTGGGTGCAGGTCAGCTCATTAAATTGCTATTTGGTTTGAACTACAACATCGCTGTAGTCATCGTTGGTCTATTAATGATGGCCTATGTAATTTTTGGTGGCATGTTGGCAACCACATGGGTACAAATCATTAAAGCGGTCATGTTACTGAGCGGTGCGACCTTCATGGCATTCATGGTGATGAAAGCGGTTGGTTTTAGCTTCAGCAACATGTTCACCCAATCTATTGAAGTGTTTAGTAAAGTTCATAACGTAAGCTTTGAAGATGCTTCAAAAATTATGGGGCCAGGTAAACTTGCTGCAAATCCAATTGATGCTTTATCTCTTGGTTTAGCGCTTATGTTTGGTACTGCAGGTCTTCCACATATTCTTATGCGTTTCTTCACTGTAAAAGATGCAAAAGAAGCACGTAAGTCGGTTGTGGTAGCAACAGGTTTCATTGGTTACTTCTACCTTTTAACTTTCATTATTGGTTTTGGTGCGATCTTGTTCGTATCAAACAACCCGCAATTCCTTGATGTTGCAAAAATGGCAGTGTCAGGCAAGCTTGAGCTGGTTGGTGGTAACAACATGGCGGCTGTGCATCTAAGTGACGCTTTAGGCGGTGACTTGTTCATGGGCTTCATTTCAGCAGTAGCGTTCGCAACGATTCTTGCTGTTGTTGCTGGTTTAACACTTTCAGGTGCGTCTGCAATTTCGCACGACTTATACGCTAACGTATTTAAGAAAGGTCAAACGACTCCAGCTTCTGAACTTCGTATGTCAAAAATCGCAACACTTGGTTTAGCAATCTTTGCCATGATTTTGGGTATTTTGTTTGAAAAACAAAACGTAGCATTCATGGTAGGTTTGGCATTCTCTGTAGCATGTTGTGCAAACTTCCCGGTACTTGTTCTTTCAATGTTCTGGAAAGGTTTGACTACACGTGGTGCAGTTATCGGTGGTGTGGTTGGCTTGGTAACAGCGGTTGTACTGATCATCTTGTCTAAAGCAGTGTGGGTTGATACGTTAAAAATCTCTGATACACCAATCAATCCATTTAACGGTCCTGCATTATTTGCGATGCCATTGTCTTTCCTTTGCTGCTGGTTCTTCTCAGTGACTGACAACTCAGCACGTGCGAAAAAAGAACGCGCTTCTTTCGATGCACAATATGTACGTTCAATGACAGGTATTGGGGCTTCTGGCGCATCGGATCACTAATCAAAATATATTGAACATCTCATAAAAAGCCCTACGGGGCTTTTTTTGTTTCTCTTGTATGGCTTACTCAAAAGAAGCTCCTTAATAAAGAACAACTTGTTTATCCTATTTTTTGTACAGTATGATTTTCTATAATTCAAAACATAAAGAAAAAATGGAAAATAATTAAATGCGATCTATCATCGAGTTTTGGGCAGGCTTTCGATTGTTGCCTTCGGCATGGTTGCTGTTTGTGCAGTTCATTTTACTTATTCTTGCCATGCTGACTTTTGATAATGAGGCGTATAGAACCTTCACTTGGGCATTGGGAGTTCTCGCTTTACTCATTATTGCTAAGGTTATTCGTCAGACCCCCATGTTCACTTTTCTGGGCCTCACATTTGTAAGTGGGGCAATTGTATCTTCAGTTTTTATTTTATTAGGCTACAGCAATTTAACGATCCAGATTTTTGCCCATAGTTGTGAAGCGTTAGCTTATTTCTCGGCAGCTTATGGTTTATTTCGTTATATGTTTGCCGACCGATATCTAACACGGGATGAATTGTTTGCAGCAGCAGCTGTTTTTACCCTAATCGCTTGGGGTTTTGCATTTTTATACAACATTTGTCAGCTATTAATTCCCAATAGCTTTCAAAATCCAAACCATGTCCATCACATACAAACTTGGCTAGATTTACTGTTTTTAAGCTTTAGTTTGCAGTCAGCAACAGGGCTGTCTGACCTCATGCCTCTTAGCCCACCAGCACGTGTTCTAGCGATGTTACAAATGTTTTGTGGCGTTATGTACTTGGCATTAATTGTTACACGTTTAATCGCTTTACAGTACATCTCACACGCACCTAAAAAGAATTCTGATAAATAAAGAAGGAGGTGTTGAGTTTATTTACACCTTTGTAACTGCAATATTATTTAAGTTTACTTAAAGTATTATCGGCTTTCTCTATTGAAAGATATAACTTTGTTCATTCCTGAATGTCTTTATTGGCTTTAAGCCTGTCATTTTCATTAAAATAATATGGAGGATTTATGCCTTCCAAACAAACGAGTTGGTTCGCAAATGTTAATCCCAATGTCTTTTTGGGTACGGTCATCATTATTGCTTTATTCCTAGCAGTTGTTGTGATCGCTCCGAGTTCTTTTGAACTTCTCACGCAGCAGTTAAAACAGTGGATCACTGATTCATTTAGCTGGTTTTATGTTTTATCGGTTGCTTTCTTTCTTATACTACTGATTTATATTGCCTGTTCTTCGATAGGTCGGATTAAATTAGGCCCTGACCATAGTCAGCCCGAATACAGTAACGGTTCATGGTTTGCCATGTTGTTTACTGCGGGTATGGGTATTGGCCTAATGTTCTTTGGTGTTGCTGAACCTGTCATGCACTATGTCAATCCACCAAGTGGAGATGCACAGACCATTGATGCAGCCCAACAAGCTCTACGTGTGACCTTTTTCCACTGGGGCTTACATGCATGGGCAATTTATGCTGTGGTCGGTTTAGCATTAGCTTATTTTGCTTATCGTCATAATTTGCCTCTAAAGACCCGTTCAGCTCTTTATCCACTCATTGGTAAAAAGATTTATGGTCCTTGGGGCGATAGCATTGATATATTTGCGACCATTGGTACGGTATTTGGTGTAGCGACTTCTCTGGGATTTGGTGTCACCCAGATTAACTCTGGTTTACATTATTTATTTGGTGTCGAGCAAAGTACCAATATCCAAGTTTTGCTCATTATTTTTGTGAGCATTTTAGCTTCATTATCTGTGTTCTTAGGCCTAGATAAAGGGGTTAAACGCTTATCAGAACTAAATCTAGTTTTAGCTTTAATATTATTAGTATTTGTCTTCATTGCTGGCCCTAGTATTTATTTACTTCAAACCACTATTCAAAACACTGGGCAATATATATCTAACCTTTTTACCATGACATTCAATTTATATGCTTATCAGCCAAATGGATGGATTGGGGGATGGACTATTTTATATTGGGCTTGGTGGATTTCATGGTCACCATTTGTGGGCATGTTTATCGCGAGGGTTTCACGTGGTCGTACCATTCGAGAGTTTATTGTAGGCGTTCTTCTTATTCCAACAGGCTTTACCATTATCTGGATGGGCTTTTTAGGAAATGCTGCGTTATTTAGCATTATTCATGAACATCAAACCACTCTCATTCAGGCTGTTCAGCAAGACTCATCAGTTGCACTGTTTGAATTCTTAGGGCACCTGCCATGGTCAGGTGTCATGAATGTTATTGCAACAATATTAGTTATTCTTTTCTTTGTAACTTCGGCTGACTCTGGTGCACTGGTTACTGATTACTTAACAGCAAAAACTGATAACTCACCGACGTGGCAACGTTTGTTTTGGACAGTACTCATGGCAGTGCTGGCTATTATTTTACTTTTAGCAGGTGGACTTGCTGCATTGCAGTCTTCAATCATTATGAGTGCATTACCATTTACTGTGGTCATGCTTTTAATGAGCTGGGGATTAATAAAAGCTTTGCATCTTGATGTCACAAAAATGCAAGCAATTCAGGAAGCCCGAATTACCCCACGTGCAATTCATAATCCGAGAAGCTGGCAGCAACGTTTAGGCCTAATCATGCACTATCCACATAGTGAAGAAGAGGTTAAGCAATATATTGAAAAGCAAGTTTATAGTGCTTTTGAAAATATTAAGCATGAGTTTAAGCGTCGCCACCTTGAGGTATCGATTAGTGAAGTTGAAGATGGTATGCAACTTCGAGTCGATCACCATCATGAAATTAATTTTATTTATAAAGTTGTTTCACGTGAAACAGTACCACCAAGTTTTTTAATTGGGCGTACAGAAGCTGAAGACGGGCAATATTTCCAAGCCGAGGTATTTTTGAGAGAGGGCGGACAAAACTATGATGTAATGGACTGGACTCAAGAGGATTTGATTCAGGATATTATTGACCAGTATGAGCGTCATTTACATTTCTTAAATATCGTACGAAGTTAACAACCATAAAAAAAGGACTCGATAGAGTCCTTTTTTTGAATTCAATTTCTAAATTAAATTAGAAACGGAATTTAGCATTTAAGCCGATAGTTTGTGTATCACGTGGGTTGCCATCTTTCGCATTTGCTTTAACGAAATCAGCACCAACTGCTATAGCAGGAGTGATGAAGTATTGAGTATGACCGCCCCAAACATGGTCGTAACCAGAATTAAATGCAGATACATCAGCAAAAGATGCACCAACGCTTAACTTAGGAGTTAGGAAAAGATCAGTTTTCATACCGTAAGCATTATCTTCAGCAAATAAAGCAAATGCTTCAAAACCAATCGCCATGTTAGTACCATCAATGTTTCCAACATATTTAGTACGAGCAGTTACAGCATCTTGTTTTTCATCAATAGCAACTGATTCACCAACTGCTTTAGCGATTCCGTATTTATTAACACCGAATGCATCTAAAGAAATTTGATCAGCAACACTTGTATAACCAACAGCAACTAAGAAGTTAGGTAACAACATTGCACCAGCTTCTAATGCATAACGGTCACCGTTGTCATCACTTACGCCATCTTTAAAATCATTGATAGTGTGGTTGTAAGATGCGCTAGCATAAACTGGTACGTAAGGAGTTGGAACGTATGCTTCACCTTTAACACCATAAGTGTGAGATTCAACGTTTACAGTGTCTTTCTCATCATATTTGATATAGTTATAAGCAACAGAAACGTTAGATGCTTGGTTTAAGAAAGCTGCTTCAGCTAAAGGACCTTTAGACGCATCAACATTTTTGAAGTAATAAGTACCTTGAGCAGTACCAGTGAAGTTTTTATCGTTTGCAGTTGTGTCAACATATTCAGATTGACCTTGAACTTCAAATTGATAAGCATGAGCACCGGTCATGGCTAATAATACAGCAGTGGCTAAACCAAGTTTTTTCATAATCATTTCCAGCGTTAACAAGAGATAAAGCTTGGGTCATTGTATTGTAACAATTTATGAAGTCAATAATAGATGAAACGGAATGTTAATGAAATTTGACACTTATGTTAAAAATGGTTAAAAAAAGACCAATTGAAGTGTTTTATGTCAACCTGCTAAAAAAATGAACATTAACAAGCAGCTAAACCTTAAGCTTCCTAAGGATTTGGCATTAAATAGTTTAAAAATAATTACATTTATAATTGGAAAAAATGATTTTATTAATCGGATTTAACGTTAATAAAAATGTCGATATGATTAATAAATAATCGATCAAACATTATTCTTGTTTCAATTTTTATATATTTTGAGTAATAGTTAACATTATTTTGATAAGTTTATCTAAATAATCTATCTATTTTGAATTATTATATAATTGAATAAGGCAAAAAAAATACGTTTTTAAATCAAAAAAACGATTAAAAAATTAATTCTGATCAATTTAATCAACTTTACAAAATTAGAGATAAGTCACACAATTCAATTGCAAAGTTCACTATCTAACATTTTTATAGTTAGCAGTGCTTTCCCAGATACGATGTGTTATCACATCAGACTTTACGAGCTCAGCTTTCCCCAAGGTTGAGCTTTTTTTTATCTATAAGAAAACATTAACATTTGTTAAAAAAATTACATGAAATTTCTTCTTTTTAGTTTGTATAAAAAGAATCCAGCTTAGCGCTGGGTTTCGGATGCTGGGAGTGGCATCCAAGAGGAAAAAGAATCTTTTTATAAGATTGCGAAATTTACTTCAGCTGTAAAATGGAGTTTTGCTATAGCCATCATTTGCTCTTTCGATCAGATTTTTATGAAATACCAACAATGAATGCGTATATTGCGTTATTCAAACTTTGTTGCTGAACTTCTGCTCATTAAAGTGCTAGGATGCGAGTTAATTACTTCATTCTATAGTTGTGATGATGGTAGGACATTTACGGAGTACCAGCTAGAAATGTCAGGATTACGTTCAGAACATATCAGTAATCGACTATTTTTCTTCATGTTGGTCATTATTCTGTCCTTACTGTTTATGGCTGTGCCTCTTATTGTTAGCAGTTATCAAGAGTATTTAAAAACTAAACAAGCTTTGGTTGAAATCAAAAGCTTAAAATCGATTGCTGAAGTTGCAAATAAGGTATCTAAAGAGCGTGCACCAGCAAATAAATTAATGTCGAGTAACGCTACCGACTTTTTAAAAAATCAGAAGAAGCTAAAAGAATACCGACTTACTGTCGATCAGCAAATTAATGAAACTATTCGTATTTTAAAGGAAGAAGGCTATTCCGATTTAGCAAATACTTTAGATACTAAATTTAAAGATGATTTGAAGCAGGCGCGGGCTGTCGTCGACTACTATGCTGCAACACCTGAACAGGCACGAACCTCTATGCAATTCGATCATGCAATTTTGGGTATGTTCGGTGCTTGGGATAGTTGCCGAGAAATTTTGCAAAAGCTCATGTTGCAGTTAAAAAGTAAAGACAGTCAAATTAATAACTATTTTACTTTGATTGTTGTATTAACCGATATGCGTGATCAGGCTGGTCGCACCGCATCTAATGTTATTGCACCAGTGACGTTTAAAGAAACCATACCCAATGATAATCGGGCGCGCTCTTTGCAGACTCAACAGCAAGCTCGGTACTTATGGGCACTTGTAGATACGCTACAGTCTGAGCAGGCCAAGACTCCAGAATATCATCGCCTTTATGCGAGAGTTAAAACTGAATTTTTAGATAAAGGCGTGCCTATTGTTGGTCAACTTTTAGAAGAAAGCCAAAAAAATGAGGCTTATCATTTAAATGGAACTGAACTGACAGACCAAATTGTTGATAAATTTACAACAGTCATCGATTTACAAAACTTCCTACTTAATAAAAGTGTCTTTATCGCTTCTCAAGAAAATTATTTGGCAAAAAAGAAATTCTTTCTGACTTTGCTTATTTCTAGCATATCGTTAGCGGCTGCTTTACTTACCTTAATTTATGCAAAGAGAAGGGTATTTGAGCCCCTTATTCAGGCCCGAACCTTAATTCTTGATTTGTCTCATAGCAAAGATTATCCGGTAGATGAGTTGAATCCTAAAAAGGGTGAGTTTATTTCACTATTTGAAGCGATTGACCGTTTACAAAGAATGCTTAAGCAGCGAGATGCTTTTGAATTCCAACTTAAAAATATTGCAAATACAGACCCTTTAACAGGTGTATCCAATCGTTTGGCTTTATCTGAATATCTAAAAATTGTAGAGAGCTACCCTCAAAAATTTTCACAAACTTGTTTAATGATTATTGATATAGATCGCTTTAAAGATGTGAATGACCAATATGGTCATATTGTCGGTGATCAAGTGATTAAACGTATTGCAGATCAATTAAAAGTGAATGTGCGCGCTTCGGATTTAATCGTTCGTTATGGTGGCGATGAGTTCTTAATCTTATTAGAACAGATACCATTTTTAGATGCACGTCTCTTGGCTGAAAAAATTCGTATTGCGATTTCTTTAGAAGAAGTTAATTTATCTAATACGCATGAAAAATTGCATGTATCGGTCAGTATTGGTTTTGCGATTGGAGCAACAAGCTGGATGGAACTGTTAGAAAAAGCAGACCGTTCACTTTTAAAAGCTAAAGCTCGGGGCCGAAATGTTGTAGAGGGATAAAAAAGCCGGAAAATGATTTCCGGCTTTTTTTTATTGTTTCAACATCGGTTTTAAGAAACGACCCGTATGGGAAATCTCGACCTCAGCGACTTGTTCAGGTGTACCTTCGGCAATGATCATACCACCACCCGAACCACCTTCAGGGCCTAAGTCAACAACCCAGTCCGCTGTTTTAATCACATCAAGGTTATGTTCAATCACTACAATGGTATTACCCTTGTTGCGTAGCTCATGCAAAATATCGAGCAACTTGGCAATATCATGGAAATGTAGACCTGTTGTCGGTTCATCCAAGATATATAAGGTTTTACCTGTATCTCGTTTTGCTAACTCACGTGCGAGTTTGACACGCTGTGCTTCACCACCAGATAAAGTAGTAGCCGCCTGACCTAAACGAATATAGCCTAGACCTACCTGAGTTAAGGTTTCTAAACGACGGTGAATAACTGGAATAGCACTAAAGAACTCAGCAGCATCTTCAACCGTCATTTCTAAAACATCAGAAATGTTTTTGCCTTTATAGCCGACTTCAAGTGTTTCACGGTTATAACGTTTGCCATGACATGCATCGCAAGGCACATACATATCTGGTAAGAAGTGCATTGCGACTTTAATCATGCCGTCGCCTTCACAGGCTTCACAGCGTCCGCCTTTCACGTTAAACGAGAAACGGCCTGCACTATAACCACGGGCTTTTGCCTCTGGTGTTTGCGCAAATAACTCACGGATTGGCGTAAATAACCCTGTATACGTTGCAGGGTTAGAACGTGGCGTACGTCCAATTGGGCTTTGGTCAATATCAACAACTTTATCAAGGTGTTGTAGACCATCAATTGAATCAAACTTTTCAGCGGTTAAGGTCGTTGCACCATTAAGTTGTGTTGCAGCCAATGGAAGCAAAGTACGGTTAATAAGTGTTGATTTACCCGAACCTGAAACGCCAGTCACACAGGTCATAATGCCAAGTGGAATGGTTAAATCGACATTTTTTAAGTTATGGCCTGCTGCACCAGAAAGTTTGATAAATTCATCTGGACGTGGTGATTGAGTCCGTTTTTTTGGCACTTCAATTTTGAGTTTGCCAGAAAGGTATTGTCCTGTGAGTGAGTCGGCATGTTTAGCCAATTCATCATAAGTACCTTCAGCAATAATCACACCGCCGTGTACACCAGCACCTGGACCAATATCAATAATATGGTCAGCTGCACGAATGGCATCTTCATCGTGCTCAACAACTAAAACTGTATTACCTAAATCACGTAAGCGAATGAGGGTTTGTAATAAACGATCATTATCGCGTTGATGTAAGCCAATAGACGGTTCATCAAGTACATACATCACACCCATCAAACCTGCGCCAATTTGTGAAGCTAGACGGATACGTTGTGCCTCACCACCTGATAACGTTTCGGCAGAGCGAGCCAGACTTAAATAGTTCAGACCAACACTCACCAAGAAGTGTAGACGCTCACGGATTTCTTTAAAGATTTTATCTGCGATTTCGCCTTTAGCACCTTCAAGGTTTAAATCTTGATAGTAGCTTTCTGCATCACCAATCGACATGCGGGTAATGTCGGCAATCGTTTTATCTTTTACACGAACATGACGTGAAATTTCATTTAGACGTGAACCACCGCATGCATCACACGCTGCATTAGAGAGATATTGAGCTAAATCATCACGTACGTAGTTACTTTCAGTTTCACGGTAACGGCGTTCAAGGTGCGGCAAAATCCCTTCAAAAGGTTGCACCCGTGTATGCTTGCGGCCACGCTCATCGATATAACTTAAATCGATTTTTTCTTTGCCAGTACCTTGTAGAAATTTCTTTTGAGTGTCTTTATCTAACTGGTTCCAAGGCGTATCAAGTTGAAAGCCAAAATGGTCGGCAACTTTTTGTAGCATCGAATAGTAATATGGACGCTGACGATCCCAACCACGAATAGCACCTTCGCTAATTGCCAACTCAGGATTTGGAATGAGCTTTTCAGAGCTAAAGTGGCTACGTGTACCTAAACCATCACAAACAGGGCAGGCACCGAATGGGTTGTTAAATGAAAATAAACGTGGCTCAAGCTCTGCCACTGCACGGTCACATTCAGGACACGAGTGTTTTGCAGAAAAGACGCGATCTGGGTGTTCGCCATTCATCCATGATAAAACAGCAATATCACCACCTAAACGTAGTGCGGTTTCAAATGATTCCGCAATACGGTTACCTAAATCATCACGTACTTTGAAGCGGTCAACCACAACTTCGATGGTGTGTTTTTTCTTTTTGTCGAGTTCTGGTGGCGTATCAATATCAATGATTTCACCATCAACACGCGCTCGTACAAAACCTTGACCTTGTAGTTGTTCGAACAGGTTACTGTATTCACCCTTACGCTCACGTACCACTGGAGCAAGCAACATCAGTGCTGTGCCTTCCTCAAGGTTTTTTACCGCATCGACCATTTCAGAAACGGTTTGCGCAACCATCGGCAAGTCGTGTTCAGGGCAGTAGGGCGTGCCGACACGTGCATAAAGCAAACGTAAATAGTCATAAATTTCGGTAATCGTACCAACCGTTGAACGTGGGTTATGACTGGTAGATTTTTGTTCAATGGCAATCGCTGGAGATAAACCTTCAATCGAGTCGACTTCAGGCTTTTCCATTTGCGATAAAAACTGGCGGGCATACGCTGAAAGCGATTCGACGTAACGGCGTTGTCCTTCGGCGTACAAGGTATCAAAGGCAAGAGAAGATTTTCCTGAACCTGATAGCCCCGTAATCACCACAAATTTGTCGCGTGGAATATCGAGTGACACATTTTTTAAGTTATGGGTACGTGCGCCTCGAATACGGATATGACTTTGGCTCATAAAACATCTCAATTATGTATTGATGAAAATTTAGGTGTTGTTTATTAGTCACAGGGAGATATGGCTATTTATAAACAACAGACCCTATATGATAACGATTTAAAATTGTTCAAGTAGTACAAAATGATTTAAAGCGACAAATTGTGACGGTTAAACGACAATCGACAAAATTTGTTTAAATAAGCAGATTGTATTTTTAACATTCCTCACTCTACATTTCTACTCTCCGCATATTTTTACAAGCAACATAATTTTACTAGACGACTGGTCTAATAGTTGTTTATGATGTGTTCATGAAACGATTAAACAAAAGCGAAACTACCCGACAACACATCTTAGATACCAGCTTTGAGCTGGTACTACGTAAAGGGTTTGTTGGTGTTGGTTTGCAAGAAATTTTAAAGACTTGTGACGTACCCAAAGGTTCGTTCTATCACTACTTTGCTTCGAAAGAGGCTTTTGGTTGTGCCTTGCTAGAGCAGTACATGGCGGACTATAAAGTTCGTATGGAACAACTTTGGCAACACACTGAGCAAAGTGCCCACGCCCGTTTGATGGCCTTATGGCAGGCGTGGATTGATGATCCGATATATGGTAGCTGGGCTGAAAACTGCTTGATTGTGAAGTTGGCAGCAGAGGTTTCTGACTTGTCAGAAGATATGCGTCAAATTCTCAATGACGGTGTGTACAAATTAACGCAGCGTCTAGCTTTGCTACTCAAAGAAGGGCAACAAGAAGGATCAATTCCAAAACATATTGAGCCTTTAAAAACTGCACAAGTCATGTATCAGTTATGGTTAGGTGCTGCTTTACTCACAAAATTGTCGCAAGACAAAGCACATCTACATTTAGCTTTAGAAACGACCCAACAACTCTTAAAACCGATAGAGGAATAAAGCATGCGAAGTATTATCCATCGTAATTTTGGCGAACCTGTAGACGTTTTAGAGCAGGCGGATATGCCAAAGCCAGAACCAAAAGCAGGCGAAGTGCGTATTAAAACCATCATGTCTCCGATTCATAATCATGATGTATGGACAGTACGTGGAAGCTATGGCTACAAGCCAACTTTACCCGCGATTGGCGGTAGTGAAGCTGTTGGTATTGTTGATGCGTTGGGTGAAGGCGTTACTCATGTACAGGTAGGGCAACGTATTGCAGTGGCAGCTGTGCATGGTAGTTGGGCTGAATACTTTATTGCACCAGCTCAAGGGCTTATTCCACTCAATAATGAAATTGATGATGAAACAGCAGCGCAGCTGATTGGTATGCCAATTAGTGCCCTGATGCTTTTAGATTTTGTTAACGTTCAACCGGGTCAATGGCTCATTCAAAACACGGCAAATGGTGCAGTAGGTAAAACAGTTGCGATGATTGCGCAGGCACGTGGCTTACCTGTGATTAATCTGGTTCGTCGTACTGATGCGATTGCAGAGATGCAAGCTTTAGGTATTCAACATGTTGTTGCAACTGATCAGCCGAACTGGAAAGAGCAAGTTAAACAACTCCACGGTGACCAACCTCTTATTGCTGGTGTGGACTCAATTGGCGGAACCGCAAGTGGTGAAATGCTGAATTTACTCAGTGAAAATAGCTTGCTCGTTTCGTTTGGCAGTATGACTGGTGAAACCATGCAGATTTCATCAGGCGATTTGATTTTCAAACAAGCAACAGTAAAAGGGTTCTGGGCGAGTGTGGTCAATAAAGAAATGCCAGCAGAACGTAAAAAGGAACTGATTGTTGAGCTGCTAACACTAGCGACTCAGAAAAAATTAATTTTGCCTGTAGAAGGTGTATTTAGTTTTGATGAGATTAAAACAGCTGCTCAAAAAGCAACACAAGGTGCTCGACAAGGCAAAGTATTGTTAAAACCATAAAACATTAAAAGATCAGTCGAGAGACTGGTCTTTTTTCATATCTTTAAAATAAAAAGGAAAACTATATGATCGGACAAATATTCATTGCGCTTATCGCGATATTACATGTCTATATTTTAGTGTTAGAGATGTTTTTGTGGGATAAACCTTATGGCATGAAAGCCTTTGGAAATAATGCTGAAAAAGCAAAGCTCACCAAAGTGATGGCACAAAACCAAGGGCTTTATAATGGCTTTTTAGCGGCGGGTTTATTTTGGTCTTTATTGGCTGAAGCACCGTTTGCGACATCAATTGCCAACTTCTTTTTAGGCTGTGTACTGATTGCAGGTATTTATGGCGGGCTGACTGCCAGTAAAAAGATTATTTATATTCAGGCAGTTCCAGCTTTGATTGCTTTAGTCGCTGTTAATTTTCTTTAAAAAGCGCACAATACAGCGTTTTAATATGGAAATGGCCAGATAGGATCAGCGCATGTGGGCGTTATTTTTAAAATGTATGTTGGGGGCTGGGGTTGTCCTCATTATTTCGATTTTATCGAAAAGTAAGGCATTTTATATTGCTGGTTTAGTCCCGCTTTTTCCTACCTTTGCTTTAATTGCTCATGTGATTGTTTTTCAGCAAAAAGGGGCAGAGGCGTTACAAAAAACGGCTCTGTTTGGTCTATGGTCACTTATTCCTTATGCCATTTATTTAGTGGCTGTTTATGTGCTGGCAACACGCATGTCGATGTGGTCGTGTCTAGGATTAGCAACTCTATGTTGGGTCGTGGCTGCGGCAGGTTTGATTTACGGTTGGCAACTGTTTCAACATTAAAAGATTAAGAGAAATCCCTTAATCTTTTAAATTGAAGTATTTTTATGAATGCTCAACAACACGGGTTTTGAGCATACCTTCAACTAAATTAATCATCTTTTGGCGGGAAAGGATTCGTGGCAATTGAGATGTCAAATAGTTGCTACACCCCACCACAACTGTTGCTTTATTTTTATCTAACGCTCTAACTGTTGCAGAGACAACGTCGTCTACCGTTGAGCTTTTCATACCACTCGTATCGGCATTTGCGACTTGAGTAAAATTGGTTTCGGTATTGCCTGGACAAACAGCGATAAACTTAACGCCCGAAGAACCGTATTCTCCTGCAAGTGCTTCAGTAAACTGCAATACATAAGATTTAGTTGCGCCATAGACAGCAATATAAGGAAGAGGTTGAAAGGCACCTGTCGATGAAATATTAATCATGATGCCTTTTTTATTCAAAAGCATATGTGGCAGAAATAAATAACACAAAGATGTTACGCTGCTGATGTTAAGCGTAATCATTTCTTGATAGGTAGAAATGGATTGATCTAGAAACTTAGTCCATTTCCCAAACCCTGCGTTATTAATTAAAATTTCTACCGATAATTTTCTAGCTTGCACTTCATTAAATAAGGTCTGAGCTGAATCGGGTTGAGCTAAATCTAAAACAATCACCTCAACATTTACGCTATATTTTTTTCTGAGTTCATCGGCTAAATCATTTAATTTTTGTTCGGAACGTGCCGTTAAAATCAGATGAATTCCTAAAGATGCAATTTTTTTAGCATAGGCTTTACCGATTCCTGAAGATGCACCTGTAATTAATGCTGTTGAATTTTTAAATGTAGAAAGATGAGCACTCATTTTATTTATCCGTAATAAAAGGAGTTATTACGATAAACCTTGTCCCTAAGGGCAGAGTCAAGCACTCATTTTGTAAGCTATTTATAGATTTTAATAAGTTGTTTTAGGCAGAAATCTTATTGGTAATATAAGTTTCAATAATCTCATCTTCCAGTTCTTTTAAATCGTCTTGTAAACGATTTAATGCTTCTTTTTGCTCAATAATTTGTTGATTCTTTTTTTGAATAAGCTGCTGTGCGATTTCTACCGGAAAGCGATTATTTTTATATTTTAAAGCTGACAAGTCATAAAGCTCGGAAAGGCTAAATCCAACAGCTTGAGCAAGGCGAATCATCTTAACGGATTTGACATCAATCTCTTCATAAACACGATAATTTCCTTTTCTTTTTGCAACTGGTAGCAAGCCTAATTTTTCATAATGTCGAATGGCTTTAGGAGTAGCTCCAGTTAAAGATGCTAATTCGCCGATATACATACTTATCTCGCATTTTATTGAGAATCGATCAGGTATGAAGCAGCTGATCGATTCTTTTAAAGTTTTAAATATGGTCTAAACCTAACCATTGTCTTTGATGGTAAGCACTGTCCCAAAATAACCACTCAAGTTTTGCACCCATCGTGTAAGCGGCATGCATTTTCTCTAAAGTGTCTGCATCACAACGTGCGGCAACCTTGTCTACCGTCGCAATCACATTACGAACAGCGGTATGGAACTCTTCGCCTGCATAGGTATCAATCCATGCTTGGTAAGGGTTATTAGGAATTGATTTACTTACAATATCTTTACCGACTTCGGCATAAATCCAGAAGCAAGGTAACAGCGCAGCGAGTACAACAGGGTAACTCTCAGACCAAGCAGTTGCTGTTAAAAATGAAGTGTAATGATGGCCTGCCAAAGTTAATGGGGTGTTTTTAAATTCTTCTTTGGTTACCCCAAAGTTTCTCATAAAGTCATCATGCAAACTACGTTCAACCACAATTGCAATTTTAGCGGCATCTGAAAATTGCATAATATCATCGGCCTCGAACGCCTTAGCTGCCGCAACAGCCAGTACGCGGCCATAAGCCACAAGGTATTGAGCATCTTGAATGACATAATGACAAAAAGCTTCTTTATCTAAAGTACCGTTAGCAAGTTCCTGATTAAAAGGCAGGTCGAGAATTTTTTGATATAAATTTAAATTACGTTGCCAGAGTTCTTGAGAAAAAAGCATAAAATCATTCCATTTAAAATAAGACAGCTGAAGCGGATTTTAAATCAATTTTAAAATACAAAAATAATAATGGTAGATATATCGCAAGAAAATATTTAATACGATTAATAAGTTAATTAAATATTATAAATTTCTTTATTAAACATAGGGATAAAGTAAAGGTAATAACGGCATAAAACAACATCGTTTTGTGGTTAATTATCGATATAATAGCCGCGGTTTTTAAGAAAGATTAAATTTAGTTCTTGGTATAGGTCTGATCCATGAAGCATTTCCGATTTTCGATATTTTTTACGGTGGTGTGTTTAGCACTCGCCGCTTACTGGGGTTTTACCCATGGACCTGAAGCAGGCGTGTCTACCATGCTTAAAGCTTTAACCATTACTGCAATTTTAGCTGTAATGGAGGTTTCATTATCTTTTGACAATGCTGTCGTAAATGCATCGGTACTTCGTGGGTGGGATCATTTCTGGAAAATGATCTTTTTGACAGTCGGTATTTTAATCGCCGTTTTTGGTATGCGTTTGATTTTCCCTGTCTTGATCGTTTCTATGACTGCCGATATGGGCTTTATTGAAGTCGCTAAAATGGCACTCAATGATCCGAAAACTTACTCTGAACGTTTAATGGCTCACCACGCTGAAATTTCAGCTTTCGGTGGAACATTCTTATTGTTGGTTTTCTTAAACTTCTTCTTTGACGAAGAGAAAGAAACGCATTGGTTTAGATGGCTTGAAGTCAAATTATCTGACTTGGCTAACGTACCGGCAATGTCTGTTTTTATTGCACTCATCGCTTTAATTGTAATGGCTGGTTATGTTGAAGATCATGAGCGTTTAGCTGTAACCATGGCTGGTGTTTGGGGCATTGTGGTTTACATTGGTGTGCAAGTTCTTAGCCATTTATTGGGCGGCGAACCTGAAATTGATGAAGATGGTAATGCAGTCATGCAAGATGGTTCAGGCGCTGCTTCTGGTGTGATTAAAGCCGGTTTGGGCGGTTTCTTATACCTTGAAGTGTTAGATGCATCATTCAGTTTTGATGGTGTAATTGGTGCATTTGCAATTACCAGCGACGTTGTCGTGATTATGTTGGGTCTTGCAATTGGTGCGATGTTCGTTCGTTCAATGACGGTTTATCTTGTTGAAAAGGGCACATTAGACGCTTATGTGTTCTTAGAGCATGGTGCCCATTATGCGATTGGTGCTTTGGCTTTCATTATGATTGCAAGTGGTACAGGTTTACATATACCGGAAGTCGTGACAGGCCTCATTGGTGTTGCATTTATTGCATGGGCAGTGATTGCATCTATCCAATATGCGAAACGCGAACAAGAGTCGTCTTAAGCTAATTTTCAGTAAAGTTCGATAGAATAAAGAGGCTAAATGCCTCTTTATTTTTTTCAGCCGAAATCGTTATTTTAAATCATCTCTCCCGTATTTTTAGAAACGAATCGGCTTATAATTTGCCTAGTTTGATAACGTGTATTGATATGATGAATGCTTTGGAACGCCGCTCAACTTTTGCTTTAAGTAGTATTTTTGCGCTACGCATGTTGGGTTTGTTCATGATTATTCCTGTCTTCTCTGTAGTCGGGCAGTCATATCAATATGCGACTCCGGCACTTATTGGTTTGGCCGTAGGTGTATATGGTTTAAGTCAGGCGATTTTACAAATTCCATTTAGCTTGCTGGCTGACCGTTTTAGCCGTAAACCGCTTGTAGTCTTTGGCTTATTGCTCTTTGCTATTGGTGGTGCAATTGCGGGTTTATCTGACACGATTTATGGCGTGATTATTGGCCGTGCCATCGCTGGTGCTGGGGCGGTTTCGGCAGTAGTCATGGCACTTTTAGCTGATGTGACGCGTGAAGAGCAGCGTACTAAAGCCATGGCTGCTATGGGCATGAGTATTGGTTTATCTTTTGTTGTCGCGTTTAGCCTTGGGCCTTGGCTCACAAGTCTTGTCGGTATTTCAGGATTATTCTTTGTCACGACCATTATGGGTTTGATTGCGATTGCGATGCTATTGCTTGTACCTAAAGTGACTCGCCATCATCGTAACTATCAGCAAGGCTACATGGCACAGCTTAAGCAAGTCATTCAAATGGGTGATTTAAACCGTTTACATGTTTCGGTTTTTGCATTGCATTTATTGCTGACTGCCATGTTTATTTATGTGCCTTCACAGCTTATCGAGTTCGCGCATATTCCTTTAGCGAGCCACGGTTTGGTGTATTTGCCACTTTTGGTCATTAGTTTATTTTTTGCATTTCCAAGCATTATCCTCGCTGAAAAATATCGCAAAATGCGGGGCATTTTCTTAACGGCAATTACAGGCATTATTGCGGGTTTACTACTCCTTATATTTGGTTATCAGTCTAAATATGTCCTGCTTGCAGGCCTCGGTATTTTCTTTATTGCATTTAATGTTATGGAAGCTTTATTGCCTTCTTGGTTGTCAAAGTCGGCTCCAATTCAGTCGAAGGCCACCGCTATGGGTGTAAATGCCAGTAGCCAGTTCTTAGGTGCTTTTTTTGGTGGCACCTTGGGTGGTCAATTATTGATGTTACATAATACTGCGATTGGATGGAGTGTCTTAGCAGGGATTGCTATAATATGGTTGCTAATTAGTTTTGGTTTAGCTCAGCCGCGGTATTTGTCATCGATTGTGTTGCCATTGCCGCAAGTGCAACAGGTGAATGAGTGGACTACACAGCTATTGGCAATTCGTGGTATTGAAGAAGTTGTGGTGATGCCTGACCAGCAAGTTGCTTATATTAAAGTCGATAAACAGTCTCTTGATGATGCTGCACGACGTGATTTAACGCAGTTGTTTGGTAAAGAGGTAGCCATTTAAGCATAACTCTTATAAAGTAAAACATAGAAATGAATAGGATGAAGACAGCTAATGCGTGGTGTAAATAAGGTTATTTTGGTTGGTACTTTGGGTCGTGATCCTGAAACAAAAACTTTTCCAAATGGGGGTTCGTTGACCCAATTTTCGATCGCGACAAGTGAATCTTGGACTGATAAAAATACAGGTGAACGTAAAGAACAAACAGAATGGCACCGTATTGTTTTGCATAACCGTTTAGGGGAAATTGCTCAGCAGTTTTTACGTAAAGGTTCTAAGGTTTACATTGAAGGTTCATTACGTACACGTCAATGGACAGATCAAAATGGCCAAGAGCGTTATACGACAGAAATCCGTGGCGACCAGATGCAAATGTTAGATGCTCGTCAACAAGGTGAACAAGGTTTCGCTGGCGGTAATGATTTTAATCAACCACGTTTTAACGCACCTCAACAAGGTGGCGGTTATCAAAATAATAACAACCAAGGTGGCGGCTACGGTCAAAACAATGGTGGTGGTTATGGTAATCAAGGTGGTTTCGGTAATGGTGGCAATAGCCCGCAAGGTGGTGGTTTTGCTCCTAAAGCGCCGCAACAACCAGCATCTGCACCAGCTGATTTAGACGATGATTTACCGTTCTAATCAAAGTTTCAAAAAAGGCGAGTTTATCTCGCCTTTTTTATTATTCAATTCCCAGCAAACGTAGAACTGCCGTGCCAACAGCAGCCAAACAAATCACCAATAACAGCGGTACTTTTTTCCAAACCAAGAAAAGCGCTAGAGCCACCCCAAATATACGCGCAAAACCTGCGAAATGTTGGCCTTCAAAAAATGTAGTGGTCGCCGCAATGGCACAGAGCAAAACGGTTGCGCCATTTGAGAGTAAAACTTGGTATTTTTCAGAAAACGAAAACTTGGCACCTAAGTGAAAGCCAGCAAAACGAATACTGTACGTTCCAAGTGCAAGTAGAGCTATTCCTACAATAATAAGTAACTGTTGACTCATTTCCTTCTACCCCATATCAAGCCAAAAAGCGAAATCAGAATTGGAAGTCCTGAGGCCAAAAAAGGTGTAGTCATCAGCGCTAAAGTTGACCCTGCAAATGCAGCTTTTCGTGTAGATTTATTCTTTAAAGCATTAAAAGTAAGTGCAATTAAAATGGCAGGGAAAATTGCATCTAAGCCAAATGTTTTCGGGTCTGGAATAGCACTTCCAATAAAATAGCCAGCCGTGACACCGAGGGGCCAAGTCAGCATAATGCATATACCACATAGCCAGTAAGCAGCCTTTTTTGTTTCAAAATCAGGCTGTGCCATACCAAACAAAACGCTCTCATCGTTCATGATATGAGCCCCGAAATATCGAGAGAATTTACCTCGGATTAGTTCATTGACCGCAATACCAAAAGGCAGATGCCTTAAATTGACGAGTAGTCCTGCAATCGCAGCCGCAATTGGGCTACCACCTACAGCCAAGAATCCAATAAAAATAAATTCAGCAGTTCCTGCAAGCACAAAGACAGATAGGCAAAGCGGAATCCAGAGTGCTAAGCCATAGCTTGCAGCGAGTGAACCTAAAGACATACCGACAACACTGGTTGCTAGACAGACAAAGAAAATCGAGCGAGTGGTGTCTTTACTAAGTTTCTTAATGAGAGCGTATGTGGACATAGTATGATATAGCGAACGATTTTCCATTATAATGAATAAGTCTGATTGTTTTGTCAAAACGAACGATCGTTTTTTTTATAGAACGGGTGCGGTGAATGTCTCAGCCAATTGAAATTATTGCCAAAGGTTTAACGCGTGAACGCCAAAGAGCAGGGCTCTCATTGGCAGAAGTTGCTCGCCGTGCAGGTGTTGCCAAATCTACACTTTCGCAGTTAGAGGCCGGGCAAGGTAACCCAAGCATTGAAACCTTATGGGCACTTTGTGTTGCACTGAATATTCCATTCGCACGCCTGATGGAAGAACCAAGCAATCAAGTGCAAGTCATTCGCTGTGGTGATGGGCCAACGGTGAGTTCCGAGATTGCCAATTACAAAGCAATTTTGTTGGCGACTTGTCCACCGCATGCGCGCCGTGATGTATATTTATTGATTGTGGAGCCGGGTGAAGACCGACTGTCAGAGCCGCATCCAGTTGGTTCTGTAGAACATATTATTGTGGTCGAAGGCAAAGCTTTAGTGGGTTTAATTGATGAGGCAGTTGAGCTTGGCGTCGGAGACTATATTTGTTATCCAGCCGATCAAAAGCATATATTTAGAGCCTTAGAAACAGGAACAAAGGCGTTATTAATTTCTGAACAAAACTAAAGAATTTCAAGCTCATTAAAATAAAAACTAAAAATTACTTACCCTCATCCAATATAAAAAGGGCCAATTTTGCGTATAAATTTTGCAATTGGCTCTCTCTTTTATTACAAAAATGGCTCTCGTTTCTTGAGTGCCGAAACGACAAATTAAAGCCATTGGAAGTATGCATACGGAAGCGCCGGATAAGCTCAGTGAATTTTCTGTTTTAGGAATTGAGCAAAACGGCTAAATTTTTAGGGGATATTTTTTGGCTTCGGAGGATTTCCGAGTCTAGCCGATATCCTCCATATATTAAGGAAAATGATATGGCAGCTCATCAAAATGGTTCTGAAGCCAATCACTCCCAAAGTTTAAAACATGGACTTAAATCACGCCATCTAACCATGATCTCGATAGCAGGGGTTATTGGTGGCTCTCTCTTTGTTGGCTCAGGCAGTATCATCTACAACACAGGTCCTGTGGTTTTCTTAACCTATGCTTTAGGTGGACTACTCGTTTGGTTCATCATGCGTATGCTAGGCGAGATGGCCGTTTTAAACCCCGACAGTGGCTCTTTTTCAACTTATGCGGACCGCGCAATTGGTCGTTGGGCAGGTTTCTCAATTGGGTGGTTGTACTGGTGTACGCTGGCAATGCTCATGGGGTGGGAAGCTTATGTGGCAGGTAAAATTTTAAATAACTGGTTCCCGTTTATACCGATCTGGGTCTATATGACTGTCGTCATTGGTGCACTGGTTGCAGTCAATTTACAGAACGTAAAGAACTATGGTGAATTCGAGTTCTGGTTCGCTCTCATCAAAGTGATTGCGATTGTGATCTTCTTGGTGATTGGTAGTTTAGCCATCATGCATTTGTGGCCTTGGGGTAATCCAGCTGCATCTGGTATCAGTAATTTAACCTCTCAAGGCTTTATGCCTAATGGTGGTTCATCCGTTATTACCGCCTTACTTGGGGTGATGTTCGCCTATATTGGCGCTGAAATTGTGACTGTAGCAGCGGCAGAGTCTGCAAATCCATCTAAAGAAATTCGTAAAGCTTCAAACTCGGTAGTTTGGCGAATTATTTTATTCTATGTTGGCTCAATGTTTGTGGCGGTATGTTTAATTCCTCACAACAATGAACTTTTGAAAGATTCGACTTGGGGAACTTATAGCGTTACGTTGTCTGCGCTTGGTATTCCGGGTGCGCGCCATATCGTAAACTTTGTGGTTCTAACCTCGGTATGTAGCTGCTTTAATTCAGCGCTTTATACGTGTTCACGTATGTTGTTCTCATTATCTAAACGTGGTGATGCACCGAAAAGCTTTGGCTCTGTAAACAGTAAAAGCAGTCCGTGGGTGGGCGTGATTGTGTCATGTTTCTTCTCTGTAATTGCGGTAATTTTAACTGCAACCAAGAGTATGGATGTGTATGACTTTTTCATGCTAACAACAGGTGCAGCAACACTGTATGTATACCTGACGATTGCTTATTCTCAGCTTCGTATGCGTAAGAAGTTAGAAGCTGAAGGCGTGAAAATTGACTTTAAAATGTGGATGTTCCCTTACTTAACTTACGTGGTGATCTTTGCAATTATTGGTGCAATTCTTACCATGTTGATTGAAGGCACATATTTTAAAGAAGTGATTTACACTACAGCATTGTTCGGCATTATTGTATTCTTCGGTTTGCTGTCTGAAAAACTAGGTTGGGGTAAAGAGCGTAGAGCGACTCATTTAACTCATAGCCATGAAGAAAAGTTAGTTTAATTTTTTAAATAGAAAAGAGCCTCACTGCGAGGCTCTTTTTATTTGGCTTAGTACGAGAAAACAACTAATTCAGCGTAGGTACGCCTGCTTCACGTAAGCATTGAAGCAAGACACCAAAAGCCATCACCATATCTTTTTCATTTACACAAGCGAAGCCCATAAGCAGTCCACGTTCTGCATGTGCATGCGACTGCATGTAGTACTGAGACAGTGGTCGAACTTTAACACCGCGTTCAAGTGCAGTCGCTGCAATCGCGACATCATCGCAAGCGTTTGGAAGTTTTAAAACTAGATGTAACCCTGCGGCTTCGTCATATTCATGAATAAATTCGGGGCCAAGGTAACGTTGAATTAAACTCACCAAGTAGTCACGGCGCTTGCCATAGAGCAGGCGCATACGGCGAATATGCGCTTCGTAATGGCCTTCACGAATAAATTCAGCTAAGGCTTTTTGCTCAAGCAAATGACCCCCACGGTAAAGCTCGGCTGCCACAATACGTAGTGGTGAAAAAAGTGGTTTAGGGACGACCAAATAACCAATTCTTAAGGATGGATAAATGGTTTTACTAAACGTGCCCATGTACAGCACAGGTGCATCATTTTCTAGGCCTTGCAAAGATGGATAAGGCTGGCCTGAGAAACGAAACTCACTGTCATAATCATCTTCTACAATCCAGCTATTATGCTGGCGTGCAATTTCAATCAGTTTGCGTCGTCGATCTAGGCTTAAATGTGAACCTAGCGGATATTGATGTGATGGTGTCACAAAAATGAGCTTAGGCGGCTTTGCCGGATTTTCTTCAGGAATAATACCTTCTGCATCGACAGGCATCGGTTGAATATCGAGGCCATTAATTCGTAAGGTATTACGCATTCCCCAGTAAGCGGGATCTTCAAGCCAGATTCGATCACCAATATCACTCAGTGCACGCGAGACTAAATCAATCGCTTGGTGAATGCCTTCGGTAATAATAATCTGGTCTGCATCGCACTGAACCGAACGTGCAACACGTAAGTAATCTGCCAAAGCACTTCGAAGCTCGATACAGCCACCAGCGTTGCTATAAATCAGGCGGTTAATGTCCGGTTCGCGGCTTAGGCGTGCTTGAAT
Organism: Acinetobacter sp. V110_1; assembly: GCF_031798975.1. Classification (NCBI taxonomy): domain Bacteria; kingdom Pseudomonadati; phylum Pseudomonadota; class Gammaproteobacteria; order Moraxellales; family Moraxellaceae; genus Acinetobacter; species Acinetobacter sp. V110_1. Next base: position 42,083 of record NZ_JAVQNN010000017.1, on the reverse strand, counting down.
ACGACTAAAAATATGATGTGGAAACTCTGTTACATCGGGCGCCCCTGGCACAAAAGCTCCCCATTGGTGTGGCGACGCTGCTGCATAGCCTAATAAGTTAGAACCACGCTGCGAAAGGGCATAAGAGCTTTGAACTTTCGGGCTTGAAACCGCTTTTTTCTTATTTTGAGTATTTAAAAAACTCTCTGGTAATTTTTCGGCAACCCATGTGCCATGACCTGTACGGGCTTCTAAGTAGCCTTCAGCTTGTAGCTGTTCATAGGCGGTAAGCACTGTATTTCTAGAAACATGAATTTCACTGGCTAAGTCACGTGATGCAGGTAGACGAGTCTTGGGCTGGATGACTCCATCAATAATGGCACCACGCAGGCAACGGAAAAGGCGTTGATGTAGTTTCCCTTCAGTGTCCTGTTGGAGTCGTTGTAGCAAATGATCTCCAAGTAAACTACGCAATTGGCTCTCTCCTACAGTTAAAAAGTGGCTCTCGTCAGTTGGCGTCAGACGAGCGAAATTACATGCATAGGCAGTCGTTGTAAAGCACCCTGAAAATTAAGCACAGGATGCAAGAAACCAAAGCTGCAACTGATGATGAAAATATGAGGGAATCAAATGGATAATCAACATTCTGCACTTAACGCACGTAAACAGCAAGCAACTCCACGTGGTGTAGGCGTGATGTGTCAGTGGTATGCGGAAAAAGCTGAAAATGCCACGCTTTGGGACAAGGAAGGCAACCAATTTATCGACTTTGCTGGTGGTATCGCGGTTTTAAATACAGGCCATCGCCACCCTAAAGTGATTGCAGCAGTAACTGAACAACTTACTAAATTTACTCACACTGCCTATCAAGTAACACCTTATGAAAGCTATGTGGCTTTGGCTGAACGTATTAATGAGCGTGCGCCAATTGCTGGTCCTGCGAAGTCAGCGTTTTTCACAACAGGTGCAGAAGCAGTTGAAAATGCGGTGAAGATTGCTCGTTCTTATACAGGTCGTCACGGCATTATTACTTTTGGTAACGGTTTCCACGGTCGTTCATTTATGACGATGGCAATGACAGGTAAAACTGCGCCTTACAAACGTGATTTCGGTGTAATGCCAGCGGGTGTGTTCCACGCACGTTACCCTGTACCTGCTAAAGGGATTTCAGTAGATGCAGCGATCGAAAGCGTTGAAGATATTTTCAGTGAAGATATTGCACCACATGATGTTGCGGCAATCGTACTTGAGCCAGTGCAAGGTGAAGGCGGTTTCAATGTGGTACCAGCTGAGTTCTTAAAACGTTTACGCGCAATTTGCGATAAGCACGGCATTTTACTTGTGGCTGACGAAGTGCAATCTGGTTTTGCGCGTACTGGTAAATTGTTTGCAATGAACTATTACGAGACTAAAGCAGACCTTATCACGATGGCGAAAAGCTTAGGTGGCGGTTTCCCTATTTCGGGTGTTGTCGGCCGTGCAGAAGTCATGGATGCACCAAACCCAGGTGGTCTAGGCGGTACATACGCAGGTAGCCCGATTGCGGTTGCAGCTGCGCACGCGGTAATTGATGCGATTGAAGAAGAAAACTTATGCGACCGTGCAAATGAATTAGGTGCTGAGTTAGTCGCTACCCTTAAAGATATTCAGCAAGCAACAGGCGACGTCGTAACTGATATTCGTGCTTTAGGTTCAATGGTTGCAGTAGAACTTGAAACGGCTGAACAAGCAAAAGTTGTACAAAACTATGCAATGGAAAACGGGTTGTTACTTCTTACTTGTGGTAAATACGGTAATGTAATTCGTTTCTTATATCCATTAACCATTCCTGCTGAGCAATTCCGTCAAGGTCTTGATATTTTGAAACAAGGTTTTGCGACACTCAAAGCAGGTAGTGCAAAAGCAATGGAGCAATCTGCATGATTCAAAATACTTTGCAGTATTTATTAAAACATCCTGATATTGCGTTAGAAGCACCTGCATCAAATGACTATATCGAGGTAAATGATGCTGCTACGGGCGAAACTTTGGCATGGGTAAAAACCTATGACCGCGCAGGGGTTGAAGCTGCAATTAACCGTTCGGCAAAAGCGCAGGCTGCTTGGAAAAAGCAAACTGCCTTGGCTCGTGCTGATGTGTTATTGGCATGGTACAACCTCATGCTTGAGCACAAAGAAAATTTAGCTCAAATTTTAACAGCTGAGCAAGGTAAACCATTGGCAGAAGCACGTGGTGAAATTGGTTATGCAGCATCGTTCATACGCTGGTTTGCCGAGCAAGCTCGCCGTATTGATGGTGAAGTATTAACACCTACGTTGCCAAATCAACGTCTGCTCGTGATTAAACAAGCAATTGGTGTTACTGCTGCAATTACGCCGTGGAACTTCCCAGCTGCCATGATTACGCGTAAAGCAGGTCCAGCGATTGCTGCGGGTTGTTCAATGTTGGTTAAACCAGCAGAACAAACACCGTTAACCGCCTATGCACTTGAAGTATTGGCTTTACAGGCAGGTTTACCAGCTGATGTTTTAATTAACATTAGTGGTGATGCGGTTGAAGTCGGTAAAACACTATGCGAAAGCGATATTGTTCGTAAGTTAAGCTTTACAGGTTCAACCCAAGTGGGTCGTATCTTGATGCAACAATGTGCGCCAACTATTAAAAAGCTTTCACTTGAACTCGGTGGTAATGCACCAGTTGTGGTATTTGACGACGCTAATCTTGAACAAGCAGTTCAGGGCATTATGGCAAGTAAATATCGTAACAGCGGTCAGACTTGTGTTTGTGCGAACCGTATTTATGTTCAAGATGGTATTTACGATGCGCTGGCAGAGCGTTTGGTTGAAGCTGTGTCTAAGCTGAAAGTTGGCGATGGCCGTCAAGAAGGTTCAACTCAAGGACCTTTAATTGATGAAGATGCGATTGCAAAAGTTCAGTCTCATATTGCAGATGCAACTGAGAAAGGCGCGACAGTTCGTATTGGTGGTCAGCGTTCGGCACTTGGCGGTACATTCTTTGAACCGACTGTGTTAACTGGCGTAACGCAAGACATGAAAGTGTCTAAAGAAGAAACCTTTGGTCCGCTTGCACCGCTATTCCGCTTTAAAACTGAAGATGAAGCAGTGGCAATGGCGAACGATACCGAGTTTGGTTTAGCTGCTTATTTATTTACTCAAAGCACAGCTCGTCAATGGCGAGTGGGTGAAGCACTTGAGTACGGTATGGTCGGCATTAACACAGGCGCAATTTCAAATGAAGTTGCTCCGTTTGGTGGCGTAAAACAATCAGGTCTAGGCCGTGAAGGTTCAAAATTCGGCATTGAAGAATATGTCGAAATGAAATACCTCTGCGTAGACTTATCCGAGTAAGGAACAAAGCGATTTCGTTTTGTTCTTAACGAAAACATGCAGTTATGCTGTATGTGATGTTTCACAAAAACCGGTCATGCCCATTCATGACCGGTTTTTTTATTTAAGTCGGCAAATACCCTTCATGGCTTTCGGGTAAACGCCTGAGTTCTTCAATCAATGTTTCAATGAGTTTTTCGACCACCAGACGTTGGCCTTTTCTAGACACATAAACCAGTTGTAGCATGCCAATATTCGACTTCCAGTCAGGAAGAATATGTACAAGTGTGCCTTTACGAATTTCAGATTCGACAGTTAAAAAGGGAAGATCGGCAATGCCCAAACCATCCATCACGGCATAGTAAACACCTGCCAAGTCATTACTTTTGATTCGTGGTTGGTAAGGCACATCAACCGATTCACCATTTCGAATATTGCATAAATGCCAAATATAATTTTGCTTTTGCGTGCCTAAGCTAATACTTGGAAAGTCTTGTAATTCAGAATAATGCTCAATGGTACGGCCTTGTAGTAATTCAGGCGAAGCCACTAGGCAGTGATCAGTTTTAATTACATCCCGAACAATTAAATTTGAATCTTCATTCGGTTCAAAATTGGTCCGAATCGCAAGGTCGATGTCATCGTGCAAAATATCTACTCGACGGCTGGTCAGCTCAAGAGCAATCTCAACTTTAGGATAAGTTTTTAAAAACTTATTTAAAATTTTTCTAATTTGAAAATGCATCATTAAAGGTGGGCAGCTGACTTTTACTACTCCTTGAGGCTCACTTCTTTGCTTTAACAAAACGTTTTCTGCACATTCAACTTGAGCAATGACTTTGCAGCATTCTTCGTAGAACTCTTGGCCTAAATCGGTCACTTTAAAATGGCGGGTTGTTCTTTGAATGAGGCTAACATTAAATTTATTTTCAAGGTCAATAATGCGTCGGCTGAGCTTGGACTTACTAATATTTTCGGCTTCACTGGCCGCACTAAAGCCGCCGTGTTTTACGACTAAATAGAAATAATAAAAATCATCAAAAGAGCTTATCAATGTCAGATCAATCCATTTAAATTTAAGATTAGAGCGCTTAAGCACTCTAATCTTGGCAATTCAGCTTATTTTTGCGATGTATTAAAGCTATAGCTTGTCATCAGGTTGCGGTAATCAGGAATATGATTTGAGAAGAGTGCACCTAGACCTTCCACATCATTACGCCAGTCGCGGTGTAACTCACATGCCATGCCGAACCAAGTCATCAGCTGAGCACCTGCTTTTGACATACGGTCCCAAGCAGCATCACGTGTTAATTCATTGAAAGTACCAGAAGCATCAGTAATCACAAATACTTCAAAGCCTTCAGCAAGTGCAGATAAAGCAGGGAATGCCACACAAACTTCAGTGACCACACCTGCAATAATTAGTTGTTTTTTGCCTGTCGCTTTAACTGCTTTTACGAAGTCTTCATTGTCCCAAGCGTTGATTTGACCAGGGCGTGGAATAAATGGTGCATCTGGGAAAAGTTCTTTTAATTCTGGAACTAAAGGACCGTTTGGACCATTTTCAAAACTGGTCGTTAAAATAGTCGGTAAATTAAAATATTTTGCTGCGTCTGCAAGCGCTAATACGTTATTTTTAAATTTATCTGGTTCGATATCTCGAACTAAAGAAAGTAAACCAGCTTGGTGGTCAACTAAAAGAACCGCAGCATTATCCTTGTCTAAACGGACGTAATCTTGAGCCATTTTTATATCCTCATGTTATCAAAATAAATAATTAAAAATTATTAAGTAGGTCGTTAGTGCCTAAAATTATGCTAGTTGAGTTTGTTGTCGTGATTAAGTCTAAAAAATAGGATTAAGAATTTTAAAAATAGGACGATCTTTTAAAGCGTACCTCAAACTTTAAGATTGTCTCATATATGAAATAATGTGTTGCTAAACCTGATCTATAAACTGCAATTATTGAGGCGTAAAATCAATCCCAGTTCAAGAAAATCCTACATATATAGGAGAGATCAGATGAAGAAATTTCTTGGTGCATATCAAAATAACCACATGCATTGGGTTGGTGATGGTTTCCCTGTATATAACCTGTTCTCTTATGACCGTTTAGGCCAAACCCTAAGCCCATTTTTGTTACTGGATTATGCAGCGCCTTATAACTTCTCACCAACCACCGAACAACAAGGTGTCGGGTCGCATCCTCACCGTGGCTTTGAAACTGTGACGATTGCCTACCAAGGTGAAGTGACTCATAAAGACTCAAGTGGTGGTGGCGGAACCATTAAAACGGGTGACGTACAATGGATGACTGCAGGTGCAGGCGTGTTACATGAAGAGTTCCATTCTCCTGAATTTGCAGAGCATGGCGGTCTGTTTGAAATGGTGCAATTGTGGGTAAATTTACCTTCGCATTCAAAAATGACCCCTGGAAAATACCAAGCAATTGAAGCGAAAGAGATTCCAGACATCGCGTTAGATGAGCACGGTAGTCATTTACGTGTGATTGCGGGTGAATATGCAGATTCAAAAGGTGCCGCAACGACCTTTAGCCCATTAAACGTATGGGATGGTAAGTTAGTCAAAGGCCAAAAACACACCCTTTATGTGCCTGAAGGACATACTACACTTGTTGTTGTTTTAGATGGTGCTGTGGTCATTAATGATACCAACCGTCTTGAAGGTAAAACCGTTGCGATTTTATCTCGTGAAGGTGTTGAGTTTAGTTTAAATGCCGAAGAAGACACTAAATTCCTAGTGTTGACTGGCCAACCACTGAATGAGCCAATCGAAGGTTATGGTCCATTTGTCATGAATACCAAAGCCGAGATTATGGAAGCGATTAATGATTTTAATCGTGGAAAATTTGGTTCTCTCATGCAAGAAGCATAAATTGTTTATTTGAGCTTAATTAGCTATTCAAGCAAAGTAATAAAAAGCCCGCTATCAAGTGTGAATAGCGGGCTTTTTCGCTGTAAAGTTTCTATTTTTATGATAGATATCATTATTGTTTGGGCATTGTTTTGTGTGACTTAGTTCTCATTATTGTGGTGGCATGATATCGTAAAATGAGTGTTTTGTAAAATATTTGATATAAATTTAGTTAAATTATCTCATTTTATTTAAAAGAATTTTTTTTAAATTTTTAAAAAATATAAAGTTTTATCGACTTATTTTCTTTTGTAAAGTTTTATAAATAAATTTGCATTCATCAGAGAAAATTTTTCTGTATAAATTCATGTAAAAAATAAAAATCTGGTAGTTTTTAATACGGTGTTTTTTTTAGGTATGAGTGATAATCAAAAAAATTCTCGAAAAATGGGACATCATTTTGGATATCGCAATTATTGGTAGTGGAATGGCAGGACTTGCAGCAGCAAGAATTCTGAAAGATGCAGGACATACAATCACGATATTTGAAGCACTTCCTGGCCGGGGAATGGATAGCCATAGCATTGAGTTCGATGGTGGGATTATTGATGCGCCATTGCGTGTTATGAACCCGCATCTATGGAAAAATACACTTAGCCTTGCTGCATACTTAGGTATTAAAACTTTCCCAGTTCGTACCTATATGTCTTGTAGCTGGTTATTTGAAGATCGTACTGAAACATGGTTAACCACCTCTCGTAGCCGTATTGGTAATTTCCCGATTATCAATAACCGTAAAGGCATCCAGCAGTATGGCTGGCGTCTTGTGAAAGGGATGTTGCAATTAAAAACTGCGATCCACCAGTTTTTCAAATCTAAAAATCAAGATATTACTCTCGCTGAATTTATTAATCAGAATGACATAGAAGAAGTATTCTGGCACGGCGTAGTGATGCCAGTGCTCTATACCATTTGTACATGTAACCCAAAAACAATTGGCGATTGGCCTGCAAAAAACCTTCTTGAGTTTTTGCGTCATTTAACTGATGGCGACATGCTATTGCGTATGAAAGGCGGTACACCTGCATTTGTAGACAGCTTAATTAAAGGCATTGATATCCATAGCGGTTCGGCAATTAAGAAAGTTGAGCAACAAGGCGAAAAAGTACTGGTTGAAAATGCGCAGGGCGATAAGGGCTCATTTGACCGCGTTATTGTGGCGACACCAACATCTAAGATTGAAGAGTTCTTAAACCCTGAGCAGTTTGCAGATGATATGAATTTGCTTAAACAGTTCCGTTTTGAGCAAGGTGATTTGGTTATTCATACTGACGCAACAGTAATGCCACCACGCCGTAAGGACTGGTCAGTGCTGAGCTATATGATGGACCGTAAGTTTACTCGTCAGCAGTTTACAGTTTGGATGAACGCTGTTGAGCCATCACTTGTGGGCAAAAATCCTGTATTCCAAACTTGGCGTCCAGTGACTGATATTGACCCTAAAAAAATCATTTCAAAAGTGACCTTAACGCGTGCAGTTGTAGACTCGCAAACCATTGCTCTAAACAAAGAGTTACAGCATCGTCATTTAGAACCAAACCGTAAAGTATTTTACTGTGGTTCATGGTCATGTGATGGCTTGCCAATTTTAGAGTCAGCCGTGACTTCTGCAATGCACATTGCTGAGATTTTAGGTGCTCCTTTACCATTTGTAGGTTTAAAACCTCAGGTTGAAGTTGCTCCTGAGCTCGGTTACTAAAATTGTGAAAACAAAAGTTCGAGCAGCTCTTTCTCGACTCATTCCTCATAAATATGCCATTGATGCATCAAGTTTGGGGAATGATGGAGAGCTAGCTTGGACAAATTTGGGTTTTTGGAAAAATACCCAAAGCTACCCTGAAGCTTGTCGCCAATTGGCCGACCATTTGGCACAAGCTGTCAATTTAAATTCAAAAGATTATTTACTCGATTTAGGCTGCGGACAGGGCGCGAGTTTATTGCACTGGTTACAACACTATCAGCCCAAAAGTATGAGTGCTGTTGAGCTACAAGCTGAATGTGTTCATAAAATTAAAAAACTTATTCCTGAAATAAGCCAGATTTTTTGTGGTTCATTTTTAAATTTAAAACAATTTGAATTCAAACAACCATTCGATGTGGTGTTCTGTATCGATGCGGCTTACCACAGTCATTTAAATTCATTTCTAGATTCGGTCACCCCAGTTTTAAATTCAAAAGGTCGATTAGGTTTTCATTACTTAATGCGTGCAGAGTCATGCCAAAACATGACCATGCTACAAGAACAAAAGCATCGTTATTTACTCAAAGCAGCCGATGTCGCTTGGGATGCTGTACCAACTGAACAAACACTAAGAACGACCTTGGAACAGCAAGGTTTTACAGATATTCAAATTGAAGATTTATCTGAGCAAGTATTATTCGGTTTTTCAGAGTATATTCAAAAACAGCAAGGACAATTTCAGAGCCGAGGGTTGGCAAATTTTAAAATTCAAATGACTGCAAAGTTATGCCAGCAACTCTACCAAAGTGGATATGTACGTTATATTCAAATAACAGCAATAAAAAAATAGGATGAGCCATGTCAGCCAAATATCAGGGATCGTGTTTATGTGGAGCGGTGAGCTACCAAAGCGAAACGGAGCCACGTTATAGCTTTAATTGCCATTGCCGTGATTGCCAAAAGGCAACAGGTTCGGCCTATGCACCAATCGCTTTTTTTCACCAATCTGAATTAAAAATAACGGGCGAACTTAAATATTTTGAGACTCTAGGTTCTTCTGGCCGAGCAATTAAAAGAGCCTTTTGTCCAACGTGTGGATCCCAACTTTTTGGTTTACCTGAAATTGCCCCTGAAATGATTTCAATACGTGCAGGTACGCTGGATGACCCAAGTCTTTATCAACCTAAAGCGGAAGTCTTTGTAAGCCAAGCCTATGCTTGGGATATGCTAAACCCGAACCTTAAACACTTTGAAAAAATGATAGAGAAGAAAAAAGAAGGCTAGAGGTATTCTGACAAGCCCGTACGCTTTTTCGTACATACATTCGGGAAATTAGCGTCTTTTTAGAACTCTATTAATTACCTATGATGAACTCATCAGGAACAGGAAGTTCCGAAACGTAAAACAACAATAATAAGTTTAAGCATCAGGACGTGAGGTATTACAGGATGTATACCTAGTAACGAAATACGAAAAAAGCCCAACAGGATGTTGGGCTTTTTTCATTTCTTATTAACGAATTTCTTTTCCGCCTAAGGCAGCACAATCAAATGGTGTATTCCATTTTACCGCAATACCTGTAAGTACTGGACGAACAATACGCCATGGCCAGAAACCAAATCTTTGTCTCTGCTCATAATCAATCACTACATCTGCACCATATTTACGTGCTGCGTTTGCTAATTTAGGTTTTATTTCTTCATAGCCGCCATATATTCCTTTTGCGACTTTAATGCGTTTAAGAGACTTATAGTGGTCAGCAGAAGGTAGAGTCTCAAGTACGCAGACTGGTGATTTTACAATGTTTTCTGCTTGAGCCGCAGAACTCGTGTTTTGAGCTTGTACTGTAAAAGGCAACATTATAAATAAAGTAGGCAAAACAAAACGTAGTTTCATCTTTTCCCCGTTGAATGTAGTAATGAATGAATGTTTATAAAATAGGGCTTATTATCATGACCTTATTTGGGGGCGCATTATAATCGTATCTTGTTAATATTTCTTATTTTTAAATCTGTTTTTTAAAAAAATTAAGAAAGTAAGATTTGTGTTTTGGAGGAAATAAATTCTTTTAAGAAAATCATTTTGAAGCTCAGGTTTATAATAAAATTTTGGAAAAATATATACCTTCAAAATATGATGGACATACTAGGTTTCAAAATATAACAACAGCAAAAGAACTGGTTAGTGAATTGGGAAAATAATTATAAGTGGCGTATTTCAAAACCTACAGGCAACAAAAAACCCCATAAATCAAATATTCATGAGGTTTAATGATGGTGCCGGCACACGGATTCGAACTGTGGACCTACTGATTACAAGTCAGTTGCTCTACCAACTGAGCTATGCCGGCAATGTGGAGTGAATTTTACAGTTTCTTAAAAAAAATACAAGCCAAAAAATGAGCATTTGAATTTTTTCTATCAATTTTTAAGCGCTTATGCGTTTGAGCTTTAAAAATGGCCTAAGGCTTCAACATATAAATAAAAGAATCAACATGTTCACCACTATTTAAAGTGACGCGGACAGGCACTCTTTCGTACTCTTCGCCTTCAAAGTCATCCAGTAATTTCCAGTTAGCATCTAAATGTTCTGAGCTAAAAACAAAGCCTTGCACTTGGTTAGCACTATCATCGAGTACAATTCCCGGATAGCCTAAATCTGCCCCCCAACCTTCATGATGTAGGGTTCCGTTTACCCAGCCTTCCGACCATTGTCCGCCAATATTTTCAAGTATATGGGCATTAGGACGGCCGGGACCTAAAGTGCCATAAACAAATAAACTCGACATGTATTTTTCCTTTAAATTACTCATTAATGTGCTTTTGCGTGTGCGGTATAAACCACTAAAAATATTCCCAATACTGACAATACAACCGCCAAAGTGACAATCGCACTCCAGCCACCGTGTAACCAGAACCAACCACCTGCCGAACCGACAATACTTGAACCCATATAGTAAAAAAGTAAATACAGAGAACTCGCATGGGCTTTGGCTTGTTTACTTTCAGCACCGACTGAACTACTGGTGAGTGAGTGGGTAATAAAGAAACCCGTGGTAATAAAGGCAATCCCAATAATAATGCCAAAAAGCGAGCTGAGCAGGGTCATGAGGCTACCCACAATCATGAGCGCGAAACCACTCATCATCATGGTTTTTTTACCAAAGCGATCGGCTAAGCTACCTGCCAACGATGAAGACACCATACCAAAGCTATACGACAAGAAAATAAGGCTAATTTGTGTTTGGCTCAGTGAATAAGGTGCACCGCTTAAGCGGAAGGTCGCATAGTTAAAGAGGGTGACAAAAACACTGGTGAGTAAGAACCCAATAGCAAACAGGCGTAATAATTTAGTATTGCTTAAATGAGCACGCCACATTTGCATGTGAAAGCCTAAATTTAGTCCTTTTTTCTGGACGAAATTACGCGAAGCAGGGAGTAGGTTTAAAAAGGCAATTGAGCAAATAAAACAGATTGCGCCAAGTAAACCTAAAGCGGTGCGCCATGAAAAATATTCAACCAAAATACCCATACCGACACGGCCCATCATGCCACCAAAGGCTGTACCTGCAATATATAAACCCATGGTTTTACCCAAGTGTTCGGGTGCAATTTCTTCGGCAATCCAAGCCATCGTTACTGCGGGTACGCCACCGAGTAATAAACCTTCTAATGCACGCGCCATCAGTAAACTGTGCCAGTTCGGGGTAAACATTGAGACAATATTAAGAATTGCTGCACATAGCATAGATGTAAAGATTACACCGCGACGGCCAATCGCTTGTGAAAACGCGCTTGATAGCACAATCGAAATCGCTAAAAAAGCAGTCGTTAATGACAGTGCTAAAGAGCTACTCGCAGGACTAATCTGGAAGCTTTGGCTAAATGCAGGCAACAGCGGCTGTACACAATAAATCAGTGAGAAACTGGCAAAACCTACAAGGAACAAAGCGAAACCTGCATGTTTATAGGCTTTAGTTCCTTTGTGAATCCACTCGCGGGAAAGAACAGACGTTGCTTCAGTGTTTAAAGTGCTTGGTGTAGATGAAGAGCTCATATCATGACCATGACAGAAAGAAAGAGCAGTGCTTTGGGCATGCTGCATCGAGAAAATTCGATAAATTAAAATTAGCAATTTAGAGGGCATTTTTCTAATATATTTAACAATAGGTCATGATATGTTTTATATATAACAATGGAACTCAGACATATACGCTACTTTTTAGCGGTAGCAGAAGAAAAAAATTTTACTAAAGCGGCGCATCGTTTAAATATGAGCCAGCCGCCTTTAAGCATGCAAATACGCGACTTAGAAGAAGAATTAGGTGCAGATTTATTTATTCGTTCACCACATGGAGTCGAGCTGACCGAAGCAGGGCTTGCCTTTTTAAACGCGATTCAGCCAGTACAGCAGCGTGTAGAAGATGCAGCAAACCTTGTTAAGCAAGTGGCAAATGGTGAAGTGGGGCAATTACGATTGGGTTTTACAGGCACGTCAATGCTGAACCCTCTCATTCCTAAATGCGTTCGCTATTTTCAGCAGCAATACCCGAAAGTGGATTTAAAGCTAGAAGAAGCCAATACCTTACTGCTCATAGACCTATTGCTTGAAGACCGTTTAGATGTGGCAATTATTCGCTCACCACGAAATATTCCAGATAGCCTCATTCTTCAAGAATTATTAGCAGAGCCACTCATTGCGGCTTTGCCTTCTAAGTCTTTGAGTCTCGATGATTCAACGCAAGAAATAGATTTAACCACACTGCGAGAACTTGATTTTATTGTCTCACCACCATCCATTAGTGCAGGGCTTTTTGATGCAATTAAACAAGCCTGCCATGAGCGCGGCTTTGAACCCAAAATTGGACAAAACGCACCGCAAATTGTGTCGATTTTATCGTTGGTGTCTGCAAACTTAGGGGTATCTTTGGTGCCAGAGTCGACCAAACAATTGCAAATACAAGGTGTGGCTTATCGCTCTTTGAAAGCGCCTGTCCCTACGGTGGGTTTAGGGCTTGCTTATAAAAAACATGCCCCTTCACAAATGGCGATTAACTTTGCCAGTGTGGTGCAAGTAGCTTGCCACCACGCAGACGAAATAAATGAAATTGGCTAAATTATAATTTCGGTGCTTTATTCATTAAAAAGATGCCTGAAATAATGAAAATTGCACCATATAAAAAGGATAAAGTTGGCTGTTCATGAATGAAAACCCATGCCATAAGCGCTGCAAAAATAGGTTCGGAAAGCTCGGTCACTTGTACCTTTGCGGCACTCATATAAGACAACGCTTTGGTGGTACAGAAAAAGCCGAGTATGGTCGGTAGAACAGCTAAACCAATCAAACCTAAAACAATGTCAGTATTAAAATGAATACTATGCAAGTTTATTAAAAACGGAACGGCAAGATAAACACTACCAAATAGCAATAAATACTTGGTAAGAAACAGCCCGCCGTTTAATTTGAACCTTTTAACTAAAACCGAAAATAGGCCATAACCCGTACCGGCAATTGAAGCGTTGATCAGCATTAATAAACTATTTCCACCTTTCCAAGAAATAATACTAATGCCAGCAACTGCCAATAATGTTCCTACAAGAGAATGCAGGTAGATGCTTTCTTTTAATATGAACCGACCAAAAAATAGGGCAGAAATAGCAGCCGATGCCATGAGTACTACAACGACATTGGCTGCAGCACCATGGTTATAGGCAATGGTTTCAAAAAAGAATAAAGAGAAAATCCCTAAAAAAGCACAGATGGCAATTTGAGTAAAAACACTGAGCTTGCTTGGCGTGCTACTTATATAGGCAATCTTTTGGCTCACAGGCACTTTAAATAAAAACACACTTAAAAAGAAAAAGGCGATAATGGTTTTTAAAAAGGCAATGTCTTGTGGGTTTAAACCGCTGTGCATAAGTAATTTACTAATGACGCCAATAGATGCATTTAAAGCCGCTGCACAAAGTGCAAATAGGGTTCCAATAACTAGATTATTCACTCTTATAATTCTTCCTAAGTTTTACGCATGCAGTCTACATTATTTTTTGGATGAATATTCAACTAAAATAATCAGTTAACAAGTAATATTTATAAAGATTTATTTTGAATTTATTTAATAAGCTTTATAAAAGAATAAAGTCTTCTAATAGACTTTTGTTTCAAAGAATTGTGATTTATAAAACTTACTCATATTATATAATTAGTTAATTATTAAAGAATTTTAAAAATGATTAAATCTATTATTTCAGGTTGCGCGGTTCTTACACTTTCAGCTTTAGCAGTGACTCATGCAGAGTTTTCTTTTGAACAAGAATTACAACAAGGCTGTAATAAAGTGAAGCAATACGCGAGCTTAGGTAAGAAAAACTACGACCAAAAACAATATAAAAAAGCGCTCGAAAACTTCCAAAGCCAAGCCTCTTGGACTGCTTTTTGTAAAGCCAATGAAGATGAAACCACAGTTAAATTTACCGACCGAGATATTGAAGTTGCCAACAATAATGTGGGCTTAGCCTACGCCAAATTGGGTCAGCCACTTTGGGCAAGAGCATGGTTTATGCTCGATGAAAAATCAAAATCGAGCCAGTTTAATCTTCAGCAGTTACCAGCCCCTAAAGCGTCAAATGATTTGTCGGGTGAGTATGTGCGTTACTCAGGTTTTGGTGAGTGGGATCACATCACGGTAAGTCGTAAGCAGGGTCAATATGCGATTAGCTATTCGGGTGTTTATATGGGCTTACGAAGCTTAATATATGGGCCGAATATGGGTCAGTTTGAGACCAAAATGCCTACCAATGCCAAGCAAACTATTTATAAAGATCAAGACTGCCGTATTCAGCTCGATTTTAAAATGAGTGCGAAATTAGGCAATTACATTCAAGTTAAACAAAACGAGGGCAACTCGGGCTGTGGCTTTGGACATAACGTTTATGCGGATGGCACTTATTTAAAAGTTGAATCTGGAAAATAAGCTTAAAACTCTAGGAACTAAATAATGAAAAATATATTTGTACGTTTACTGCTTCTTTCGACGGTTATTTTCTCTGCTCAGGTCTATGCGGATGTGGCAAATACAACATGTAAAGAGGTGAAATTTCAAAAAGCCGATGAGGCGTGGAGTGGGCACTATTATTTACATGGTGTGATGGAAGTGGGTTCGGAACTTTTACTTCAGCCAGACGGCAAGTTTAAATGGATGCTTGCTGTGGGTGCGTTAGACCAATATGCCGAAGGCACATGGTGGAAAAACGGTGACTGTATTGGTTTAAAACCAGAGGCTAAATTTAAAAAATATTTAAGTATTTTCCCTGAAAGCCTAACGATTTCAGATAAATCTTTAGATGCGATCTGGGACGGTGGACGCCAACAAGGCACATATAGCAAAGACTAAATAAAAAAGTCCGAAACTGAGTCGGACTTTTTTTATGGCTTATATATTAGTGATTGACCGCAGCAAGTTGCTGAGCGTTATAGCGTGCGCCCATGTTTGGGTATCTCGCGATAATCGCTTGAATTTCTGCCAAATCTGCCGCTGTTAAATGAAGGTCTACAGCACCCGCATTTTCTACAAGGCGCTCGATTTTACGCGTACCCGGAATTGGAATAATGTCGTCACCTTGCGCCAAAATCCAAGCCAAAGCCAGTTGAGCCGCTGTCGCATTTTTGCTTTGGGCAAAGTCACTAAATGCTTGCGCCAAGCTTTGGTTATTTTTCCAGTTATCGCCTTGATAGCGTGGTAACTGACGACGGAAATCGTTTTCGTCTAGGCTGCCCACATCAAGCGTATTGGTGATTAAACCACGCGACAGTGGTGAATACGGCACGAGGCTAATGCCTAACTCACGAATGGTTTGAAAGTGCGTATCTTCCAGCTCACGAGTAAGCAATGAATATTCGTGTTGAACCGCTGCAATCGGGTGAATTGCATGCGCTTTACGAATGGTTTCCGCCGACGCTTCACTAAGTCCTAGGTAACGAACTTTACCTTGTTGCACCAAGTCCGCCATTGCACCAATGGTGTCTTCAACTGGAATATTTGGGTCAATGCGGTGCGCATAATACAAATCAATTACGTCTGTATTTAAGCGTTTTAAGCTGTTTTCGACCGCAACTTTAATCCACTCTGGAGAACCGTCGATATAAGACTCTAAAGAGTTTTGTGGGTTAAGGTTATCTTCTTTATAACGAAAGCCAAATTTGGTCGCCAAGAACACTTTGTCGCGGTTTTTTTCTAAAACTTTTGAGAGCAATACTTCGTTTGCGCCGTTGCCGTACATGTCGGCAGTGTCCCAAAAGTTAATGCCGAGGTCTAATGCTTTTTCTAGAGTGGCAATGCTTTGTGTGTCGTCTGAGGCACCATAGGCAAAGCTCATTCCCATGCAACCTAAACCAAGTGCTGATACTTTTTCGCCTGTTTGTCCTAAAGTTCTATATTTCATTTTTCACACTCTTTTTTGCAAAATCACTTGAGTAGAAAAACTATAAAATGCTTTGGCTCAAACTGACGTATAACATTCAAACCAATAATTATAAAATTCAAACAATCTGTTTTTAGGCTACACAGTCTTCACGGAACTTTTTAGGTGAAAATCCCGTATTTTTCTTAAAGAAGTTGGTGAAATACGCTGAATATTCAAAGCCTAAGCTATAGGCAATTTCGGAAATATTCCAACTGGTGTGTTGTAGCAGCGCTTTAGCTTCTTGCGTAATGCGCGAGCTAATATGCTCAGAGGTGGTTTTACCTGTAGCTTCTTTTACAGCTCGGTTTAAATGGTTCACATGCACCGATAGGCCATAGGCATAGTCATTTGCGGTTTTGAGTTTAAGCTGAAAATGTGGCGAGTCGATGGGGAACTGGCGCTCTAATAACTCAAAGAATAAATGGCAGATCCGAACAGCAGCATTACTATGTTTTTCAAACTGTTGGGTCGGTTGCATTTTCATGGCTTCATGCACAAGTAGGTGCAAATAGTTTCTTAAAACGTTGTATTTATGAATATAGTCTGAATTTATGTCATTAATCATCTTTTTGAAAATAAACGAAATTTCTTCAACCTGTTGGTCATTTAAAAAATATAGCGGGTCGCCGTCGACCTTAAATAGCGGCGAGTCTTTTAAGAAGCTTTGTCTAGATTCTTGGTTTACAAACTCTTCGGTAAATAGACAAAACCAGCCTGCCTGTTCAGGCGAATTAATTTCCCATGCATAAGGAACCATTGGGTTTGAAAACAGTAAAGCAGGGCGGTCGACTCGTATCCAGCGGTTGGCGTAGTGAAGTTCGCCTGTGCCTAAAACCAGTGAAATTTTATAATAATCGCGGCGGCTATAAGGCGTGAGAAACGAGCAGGCATCGCGCTGGAACACGTTAAAATGTCCAAACGAAGTTGATGGAACCGAGTAATCGCTATCTCTGGTTAAAGAAAATCGGCGATAAAAATCATGTATGGTTTCCATGTCTTTGCCTGCATGCGTTATCAATTTATTTAAAGTTATAAAATTCAAACTTTATTTACTGTAGCTTTTATTTATAGCGGGATCAATCTGTTCATTTAAACAGGTTTGAAAATGAATGATTTTTATAAATACTCTGGGTAAGCAATGTAAGAAGACTCTACACATTCGAAGCCCATTTGGCGGTAAAGGGTAACCGCTGGAGTGTTATCAACGTCTACAATTAAGTGGGCAATCCGTCCAGTTGCAACAATCCGATTCACTGCAAATTTTAAGATGCGTTCGGCAAAACCTTTTCGACGATAAGCAGGGAAGGTATATGTGCCGCCAATAGAAACTAGTCGATCTGTTTCTATGCCTAAACGCACAACCGAAATGATCTGTTGATCTGCTTCAAGCACAATAATTTTTTGTTGTTGAATTAGAGATGCCCAATCAGGTGTTTCATTTACTGAGCGCTCATTATTGTATTGATGTTGATATTCATTAAGACGGGCAATGTCCGAGAGTTCAGCCAAGCGGCCTTGAGCTTCAGAAAATTGGCGTGAGCAGACCATGATCCATTGATCATATTCTCGCAAAATGCGCCCCTTTTGTTTAATCTGTGCATTTAATAAGTCTCGCCCGATTGAGGTGGTGACTATTCGACGCGGTTGAAGCTCTAAAATGGATTTGCATAGTAATGATCCAGATGATGCCTTTGATGGAACCCAAAAACAGGTGCCGCCAGCAAGAATGACCGCGACTCCTAAAAGTTGCTCGGCGTTATGTGGGTCATACAACCGCATGAGTTGCCAATCGGAATCGGTAGCTTGTGTTTGATCAAGAAAAGCCATAGCCCCAATAGAATAATAAAACCGTTCATCAAGCCATTGAAAGATAAGTTGATATTCTTCTGAACTGGTGGGAGGTCCCTTTATTATCATTATTAATTACCTATTCAAATGATGAACTCAATCATAATTCACTACCCTACATTTTTATTATTATCATGATATTTTTAAATTTAAGTTGAATGACTGTTTAGCTTAAATATCTAATTGAATGAAAACAAAAATTATTTAACCAATTTCTATTCAACCTTACATTGACACTCAAAAACACGCGGATTATCCTTTGCCTGCTGGCCTACATTGCCAGTGAGCTTTTGACAGAGCTGGAACAAAAGGCGCACAACAACGTATTATTTCGTTTTGTGCGTTCTCTTAAGTCACGCCTTTATGGTGAGGCTAGGAGGGGCACGCTTGCGTGCGCTGGTTTCCTTTTGTACCAGTCTGTCAACCCTTCTAGTCTTGCCACCATTATTTGACAGTAATTGGTAAGACTCTTCTAAATCAAAAGGAGTCCGCCGTTATGCGTACTATTTCATCTCTCTCATTGGCAACCATTGCCAAAATCTTTGACTCGATACCTAACTGGTCTTTAAAACGGTTTAACCGACTCTAGGTTTTAAGCCATAGGTCATTACGACTAAAAAATTACAGCAACAATAAAACCCGAGATAGGCGAGCACACCATTTTTGTGTCGTTTTCGCATGCCTGTTTTTAGCGCTCATTTTAAGAGTGACGGCATTTCTATCTCTTTTACATACAACAAAAAATTATTTTAAGCGGTATACATGAAAAATTTAGACGCTTCACGTAAAGCATTACACGTGATTGATACAGCAACAGATTTATTTAAACAATATGGCTTTAATAAGGTCGGGGTAGACCAAATTATTGCCGAATCTCAAATAAATAAAGGTACCTTTTACAATTACTTTCACTCTAAAGAAAGATTTATTGAAAGGTGTTTGGTCACGCAAAAAGAACAGTTACAAGAAAAAGTGAGTGTGGTGAGTGAGTTTTACCAAAATGCAGATTTGTCCGATCAACTCAGGCAAATTTATCTTTTACATGCTGACTTAAAAAGCGCGTATTACTTGTTGTTTAAGGCGATTTTTGAAATTAAAAAGCTTTATCCAAATGCCTATCAAACCGCACTCAGATATAGGCGCTGGCTTAAAAATGAAATTTTCTGCTTGCTCATGGAAACCAAAAAAACAGTTTCCTATGCGGAAGCGGAGATATTTGTATTTATGATTGATGGCACAATTCTGGGGCTGTTAAGTTCAGATGAAGAAAGGGAAAGAGATGCCTTGCTTGAGTATTTTTTAGAGAGGGTTTGATGGGGGGAAGGCCCGACGGGAGTTGGGCTTTTTATAGATAAAAAAATTAATAAAAGTCATAAATTACCCTTGATTTTTGTTAAATAGCCTCCATATATAACTCTAATTTTTAATAATAATGGAGACTTATGGAAACAAAATCAAAAATACAATCTTATGATGAACTATGTTTATTAGAAACATTTCAAGAAAATAAAGAGATAACTTTAGAAAATTTTGAAAATATTGTAGTCGATTATGAGATTAAAGATGCGGAGTTAAAATGTTGTTTAACTGATGAAAAAGGAAAATGTGGTCAGATTCACCAAAAAGGGTATTTAGTTTTACTTAAAGATGGTGCTTATAGTGTAATGGGGGGCACATGTGGTAAGACCAAATTTAATGCGGATAGTCTAATTTATAGAAATATCACTTCCTTTGAAAATGAACGTAAAAGAAAAGAAAAATTGGGTAGACTTTACGATTTTATAAATAATAAAGAAAAATATGGAAAAATAATTAGTGAATTGAAAACTATAGTTGGTGAAATATCAAAATTTTATGAGGAAATTAAATGTTTGAATTGGAATCTTAAAATATTGAATACTAGATATAAGTCATCGAATAGTGCAGTTTTTATTAAGACATATAAATATGATAAAGATGGTAATCTCAAATATCAAAACACAGAAAGAATTGGTTATTTGCAAGAATTAAATTTATTTGATGGAAAGGATAGTGGAAGTTATAGTCTCGAAGTCCATAAATTAGTTATTGGACTAAAAAAGGCTTGTGAGTTAGATGAGGAAATAAAGCGAAAATCTAGGAGGAGAATAGATAAAGAAATTAATGAGCTGGTAAAAGAATTAAGCCATTTTGAAAGTTTACAAGATGAATTAATAAAAAGGAAATCTTCTATAGAACGTTTTAAAAATTCAGATTTATCTCTACTTTGCTATTTAAATACTAATCATGATGATAGAGAAGATGCTGCAAAATATTTTTTAAAACATAAAGGAAGGGATACTTCTAAATCCAGTTCTTATTTAGCAAATAAGGATAAATTTTATCAAGATCAATATGGATGTGATAAGATATTTGTTAAATAAAAACAAGTGGTTAGGTTTTTTTGCGATTTTTAAGATGGATTTTTTACATCTTAATTACATCTGGTATTTAATGAAGGAATTAAAGACTATCCTATTCTCGATAGTCTTCCACTCTAACTTTTATTGCTCACTCAAAACCATCTGTTTAATCTTCACAGCTTTCTCGAAGTGATCTAGCTTATGCTCCATAATCCACCAATGCGCTGCTTCCATGAGTAACTCAGGGTTATCATTCTTATTTTTAAAAAAAGCATAAAAGGATAGACCGACATTGTCTCCTTTCTTTTCAATTTTATCGTCGCATCCCTTAACAAAAATTTCTCTTAATTCATTTCTCATAATTAGTATCACTTCAAGTCTATAAAACTAAGACGGCTTATTTTGCTCGCCCCATTGGCACATCATATCTAATAAAGGAATTAAAGATTGCCCTTTTTCTGAAAGTCGATACTCAACCTTTGGCGGAATTTGAGGATATTCCTTGCGAGTAATCAGTCCATCTCTTTCCAATTCTTTAAGCGTATTACTAAGTGTTCTAAACGAAATATTGCCAATGCAGCGTTGCATCTCATTAAAACGCATGACATTTTTTTCATACAGCCAATACATGATAATCATTTTATATTTGCCATTAATCAAAGAAAGGGTATAGCCAAAACCCGTATCTTCTAATGGAGTATATGAAGGAATGCACTCAGTCATTTTAAAATCTACACTATCTTTTAGTATAGTATATAACATAAATTACCGTACTTATATTTAGGAAAGCACACTTCTATAATCGATTTATCAACTTTCCGATAAGAGTGTTTTCATAATGAAAAAGACATTAGTCATTGTTACCCATCCTCACATAGACCAATCTGTTGTAAATAAAAGATGGGTAGAAGAACTAGAAAAACACCCAGACCAATTTACGGTTCACCAAATTTATCAAGCCTACCCAGATGGGGTGATTGACGTTGCCAAAGAACAAGCACTAGTCGAAGAACACGAAAATTTAGTATTTCAATTCCCAGTGTATTGGTTTAACTGTCCACCACTTTTGAAACAATGGATTGATGAAGTTGTGACTTATGGTTGGGGGTATGGTTCAACAGGCGATAAGCTTAAAAATAAAAAGTTTATGTTGGCTTTGTCTGCGGGTGTGCAAGAAAAAGTTTATTCAGAGTATGGTGGATATAACCTTTCTTTAGAGCAAATTTTTACTCCATTTAAGCTAACAGCTTTATATGTTGGGGCAGACTATCAACCGCTTCATGCATTTTATGGTATAGACACAAACCCATCAGAAGATGACGATGTGCCGACTCAACAAGACATAGCGGATAATGCGGTTCAGTATGTTCAGAAGTTATTAGCGTTGTCTGAGTAAGTTTTAAAAGGAGGCCTAAACTTGAGAGTTTAGGCTTCTTATATAGAAGATTTTTAAAAAATTACATTAAGGTTTTAAGTTAAATATACAATTTATTTATGATATAAATGTCCGTTAAATATAGATTAAATTTAAAAATTTATGACTATTCTTGATATTAAAGAAAAAGAAAACTCCCTTATAACTGACGATGCTCATGAATTAATATGCTACGCAACAATCAGTGAAATAAACTCTTGGAACGATGTTGCTAACTTATATTCAGAAATTAAGCAGAAGCATTTACCTAAAAAAGTATTATTACTTTTAGAAGATATAGGACAGTGCCAATACACGTCCATGCATGCTTCAATGGGAGATGGGCTTTATTTTGATACTACAGAATTCGTTGAAGATGACAGTGCAGCAAGTTGGGAAAATACTCGACCTTTAGAGCTTCAATATCATATTGAACAATTATTAAAGCCAGAAAATTATATAGACTTTAATAACTTGCCTGAAAAACTTAGCTATAGCGATGAAGATCAAGCAACTCTGCTACAGATTAATGCTGAACCCGACAAAATTTTAGATGCCGTTATTCAAGTAAAGTTAGTCAATAGTCCAACTGAAACTCAAAAATTTGCAGCCTGCCTCAATGGATATTTTAGTTGTGATTTGAACCCGTTTGAATCTTTTAGCTTGATTGAGCATTTAGATCAAAACTATGGCTTAGAGTATGTGGGTTTAGGGGCAAGCTTATTATTCTTTATGAAAACACCAAAATTTGATGCAAATAAAACGCCTCAATTGCTTAATGAGTTGAGCAACTTTTATGAATTCAATCAAACAACGCATCACCAGCTAGAACAACATTTATCTCATCATGAATATCTTATTTTGCCTTATGTAGAGTCATTAGAAGTGTTCGATTTGGATTAAGTTAATTCGAGATAACCAATTTTTATTTTTTAAAACTCATGAGATTCAAAATATGAAAAAACTACTCAGTTTAAGTGCATTAGTATTAGTAACTACATTAACAGGGTGCGCGATCAATTTACCTTTTAATAACCGTCTAAACTATACGTCTGTTTCAGAATTATCAGCTCTGCCTAAAGTGCAAGATACTGTGCATATTAAATGGAATCCGGATACTTTCCCTCAACGTATTGATATTCAAGGGGCAGATGGTTTTGTAGGGAGTGCTTCTCGAACACGTATTCCTACAGGCGTAGCTCTATCGAGTCGTATAGAAGAAGCGATTGCTCAGATAGCAAAACTATCACCAAATGGAAGCCCATTAACGATTACGGTTGAAAATGCTAAATCTGGCTTTGAATACTCAGCTGGTATGTTCAATATTACTCCTGCAATTGATGTGGCAAATGTAACTTTAGTTGCTACATTTGAATATAAAGGTCAGAAATGGACGAATACATTTAACTCTAAGTTAAAGGATCCAAAAATTGGTGGTACTTCACAAACAGCTTTATTAGATAAAGCGTGGGATGATATTGCTGTACAAGTCGCTAAGGATGTTTCTAAGCATCTAGGTAATAACTAATCTTTTAATTTTTATTAAAAATAAAAAAGACCTAAATCAAAACGATTAGGTCTTTTTTTGAATTCTGGCGGTGAGAGAGGGATTCGAACCCTCGATACGCGCAAACGTATACACACTTTCCAGGCGTGCTCCTTAAGCCACTCGGACACCTCACCAAGGCGTGCGATAGTAACTAAAAAATTAGGTTCTGCCAAGATTTAAGACGAGCATTACAGAAAAAAAATAATAGAGGTGATAAGATTGCGCTAAAAATCTTATTGGTTTAATTACACAATGCAAAATACGGCCAAAAAAGCGACCTTGCCTGCCACGGCTTTGGCAGCTCTTGGGGTGGTCTTTGGAGACATCGGAACGAGTCCGCTCTATGCCTTGAAAGAGTCCTTCCATGCTGCCCATGGTTTGGGAATTCAGCCTGAAAACGTATTAGGAATTTTATCCATTATTTTTTGGTGCTTAATGCTGATTATCAGCATCAAGTATGTCGCAATTGTCATGCGTGCAGACAACAATGGCGAAGGCGGTATCATGGCCTTACTCGCATTGAATTTGCGTAAAGCAAAAATTGCCGACAACAAAAAAATCTACATGATTGCCATTGGCTTTATTGGGGCATCACTGTTCTTTGGTGACGGTATTATTACCCCAGCAATTTCGGTATTGTCTGCGGTCGAAGGGTTGTCTATTGCAACCAACGTTTTTGACCCGTTCATTATGCCGATTGCAATTGCCATTATCATTACACTGTTTTTAGTGCAAAAACATGGTACTGCGTTTGTAGGCAAGTTCTTTGGTCCAATTACGCTTGTGTGGTTCATCTCTTTAGGCGCATTAGGCCTTCATAGCGTTATTCAAACACCAATTGTACTCGGCATGTTTAGCCCGCATTGGGCAATTCAGTTTATCTATCATCATCCAGTCATGACCTTTTTTGTGATGGGTGCTGTGGTGTTAACCGTGACAGGTGGTGAAGCACTTTATGCCGACATGGGACATTTTGGACCAGTTCCGATTCGTCTTGCGTGGTTCTTTGTGGTGTTGCCATGCTTGGTTTTAAACTATGCAGGACAGGGCGCATTGTTACTTCGTGACCCTGCGGCAATTGAAAACCCATTCTATTTACTGGTTCCTCAGTGGGCACTTTACCCAATGATTATTATGGCGACTATGGCAACAGTGATTGCCTCTCAAGCTGTAATTTCAGGGGTATTTTCTCTTGCTCGCCAAGCGATTCAATTGGGTTATTTACCACGTTTAAGTATTAAACATACCTCTGAGTCTGAAGAAGGTCAGATCTATGTACCGTTCTTAAACTGGTTACTTTTAATCGCAATTATTATCTTAATTTTGATTTTCAAAACCAGCTCAAACTTGGCAAGTGCTTATGGTTTAGCAGTGACCTTAACCATGCTCTGTGACACGATTTTGGTTTCCATCTTTATCTACTCAGCTTGGAAATGGAGCTGGCCAAAAGTGGTGTTACTGATTATTCCATTCTTTATTTTAGAGTCGGTTTTAGTCGCAGCAACCTCACTTAAAGTGTTGTCAGGTGGTTGGGTGCCGTTACTCATTGGTGGTATAGCAGTCACTATCTTAATGACATGGAAACGTGGTCGTGAGCTTACCTTTGCTAAACTCGAACATGACACATTGTCTTTAGACTTGTTTGTGAAAAGTATTGGTAATAGCGTGCACTGGGTACCGGGTGATGCCGTGTTTATGACAGGTACACCAAACGTTGTACCGCATGCTATGTTGCATAACATCAAGCACAACAAAGTACTGCATCAGCGTAATATTCTGGTCACTGTGGTAATTGAAGATGTGCCGTTCGTGGCACCAGAAGAGCGTATTACGACAGAAGCTTTAGCTGAACATTTCTACCGTATTAAAATTTTCTACGGCTTTAAAGATGAAATGAATGTGCCAAAAGCACTCATGAAAGCTTATGAGCAGTTAGGTCTTGAATACGACTTAATGCATATCAGCTTCTTTATTTCGCGCGATCGTATTGTTCACTCGGTGGGTGATGGTATGTCGCCGTGGAGAGAAAAGCTGTTTATTTCGATGCAGCGTAACACCAGTCCGGTGAGTGACTTCTACCAAATTCCAACCAACCGTGTGGTGGAGTTAGGTAGTCAAATCGAAATATAAAATTTGATGTAATAAAAAAACCAAGACATATGTCTTGGTTTTTTTATGGCTCCGATTATTGAGCTTGTGCCATTGGTGCATCTGCTGGTAAAGCACCATCTTTTGCCATTGGGTCCGCAGACTGGTTTGGGTCGGCTGGTGGCGGTGGAGTATTTGGGTCTTGTGGCGCTGGAGCAGCCATATCACCGCCCGCTGGAGGTGCTGGTGGTGCATCTGCTGGAGGAGCAGGAGGTACATCAGCTGGAATAGGAGCACCCGTAGGGGCTGCACCTGTTGGCGGAGCAGAAACAGGTTGTACTTTCCCACTATTCACTAAATCACTAATAGAGCCAGGCTGGCCATTGACGGTTGTAGTGACTTTTACTTTAGACAAACTTTCTAAAGTTTCACCTGGTTGGACCGCAGGTTCAGCTAGGGCTGCCATACTGCACAGTCCAGCAATTACGCCAATACCAATAATCTTTGAATGGATCATTAAATGGACTCCGTTTATATTTTTATCCAAATTTGTGGAGCTAACCATGTCATAAGGCATGAGGGCTTTTCAATGAAAGATACGCAATTAACCCAATTCAATAGTGAAAGTTCCTCACAATCCCAACAGATTGTTACGTAAGGGGAAATGGAGTTACAAAAAAGATGACCATGTTTTAACCATTTGAAAGATAAGCGATATACTTAAAAAAGCAGGATTGTTAAGCTGCGTGTGGACAGTGGTATTGATAGAAACATGGCAAGCAAAAAAAGTAGTTCAGGCATCTTCGGTGATTTTTCTTTAAGTGAGCATTTTGGCAAAATTGTACTTGCCGGAGTGGCAGCAGGAAGCTTTGCCATCGCTTTTGGCGGTGAAAAAATTTCACAATGGTTTTCGCCTTTAAGTACTAACTCGACTTGTCTAAATCAGTTTTATCGTGAAGTTCCACCTGCCCTAAATAAAGAAAGTTTAAAAAAAGACAGTTATGCGCTGTGTTTTAATAGCTTCAATGTTCTGTACTCGGGTATGTCTAAAACGCCGTTATGGTCAGCTGAATATCTAAGTCCAGAACGTTTAAGCACTAAAATTAAACGTGAAGATAATTTCCACGAAGAAACACGTGTTCCAGAGCGTCACCGTTCATTGTTAAGCGATTATCGTGGCTCAGGCTATGACCGTGGGCACATGTCTCCAAATGGTGATATGCCAACTAAAGACTCGCAGTACGATAGCTTCTCGCTCAGTAATATGGTTCCGCAGGCCCCTAAAAATAATCAGGAAGTTTGGCGTAAGCTTGAAGACGCTACACGTGCTGTTGTTACTAAGCAAAAGCAAGATGCCTATATCGTGACGGGACCAATTTTTGAAGGTCAACGACTCAAAACGATTGGGCGTGGTGTTATTGTTCCAAGCGCCGTATATAAAGCTGTTTATTATCCTAAAACGGGTGCAATTGGCGCTTACTATGCACCAAATAACAACTCGCAGCAGGTTAAGGTCGTGAGTGTTTGTTATTTGGAAGAAAAGTTAGGAATTAACTTATTTCCTCAACTTACCGAACAACAAAAACGTAATGTTTATCGTCTGCCATTAACATCTAGCCAAGTTAAGCCAAATCAGAAATTAGATTATTTGCACTGGGATGGAGAAAGCCAGTGTGAACAAGATTTAACTAAAGATCAGATTCACGCATTACAAGATCAGTTTAAAAAGCAAAAAAGTACGTCTTCTGAACCTATGGAATCAAAAGTTCCAAGTATTGATGAAGAAACTAGAAAGGCGATTGTGAAACAATTAGTAGAAGCCTTGGTGAACTATTTCTTGCAAATCATTAAATAACTCGCATGTAAACATTGTTGCACAGTTCTTATTCAATACAATAAGATGAGCATACAGATCTGTCTGTTTATCCATTTATTCGAATAAGGACAATAACAATGTTTGCCTCGATGTTTCTTTTTTCTTTTGCTATGTCTATTACCCCGGGTCCTGTCAATACCGTCATTTTATCGACCAGCTTAAATCATGGTTTAAAAAGATCAGTTCCGTATATTTCAGGCGCTACCATTGGTTTTACTTTGCTTTTGATTTTTATGGCGTTTGGCCTGCAAAGTGTATTAACTCAATTTCCAGTTGTCTTAAAAATTCTTGCGATTTGTGGAACGCTCTTTGTTTGTTATATCGGGATTAAAATTATTCTTTCTGCTGCAAATATTTCTATTTCCAGTGTTCCTGTAGAACAGATGATTATTCCCAATTTTAAAGATGGGTTCTTGCTACAGTGGCTGAACCCTAAAGCATGGTTAGCCTGTGTATCGGGTATTACCATGTTTACCAGTATTGAAAACCCGCAGGCATTACCAGTCTTTATTGTTATTTATTTTTTCACCTGTTATGTATGTTTGTTCTTTTGGGGATTCTGCGGTGATAAATTTTCAGTGGTGCTCAACCAAGGCAACCGTTTGAAATATTTTAATATCTTGATGGGCGCTTTTTTAATTTTATCGGCACTTTTAATTTTGATTGATTTTTTTTAAATTGATCGTATTACACTGTGAAGATATAACAACGAGACCACACTTATGTTTAAGCCATTTGAAAAGGGTACAGAGTCTTCTTCAATTGAAGATTTAACATTAGAAAATGATGTCGATTGCGTGAGCATTTATGGTAATTTGCAAATTACTAAAGACAAAGTCGGGTTAGAGCAAGCAAAGGCCTTACAGAGCTTTTTAAACGATGTGGTTGCAGCTTTGGAAAAAGAAGAATTGCCTGAGAAAATTGAACGACCAGCTGAACAAGAAGTGAATAATCCGTTTTTATAATTTATGTATGCTATACATGATATTTAGCATGATCATGCTGTCATACAGTCTTTAATACCACGTTGAATTTTATTGAATGTGTATAGACATTTTTTACTTTTGAAAGCCCAAAAGTAAACAAAAGGCTTTGTTGATCAGAGGGTACATCCATGTACCCCTGCTCAACAGGTGACATCCATGTCACCCTCCGCGATAGTAGATTGAGTCTAAGAAAAGTTAATCCTTGTCTCCAGCAACTACCTTATAAATAATCGCACCAATCACAGCACCTAAAATCGGCGCTACCCAGAACAACCACAACTGACTTAAAGCACCAGTTTGAGCAAAGAATGCAACACCTGTACTACGTGCAGGATTCACAGAAGTATTTGTAACAGGAATACTGATTAAGTGAATAAGCGTTAATGCAAGACCAATCGCAATAGGTGCAAAACCAGCAGGTGCACGACCATGTGTTGATCCTAAAATAATGATTAAGAAGAACGCAGTAAGTACCACTTCAATAATAAAAGCAGAACCTAGACCAAATTTATTTGGTGATAAATCACCAAAACCATTTGACGCAAAACCGCCCACACCAGTAAAGCCAGCTTGACCTTGAGCGATAATATAGAGAACAAATGCAGCAGCAGTTGCACCAACCACTTGTGCAACAATGTAAGGAATTAAATCTTTAATATCGAAACGGCCGCCGACCCAAAGACCGACACTGACCGCGGGGTTAAAATGTCCACCAGAAATATGCCCTAAAGCATAAGCACCAGTGAGTACGGTTAAACCAAAGGCAAGGGCTACACCTGCAAAGCCAATACCAAGTTCAGGGAAAGCTGCGGCTAATACAGCGCTACCACAACCACCAAAGACTAGCCAAAACGTACCTAAGAATTCAGCAAAATATTTATTCATTGTGATTACTCATCTATTGATCTATTTTTTAATTAGTGTGAAATATGTCACAAAAAATTAAGCATGTGACTATATGAAATTTTTGTTTTCAGTGTTGTTTTAATCAAGAAAAGATTTGTAAGTTTTGGTTGGTTATTCTTTGTCTAAAAAATGATCTCTCCATTGTTGTGGTGTTTGATTGGTCCAATGTTTAAAAGCTCTTTGAAAAGCACTTTGTTCTGAGTAGCAAAGCAAAAGGGCAATTTCTTGTAAACTTAAATGCGGGTCTTTTAAATACTCAGTTGCCAGCATAAAGCGCACTTGCTGTACACGTTCCTGAAAGGTGGTGTTTTGTTGTTGTAAATGGCGTTGGAGCTGCCGAACTGAAAGTCCTAACTGTGTTGCAATATATTCAATTTGATATTGATCCTTTTGTAAGCCAGTTAAAATTGAATGCTGTAAGCGCTGATCGAGTTGGGTTGAATTTGGTAATTGCTCTAATAGCGCTTGTGCTTGCTGAACCAATAGCTGCTGTAATGTATGGTCGGCGCTGCTAAGAGGCTTATGAATTTCTGTAATTGGAATGAGTAACTCAGTACGCGGCTGGCTAAAACGAACAGGGCATTGAAAGTACTGCTCGTACACCCTGATATTTTTAGGGGTAGTATTTAAAAAACGTACCTCATGTAAATGTACATCTTCATGAGACATAAAAAGACGTAAGAACTGAATGACTAGCGCAATCGCGATTTCATCGGTCAGCTGAGTCGGGTGTAGCTCAGTCGCTTCCCAACGAATAGAAGCATATTGTTCATATAGCTCAACCACTAAAGGGCTTCCGTCGTAAATTAGGCGG
The DNA here is from genome assembly GCF_031798975.1 of Acinetobacter sp. V110_1. Lineage (NCBI taxonomy): Bacteria > Pseudomonadati > Pseudomonadota > Gammaproteobacteria > Moraxellales > Moraxellaceae > Acinetobacter > Acinetobacter sp. V110_1. The sequence continues at coordinate 11,818 of NZ_JAVQNN010000017.1, read as the reverse complement.
TGAAAGTCATGATAACGAATTAAGGCTTCCCCTAAGTTATCGCAAGAGAGTGCAAGGTAGGCAATAATGCCTAAGTGTTTGGGTTGTACATATTTGGCAATTTCTAGGCCTAAACCGGGCTTCGGGTCGAGTTTATAAATCACTTCTAATAAGTCACGCCAAACCACATAGTCAAAGCGTTCCAGATTCTGAATGTGTTCTAATTGTTCAGGAATCACTAACTCATTTGCTTCACAATAAGCTTTTAATAGATGTCCCAGTCCTCCATACACTGAACCTGTGTAATTTTTTAGTTGTGGCATCCGTGACCACCTCTTTCTTGTCGTGATTTGTCAATGAAACCATAAATTCTGGTCAATACCTAGCATAACGAATTTTATATGCTGAATAAAAAGAAAAAGGAGTAAGGCGATGTTAAAAGGGTTTATTGCCGGAATTGCGGTTGCAAATGCATTTGAATGGGTGGCACACAAATATATTTTGCATGGTGTGCACCGTGCTGGACAACCGCGCTATAGCCCAGTGCCCAGAAGCATGGAGTCACACTGGGCACATCATCGTGAAGTACGCAAACAGCAATTTCATGATGATTGCTATGTGGAAGGCGTTGGCAACTGGCGAACTAAAAATGAGTTAATTTCGCTTGCTGTAGTCGCAACAGTCTCAAGTGCAATGTTTTACCCGTTTTCAAAAGGCATGGCACTCGCGGCTTGGTACAGTGCTGGTAATTATTATTATATTCATCGCCGTGCACATTTAGAGCCTGACTGGGCTAAGCGTAAAATTCCGTGGCATTACGATCACCACATGAACTCTAATCAAGATGCTAATTGGTGTGTGACTAAGCCTTGGTTTGATTACGTGATGGGAACACGTGTGGTGTCTTCGGCAGATTTAAAAGAACAAAATCCTTTGGGTATACGATTACCGATTGCACTTGCTAGACCACTATGCCAAGCAGTAGAGAAAATTTTTCCTGCAAAATGGGTTGAGAAAAAAGAAAAGCCTCAACTTGTTAGCGACATAAATTCGGTCGATGGTGCTGCATAAAAAATTAAAGGGGCATATTGCCCCTTTAAATATCAATAAGCTTACAAGCGCATTTCGATGCCTTGTTCAGCTAAATATTGTTTAGCCTCTGGAATCGTATATTGACCAAAGTGGAAAATACTTGCAGCCAATACGGCATCTGCACCACCTTGTAAAATACCATCTGCAAGATGTTGTAAGTTACCTACACCGCCTGAAGCAATCGTTGGAATGGTAACGCGGTCATTAATAGCACGCATTAACGCAATATCGTAACCTGCTTTAGTACCGTCAGCGTCCATACTCGTAATAAGTAACTCACCCGCACCGTAGTCAGCCATTTTCACAGCCCATTCAATGGCATCAATACCCGTTGGTTTACGACCACCGTGAGTAAAGATTTCCCATTTGTTGTCACCAGTTTTTTTGGCATCAATCGCAACCACAATACATTGCGCGCCAAAGTGCTGAGAAGCTTCTTGAACAAATTCTGGGTTAAATACGGCAGCCGAGTTAATACTCACTTTGTCTGCACCTGCATTTAATAACGCACGAATATCTTCAACCTTACGTACACCACCACCAACCGTTAATGGCACAAATACAGTCTCGGCCATACGTTCAACAGTACGGTAAGTAGTGTCGCGTCCATGATGTGTAGCGGTAATGTCTAAGAAAGTAATTTCGTCTGCACCTTGTTCGTTATAGCGACGTGCCACTTCAACAGGGTCGCCTGCATCACGAATATCGAGGAATTGAACGCCTTTAACTACGCGTCCGTTATCAACGTCTAGGCAAGGAATAATACGTTTAGCAAGCATAGCTTTTTCCAAAAATAATCGCCGTTGGTGAAAGTTCCTACACAGGCGCTACACCTTCATGGAGGGAAGAGGTATTCTATCAAACTTCACAGATGTTTTTTGCAGGTTTTCCATGTCGGTTTATACCCCGTTGAGTTTAGATGAAGTTCGCACCTTTGCTGCACCTTATGGATTAGAGGTGTTGGAGCTGAACCCAATTCAGGGAGGTATTCAAAACACCAATTATTTTTTGGTTGATGTAAACCGCAAACAGTATGTACTTACCGTGTTTGAAGAGTTAGATGCACAGGGGGCAGGTGAACTTATTCCTGTACTTGAACAATTGGGGACTCATGATGTACCCGTTGCTGTACCGTTAAAACATAGCGGGCAAGCGGTTCACGTGATTGCAGAAAAGCCTGCACAGATTGCACCACGTCTCATGGGTCACCATCCCATGCAAACCACAGTAGCACAAGTTGCAGCAATTGCAGATGCACAGGCGAAACTGCATGTGGCTTTACAAGACTTTCCGCTTGAACGTGAATATAGACGCGATCATCAATACTGGACAGGTGTTGCAGAGCAGCTTAAGCCAAATATGACTCAAGAAGATCAAGCTTTACTTGAGCAGGTCTATCAAGCTTTTAATACTAAAACAGTGCAGTATTCAAATCGACCAACAGGTTTTATTCATTCAGATTTGTTCCGCGACAATACATTGTTTGAAGGTGATCAATTACAAGGTATTTTAGATTTTTACGAGTTAAATCAAGATGAATTGCTGTTTGATATTGCGATTACCATCAATGATTTTTGTACCGAATATCCAGCAGCACATTTAAACTCAGACAAAGTGGCAGCTTACTTATCGGCATACCAAAAAGTTCGTGTGCTTACTTCAGATGAACTGGAATGTTTAGATGTATTCTTGGCAATGGCAGCATGCCGTTTTTGGTCAATGCGTTTGCAAGTTGCTCAAAAAAATAAAGAAGAAGGACGTACAGGCGACGACATTTTGCAAAAAGACCCGCAGGAAATGCGAGCAATTATGCAAGACCGTTTAAGTCATGTAAAAGCATAAAAGGAATAAAGATGCGAGATCAGGGGCGTTTAGTCGAATGGTTCGACGAAAAAGGTTATGGCTTTATTCAGCCGGACGATGCTGAAAAAGAGCGAGTCTTTTTGCATATCAAAGATTTTGCACGCCCCGGACCTCGGCCAATTATTGGTTGTGCACTAGAGTATTTAGTCATTTTAGATGAGCGAGGTCGCTTCCGTGCCCAGCAAGTCACCTATTTAAAAGCATCACAAACGCGTAAAGCTTCAAAGTCAGCAAAAACTGAATCTTCATTTCAGGCAAAACCATGGTCTGCCATGCAAATGGGCATCGTATTTTATTTTGTTCTAATGGGCATTATGAGTTTTATCCATGTTCTGCCAGCTTATACCTTATTGTTTATCTTAATGATGAATGGCTTAAGTTATTGGCTATATTCACAAGATAAAGAGGCTGCACAACTAGGTAATCGCCGTATTCCTGAACAGACTTTACATATTGTGAGCTTTTTAGGTGGTTGGCCAGCTGCATGGTGGGCACAACAAAAACTGAGACATAAAACACAAAAACAACCATTTCGTAAGATTTATTTTTGTACCATATTCCTTCATTTACTTTTGATTTTGTGGCTAATTTCTCCTTTAAACGTTTTGCGGGGATCATAAAAGTAAATTATTTTATTACACTTGAGAGGTATAAAAATGAATAGTTCTATCGACCAAGATCCAAATCGTACTTTAACACTTATTTTGTATGTACTTTATATTGTTGCCATTTTTACAGGCGGCTTACTTGCGATTATTGCTTTAATTATTAACTACGTAAAACGTTCTGATGTACAAGGTTCAATTTTTGCGAGCCACTTTACATGGCAAATCAGAACATTCTGGTGGTATCTCGCTTGGAATATTATTGCCTTTTTACCGTTTATTTTCTTGTTCTTTACAGGTGAAAATACCGATTTATTTGCAGGCGTTGCGATCTCTTCGACCGTATTCTGTGTAGGCGTGATTACAGCGGCATGGATCTGGATTGCATATCGTGCCATTCGCGGCTTGATTGCATTAAATGATAACCGCCCGATGTACCAACCTTAATCAATAAAAAAAAGAGAGCGTTAAGCTCTCTTTTTTTATTCTCGAATTCTTTTAGTTTTTTTAATGGGTAACTTAAGTTTTAACTCACTGACTAAAACGCCTAACACCACTAAAGCACCTCCGAAAAGGGCAATCAGTGGTAAACGCTCACCTGCGATTCGGCCAATAATCCCTGCCCAAACAGGCTCTCCTGCATAAATAATCGCAGCACGTGAAGGATCAACCATACGCTGAGCCCAGTTCATCACAAATTGAATCAGTGCGCTTGCTAAACCTAATGTAACAGCTGTAAGTACAAGCGGCCATGAAAATGCAGGAATCGTATGTTCGCCCACTACAGGCATAATAGTAAAAGAAAGTAGAGACGCGACAGCAAGTTGAATAATAGTCACACGGCGTAAATTTACCTTTCCAGCAAAGTAGCTAATGAAAATAATTTCTAAAGCAATCGCAACTGAGCCAAGTACTGTTAAAAGTTGTCCAAAATTTAAAGATATTTGCTCAAAACCATTACCTGTCAATAAAACAAGACCAGCAAAGGCCAAAGCTGCTCCCACCCAAGTCATGACATGTGGCGTCTTTCTAAAGATGAGCCACATTAAAATAGGAACAAGTGGAACATAAAGCGCCGTTAAGAAAGCTGACTCACTACTCGGAATGGTTTGCAGGCCAATCGTTTGAGTTCCATAACCGCCTACAATCACTACACCAATTGCAGTACCAGCACCTAAGTCTTTTAACGTAACGCCTTTCATACTCTTGAATGAAATAAGCAATAACGTTAGTGCTGCTACAGCAAAGCGGCAGCCTACAAAAAACATAGGTGATGTAAAATTCAGTGCATATTGCACTGTAAGAAATGTTCCGCCCCAAATCATAGTAATCAAAACGAGTGCTAACTGAGGGGCTTTGCTTGAACTCAAAGAAATTGGTGACATATTCAAATTTAGAAAGAATTGTGCAATATACTGCACATGTTGCGCTATTCTTCCATTTTGTGCAATATATTGCTCAAATTTTCTTTACTAACCTATTCTATGAGCCAGTCGAGTACCGTTTTACAGCACGTAGGCACAAATATCCGTTCCTTAAGAGATGAGCGTGGTTTAAGCCAACAGGACTTGGCAGATCAGGCAGGTGTAAGTAGACGAACGATTGCTGCTTTAGAAACAGGACAAGTCAATATCAGCTTGGCCAAACTCGACGCGATTGCGATAGTGTTGGGGGTAGACTTTAGAACGATTGTGAGCGCACCCGAGCATAAAGAACAAGCCTTGGTTAATGTACTTGCTTGGCAGGGTGAAAAAGAGGAAAGCAAAGCAACATTACTGGCTTCAGTTCCATCCCATAGCCAAGTTGAGCTTTGGACGTGGTCATTGGCAGTAGGGGAGTCTTATATTGCTGAAGCAGACCCAGAAGGGTGGCAAGAACTGATTTATGTATTAGAAGGTGAGCTAACGATACAATTTGCAGATAGCTCAAAAACTATAGCTGCTGGCTCTTCAATTATATATGCCAGTTCAGTAACTTATACGTATGTGAATAGCGGTAATCAAATACTTAAATTCATTCGTAATGTGGTGTATTAACTTTAAAATCTTTTTTAAAACTATATGAAGTATTCGGTTTTATATCTTGCATTTATCTTATTTAAAAAGTTGTAAGTTTAGTTTTAAACAAAAAACATGAAGAACAATAAATAAGACAAGTTATGATATTTCTTGTGTAATGAAATTATTTTTAAATCGTTTTAACAGAAAAAAGATAGAGAAATGAAGTTTTTATTAAGTTCGCAAGATATTCAGAACTATAAATTTATCTGGAATATTTCTAAAGAAAATTATAAGAAACAAAGAAGTAGTATGTTTCTTATGTTTTTATTAGTGGTATTTGCAGCATTTTTTACGACTTTATTACCATACTTGCTAAAAATTATTATCGATTATTCTGCACACGAATATAACTTTTTACTCAATATTCAACTCCCATTTAATTTTTTATATCTACTTGTACTTGCCTACGCGACCGCATGGTTAGTCAATGAGTTATGCCATTGGACGCAAAATATTTTTGGGGCTTATTTGATGGTCGATTTCAAAGGATCATTAATTTCTGCAGGCTTAAAAAATTATTTAAATCTTAAAAAAGATGCACAAGATCAAATCGAGGCTGGAACAGTAATGAATGATCTTGAAAGAGGAAGTACTGCTTTTGGTGAGATTAATTTAACGTTAACTTTTTATTTAGGACCAATTATTTTCCAATTGGTAATGATTTTTGCGGTTTTGTTTACGACCATTAGTTTACTTTTCAGTATTAGCTTTTTATTGGTCGCTATTATTATTTTTATCGTTTCCTTTTATATAAATAAAAGAAGTAGTTCACTATTCGATGCTATGTATGAAAAAGACAATTTAGTGAATAGTCATTTAATACATCAAATATCTAACTCCTATGAAATTAAAGTAAAAAATGCAGTGCCGTTTCAGTTATCGAAATTTAATGACACTCTAAATTTATATATCACAACTGCAAAAGATAGGAATAAGAAAATAGGATTATTGATGATTTCTCAGTTGTTTATGATCTTTCTATTCTTACTTATTTTTATGTTATTTACCGTATTTTTTTCAACTGATAAGCAATTGACAGCTGGGGCTTTCGTATTGATAAGTACTTATATTATTCAACTCACCAATCCATTTTTGGCTGTTTCGCAAAGTTTGATGCGGTTAAATGGTAACTTTGTGGCCTTAGCAAAATACCGACAGTATTTTAATCTCAAGAAAGAGCAATATACGTCGTCTACCATTAAACATTCCGAAGTCATATTTCAATTTATAAATGCCAAATTTTCGTTAGGAAAAAGAGCAGTAGACCATTTTAATTTAACAATTTTGGCTAATAAAACGTATGTCGTGATTGGTCAAACAGGGCTAGGTAAAACTTCTCTGATGAATTATTTAATGGGGGTATATCAGATTCAGTCAGGGCAGCTTTTTTATAAAAATATCGATATTAGTCATAATTTTTCTAAGCATATTTTTGATGAAGTGGTATATGTTGCCCAGCAACCTGTAATTTTTCCTTATTCTTTAAGAGATAATTTGGTTTATAACTCTCAGTATCTATATGAAGATTCTTACTTATTTCAGATGCTTGAGCAGTTTAATTTATTGCATATTTTGAAAAAACATCAATTAACGCTCGATGATGATCTAACTGAAATTTATAAGAATTTTTCAGGAGGAGAAAAGCAAAGAATTTGTATTCTTCGAGGTCTTTTGGCTCGACCTCAACTCATAATCTTAGATGAACCGACAGCAGCTTTAGATGTAGGTACTGCAAAAAATATCCTTAAATATATTCAGCAGGTCGTTCCATCCGTAATTATGATTACGCATTCACCTTATGCAATGGAAATTGCAGATGAGGTGATTGATTTAGAAAAGTTATTAAATTAAAGATTATTAAGTAATAAAAAAGAGCCTAAACAGGCTCTTTTTTTACATCTTAAAAATTAAAGACGGTTTTCATCTAACAGAAGCTGAGCTTCACGAAGATTTAAAGTACCTTCATAAATTGCACGACCTGTGATTGCACCTAAAATGCCCGGTTTGCCTTTTAAGTTACGGACGTCATCAAGGTTAGTTACGCCACCTGAAGCAATCACTGGTAAGCCTGAGTATTGAGCCAAGTTTACAGTCTGCTCAACATTTACCCCTTGCATCATGCCGTCACGTGCAATGTCTGTATAAACAATGCTAGACACGCCTGCATCTGCAAAACGTTTTGCTAAATCAGTTGCTTTAACATCAGTAACGTTTGCCCAGCCGTCAGTTGCAACCATACCATTCATGGCATCAATACCAACAATGATGTGGCCAGCAAAGCGCTTACAAGCTTCTTCTACAAATTCAGGCTCTTGAACTGCTTTAGTACCAATAATGACAAAAGTCACACCAGCTTCTAAATAGTGTTCAATCGTTTCTAATGAGCGAATACCACCACCAATTTGAATTGGTAATTCTGGCTGAGCTTTAGCAATTGCTTCAACAACAGGTTTATGAATTGGAGTACCTGCGAAAGCGCCATTCAAATCAACCAAATGTAAACGACGTGCGCCTTCATTTACCCAATGCTGGGCAGTTGCAACTGGATCGTCAGAGAAAACGGTATCGTCTTCCATACGCCCTTGTTTTAAACGCACACATTTACCATCTTTCAGGTCAATTGCTGGAATGATTAGCATGCTTTCGCTCCTTGCTTCATCATGTTTATGAAATTGTGCACATCTTAGCAAAGTATTGATCAATCGCTAAGCCTTAGAAAAGACTTTTATAACTTTACGCGTGAAGTGCGGTTTGAATCGTTTGTGAAATGTGAGCTGGTAATAGGTTTTGTTTACGAAGCTCTAAAAACACTAGTAAGGCAGCATAGGCATCGGCAGAGGCATAACTGATTTGCTGTGGTGTAAGTGGCTTTTGTGCCCAATTTGATGTTCCGACTTTCTTTGACTTTGAAAGATACTGTCCAAACAACAGTGCTACGGCTTTTTGTACACCCATTTGCTGAGTAAAACCGAAGTGACTAAAACCTTTAGCAAGGTCAACGCAGCTTTCAAGCTCTATGCCTTTTTTATGAAAAATGTGCTTATCATTTTTAAGACCAAAGCCGGCTTTAATTTGCTGAGGGTTTGACAAAATAGGCTGCAAAAACTTTAAAGTCGATGAGTTTACATGAAATAAATAGGCTTTATGTTCAGTGGCAAGCTGAATCAGATGTGGACCTGTCGAAACTTCACCCACCCGAAAAGTCGGTTTAGATTCCGAATCAAATCCTAAAAAGGTTGCTGCTTTTAATTCTTCTTCAATAGTTTTGCATTGCTCAGTATTTTCAATCACCACAATATTTTGGTGGTTAAGATTTTTAAAAGGTGGAAGCTGCTGAATAGAGGCTTTATCAAGGAGGGAAGGGACTTCGGACATATTTAACAGCGTACAAATAAATTGAGCTATTAGCTTTATATATGAATAAAGCCTAGAGGACTAGGCTTTATACACGACTTTAAAAATTATTGAGACTGAGATGGCGACCCAATGATAACGCTTTCGCTTTTTTCAACATAGCCTTCATAGGTAGGAGCCATGATTGTGGCAACAATAGCAAAAATGACTGCAAGTGGAATAAGCGCAATATAAATCCAGCCTAAAACACGTTCCCAGCTTGGCGTTGGACGCTTCGGTCCATAATCATTAGGACCTTCTGTTCCTTTTGCACAGAATAAATAAATGGCAAGGCCAATATTCACGACTGGTACGAGCATGAGTAAAGATAACCAACCTGTATTATTACGGTCATGCAAACGGCGAATAGTAAATACGAAGCTAATATAAATACCGACGATATAGAGAACAGCAATAGAGACTAAGCCCGGCGCAGTAAAGCCTGGAGCGCCCTCATTTTGTGTAAGACCGAAAGTAAAAATAATAAGTAGAACAATAGCAGCGAGGGTTAGGGTAAATAGGAAGGTCCAAGCAGCATATGAGAGTCGTCCAAAACGACCATTCGCCTTAAAGGGTGAATCCTGCTGAAATGATTGATTTTCAAAAGGTGAATTCATTGTGTTTATCCTGATCATTTGGTTTTATTTAAAAGTATAAATATTCAATATTTTGTTGAATAAAATATCATTCTATAAATGATTGCTTATTATTATAAATAAAAAAAAAGATCAGGCCATCTAGACCTGATCTGTTTAAAGCTTTCGTGAAATTAAATATTCCATTCCACAAAGTTTTTAAGTAACTGTAAACCTGCAGTGTGACTTTTCTCTGGGTGGAATTGAGTCGCAAATAAATTATCTTTGTGAATTGCCGTACAGAAGTTCACGCCATATTCGCATGTTGCAGCCACAAGGTTTTCATCTTTAGGTTCAACATAGTAGCTGTGTACAAAGTAGAAGCGAGCATCTTGTTCAATGTTGTTCCACATTGGATGGCTTGGGTCCATTTGGTGAACTTGGTTCCAGCCCATATGTGGGACTTTTAAACCTTCCATTTGAGGGAAGTGTTTGACCACCCCTTCAAAAATGCCTAGTGCGTCTACACCGCCATTTTCTTCAGAGCTTTGTAGAAGCGCTTGCATGCCTACACAAATTGCAAGAACAGGTTTATTAAAAGCAGCGTTGCGTACGACTTCATCAATACCTGCTTCACGCATGCCTTGCATACAGTCACGCATTGCCCCCACACCTGGGAAAACAATTTTATCGGCTTGTGCAATTAATTTTGGGTCGTTAGTTACATCGACTGTAGCGCCTACATGCTCAAGTGCTTTAGCAGCTGAGTGTAGATTGCCCATGCCATAATCAAGTAACGCGATACGTGTCATTAGAGGCTACCTTTTGTCGATGCAATCGTGTTTTCAGCACGTGGATCAATTTCACATGCCATACGTAAAGCACGCGCTAGTGCTTTAAATACACTCTCGATTTGATGGTGGCTATTTTTACCCTTCAAGTTATCAATATGTAAGGTCATAAGCGCGTGGTTTACGAAACCTTGGAAAAACTCGGAAAATAAATCCACATCAAATGTACCGATACGTGCGCGAGTAAATGGAATATCCATAAATAAACCTGGACGACCAGATAAATCTACAACCACACGAGATAAAGCTTCGTCTAATGGTGCATAAAAATGACCATAACGACGTAAACCTTTTTTATCACCTAAAGCTTGTGCAAAAGCTTGTCCAAGCGTGATACCGCAGTCTTCTACGGTATGGTGATCGTCAATCTCAAGGTCTCCATCACAATGAATATCGATATCAAATAAGCCATGTCGCTTGATTTGATCAATCATATGGTCTAAAAATGGAACTCCGGTGTTTAGTGTGCCTTGACCAGTACCATCGAGATTTAAACGAACTCGAATTTTGGTTTCATTGGTATTTCTAACCACTTCACTGATACGTTGCGTCATGGACACGTTCCTCAAAAAACGTCAAAAATGATTGGATGTTAACGACAATTTCGCTGTGACGAATTCGTGACAGCATCATAGTTTGCTCAGGAGGGTTAATCAATGCCTATTACCGTACATGCTTATAGTTCTCTAGATAATTCAGAGATCCGCGATCAGCTTGAGCGACTGTATGATACAAGTCCGGAGTTTGGTGACGGGCACGATGCGATTGAACAACTTGAACAAGATTTACAACAGTATACCATGCTATACACTGCCGAATTTAACACCAAAATTATAGGTGCAATCTGGTGTTCAGGACAAGGCGAAAGCAAGGTACTTGAATATATTGTAGTGCACCCTGCGAACCGTGGTCGTGGGGTAGCTGAGCGCTTGGTAGAAGAAGCTTGTCGTATAGAAGAGTCAAAAGGCGTTAAAATTTTTGAGCCAGGCTGTGGGGCCATTCATCGCTGTTTAGCGCATATTGGTAAATTACATAGCTAAAATCCTATTTTTACTGTACTTGTGATTTAAAATTAAACACTTGTTACAAAAAATACGGAAGTTGCTTGACGTCTTCTTATAAACATTGTTTAATACGCCCACTTCGGCGTGATAGCTCAGTAGGTAGAGCAACGGATTGAAAATCCGTGTGTCCCCAGTTCGATCCTGGGTCTCGCCACCATTATTTGTGTTTTCAATCCCTGATCCCATCAGGGATTTTTTTTAAGTATAAAAAATACTCATTTAAATCAGAAACTCAGGATAATTGTTGACTATTGTTCTGAGATACGGCTTAATACAGGCCATCGGCGTGATAGCTCAGTAGGTAGAGCAACGGATTGAAAATCCGTGTGTCCCCAG
>NZ_JAVQNN010000016.1:0-147297 GCF_031798975.1 Acinetobacter sp. V110_1 | reverse complement strand
ACCGCCGACATTCTGCTTGTAAGGCAGACGCTCTACCAACTGAGCTAAGCGCCCTTAACGTCTTCATCGTTTGTGAGGTGCATTATAGAGAATCTTTAACAGGTGTCAAACGCTTTTCGACAACTTTTCAAAAAAATGCGAATGAATGATTAAAAATAAGTCATTATTAAGTAAAAAACAATTTTTTGTATTTTATTTAAGCACTTATTTTAATATTTTGATCATTCGACGAATAAAACAAGAATGTTTAAAATCACAATTTAGGTTAAAGATTGTTCAGACAAATAAACAAGAGCATCTTCAGGGACTAAATCAAACAATTCAATGATTTCATCATTACGCATTCGAATACATCCATGTGACATTGGAACACCCATTGGTTCTTTATCAGGAGTACCATGAATATAGATATAACGTTGCATAGTGTCGTGCCCATCTCCTTTGTTAAAGCCCTCTTCTAAACCATCTAACCAAAGAATGCGTGACAATATCCAATCTCGTTCTGGAAATTGTGTAGCGAGTTCACTGCTATAAACTTCGCCTGTTGGCTTACGTGCAATAAAAACTGCATTTTTAGGGGACTGCATACCAAATTTCTGGGCAACACGATGCCATCCACGTGGAGTTTTGCCGGTATTTTCTTGTTCCCCTATTCCATTCTTACCTGTAGAAACTACGTAAAACTTATTATGTTTAGGAAGGCTTAAAGTTTGGTTTGCTAAATCGATAAGAATATCTGCATCTTCAAGTTTAAATTGGGACATGGAATTTCTTCTCTTATATAAACTCAACTCTATTTTGAGCTTTAATAAAAATTAATGGGAAACTTGTCTTACATCGCAAGTAAAAGATTATTAATCCTCTTTTATCTACGCACAGTTTCACCGCTTGTCTTGCGCCAAAAATAAAAGATTATCAATCTTTTATTTTTGGCTCAGGGCGTAGCCATAACCAAATTGCAACAACTAGCATGGTAGTATCGGTGAAAACTTTCACCCAAAATGGCGCAGAGGTAAACAGCATTAAAATACCGCTTGTGGTCATCATAATGCTTGCAATCCATTTTGCCTTACGTGGTACCGTACCATTGGCTCGCCAGTCACGTAGAGTTGGTCCATATTTTGGATGTTTTAATAGCCATGCATCCATCTGAGGCCATCCTTTTGAGGCAGCCCAAGCAGCCAGAATAAGAAACACTGTTGTCGGCATGCCTGGTAAAATTGCTCCAATAATACCAAGCGTGATAAAAATCACGACCAGAGTTCGCCAAAACAATGTTCGCATATATAAACCTTAAGCTATTGTTGATCGTAGTATAAAGTGTTTTTCTGGTATTGTTTTGTTGATCGACCATGAAATTGGGATGAATTATTTCGAGTACTAAATGTATGAATATTGCTTCAGTTAAAACATCCTATTTTGAGCCATGGCTACAGTTCAACCATCCAATGGTAAGGCAATTAGCATTTACTATTGCTAGTCCCAATTTACTTTGTCATCTTCCCCAAAGTCTCGCTATTCAGCATAACTTTCAATTACACCCTGATCAGATTTGGGAACAACATTTTCAGAACTATTTACCACGTTTAAAACAACTCGATGAAACACCAGAACCTTTACTTCAGTTTATGTCTCGGCTGAAAAGCACACGCTTAGGCTTACGTTTTGAAAATTTACTTTGGTTTTGGTTACAAGAAGATCAATATCATTCTTATCAGTTATTAGGTTATAGTATTCAAAAAATCGAGGGTGCAAAAACTTTAGGAGAGCTCGATTTTTTAGTTTTAAATAAAGAAACTCAACAAGTTGAACATTGGGAAGTTGCCCTAAAATATTACTTGGGTGAAGGTCAATTAAATTTAGAACAGTGGATTGGCCTAAACAGAGAAGATACTTTGAGTAAAAAGCTTTATCACTTTACCGATAAGCAGTTTCAGTTTTCAGAAGCTTTAGGTTTTAAAGTTCAACAGCGTTTTGCTGTACTAAAAGGTCAGCTCTACCTTCCCTTAAATTCAGCTCAAGACCAATCGATTCCGGACTGGGTAAATTCAACCCGTCGTCTCGGATTTTGGGGAACAGTGATTCCTAACTCTAATTTTTATCGTCTAGAGAGACATGAATGGCTTTGCCCTAATAAACAAGCAAGCTCAAACACTGCTTATTGGTGGACTGACGGTTTATATTATAGAAACACTGAGAACACTCAGTTTTATATGTTTAGACATCCTTTTCTCTTAAGCTTAGGACTCAACAGCGACGAAAAAATGCCGCTTTACAAGTAGGTATGAGCTTATAGAAACAATTTATAACGTTTTTACTATTAAATAGTCATGTTTCTTTTTGCGTTTGTTTTTTAATCTAAATTTACTTCATTATTAAATTTAAACGGAGAAAATGATGAAAAAAGTTTTAGTCGCGTCTGTAATGATTGCATTTGTATTAACTGGCTGTAATACGTTCAAGGGTTTTGGTAAAGATGTCTCTAAAGCTGGTGATGCTGTAAGTAATACCGCACAAAAAACTGAGAATAAAATGTAAGTTATGCACAGCTTCGGAAAACCTTATCACTTCGATAAGGTTTTTTTATTTTTAAATACCCAACCTTTAGAGATTCGCCTATTATATCGGACTATATTTCACCTACTCATCATGTAGTTTCCGGTATGAACCACTCAGACACTCTCTCGCTTAGTTTAGAACTTTTACAACAGCCTTCTGTTACTCCTATTGATCATACTTGCCAAACGATTATGGCTGACCGTTTAGCTAAAGCTGGTTTTCATATTGAACCTATGCGCTTTGGAGATGTCGATAATTTATGGGCTCGACGCGGCACTGAAGGGCCTGTGTTTTGTTTTGCAGGACATACCGATGTTGTTCCAACAGGCCGTTTAGAAGCATGGAATTCAGACCCATTTGCACCAGAAATTCGTGATGGTAAACTCTATGGTCGTGGTTCAGCTGATATGAAAACTGCGTTGGCAGCTATGGTGGTCGCATCTGAACGCTTTGTAGCAAAGCATCCAAACCATAAGGGCTCAATTGCTTTTTTAATTACTTCAGATGAAGAAGGCCCTGCTGTTAACGGTACAGTTAAAGTTATCGAAACACTTGAAGAGCGTAATGAAAAAATTACATGGTGTTTGGTCGGTGAGCCATCAAGTACAAGTAAATTAGGTGATATTGTCAAAAATGGCCGTCGTGGTTCTTTAAATGGCGTACTACATGTTCGCGGTAAGCAAGGTCACGTGGCATATCCTCACTTAGCCCGCAATCCAATTCATGAAGCTTCGGCTGCCCTAGCACAGTTATGCCAAACTGTTTGGGACAATGGAAATGAATATTTCCCTGCAACTTCATTCCAAATTTCGAATATTCATTCAGGTACTGGTGCAACCAACGTCATTCCAGGTACTTTAGAAGTTACTTTTAACTTCCGTTACTCAACAGAAGTTACAGCTGAACAGCTGAAACAGCGTGTGCATGAAATTTTAGATAAGCATGGTTTGCAATATGAGATTGACTGGAACTTATCTGGTTTGCCATTTTTGACTCCAGTAGGTGAATTAGTTAATGCTGCTCAAACTGCTATTCTAAATGTAACTGGCACTGAAACTGAGCTATCGACTAGTGGCGGTACGTCTGACGGGCGTTTCATTGCGCCAACAGGTGCACAAGTTTTAGAACTCGGTGTTCTAAATGCAACTATCCATCAAATTAATGAACATGTGGATGTACACGATCTTGATCCTTTAACTGATATTTATGAGCAAATTTTAGAAAACTTACTTGCTTAAAATATTGAAGATCATTGACTAGATAAAAAGCATCCTCTTTAGGGTGCTTTTTATTATTTTAAACTGTGAGTACATTGTTTAAAAATCTTAAAATAGGATTCTTATTTATTAATCTGGATAATTTAAATTTATTTTCATACTCTTTATAGAACTTCTTTTGAGTTCTTATCTATCCATTGCAATATAGTGGGCCAAACTTCCCTAGCAGCATTTTGGCTTAAAACAATTCGGCTATGGGAATAATTTTCCAAGTTATTATTAGAGTAACCAAATTCACGAAATACGTTATCTTGATTTTCAAAAGCTTTTAAATATTTATAACATCCTTTAACTGGTGCAATAAATTTATCGCCAGTTCCGCTAATAGAATATATTGGGACTCTAATAGAGCTCATATGTTTTTTATAATCAATATTTTTAAATTCACTCATAAAATTTTGCTTTAAATTCCAGTTAAACCAAGGTCGCATGGTGTAGTAGCTTTCATTTACTCGTCCTAATTTAAATTTATTAGCTGGTATCTGGCCTAGACTTTTAACAACAAGTTTTGCAGAAAAAAGTTTAATAAAGTCAAAAGAGTTATTTACTGCCCCAAATGCTTGGCAAGCTATAAAAGTAATACTTTGGATATTCTTTAAATATTCTGGATAATTAATCAAGAACATTGTTAAGCATAAACCTCCGCCACTATGGGTTACACAGTGTAAAGAGGCGATATTAAAATTTTGATAAATATAATGAAATGCAGTCTTATATTCATATAACGCAACAGTTTCAAAATTAAATGGAATATCTGTTTTTGGGCTTGTACCGTGCCCTCGCCATTCTAAAATAAAACAGATATACCCATGATTTGCCAAATAATCTGCAATACCCATACAAACAGTCTTGTCTGAAAAAGCACCATGAGATAAGAAAATTGCTTCTTTTTTTATCAGAGTGTTTTCGCTTTTAGCAATTTCCCATAAAGCAAACTCGCCATGGTCATCTGTTTTTAAAATATGCAGCTCTTTATGAATTGACATTTATTTTCTACTGTTGCAAAGATTTTATTCTAGGTTGACTTAATAATGCCTGAATAAGTGGAGTATAAAACTCGCCTTCATTAATAAGTTTAATATATTCATCATTATGCTCTACCCAACCTTCTTCAGCTAATGCATCCCAAATAGGCTTATAATCGAGTTTAATATCACTATTAAAAATTTTCTCGTACTTTTTGGTGTTAATTTTCATTTCCTGTAATGCTTGAAATATCCAAATTAATTTTACGTCTTCAAGATCATGAACAAACATACGTTCAACAGGAAGTTTATTTAAAGATATTGCATTGTAGTATTCAGTTAAGTTTCGATGATTCATTGCTGAAACAGATTTAATGCTTGATGAGTTAGGTTGCAGTCTCATATTAACGGCTGCATAACCTAATCCACTCATTGTGGTCATTTTACTTTGGCCATTGGCATCTAAGCAGTCTCTAAGGTTATCTTCATATAAATATTTCTCTGAAATTAATTGGTTATTATCTTCTTTTTCCCAATCATATACTGTTTTTTGTTTATAGCCTTTGCTTATTAAGAACTGTTTAGCAATGTTATACATTTCAATTTTCTTCTCAATAGAGGGCGTATTTTGCTTTTGTTTTGTCGCAAAGTCAGAACGACCAGCAATATTAAGCTCATAGTGTGTAATATGTTTTATTCCTGATTGAACAATACTTTCCAAGTCTCCTAGCATTGCCTCAACTGTTTGATTTGGCCAGCCATAGATCAAATCGACGTTACAAGATAAAGAGTACTTATGGAACAGTTCAATTGCATCAAAAACCTGCTTTCTCGTTTGTTTTCGACCGCTTGTAGCGATTAACTCATCATTAACCTGTTGTACTCCCATACTGACACGGTTAAAACCTGCATCTTTAATTGCTCTTATTTTATCTTCATTAAAAAGTTGAGGGATACCTTCTAATGTCATTTCTATAGGGCTAGATATACCAGCATCGGGAAAAAGAGAAGATACAACCTTAGTCAGTTTTATATAATCATTAGGCTGAAGTAAATTAGGTGTACCTCCTCCTACATACAAACTTTCAAGCGTAGCTCCTTGATAAAATTCTTTATATAAGTGGGCTTCCCTACTTAAAAAATCCAGATAAAAGTCCATTTCCCGCTTACCTTTATAGTCTTGTGTTGGGAAAAGACAAAATCCACAATGAGGTGGATCAGTAGGAATACAATATGGAATGCCTAAATATAAATTTATAGACTTATATTGAGCATCTGTATTTAATAAAAAGTAATTATTTTCTTCTTCCTTTAAATCTGTTTTCCACATTTTAGGTGAGGGATGGGTATGTAGAACTTTATTTGATAAATGTCTTACTTTATTTTTTTGGATGAAATTTTTAATCGAAGCAATATCCATAGTCACTATATTTGTCATTATATATCAATAAATATATTGTATTTAAATATAATAAATTACGCAATTAATTTAATTCTTCCAAACATCAGAATTTTTATTTTTATAAATTTAATCTCGAGTAAAATTTTTGAATTTATATAATAAAAATATAGCCATAAATTTAGATATTTTAAAAAATAAAAATCCATCTTTTAGTATTATTAATATATTATTTAGTCATCATAAAAAAGGAACTCATTTGAGTTCCTTTTTTCTTTATAAACCTAGCGCTTTTTCAATATATTCTAGGTTCGGTATATGGTAGCGTCGATCTTGCATTCGCACATATTTAAATACTGTTGGATGCTGTTCAGCTTCCTGATGCTCATCTATTTCATCGACAATTTCAGAAATACGTAGACGAACAGAAAGTGGCATTGTTTTACACATTAATGCAAAACGCTGACTAATATCTTCCCCTTCAATAACCAGTGCTACAGCATATTGATCAGTTTCGTTATGGACTGAGTAGATAGGGAGCTTTACATCATGCCACTCAATATGTTTTACGCCATTTCTTACGTCCATAGCGGATAACACAATATTTTGGGGCAACAGCATAGGTACCTGATCATTACATTCAATGATATAGGCATCAATAAAACCAGTTGAAACCGTAATAAGATGCTGTAGCTCTTGCTGGTCCATATTACCGATCAAAGATGTATTTACACTACCTTTCATGATTTGACCTCGCTTTCAAAAGCTACAAGTAAAGCATCGATATTCTCTAGTAACTCTTCCTCTTGGAAAGGTTTACCCATATATTGACTTACACCTAACGAGAATGCTCGTTCACGATGTTTTTCACCTGTTCTGGATGTAATCATAATAATTGGCATGTATTGATGCATATCATGATGTCGTACAAGATTAAGTACTTCGAAACCATCCATACGTGGCATTTCAATATCAAGTAGCATTAGATCTGGCTTAATATTTTCTAGCTGCTCTATGGCATCAACACCATCTTTAGCCGTAACAACATCGTAGCCTTGGCGTTCAAGTAATCGGGACGTTACCTTACGTACAGTTACTGAGTCATCGACAATCATAACGAGACGGCGTTCGTCTGATTCACGTTGTCTATATACTGCTTCATTAAGCTGCTTATGACGCGGTGTAGACTGAATTTGTCGCGCAATATTTTGTCCGTCTAAAATTAAGCAAACCTGTCCGTCACCTAAAATAGTGGCACCTGCAATTGCCCCAATGCTAGCGAACTGTTGACCAATTGGTTTCACTACAATTTGTGCTCGAGAACCAATTAACTGGTCAACAAGCAAAGCCACTGTTTGGCCATTATTGGCTTTAATCATTAAGACAGGTAATGAATACATCATGCCATTTAGACGTGGCATTGGTTGATTACCCACAAATTCTGAAAGATAACGTAATGGATAACGTTTATTTTCATACTCGAATAGTTCTTTAGGACTTTCAAAATACTGCTCTAAAGAAGCTGGCGAAACTCGAACAATTCGATCGATTTGAGCAAGTGGAATCGCAAATTGCTGATCTGCTACTTTCACCATTAAGGCATCACTTACAGCTACAGTGGTCGGTACACGAATAGTAAATGTTGTTCCCTTACCGTAAACAGAGTCAACGCTAACATGTCCACCTAAAGCCTTAATATCGCTTTGTACGACATCGAGTCCAACACCACGCCCAGAAATTTGAGTAATCTGTTCTGCAGTACTTAAACCCGGATGGAAGATCAGCTGTAAAATGTCTTGCTGTTCCAAGACTTGTTCGGACTTGATCAGACCCGCGAGTAGTGCTTTCTGGCGCACTTTTTCAACATCAATACCTTGTCCATCATCACTAAAGACAACGACAACATCTGTACCTTGACGTTGAATGTTAAGTTCAATACGCCCTGCTTCCGGTTTATTTGCTTGTTGACGCTGTGCTCGGTCTTCTAAACCATGGTCAATTGCGTTTCTAAGCATATGCTCAAGCGGTGTCACTAAGCGTTCTAAAATGTTCCGGTCTAACTCACCTTCTGTATTATTTACAAAAAGCTCAGCAGGTCTGTTCAATGCGGTAGATGTCTGACGCACAATTCGCTGCAAACGCGGTAACAAACGCGAAAATGGAACCAGTCGTGTTCGCATCAAACCTTCTTGAATTTCTGCCTGAATTCGTGACTGTTGTAAGAGAAGACTTTCTGTATCTCTGATCTTGTGAGATAACGTATTTTTAAAGTCGACTAAGTCCGATGCAGATTCAGCAAGAGATTTCGATAACTGATTTAAAGATGAATATTGGTCCATCTCTAAAGGGTCAAAGTCGGTATAACGAGAATGCTCAATACCATGTTTGGCAATAATCTGTGTTTCTAACTCGCCTTCCATTCGACGTAACTGATCGGCAAGTCGTTGAATAGCCAATTCCATTTCAACCAAGGTATGACCAAACTGGCTCAAATCCATTTCAATTCGTGAACGGTTAATCGAGTTCTCACCAGACAAATCAATCATCTTCTCGATCAAGTCTGCTGAAACACGGATCATTTCATTGTTCTGATCCAGACGTTCTGTTTGCTCCCATACGCCCATCATTGGCGGTGGTTCTGTACCATCACCTTGTATAAAGGTCATCACAGGTTCTGAGCTAAACAAATCAGTTTTCGTTAACTTAGCCGGAATTTGGATATTCGTTTCAAAGAATTGAATATTTTCTAAACTTTGCTGTAATCCATCGAAATGCTGATAGTTGTGCTTGAAAATAGCATCTTTTAGCCATGCAACTGCACTTTCGAGCAAATGGTCATAAATATTCGAGTTGAAGTGATGCAGTGCAAATTGTTCAAAAGTATTTTCAAGTTGATAGGCAATCGCGTAGACGGCTTCTAAACCGACCATTCGTGCACCGCCCTTTAAACTGTGCACAGCTCTTTGTAATTGAAGCAAAATACTACGGTTTGTACGCTGCTCAAACCATTGTTTCAATAGCACACCAGCCATTTCTAACAATTCAGCAGCTTCTTCTAGGAATGTCTGCTCAACAACAGCCGTAATATCCTGTTCTTCAACTACCGCTTCATTCTCTTGCAATGATGTAACAGATGTTATTGCTTCAACTGGCGTAGCTAACTCAGCAACAACAGTATCAAATACCTGATCATGATGAGCTTCTAATTCTGCAAGAACAGGCTCAATTTCTGCCGGTCTTTCATCGATTAATACTTCAGATATCAGCTCCTGTTCAGAGAATATCTCACTTTCAGTATCAAGTGCTTCAACCATTGGTAGAGGTTGGAAGTTAGAGTTTTTACCCGCTTGTTTTAACGCGTTAATGGTGTAAGGAGCTGCATAATCTAGCTGTTGTTCACGCATGATTTGCAGACGGTCAGCCAAGTCATCTTGGACCAAACGAATAAAATCAATTAGAGGTGAAGTTGCAACTAACTGCTTTTGAATTAAACGCTCATATACACTTTCTAATTCATGGGTAATTGAACCAAGATAAGTCGCCTGAACCATATTTGCTCCCCCTTTCAAGGTATGCAAATAGCGCATTAGATTATTCAGGGCTGCAAAGTTTTCTTGCTCACCGACCCAAATATTGAGATCGGTATCAATTCCCTCAAGTAGCTCATCAGCTTCTTCAAGAAAGATATCTAAAAGGTCAGCATCAAAGTTTCGATTTACCTGTGTAGAGGAAATATACTGGCGATCTTGCTGTACACTTTGGCTTAATACAGTCCAGTCAGCAGAGTCTGGTAGACTCTCTACAGTAACAACCTCTGGAACTTCTGTCTCTAATTCAATACTGAATAGTGACTCATCAAAAGTAGAATCTTGCTGAGACAGATCGTTTTGAATGCTCGGAGTATGTAGCGTATAAAGTTTTAATTCTTCTAGAATACTTTGATGTTGCTTAACAATACCGACTCGCTGACCAGCAGCCAAGGCATCGAACAATTGAATAAGCTGTTGATGCGCTTTTTGATAAATTTCAAAAATATAGTCTGATTGCAATAACATAGGTTTATCAAGCAATACATCATAGCTTTCTTTCAGTTGGCTAGTATATTCATGCAAACCAAGCATTGCTTGAGAGTGTGTATGTTGTAACAACAGGTCAGCCTGTTCACTTAGACGTTCAAGATAGCTTGGAAATTCATTACGAATTCCCTTCTCAAAATCTAACTCTGCATCTAGTAGCTCAGAGACATCTAACAGCAATAATTGTGATACCAAGCCATGAGACGGCGTTAATGGATCTGTTCGATCACCATGTTGCTCAACGTAAGCATCCCATGATTGATTAAACTGTTGTAATCTCGCTTCAAGCTGTTCACTTGAACTACGGTTAGATAGCAGTTCTAAGCTATCTCTAATAAACTCACGATATTGTTGTAATAATAAAATCTCATCTGAGTTAGAAGAAAGCTCTTCTTGCAGTAGTATTTTAAATAAGTGCTCAACTTTGGTACTGGCGTCAAAAATTGTTTCGACCTGCGCCATTGCAGAACTACCACGTAAAGTATGTAGCGCGCGTATTAAAGCATTATAGCTCTCATACTGGTGTAGCTCTTGATCTAAGAACTGGTGAATTGTAGCTAAATGCTCCTCCGCCTCTTCCATAAACAAGGTCAAAGTTTCATCTAGATTTATTTCAATTCCAGTATGTGCATCTTGAGTGATTGGCTCAACTAATGAATCTTGCTCGATGTAATCTAGCTCAAGTCCAGTTACTGTTTCAGCAGTAAGCGTATTTGAAAGTTGTAAAAGCTCTTCTAAAGCAGGTTCTAAACTTTGCTGTTGTTGTAGTTGTTGGCCTAATAAAATAAGCGGTCTAAAATCTACTGCATGTGCTCTTTTTTGCTTAAAGTTATCTACTAATTTAAGGAAATAGAACTTAAACACTAACTGAACATAGCTCTGGATAGCTGGAGTCAACTTAAGGCTTTGATTGATTACTCGATTGAGCGTATCTTCAACTGTCCAAGCAAGCTCAGCTGAAGATTTAGCACCGATCATTCTTCCAGAACCTTTTAAGGTATGAAAATGGCGGCGAATTTCAGTGAGCGTAGCAGTATTCTCAGACTGCATCCATTCATTTAGCAATGGTTGCAAATCAACAAAAATTTCTTCAATTTCTTCGACGAAAATGTCAAGAAACTCAGCATCTTGTTCAGAATAGCTATCTTCAGGTAGCGTCATTGCTTCAGTTAAAGTTTTTAATATTTCTTTCATAGCAAAGGCTTCTTTTGCTTACCCCCTGAGTGGGGAAAACTACAGAGTCAACACCAGAAAAATAGCTATTTCCCCAATATTTGTCTGGCGCTGCTCATACTTTTAAAAGAATAGCTATTATGAGAATAGCTATTCTCATCCCCCAATTTAGTCAGGTAATTTAAAGTCCGTTACTGACTCACGTAATGACTCCGACATGTTCGCCAATTCAGATACAGAACGAGCAGTATCGAAGGTTGCCGTTGTTGTTTGTGAAGTAATTTCTTGTACAACTGTCATGGTTGCAGCAATGTGACTCGCAGAAGCTGATTGAAGTTTTGCTGCATCAGAAATGCTCGCAATTAAGTTTGCCAAGTCACCCGATACTTTTTGAATTTCGTCGAGTGCAATACCCGCATCTTTCGCCAAGTTAGCACCACGTACAACCTCAGTTGTCGTTTGTTCCATTGAGATAACGGCTTCGTTAGTATCCGTTTGAATCGTTTTAACGAGCGTTTCAATCTGTTTAGTTGCTGAAGCAGAACGTTCCGCAAGACGCTGGACTTCGTCGGCAACCACGGCGAAACCACGACCCGCTTCACCGGCCATAGATGCTTGAATTGCTGCATTTAATGCAAGGATGTTTGTTTGGTCTGCAATATCGTTAATGAGCGATACGATGTTACCAATTTCTTGTGAAGACTCACCCAAACGTTTAATACGTTTTGAGGTTTCCTGAATCTGTTCACGAATGGTATCCATACCCTCAATAGAACGGTTTACGACTTGTGCACCATTAGATGCAATAGATACCGAACGTTGTGCTACGTGGGCAGATTCAGAAGCGTTCGCAGATACTTGGTCAATAGACAATGCCATTTCGTTCATTGCCGTTGATGCACCTGCAATTTCTTGTGCTTGGTGCTCAGATGCCTCTGCTAACTGGTTGGTAATATTTTGAGTATCTTGCGTATAGCGAGCAACTTCTTGTGATGTTTCATGAATTCGAGATACCAAGTCTCGTAATTGGTCAATCGCAAAGTTAATCGAATCGGCAATCGCACCAGTAAAGTCTTCCGATACTGTTGCATATGAGCGTAAGTCACCATCTGCAAGATCGGCAATTTCGTCAAGTAAACGTAAAATCGCATTTTGGTTACGATCATATTCTTCTTGTAATGTCGCTACACGTTGTTTATCAGCTTTACTACGAAGAGATAAAAGCTTTAAGACAGAACCAATTAAGCCAAGAAGCGATAACGTAAGCAACGCAACTAATGCAAAAGCCTGCCAACCGTACTGTGTTTGCTCTGAAAGATCACCTAATGCAGTTAACATTGCATCAGATTGAGAGAAGATCTCACTAGATGATTGACGTACGTTTACGATCTGGTTGGTATTTTTGAGAACAGATGTCGCGGCAGATTTTAAAACTTTATCATACTCAGTTTTAATACCTTCCAAAGATTCACGCACTTCTGGGGATTCAACTTTAGCTACGCCTAATTCAGCATTTCCGTTTAGCTGCGCATCTAAGTACACACCAAAAGTCTCAATATCGACACTAAAGTCATGCGCTGAGTTTTCAGAGTTCTCTGTACCAACGAAAACGGAGTTAATAGAACGCAAAATACGTTCCGCAATAAATACCTGGTTTTTAGCAATCACGACCTGACTACTTGGTACTTTTTCACGGACCATCTTATCAACCATCAAGTTATATTCAGCTTGAATCTCAGGAATAGAATCACTAATCGAGATATTCATATTATATAACTGGTTAATTACGTTCTGTTGTGATGAAATCAAATCAACGTCATAAGACAAAGATTTCCACAGAGTCGCTACTTTCTTATACTCTTTTGAAGATGTGCCATAAATATTTTCGACATTTTTGATATTTTTGGCGAAAACTTGACGCGATTCAATTAAGTCTTTCATCGCTTGAGGCGAACCAGAAGCTGTTGCTTCCGTAGCCTGTCTAGAAATCGTTTGTGATAATAAACGTAACTCACCCATACTACGGGTTAATTCGTTATGTCGAGGTACACTATAAAATAAATAAGCGAGCGAAGTTGAAGCTAATACTAAACATGCAGACGCTACATAAAGGATAGGCTTGGACTTTTTACTTTCCCCAAATAAACTGGCATATTGGTCAATTTGTGACTGGATTTTCGCAACAAAGTTGACATTCGATTTTTCGTTTACACCACGATTGCCACTTTTCTTTTTAAGTTTAAAGCCCATACAGCTTCTCCCCAGAAAAATACGCTGTTTATTAACAGCATAAAAATTAGTTTATAAATTTTGTCGATGCATTCATATAATGTGGGTTTTGCAATAATCGACTAAATAAAAAGACATGCCAGTGCTGATTGTGCTGGTGAAAATAACCTTGGCAATATTCTTTTAAATTTTCCTCCAAGTTTAAACTTTGAGAAAAAAAGCTTTTTTTATTAAAGTGTTGGATCCCCAAGACCTGATCAACAACCAACCCCACATATTGGTCGTGATGGCTAATACATAACACTTTTTGGGCAGCCGAAAATGAACTTCGTTGCCCTGAAATAAAATGTGCCAAGTCAGAAACTGAAAGTAATCTTCCCCGAATATTTGCCAATCCCTTTACCCAACTTTGGGTATTTGGAACAGGTGTATATTTTGGTGGATAGATTACTTCTGACACTTCCCCAAGTGGTGCGACGAAGTATTGCCCTCTCATCTCAAAAGCAATTCCTGACCATCGCTCTGCTTCATTTTGGACTGAAGCGTAATTCTTGTTACCTCGTTTAGACAAACGAAGTAACTCGATAAATCCGTTCGCGGCCATACTCGATCCTATAAGACGGGTCTAGATCCCGCCATTTATGTTTTTATGAATGGATGAGTTAATTTAGAAATTGTTTAATTACATCGATCAATTGCTTTTCTTCAATCGGCTTAATCAAGTAATCAAGCGCGCCTTGACGTTTGCCCCATACTCGGTCAGTTGCCTGATCTTTAGTACTCACAATAACCACTGGAATATGCTTAGTGTCTTCATCACGAGTAATCTGACGTGTTGCCTGAAAGCCATTTACACCAGGCATTACAACATCCATTAACACTAAGTCAGGCTGTTCTGCTTTTGCCAAAGTTACACCATCTGCACCATTCGATGCTTCAAGTACATCATAGCCATGCTTGGTTAGAATTTCTCTAAAACGATAAGTTTCTGTTGGTGAGTCATCAACAATAAGAATACGTGCCATTTCTTTGCCCTTAAATTACTTAATTATGAACTTACATGATTACGAATCGCATTTAGCAATTCATCTTTGCTAAATGGTTTCGTCAAGTATTCATCTGAACCTACCACACGCCCTTTTGCCTGATCAAATAGACCATCTTTACTAGAGAGCATGATAACGGGAATGTTCTGATAACTTTGAGAGTTCTTAATCAGAGCACAAGTTTGATAACCGTCTAAACGAGGCATCATGATATCTACAAAAACGATATCTGGATTAGCTTCAGCAATTTTAGATAAAGCTTCAAATCCATCGACAGCAGTAATCACTTCACAACCTTCACGTTGCAATAATGTTTCTGCTGTACGGCGAATAGTTTTTGAGTCATCAATAACCATTACTTTCAGATTTTGGAACGCATCTTCCATTTAATCTTCCATCCCCATAACATAAAATATAAATGCAATTTAACTTAAATTTGTTTTTACAGATTTATACGCATTTTTAACATATCTATACTTCTATTTTCAATGAAAGGTTTTTGTCTACTTTCTCATTTATAAACAATAACTTTTAACCTCATCACACTTTCGAAAAAATTATCATTTTTTTTATAATATTAATATTTTTATTCAGTTAAATAATAACTAATATATTTAAGATTAACTATTTAAAAATAAGTGGCTTAGCTTTCTTTTTTGGGGAATTTTATGAATAAGCGGGTGAAATACGCCTTTTATAGGAACTGCTTGTCTGTATTTATAGGCATTGCCTCCTGCGGGGCACTGTTTTTATCTTTCCCAACTTTAGCTGCCAATGACACTCCTAAAGCTGTCTGGTATCGCTATTATGATCAACATGGCATTGCCAATATCAGCACATCTGTAACCCCAGCTCATATCCGCTATGGATATGAAGCACTCGATCAAAATATGCAGGTCATTAAAAGAAATCATCCCTATAATTCAGAGGCTGATTTAAACCAATCCTCTCAGCGTGCATTATCAGCTCGGTACAGAGAAGAAGATAACAAGTTAAAAAAAGCATATAGCAATAGTAAAACTGCGGTAATTAAAAGAGACCAAGCTTTATTGGCAATAAAAAAACAAATGAATTATCAGCAAGAACAACTCAATCAGTTACAACAAGACAAAATTTTATTTAAACGTCAGGAAATGGAATATTTTCGTAAAGGTGAAAAAGTTCCTGAAAGGCATAAAACTTTGATTGAAAATAATCTAGTTAACATTTTAAAAGTTAAACAAACACTTGAAATACTTTCAAAAAATTATAACCGCACTAACAAAGAGTATGAAAATATTATCGAACGTTTAAAAAAGCTTGAATAAGCGCACAGCTTTATCAAGAATAGGGGCAAAATAAAATTTGAATTACAGGATGATGCTGTATGCGCACAACGCATCTCACCCCTTCTACTTTTTTTAAATTAAGCTTGATCAGCCTGAGTTTGATTTTGGCTGCATGTCATCAGCAAGAAGCACCAAAAACAACAGCATCTGAACCTAAAAAAATTGAACTCATTCCTCAAGATTTAATTTCTGTAAAACAAGGTTCGCTTGCTGCTCAAACTGCTTTTACAGGAACTATTCGCGCACTACAGCAAAGTTCTATTCAAGCTCAAGTCAGTGCGACAGCAACATCCGTTAATGCAAATGTAGGTCAAAAAGTACAAAAAGGCCAAGTATTAGTCAGGTTAAATAATCAAGACAATGCTGCACGTTTAGCTCAGGCAGAAGCTAATCTTGCTTCTGCTCAGGCACAAGCAGAGCTCGCACGTAATTTAATGAATCGAAAACAAAGATTACTCAATCAAGGCTTTATTGCCCGTGTGGATTTTGAACAGAGTCAAGTAGATTATAAGGGTCAACTTGAAAGTGTTAGAGCTCAACAAGCCAATGTTGATATTGCTAAAAAAGCTGATCGGGACGGTATCATTA
The DNA here is from genome assembly GCF_031798975.1 of Acinetobacter sp. V110_1. Lineage (NCBI taxonomy): Bacteria > Pseudomonadati > Pseudomonadota > Gammaproteobacteria > Moraxellales > Moraxellaceae > Acinetobacter > Acinetobacter sp. V110_1. Next base: position 130,657 of record NZ_JAVQNN010000016.1, on the reverse strand, counting down.
CGAGCCCTATTTCAGGTGTGATTACTAAACGACAAGTTGAACCGGGACAGACTGTATCTGTTGGGCAAACACTATTTGAAATCGTTAATCCTGATCAATTAGAAATACAGGCAAAGTTGCCTATTGAGCAACAATCTGCACTAAAAGTCGGTAGTTCTATTCAATATCAGATTCAGGGTAATTCAAAACAATTACACGCCATACTGACTCGAGTCTCACCTGTAGCAGACCAAGATAGTCGTCAAATTGAATTCTTTGCGGCTCCTAAAGAAGCGATTGATTCATTAAGTATCGGTGCATTCATTAATGGCATTATTTTGCAAAATAATCGCAATCAAGGACAAACCATTCCTTTAGATAGTATTCAAAACCTGCAACAAGATCCTTTCGTATGGGTAATACGCAATCAGACTATTCAAAAGGTTAAAATTCACGTAGTTGAGCAACGTTACAATGAAAACATTGCTTTGGTACAAGGTTTACAAAGTACAGATCAAGTAAGTCGTATCCAGTTTGAAGATACTGATATCAATAAAAAAGTGACGCTTACAGCCGAAAAAAATAAATAAGGTAGCAAATAGCTTATGTGGTTTACCCGAATCAGTGTGAAGTACCCCGTTTTTACCATTATGATGATGCTGTGCTTAATGGTACTTGGGTTAGCCTCTTGGAAACGCATGACGGTTGAAGAGTTTCCTAATGTAGATTTCCCATTTGTAGTCGTCACTACGCAATATGCTGGTGCTTCACCTGAAGCGGTTGAGTCTGATATTACCAAAAAACTCGAAGACCAAATTAATACCATTTCGGGCATTAAACAAATTACTTCACGTTCAAGTGAAGGGTCTTCGATGGTCATTGCTGAGTTTAATCTTGATACCTCTTCAGCAATTGCTGCCCAAGATGTCCGCGACAAAATTGCTCCAGTTATCGCTCAATTTCGTGATGAAATTGATACGCCGATTGTGCAACGCTACGATCCTTCATCCAGCCCAATTATGTCGGTGGTATTTGAATCGAATACGATGAGTTTGGCTCAATTAAGTTCGTATGTAGATAAAAAAATTGTGCCGCAGCTTAAAACCGTTTCTGGTGTAGGTAATGTCAATTTACTAGGTGACGCTAAACGCCAAATTCGAATTAAAGTTCATCCTGAACAATTGCAAAGCTACGGTATTGGCATTGATCAAGTCATTAACACGCTAAAAAATGAAAACATAGAAGTTCCTGCAGGAACCTTACAACAAAAGAATTCTGAACTCGTGGTACAGATTCAATCAAAAGTTATTCATCCTTTTGGCTTTGGTGATTTGGTTATTGCCAATAAAAATGGCTCCCCTATTTTTCTAAAACAAGTGGCAACCGTTGAAGATACTCAAGCCGAACTACAATCCAGTGCTTTTTATAATGGAAGAACAGCCGTCTCTATCGATATTTTAAAAAGTTCAGATGCCAATGTAATTCAAGTCGTCGATAAAACTTACCAAACTTTAGAGAAGCTAAAAGCTCAAATGCCTGCGGGATTAAATTATAAAGTCGTGGCAGACAGCTCCAAAGGTATTCGCGCTTCAATTAAAGATGTAGTTCGCACCATTCTTGAAGGGGCAGGCTTAGCAGTTTTAATTGTTTTACTCTTTTTAGGTTCTTTCCGTTCTACCGTCATTACAGGTTTAACTTTACCCATTACCCTACTTGGAACATTAACCTTCATTTGGGCTTTTGGTTTTAGTATTAACATGATGACGCTGTTAGCCCTGTCACTGAGTATCGGTCTGTTAATTGATGACGCGATTGTCGTTCGAGAAAACATTGTTAGACATACAGAGCTCGGCAAAGACCATGTCACCGCAGCTTTAGAAGGCACCAAAGAAATTGGGCTAGCAGTACTTGCAACCACGCTTACCATTGTGGCAGTATTTTTACCTGTTGCTTTCATGGGTGGTTTAATTGGCCGTTTCTTCTACCAGTTTGGCGTAACTGTAAGTACAGCTGTTCTCATTTCCATGTTTATCAGCTTTACACTCGACCCGATGCTTTCAGCGCATTGGAAAGACCCGGTAAAGAAAAAAGAAAGTCGACTACAACATTTCTTTAATCATATTTCTAAATTACTAGATGGCCTTACCCATATTTATGAAAAGCTGTTGAAGCTTGCCCTACGCTTTCGTTTCATTACAGTCATTATCGCGATTGCTTCACTCATCGCTGCCTTAGGTTTATCTAAATTGATTGGAACCGAATTTGTACCAGTCCCAGATAAAGGCGAAATTCGTATTCAGTTCGAAACGCCTGTCGATGCTTCTTTAGAATATACCCAAGCTAAGTTACATCAAGTCGACCAAATTATTAGACAATTCCCCGATGTAGTTTCTACCTATGGGGTTGTAAATAGCACAATAGACGCTGGTAAAAACCATGCTGGTTTAGGGGTGACTTTAAAACCAAAACAAGAGCGTAGTTCAGACTTAACAACGCTCAACAATCAGTTCCGTGATCGTTTGCAAACGGTGGCGGGTATTCATGTTACCTCCGTTGCTGCTGCTCAAGATTCAGTTTCTGGTGGTCAAAAGCCAATCATGATTTCGATTAAAGGGACTGATCTGAATGAACTTCAAAAGATTTCAAATCGATTTATGACTGAAATGGGCAAAATTAAAGGTGTGGTCGATTTAGAAAGCTCATTAAAAGAACCAAAACCCACTTTAGGGGTTCATATTAACCGTGTGCTGGCAAGTGACTTAGGCTTGTCTGTTTCTCAAGTTGCCAATGCAATTCGTCCATTAATTGCAGGCGATAATGTCACAACGTGGGAAGATCGTGACGGCGAAACCTATGACGTTAATATTCAGTTAAATGAATACAAACGCATGCTTCCTCAGGACGTGCAAAACCTATATCTCAACTCAAACAAAACTGGTGCAAATGGACAACGAATATTAGTTCCATTGAGTGCGGTAGCAACAACTGAGGAAAAACTCGGCGCGTCACAAATTAATCGACGCGATCTTGAACGCGAAGTACTCATTCAAGCCAATACGTCGGGACGCCCAAGTGGGGATATCGGTAAAGACATCGATAAAATGCAAAAAGCATTTAAGTTGCCTGCCGGTTATACCTTCAATACCCAAGGTGCCAATGCCGACATGGCCGAGTCTGCGGGTTATGCATTAACTGCTATTACGCTTTCCATTGTATTTATTTATATTGTGTTGGGTTCTCAGTTTAATAGTTTTATTCACCCAGCTGCGATTATGGCATCTTTACCCTTGTCATTGATTGGGGTATTTCTTGCCCTCTTCTTGTTTAGAAGTACCCTAAATCTATTTTCAATTATTGGCATCATTATGCTCATGGGGCTGGTAACCAAAAACGCGATTTTACTTATCGACTTTATTAAAAAGTCCATGGAACATGGGGAAAGTCGTTATGATGCTATTTTACAAGCAGGTAAAACCCGTTTACGCCCAATCTTAATGACCACAAGTGCGATGGTTATGGGTATGGTTCCATTAGCTTTAGGTTTGGGTGAAGGCGGAGAACAAAGTGCGCCAATGGCCCATGCTGTTATTGGTGGCGTAATAACCTCTACCCTGTTGACTCTTGTAGTAGTACCCGTCATTTTCACTTATCTGGATGACTTGAAAAACTTTATGCTGCGTCAAACTCGACGATTCATGTCATAATGCAGCAACTATCGTATAATCTGCGTTTTTATAACGCTTAACTTTTTAGGACTTTTTCCATGCGCGCAAGCCGCTTTTTATTTGCAACGTTGAGAGAAACCCCAAACGATGCTGAAGTGATTTCACATCAGCTCATGTTACGTGCGGGGATGATTCGTAAATTGGCATCAGGTTTATATACATGGCTGCCGATGGGAACACGTGTGCTTAAAAAAGTTGATGCGATTGTTCGTGAAGAAATGAATCGTTCAGGTGCTATGGAAGTGTTCATGCCCGTGACTCAACCCGCTAGCTTGTGGGAAGAATCAGGTCGTTATGAACAATACGGCCCTGAATTATTACGCTTCAAAGACCGTCACGACAACCCGTTTGTGCTTGGTCCTACACATGAAGAAGTAATCACGGATTTAGCACGTAACGAGCTAAAAAGTTATAAACAGCTTCCTGTAAATTTCTATCAAATTCAAACCAAATTCCGTGATGAAATTCGTCCACGTTTTGGTGTAATGCGTTCACGTGAGTTCATTATGAAAGATGCATATTCTTTCCATGCAACTCAAGAATCATTACAAGAAACTTATGACGTGATGTATGACACCTATAGCCGTATTTTTACTCGCTTAGGTTTAGATTTCCGCCCAGTTCAAGCGGATACTGGCTCGATTGGTGGTTCGGCTTCACATGAATTCCATGTATTGGCTTCAAGTGGTGAAGATGACATCGCATTTTCAACTGAATCTGATTATGCAGCAAACGTTGAAATGGCTGAGGCTGTTTTAGTAGGTGAACGCGCAGCACCTGCACAAGAATTTAAGTTGGTTGAAACACCAAACCAAAAAACAATTGATGATGTTTGCCAATTCCTAAATGCTGATCCGAAACAATCTGTTAAAGCATTATTGGTTCAAGGCGTTGCTGATGAAAAAGGCAATGTTCCTGTGATTGCTCTATTCTTACGTGGCGATCACGAACTGAATGAAATTAAAGCTGAGAAACATCCTTTAGTTGCCGCTCCTCTTACATTTGCAACTGAAGAGCAACTTCAAGCATTTGGTTTAACGGCTGGCTTTACAGGTCCACAAGGTTTAGTTGAAAAAGGCTTAACTGTTATTGTTGATCGCGCTGCATCTGTTCTTTCTGATTTCGTTGCTGGTGCAAATGAAGCGGATAAACACGCAGTCGGCGTAAACTGGGAACGTGATGCCCAAATTACTGAAGTTTTTGATTTGCGTAATGTGGTTGAAGGCGACCCATCTCCAGATGGTAAAGGTACACTACAAATTAAACGCGGTATTGAAGTTGGTCATATTTTCCAGCTTGGTACTAAGTACTCTGAAGCTTTAGGCTGTAAAGTTTTAGGTGAAGATGGCAAACCATTTACAGTAACAATGGGTTGTTACGGTATTGGTGTAACACGTGTAGTTGCAGCTGCAATTGAACAAAACTACGATGACAAAGGTATTATTTGGCCTCAAGCGATCGCACCTTTTGAAATCGCAATTGTTCCAATGAATGCACACAAATCACCTCGTACGCTTGAAGCAGCTGAAGCACTTTATGCAGAACTTCAAGCTCAAGGTTTTGATGTATTACTTGATGACCGTAACGAACGTCCGGGCGTTAAATTCTCTGACCTTGAGTTAATGGGTATTCCACACCGTATCGTGATTGGTGAAAAAGGCCTTGATGCTGGTACGTTTGAATATAAAGGTCGCCGCGATGCTGAAGCGAGCAATTTAACTAAAGAAGAACTTTTAGCTAAATTAGCACGTTAATAAATACATAAATAAAAAAGCAGCTTTTAGAAGCTGCTTTTAATTTTACGCCTCAACCGTTAAGTCTTTAATGGTTGCCGAAGATCCATTGGTTTTCACCGATTCAATTCCTTTATCACGTGATGCTTCACTGGCATAGAACTGACTCGTACCAATAATTTGATGATTTGCAGCTTTTAAATTAAAGTAAGGTTTCCCATTTTTTGCAGTTAAACGATCATATCGCCCATCGTCACCACTATTTTTTTGAACTGACTCAATACCATTGACTGCTGATGCTTTCACTTTATATAGCTCACTATTTAAAATAATTTCACCATTACCAGCCTTGAGTACAAAGCGATATTGTCCATCATTCGCTTGTGAAATCTCGTACCATCCTGCCATAAGAACCTCGTTTTTTTGTTGGTGTGGGTATGACTTTCGTTATTATTCTGGACGAAAGTTATTTGTTATTGATGACAATATAAATGAGCTGTGTAACTTTGGGTAGTCTACTTTTTATACATTATCGTAATAAAATTATAAGGATGTTGAAAGTTAAAAAAGGTAGAGGCTTGATGGGTACCTCTACCGAAATGTAATTAAAATTAACAAATTAAGCTTTTTTTACAAATTCAGATTTTAATTTCATCTGACCAATACCATCAATTTTGCAATCAATATTATGGCCATCACTTGCATCGGGAACTAAACGAATTGTTTTTACTTTTGTTCCCACTTTAACAACCGAAGATGAACCTTTAATTTTTAAGTCTTTAATCACAGTGACACTATCACCATCTGCCAAGACATTACCATTTGCATCTTTAATCACTTCTTGTTCATCAGCAATTGAAGCTTCCCCTTCCTTCCACTCATGTGAGCATTCAGGGCAAATTAATAAGTCGCCGTCTTGATAGGTATATTCTGATTGGCATTTTGGGCAATTTGGTAAAGACATAAAAAAATCTCAAAAAGTATATTATGCGAGATATGACTCATTTTTTAAAGTTTTAAATAAAAGACTTTTACCAAAAAAAAATTTATATATTCATTTCTTCTCTTTCTCTAATAAATAGTCTCTTAAAATAACCGCATGGTTATGCTCCACATCTTTTGCCGAATATAAAAGAGTGACTCTATGCTTGGACACAATGTCTTGTAACTCTTTAACTGCTGGGTTTGTTTCTAGTTCTTTTAAATAGCGCTGTTTGAACTCACTCCAATGCTCTAAGGACTCTGCATGAAACCACTTACGCAGTTCAGTTGAGGGGGCTATTTCTTTTAACCATAAATCTAAATGGGCATTTTCTTTACTTATCCCTCGACTCCATAGCCGATCAACTAATATTCGTTTTCCATCATTGGCACTTACATGTTCATAAATTCTTTTAATGTGTATTTCCATCTCTTTTTCTCACTAGACAGCCTCATTGTTTGGGCCTCATCAACTTTAATATTTTGTTCTCTTTTAAGCGTAATTAAAAAAGAAAAAAGTGAGTAGTTCTCTACTCACTTTTTTCTTTAGGATGTTTAAAATTTTAAAAGGCGATTACTGATCTGGAATCTCGGCTTCTACTAACAGTGTTAATAACGACAAAGACTCCTGCCATCCTAAATAACACGCCTCTACAGGAATAACTTCCGGTATTCCTTCTTGGGTAATATGCACCTCTGTACCTACTAATACAGTTTTTAATGTAATGGTGACCTGCATAGTGCCAGGTAAATTGGAATCATCAAATTGGTCGTTATAACGAATTAATTCATTTGGAATGAGTTCGACATAAGTTCCCCCAAATGAATGTGTTGATCCTGTCGAAAAGTTGGTAAAACTCATTTTGTATGAGCCACCTACATTTGAATCAAAACTATGAATTTTCGCAGTAAAACCGTGGGGTGCCATCCACTTCACTAAAGCATCTGGGTCGAGAAAAGCACGATAAACCCGTTCAGCGGGTGCTTTAAATACACGATGTAATTTTACTGTACCTGTTGCCATTATATTCTCCTTGTTTTAAGTCCATTTAAGTTATAAAAATTGTGCTTAATAGCTTAAACCGTAGAATTTCTTTTAACGTATATTTTTGGTGTTTTTCCATTTATACCATCAGTTTCTGACAAAACTAAATTACGAAAACTAAGGCTGATTTTTTGATAAAAATGGAGCAAAATAGTCAGCAATCATAAAGAAACATATTGAATTTGAGATTAATTATGAGTCTGCTCGCTTTCTCCTCATATGCATTAAACGGTGTAGATGCACAGAAGTTTTTACAAGGCCAAGTGACTGTCGATACTGAGCGTTTAGCTGAAAATGAAACACGCTATACAGCCATTTGTGATCTTAAAGGTCGTATTCACTTTGGCCTGTGGCTGAAAAAGATTAACGCTGAAAGTTTTGAGATTGTTGTTACTCAAGATCAAGCTGAAGAGTTCGCTAAGCATATTAAAAAATATGGCGCATTTTCAAAAATGACCTTAAGTGAACAAGGCGCTGTGTTTCCAAAAGTTGTAAATGGACACACTGAGTTCAGCTCTACAGAAACTGATATTTCCGAATGGCAAAAACAAGCCATCATGACAGGTCAAGCATGGATTGCTCAAGCAACTGAACATGAGTTCCAACCACAAGAATTACGTTTACACCAACGTGAAGGTGTCAATTACGATAAAGGCTGTTATTTAGGTCAGGAAATTGTCGCACGCCTTTGGTTTAAAGCAAAACCAAAACACTGGTTACATTTAATTCAAGGCACAGGTGAAGCACCGGCTCCAGCAACTCAATTAAATAACGATATTGAAGTGGTTAATAGTACTCAAACTACTGACGGATATATTGCATTGGTTGTTGCGAAACCAGCCGCTTTAGCAGAACTCGGTCTTCAAGTTCTCGATTTGCCAGAAGCTTTAAGTGGTGATGTTGCTAGACCACAATAATTATATTTAGCAAATAAAAAGCCCGCGGATGCCCCTGCGGGCTTTTTCATAGATACAAAATTCTAATAAATTCATTTAATTAGGGCATCAATTTTTTAATTTTTCTATGCCATCATAATCGAGGTTGAAATCTAAGAGAAAAAATATGAAAACTAAACTTGCCACACTCATGTTAAGTTTGGCTTTTTTCGGTTCTGCTCATGCTGATGTGAAAACACTTGAACAAAATCTGAAGACAAATTATCCAGATTTACCTGTAAAGGGTGTTTATCAATCACCTGTACAAGGTATTTATGAAGTATATACAAGCGGTCGTATTGTTTATACCAATCAAGATGCTAAATACTTCTTTGTAGGCAATTTAGTTGATATCAAACAACAAAAGAATATGACAGAAGAACGAATTGCCGAATTGGGTAAAATTGATGTTAAAAGTCTTCCGCTAAATCAGGCAATTAAATATGTAAAAGGTAAAGGGGAACGTACTCTTTATATTTTCAGTGATCCTGATTGTCCTTACTGCCAACGTCTAGAACAAAATATGGTTGGGGTGGATAACGTAACGGTATATGTATTCTTATACCCACTTACCAGTTTGCACCCAAATGCTGAAAAAGTTTCAAACCAAATCTGGTGTTCAAAGAACCCGTCTGAAGCTTGGACCAATTATATGCTTAATCGCAAATTGCCGACTAATAGCAAAAGTTGCTCAAGCCCAATTCAAAAGAATATTGCTTTAGGTCAAAAATTAAATATCGATGGAACACCAACATTGTTCTTGCAAGATGGACAAAGAATCTCAGGTGTACCAAGTGATGCAAAACAAATTGAAGCATTACTTAAGTCAGTAAAATAAGACTACATGCCACTCTCTTAGCCAGAGTGGCATATCATTTTTCTCCACAGTTTGCTTTATAGACATCGTTTTATATACAAATCGGCTGTTTACTTTCATCCACCACTATTTATGATGAGAAGTTGAGTTGATTCAATACATCGACGGAATGATGTCGCTACGAAGTAAAAGGTTAAAAAGAAATGAAAAAATTACTCATTGCCAGCCTAATCGCCATTTCAAGTTCATCCATCTTTGCGGCAGACAGTACGGCATCTGCGGCAAAAAATGATGTCTTTAAACAGGCAGAACAACTGTATGCAGCAAAAAATTATCCTGCTGCCTTTCAAGAAGTCCAGCGCCTTGCACAGACAGGAAATGCTCAAGCGATCTATAACTTAGGCTATATGACGCAAATGGGCCAAGGCACCCCTAAAGATAACGCCAAAGCTGTTAAATATTATGAAGATGCTTCAAATAAGGGCTATGCTCAGGCCAGTTATAGACTTGCGCAAATTTATGAAACTGGTGAATTAGGCGTTGCAAAAGACAGTAATAAATTTAGCCAATATGTACAAAAAGCATCAGCTCAAGGCTCTGATGATGCAACGGTAAAAATTGCGACCATTTTATTTGCACAGAAAAAGCCTCAATCTCATCAAATTGCTTTACAAAAGCTAGCACCTTTGATTAGAAAAGGAAACTACCCTGCTATTCAGGTCAAAGCACTTTATGATATTAGCCAAGGGGTTGAAAATAAAAACCCGCTAATGAAACGCCAAGGCATTGAAGCATTACAAGCGATCGCCCAAAAAGGTTATGCGCCAGCATCTATGGCTTTAGCGACCATGATGGCAAATGGAAATATCATTCCTCAAAACTTGCCTCAAGCAAAACAGATTTTTACTGAGCTTGCTAACCAAAATGTTCCTAACGCTAGAGAATCTTTAGCTTCAGTCGAAAAGATTATTGCTGAGAAGAATAAACAAGCTGCAGCTGCCCCTACACAGCCAGCATCTAAAAAATAGTAAAGAAACAATAGCCCCGCATGGGGCTTTTCTTTTACCACCACAAAGCGATAAGCCCACTTACTCCAATAAAACCAATAATGGTGCTTATCATCAAAGGTGTTAATGCCCTTTCATTTAAACCGTATGCTTGCCCAAAAATACCAAAAGCAATTGGCATCGGCAGCGCCGCAATTAATGTTCCGGCATACAGCATTTCTCGGCTCACATTTGGAGTCACTAAAAAAAGTGAAAATATTACAGTTGGCATGAAAACAACTTTAAACATGGCCAGCAATATACTTTGTAAATTTACTGCGGTAATACCAATACCAACCAAGCTGCCACCAATAGCAAATAATGCTAATGGCGAGGCTGTCTTTCCTAACAGTTCTAAGGCTTGAGCAAGTTTTGAAGGTAGATGAATACCGAGTAAAATACAGCTCATTCCAATCAGAATTGCAATAATTACAGGGTTTTTAAGTAAGTTAATAAAAGTCTTTTTAAGAAGTGGTAAAAGTTGCTGTTGTTGATGCAAACCGGCTTCAGCCAAAATGAGCATTAAAGCGACGATTAATAAGTTTTCAATAATTAAAGTTAAAGATATATAGATCGCAGCATGGCTACCAATGAGCATAGTCAAAATAGCCGTACCCATAAAGCCTGTATTCGACATAGAAGCCCCCATAGAAATGACGGCGCTATGGGTTAGGCTATTCTTAAAAAACTTTCGATAAATGATAAAAGCCAGAGTAAACAAGATTAAAGAGCCACCACCATAAGCAATAAAATAAGCGGGGTGCCAAATCTCTTGTAAGTTTTTATTGGCTAAAGACTGAATTAAAAATGCAGGAAGAGCAATTTTAATAACAAATGCGCTCAGGGCCTTAATCTGCTCAGGTGTTACCAATTTAATAAGGACACTACAGTACCCCATCAATAACAAAAGTAAGATTGGTAAAATTACCTGAAAAACCACAGAATGTTCCCTCACTCATCTCAAAATAAGAACGGGCAAATCTTAATTTGCCCGCTGATAAACTAAAAAGAATCAAAAAGCTGTTTTAAGCCATGTGGCTGACAACGCAAATATTGAGGTGCAATTTTAACTTTTGCTCCAAGTGTAGCGGCTGCATGCCACGGCCAACGCGGGTCATATAACATAGCACGAGCAAGGCCTATTGCATCAGCTTGCTGATTTTCTAAAATTTGTTCAGCATGTTCTGGCTCGGTAATCAGCCCTACCGCAATCACAGGAATAGACACATGCTTCTTAACCTGTTCTGCAAACGGAACTTGGTAGCCCGCTCCAATGGTAATATTTTGATGTTCATGTAAACCACCGCTAGACACATGAATATAAGCTGCTCCTAGCTGCTCTAAAGCTTTTGATAAACCAACCGTAGATTCAATATCCCACTGTTCGTTACCATCCATCCAATCAGTTGCAGATAGACGTACTCCTACTGGATAACCTTCAGGAACCGCGAGCTTAATTGCTTGAAGTACTTCAAGTGTCATACGCATACGGTTTTCTAAAGAACCGCCATATTCATCTGTTCGTTGATTCGCAATTGGCGATAAAAATTGATGCAACAAGTAGCCATGTGCTGCATGTACTTCAATTAGCTCAAAGCCAGCTTCAACTGCACGTTTTGCCGCAGCGGCGAAGTCTTGTTGAACTTGTTTAATTTCATCGATTGTTAATGCATGTGGCGCAGCATCGTGAACTGAAAAAGTACTTGTACTTGGAGCAACTGTTTGCCAGCCATGTGGCTGATTTTTTGCAATTTGTCCTTTACCCAACCAAGGCTTTTCAGTCGATGCTTTACGTCCAGCATGCGCTAACTGAATTCCAAATGGCATAGGAGAAAGTGTTTTAACTTTCCCTAATAAAGTTTTGATCTGGTCACGTTGCTGATCATTCCAAAGTCCAAGATCTGCATAACTAATTCGACCTTCCGCTTGTACAGCAGTAGCTTCCACAATACATAGGCCAGCTCCAGACAACGCGTAATTTGCCCATTGCTGTTCATGCCAATAGGTAATTTCGCCTTCATCAGTTGCCGAATACTGGCACATTGGGGCAATTACAATTCTATTGACCAGTTGTAGTGAATCAAAATTAACCATTTCAAATAATTTTGCCATTTTAAATTCCTAGAATTGTTTAATTACACGTAAACCTGCGCTCCAGTTACGCCCATCAGCGGGTTCAAAGTAGCGTCCAACTGGTTGAGTTGAATCGTTTACGATCACTGAACCCGCATAGTTTTTATCAAACAAGTTATCTACACGAGCAAAGCTTTTGACTTTCCAATCACCTAAATCCCATGCATAACCAATATTTGCTGAAGTTACACTGTAGCTCGGTGCTGCGTCACTGTTGGTATCATTCACGTATACTTTGTCCATATACTGTACATCTACACCACCATATAAGCCGTGGCTTGGTTGCCAAGCTAAAGAGACAAAAGCCTGATTTTTGGCAATACCCGGAATTGCATTTCCTGATGGAATTTGCTTAGAACTGCCAGAAGCGGATATATCGGCATCAAAAGTCGCATCTAAATACGCATAACTTGCAGTCGCTGTTAAATCTCTCCACAACTTTTTGTTCCATGCAAACTCTACCCCTTCACGTAATGTTTTATCTGCATTACGAAAGGTTGCACGCCCGTTTGAATTTCCTGCCGAAACAATATCATTCTTCGTTTTGGTTTGAAAAACAGCTAAAGTAAAATCGCCTAATGAGTTTTGTGATTTTAAGCCAGCCTCATAGGTATCACTGGTCGATGGCTTTAAATCAAAGTTAAAACCTGGCTTTGTTGTATCAGTTTGATACGCCATTTCAGTAAAGGTCGGTGTTTCAAACCCTTTGGCATAACTCATATAAGCCATGAGTTCAGGTAAAATTTGCCAATTTAAAGCAGCAGAAGGCAAAACTTTATCGTAATCTGTTTTACCACTATCATCACCGTTAACAGTTCCATACTGATCAGGTCCTGAAGTAAAATGATCTTTTGACTTGTAATGCACATTACTATAACGCACGCCTGTATCTAAACGCCATGTGGGTAAGAACTGCCAAGAAGCTTGTAAATATGGATCGATATTCCACAAAGTATTATCTTCATCACGGCGTAATTTACCTTTCACACCATAAATACCATTCGCATTAAAATTTTCATAACCTTTACGGTCTTCATCCATTGCATCGAGTGCAACCCCGACGCTTACAGTGGTATTTGGCAGTAGTTCTTTTCCTGTCCAACGGAAATCAGCACCATAGTAATTACGATCAAAATCAATCACACCACCCGCATGATTAGGATTTGCTTGGCCTGTATAAATAGGCTTACCATCCTTTAATGTTACATCGCCTTTGGGAATGGATTGATATTGAGTAACTTGGCGATTACCTAAATATGCCATGGCATAGAGTTCATTTTTATCATTAATAGGCTTAGACCATGTCACCCCTGTCTGGGTTTGCTCAATATCTTTACGAACCTTATAAGTATTATCCGCATCATTAACTTGTTTAGGATTCGCTTTCCACTGAGCATGGGTTAAACCTTGCGGGTCATCTGCATTCATTTTGACATAGTTAGTCACCCAGTTGATTTTGCTACCATCATCAAGATTCCAACTGAGCTTGGCGTTATTTAAGATTTTATCTGCACCGCTATGTTCTCGGTAACCATCAGTGTCGAAGTATGATGAACTAATAACATAACTTGGTTCATTCGCACCCTTTGCTCCGCCTTGGAGTACTAGCCCAGCTCGGCTTTTATCGTGGCTGCCTCCCGAATAGCTCAGCTCAATTGAGTCTTTCCCTTGCCCTTCTTTAGTAGAAGTTAAAATTGTCCCACCCGATGAGTTTCCATAAAGTGAAGAAAAAGGTCCCGTTAGAACTTCGACATGGTCGAGACTACTTAAATCAATATTAGACGTTTGGCCTTGTCCATCTGGCATAGTAGCGGGAATACCATCCACATAAAGGTGAATGCCTCGAACACCAAAAGTAGAACGTGCACCAAAACCACGCATAGATAGCTGTAAATCTTGCGCATAATTTTCACGATTACGAATCTGTAAGCTCGGTATACCTTTGACAACTTCAGTTAAATTCACTTGTGAAGAAGTATCAGCTTGAGGTACATCTATTCGAAAAACCGAAGCAGGTGTTTGTAAGTAAGTCGTATCGGTACGCGTTGCTTCCACATGTAAAGTAGGCAATTTGGCAACGTCTTGGGTTAAGTCTTCTGCCCAAACGAGTGGACTCGAAATGCAGCCCATACTCATCAAAATACAGTAATGAAGTCGGTCTAAGCGTAATAAGGACATGCTTATTTCCTTTATTTATATTGTAGTTATCATAACAAAAAGCGGTGTCTTGTCTGGATATTGAATTTGACCCACATAGTTGTAAATTTAGAACACTATTTCGTTATTTAAAAATTAATTTCTAAATTTTAATTATCGACTTAACGAAGGATGATCTTTCCAGCAATATCGTTCAGGCCAGTCTTTTGCTTCTTCAGCGTAATCAATACCAATACGTGGCGTTAAAACAACTTCTGGTTGTGTAATGGCCGCTTCAATCCACAATCCAGATTCCTCACCCAAAGTCTGCCCCTTTAAGGTCCGGTCAATGCCTAAATAACGTGTCAGTTTGCCTGGTCCAGCTAAAAGCTTATATTCTTTTTTTGTTGAAGCATTACTTAAAAATACAGACCGAATCATCACTCCTTCAGGCACACCTTCTGTTTGAGTAATAATATTAAGCATTTCATACATGCCATAAATTAAGTAGACGTAAATCGTACCACCATGGCTATACATTACATCTGTTCGAGCTGTACGTTTATCATTGTAACTATGGCAAGCTTTATCTCGAATGCCCAAATAAGCTTCTGTTTCACTAATTGTGCAACGGATGACTTGACCATCAGGCTGTCGCTTACACAATACGCAGCCGATTAAATCATACGCTACTTCTGAAGTTTCTCGTTGAAACCAGCTTAATGATAAAATATCTGACATAGTATTCTCTGAAATATTACATACCACACGTTATACTTGATTAATCCAGTATATCTGTTAATTCTGCGAGTTGGCATGCCTGAGTTACCCGAAGTCGAAACCACCAAAACCAGTTTATTTCCTCTATTGAATCAAAAAGTTCTAAGTGTTGAAGTACGTAATCCGAGCTTACGCTGGCCTATACCAGAAGACATTCAAAAACTCGTTGGGCAACGCCTCACTGGTTTAAATCGGCGTTCAAAATATATTCTGGCTGAGTTTGAACAAGATCAAATGCTCTGGCATTTAGGTATGTCAGGAAGTTTCCGTCTGACCGAGCCAAATGATGAGCTAAGAAAACATGACCACCTAATTATTCAATTTGAAGATCAGCAGTTACGTTACCATGACCCACGTCGTTTCGGTTGCATCCTTTGGCTTAATCCTGAGACTCAAGGCAAACTCATAGATACTTTGGGACCTGAACCTCTAAGTACTGACTTTCATGCAGAATATTTAGCTTCTAAGCTCAAGAACAAATCTGTCGGCATAAAAATTGCACTTATGGATAATCATGTAGTGGTTGGTGTAGGCAATATCTATGCAACTGAAAGCTTATTTAATGTTGGCATTCACCCAGCTCAGCCTGCTGGCGATTTGACCATGCAACAAATTGAGAAACTCGTTGTCGAGATTAAACGCATTTTGAAATCGGCAATTGATTTAGGTGGCTCAACGTTACGTGACTACAGTAATGCTATGGGTGAAAATGGTTATTTTCAGCAAACACTTCTTGCTTATGGCCGTGCTGGAGAAATGTGTGTTAACTGTGAAACCCCATTAGAAAACTTAAAACTTGGTCAGCGTGCCAGTGTATTTTGCCCACAGTGCCAACCACTTAAAAAGCTGAGAAAGCCTTAATTTTTTGGAGGAAGACAACATGCAAACAGCAATTGTCCGACATATTTTAGTCAAAGATAAAGACTTAGCTGAACAGCTAAAAAAGAAGCTACAAAGTGGTGCAGACTTTGCCAAACTTGCCAAGCAATATTCCACCTGTAATTCAGCAAAACGTGGCGGTGAACTTGGCGAAGTCAAAAAAGGTCAATTAGTACCTGTCATCGACAAAGTTGTCTTTACAGCTGCTGAACGTGTGTTGCAAGGCCCTATTAAAAGTCAGTTTGGCTATCATCTTTTAGAAGTTAAATTCCGAATGGGCAGCTTACGCTGATTCCATTAATTTAATTATGGTTTTTCAGAAGTTTTAGCCTGTGCATTCATTTGATATGTCCAGGCTTTAATATATTCACCCGACTCTAGTTTTACATCTGCGATGACACGCTGGTATTGAAAACCTTCAAAATCATCCAGCATCTGCCAGTTTTCAGCAAGTTTTTCTGTGCTAAACACATAACCTTCTATCCAATCAGCTTGCGAATCTAACTCAAGTGCTTTTAAACCTTTGTCAGGTCCCCAATCTAAAATATGAATTAAGCCTCGTACGCTGGCTTTTGTCCAGTGACCATCGATTTGTTCTAAAATATGAGCATTAGCTTGATTCGGACATAAAGTGCCATATACAAATAGCTGATTCATTAATTCTTCCCCCTTTAACAAGATGACCAGTTAAAATGAATTGTAAGTTTATCAATATATAGGGCCATACTTAAAATTAAAAAAATAATTGATCAATAAAAAACGGTACGCTAGGTACCGTTTTTTATTTGAAATCTGCTTAAGCTTTCTTTTTCAACTCATCACGAATTTCGCGCAGTAATTGCACGTCTTCAGGCGTTGCAGCTGGAGCTTCTGGCTCATTCTTATCACGGCGAAGTCTGTTTAATAATTTCACCATTAAGAATACAACCCAAGCCAAAATAAGGAAGTTAATTAAAATGGTCAGGAAGTTACCATAAGTTAATACATTGATACCTGCCTTTTGCAAGGCATCCAAAGACTGTAAATTGTTAGGGTTTGCACCTAACACAATGAATTTTTGTGTAAAATCAACGCCGCCACCAGTAATTACACTGATAATTGGCATGATAATATCTTTCACCAAAGAGTCCACGATTTTGCCAAAAGCACCACCAATAATCACACCAATGGCTAAATCCATCATATTGCCTTTAATGGCAAATTCTTTAAATTCTTGAATAATACTCATCTAAACATCTCCAGATGTCGGGGGCCGAAACACGTCATATTTTTCTTTTTCATTGGCATCTTATCGAATTAGATAGTACTCGCCATGATATTGATAATTTAATATTTTTATCAAAAAAAAGAAAACTATCTCACACTTTAACAACATATTCGTTTAGAAGAAAAATATGAATTTAAGGTTAATTTAATTTCAAATATAACAATTAAAAAACCGCTAAATTAATTTAGCGGTTTTTTCTTTTTCAATTAAGAAAAATTATTTATCACGGTTACGTTTACGTTCGTTTTCAGTCAAGTAACGTTTACGGATACGGATTGATTTAGGTGTTACTTCTACTAACTCATCATCTTCAATGAATTCAAGCGCTTGTTCAAGCGTATATTCAATTGCAGGAACAAGAGTCAACGCATCATCTGTACCAGATGCACGAACGTTAGTTAATTGTTTCGCTTTAGTTGGGTTTACAACCATATCGTCTGAACGAGAGTTAATACCCACGATCATACCTTCGTAAACTTCTAACTGTGGCTTAGCAAATAAACGACCACGGTCTTGTAAGCTGAACAATGCATAGCCCAAGCAAGTACCTTGAACCATAGAAATCAACACACCGTTTTGACGCTTCGCAACAGTACCTTGTTTAACAGGACCATAATGCGAGAAGCTTGAAGTCATGATCCCTGTACCAGAAGTCATGGTCAAGAATTCAGAACGGAAACCGATTAGACCACGTGAAGGAACAGTCGCTTCAATACGGATACGGCCTTTACCGTCAACTTCCATATTAGTCATTTCGCCTTTACGGTGACCCATTTGTTCCATTACAGCGCCTTGATGCTGTTCTTCAACGTCAAACGTTACGTTTTCGTAAGGCTCTTGTCTTTCACCATCAATTTCTTTGATGATTACTTGTGGACGTGATACGCCCATTTCGAAGCCTTCACGACGCATGTTTTCAATTAAAACTGAAAGGTGAAGTTCACCACGACCAGATACTTTGAAACGGTCTGGACTGTCAGTGTCTTCAACACGTAAAGCTACGTTATGGATTAATTCGCGATCAAGACGTTCACGGATATTACGTGAAGTTACGAATTTACCTTCTTTACCAGCAAACGGAGAGTTGTTTACTTGGAAAGTCATAGATACTGTAGGCTCATCTACAGATAAAGCTGGTAATGCTTCAACATTTTTCGGATCACAGATCGTGTCAGAAATGTTAAGTGCATCAATACCAGTAATACATACGATGTCACCAGCAGATGCTGAATCTACATCAATACGCTCTAAACCGTGGTAACCCATGATTTTTAAAATACGACCGTTACGTGTATTGCCATCTTTGTCAATTACAGTAACAGGAGTGTTTAATTTTACTGAACCACGTTGAATACGACCAACACCGATAACGCCTACGAAGCTGTTATAGTCAAGTGATGAAATCTGCATTTGGAATGGACCATCAACGTCAACTGCTGGTGGTTCAACGATGTCTACAATCGTTTCGAACAACGGAGTCATGTCTTCTGCAAGTTCTTCAGGAGCTGGACCCGCTACACCACGTAAACCTGATGCATAAACGATTGGGAAATCTAATTGCTCATCAGTTGCACCAAGGTTATCAAACAAATCAAATACTTGATCGATTACCCAGTCTGGACGTGCACTTGGTTTATCAACTTTGTTGATAATAACGATTGGCTTCAAACCACGAGCAAAGGCTTTTTGCGTTACAAAACGAGTTTGTGGCATTGGGCCTTCTTGAGAGTCAACAAGAAGTAATACACAGTCAACCATCGACATAACACGTTCTACTTCACCACCGAAGTCGGCGTGTCCCGGGGTGTCCACAATGTTGATACGGTAAGTTGTATCAGTACGCTTATCCAACCAAGTAATAGAAGTGTTTTTCGCTAAGATGGTAATACCACGTTCACTTTCAAGCGCATTCGAGTCCATGACACGCTCAATCTCGCCTGCTCGGTCACCGAGAGCACCTGATTGCTGAAGTAGTTTATCGACAAGTGTGGTTTTCCCGTGGTCGACGTGCGCAATAATTGCGATATTACGGAGATTTTTGATATCTGACATGAAAATTAGAAACGCCTGAAATTTGAGGGCAAATTATACAGAAAAACACTACTCTTGAGTAGTGACAGTTTATTGACATTGACAAAAAAATTTCCCAATAGCCTGTATTTCGTTTTGTAAAGATAGGTATCTCGATTAGAATAGCGCCAATTTGCGAAATTGTGGCGTATCTACTCCCATGTCCAATCAACCATCACCAGACCATCTTGACCTTGTTTATGGACTAGATGACCGACCAAAACCCTTCGTGGCTTTTCTAGCTGCTTTTCAACATTTGCTTGCAATTATTGTCCCAATTATTACACCTGGACTTCTTATTTGTTTAGCTTTGGGTGTTTCACGTACCGAAACCAACATGATTTTATCCATGTCTTTGGTCATTTCAGGAATTGCAACTTTCTTACAATGCAAAAAAGTTGGTCCTTTCGGTGCAGGTCTACTCATTGTTCAAGGTACTAGTTTTAACTTTATTGGCCCAATTATTGGTATTGGGAGTGCAATGGTTGCCGCAGGTACACCAGTAAATCAGGTTATGGCTGCTATTTTTGGTGTGGTGATTGCTGGTTCCTTTATTGAAATGGGTGTGTCACAAATCCTGCCATGGGTAAAAAGACTTATTACTCCGCTTGTGACAGGTATTGTTGTACTGCTGATTGGCTTAACACTTATTAAAGAAGGCCTCATTAGTATGGGTGGTGGTTACCAAGCTATGCAAGATCATACTTTTGCAAGTTCTGATAACCTTATAATGTCTTGTACAGTTCTAGCTATTATTATTGTTTTAAATCGCATACGCGTAGTGTGGATTAAAAGCTCGGCTATTTTGATTGCTTTGGTTATTGGCTACATTCTTGCCGGCTTCATGGGGTACCTAGATTTTTCTGGTCTAAAAGACGCTCCTGTTATTCAAATTCCGACACCTATGCACTTTGGCTTAAGCTTCTCATGGGGCTTATTTATTCCAATGGCATTCATTTATCTGGTGACTTCATTAGAAGCAATTGGTGATGTCACAGCAACAAGTAAACTTTCAAACCAACCTGTAGATGGTCCTCAGTGGATGCAACGCATCAAAGGTGGCGTGTTAGTGAATGGCGCAAACTCTTTACTTGCAGGATTATTTAACACCTTCCCTAGTTCTGTTTTCGCTCAAAATAATGGTGTAATTCAACTCACTGGTGTGGCAAGTCGTTACGTAGGGGTCTGGATTGCTGCTTTACTCATTATATTAGGTCTATTCCCTGCTGTAGCGGGTGTAATACAAGCCGTACCACAGGCGGTATTAGGCGGAGCAGTTATGGTAATGTTTGGTGCGGTTGCTGCCTCAGGCATTAACATTCTTTCATCTATTCATTTAGACCGTCGTGCCCTTTTAATTATCGCGATTTCACTTGCACTAGGTTTAGGTGTTGCTCAAGTTCCACAAATTTTGGAACACTTACCAGAGTTATTTAAAAATATTTTTAGTTCTGGTGTAGCAACAGGTGGTATTGCGGCATTAATTTTAAATATTGTACTTCCTGAAACACATAAATAACCCTTTTTTAATTTTTTGATTACTGCCCAGTTTCCACTGGGCATTCTTCTTCATGAGAGATGTACATGGATCCTAGAAGTGAAGTGGTATTAAGACAACAAGACTATTTAAAAGGTAAACTCTTGTTAATTAATGCACCCAATGATGCCTTAGTCAGTCAATTACCATCTGGGGTTGATGCATCAGTCTGGACGTGGAATTATGCGGATTATCAAGGCTTTGTTAATGCAGGCACGACAGCACATTTCTCGGTTGAGTTCCCATCACAAGAATTTGATCAGGCTATAATTTTTGTTCCAAAATCAAAAGAGCTTTTAAACTATATATTGCATGTGGTGATGAGCCATCTAAAAACTGACCAATCAGTTTTTTTAGTAGGTGAAAAAAAAGGTGGTGTTGAAAGAGCTGCCAAACAACTACAAAGCTTTGGAAAAATTCTTAAACTTGATAGCGCTCGACATTGTCAGTTATGGCATTTAAAAATTGAGAAAACTGAAAACATCAAACCTCTTGAAAGCTGGTTAAAAACCTATACGGTTCAAGCAAATGGACATGAACTTACCATTTGTGCTCTACCGGGGGTTTTCAGTCAAAATCATCTAGATGTGGGAACTGCTGTTTTACTCCCTTATCTTCATGACGTGAAATCAGGTAGAATTGCCGACTTCGGGTGTGGTGCGGGAATTATCAGTTGCTATTTGGCAAAAATAAATTCAAGTAATATTATTCATGCCTTAGATATTGATGCTTTCGCTTTACGGTCAACGGAAATGACTTTTAGTCGAAATGGAATAGGTTCAAACCAGTTGAGATTGCAACCTGTTATAGGAATTGCAGATGCCCCAACAGAACTTGATGCCATTGTCAGTAATCCTCCCTTTCATCAAGGTATTCATACCAACTATGATGCAAGTGAAGGACTCTGCCAGAACGCTAAAAAACATTTAAAGGCATCGGGTGAGCTATGGATTGTAGCAAACCGTTTTTTAAACTATCCGATCTTAATTGAGAAGCACTTTGGTCAGTGTGAGATTAAAACTGATCTTCAAGGCTTTAAGGTGTTATATGCCTGTGCATAACAAACTATGTAAGGAATCTCCATGAGCGAAACACATGCTCCTGAAAAACTCCAGCGAAAGCTTGGAGCTCGTCATCTGAATATGATCGCCATTGGTGGTTCCATTGGTACAGGTCTCTTCCTTGCTTCTGGATCAACCATTGCAAACGCAGGCCCTGGTGGGGCTCTACTCGCTTACTCTCTTATTGGTATTATGATTTACTTCTTAATGACCAGTTTAGGTGAGCTTGCGACTCATACCCCAACATCTGGTGCATTTTTTACCTATGGCAGTCGCTATGTTGAAGATGGCTTTGGTTTCGCTCTAGGCTGGAATTATTGGTACAACTGGGCAATTACGGTTGCATTTGAACTTGTTGCTGTACAGTTTATTATGAAATTCTGGTTTCCAGATATTCCCGGATTTTACTGGAGTGCCCTTTTCCTCGTTATCATTTTCATGATTAACGCAATGAGTGTAAAAGGTTTCGGTGAAAGTGAATTCTGGTTCTCAATGGTTAAAGTTATTGCAATTATTGCCTTCATTATCATTGGTATCGCCATGATAATTAAGCTGATGTTGACACCGGGAGTAGCGACTTTTGGCAACTGGACCTACAAAGATGCGCCTTTTGTGGGTGGTTTACAAGCTATGATTGGGGTCGCCATGATTGCAGGATTCTCATTTCAGGGAACCGAAATGGTGGGTGTTGCTGCGGGTGAATCGAAAGATCCAAAGAAAACTATTCCACTTGCAATTAAACAGATTTTCTGGCGAATTTTATTATTCTATATCTTGTGTATTTTCATTATCGGCACACTTATCGCCTACGATGATCCAAATTTATTACAAGCTGCAACAACAGAAAATGTTGCCCTTTCTCCTTTTACCTTGCTTTATGAAAAGGTAGGCTTTGCTTTCGCTGCGAGCTTAATGAACGCGGTTATTTTGACTGCTATTTTGTCGGCAGGTAACTCGGGCATGTATTCTTCTACCCGTATGTTATTTGATATGGCTCAACAAGGCCGTGCACCAAAATGGTTTGCAAAACTCGATAATCGTGGTGTTCCAATGAATGCGCTATATGCAACGACATTTATTGCTGCATTCTGTTTCTTAACGACATTTATTGGTGAAAAACAAGTCTTTAACTGGCTACTTAACATGTCAGGGATGTGTGGTTTTATTGTCTGGTTAGGTATTGCAATTTCACATTATCGCTTCCGTAAAGGTTATATTGCTCAAGGGTATAAACTTGAAGATTTAGCATATCGTGCCAAGTTTTTCCCATTTGCGCCTTGGTTCGCATTCATTCTGTGTTCAATCATTATCTTAGGCCAAAATTATCAAGCTATTTTGGGTGGAAAAATTGATTGGATCGGCTTACTTTCTACTTATATTAGTTTGCCTTTATTCTTAGTAATTTGGCTCGGATATAAATGGAAATATAAAACCAAATTAATTAGTTACGACAAAATGAATGTAAAACCAGAGCAAGATTAACAGTAAGTTTAAGTCGTTAATTAAAGTAAACTGAAGATCCAAAGCTTGATCTTTAGTTAAAAACAGGTAAAATGCCGTTCAGATTTTCAACGGCACTTTTTAAAAAGGAGGACATCATGCCAACACTACAAGGTAAAAAACAGTAACGATTTGGCACGATGTCAGCTCACGGACAAGTGTACAAATTTAATTCACTTGTCCGAATGCTCGAATTTAAGACCTAGCATTCGCTAGGTTTTTTTATGCCTATTCGGACAGAAAAATAAGAGAAAAATTATGGGCATACAAAAAATATTAAACGAAGAGGCACTTTACGGTGTCCCCGTTAAAATTTTCACTCAAGATATAGATAGTGAAAGTATTGAACAATTGAAGAAAATGGCACAACTGCAATTTATATATTCACATATTGCTGTTATGCCAGATGTTCACGTAGGAAAAGGTGCAACTGTAGGAAGTGTTATTCCGACTAAACATGCCATTATTCCAGCTGCAGTCGGTGTAGACATTGGCTGTGGAATGAATGCAATTCGTTTAAGTCTAAAGGCTTCACAGCTACCTGATAACTTGAGTCGTTTACGTGATGCAATTGAACGTAAAGTACCAGTTGGATTTGCTTTACATAAGCAGGTCAAAGCTAAAGCATCGAGTATTATCCCACTCGAAAAGCGCTTACAACCGATTGTAAAAAAGCATCCTGGTTTAATTCGAATGCTTCGGCAGTTTGATGCGACTTGGCAAAAACAATTAGGCACATTAGGAGGTGGCAATCACTTTATAGAGTTATGTATTGATGAAAATCAAGATGTATGGGTAATGCTACATTCAGGTAGTCGAGGACTTGGTAACGTCATTGGTACTTATTTTATTGAACTTGCCAAGAAAGAAGCACAACATCGCTTTGGGCATGTACCTGATAAAGACTTAAGTTATTTTGCTGAAGGTTCAAACAGTTTTAATGATTATGTAGAAGCTGTGGAGTGGGCCCAAGAATATGCTTTTGAAAATCGTAAAGAAATGATGCGATTAGTCTTAGAAGCAATTCGACCTATTCTACCCTCGTTTCAAATGACAAAAGAAGCAATTAATTGTCATCATAATTATGTAAGTCGAGAAACCCATTTTGGTGAAAATCTTTTAGTTACCAGGAAAGGGGCGATTAGAGCAGGTTTAGATGAGTTAGGAATTATTCCTGGCTCTATGGGAGCACGCTCTTATATTGTTAGAGGAAAAGCTAATCCTGAGTCTTTTTGTTCATGTTCTCACGGAGCTGGGCGTAAAATGAGCCGTAGCAAGGCAAAAATTCTTTTTAATCAACAAGACTTAATTGAGCAAACCAAAGGTATTGAGTGCCGTAAAGATAGTGGAGTTGTCGATGAGATCCCAAGTGCTTACAAGGATATTGATGAAGTCATGGCGAACCAATCAGATCTTATTGAAGTGGTCCATACACTTAAACAAGTTTTATGTATTAAAGGTTAAAACATGAAAATTAAAGAAATGCCAAAAATTAAGGTCCGTAACCACGTAGCTCTGTCCCCTTTACTTCAAAAAGGTGGTATGCATGAGACAGAAAAACCTCGTGCACAGCATCGTCGAGATAGACAAGATACTAAACAGCAATTAAAAAAAGGTGTTTGGTAAAAACTTATCTATAAACAATTAACTGAATAGATATTATTGAGGAGATATAGAAATGAAAAAATATTTGAAAAATCGCAATAAAAAAAGCGACTCGTTAGAGTCGCTTTTTTACTGTTCAGAAACTCAAATTATTGAGCTTGTTGACCAGGTTGAACTACTACAGTACGGCTACCAGTGATTGTCGCGAATACACGACGGTTCATAGCACGACCTTCTTTAGTTTTGTTGTCAGCAATCGGTTGATCCCAAGCGAAACCTTGAGTAGACAAACGAGAAGCGTCAACATTGTATTCGTTTACAAGAGCTGATTTAACAGAGTTAGCACGAGCTAAAGATAAACGTTCGTTCAACTTACGTGGACCAGTGTTATCTGTGTGACCTTCGATACGTGCAGTAGCGTTAGGGTATTCAGTTAACTTCTCAGCAACTTTAGCGATTTCTGGCTTGTATTGGTCTTTGATGTTTGACTTGTTAGTATCAAAGAACACACGAAGTTCCATGTTAAGGTCTTCAGTTAACTCTTGTGGTTGTGGAGCAACTGGAGTTGGTTCAACTGGAGCAACCTCTACTACAGGAGCAGCAGGCTTCAAGTGACCACCAAGAACTACGTTTAAACCAGCAAGAGCTGTATAGTTCCAGAATTGTTCGTCAAAGTTATAAGTACCACGAGCTTCTGTACGAAGAGATAAAGCATCGTTTAAGCGATAGAAAGCACCGATACCAGCGTTACCTAAAGTACCTTCTTCACCATTATGATAAGCTAAACGAGCATCATCAAAGTCATATTTATAATGACCAGCACCTAACAATACGTAAGGCTTAAATTTGCTGTCATAGTTTTTAGTGATTAAATCAGAAGTAACATAGAAGTTACCATTGATTTGTTTTTGTTTGTATTCACCGTAGCTCGGATCTACATCACCTTTAACTTGGTTATATTCAGCTTCAAAACCTAACCATGGTGTTAACTCAATACCTAAAGCTGCACCAACGAATAAATCATTTTGAAGTTCAGGGCTGTTTGTTAAACTACCTTTGTCACCACCATTGTTGTGTTGACTGTCTTGGAAAGTGTAACCAAGCAATAATGGAGTAACAGTTACGCCAGCATTAGCAGCAGCTAATGGAGCAGCAACCAGCATAGTAGCAAGTGCAATACGACTCAATTTCATGGATATCCTCCAGAGATAACAATTGTTGTTCAAGCTCAGCCTAAATTTATTGGCCCCTGAGATATTTTTACCCCAGTATTATTTTTAAGCTATTCACATTTGAATCATACAAACACTTGATAAACTTTCCAAGTGCTTGATAATTTTAATCAAGTAAATTATTGACAAAATTACTTACAATTTCCGTTGTAATTCGGTAATTTTTTACTCAACTAGCAAATATGAACGACTTCTTTGTTTCGCTTGCCGTGATTTTACCAGTATTCTAGCCAACTGATAACCCTTATTTAATTTTGTGTTTCCTTATTATAAAAAATAATATAAATCATTGTCAGAAAACATAAAATTACTCTATTTATACATATATTAAGGTTTATTAATGTTTAAATCTCCTGGTTTTACTATAGTTGAGCTCTCTATAACCCTCGTAATTCTTGTGATTATGTCAGTTATAGCCATTCCTTTATACCATCAATTTATGGCATCTGCAGAATTAAAAAATACGCCGCGTGTACTCACAATTCACATACAAAAAGCCAAGTCTGACGCAATTACTAAGCATAAGAACATTGTTATTTGCCCAAGTTCCGATCAACTGGTTTGTAATACAAACTGGAATAATCGCTTAATCAGCTTTGTAGATAACAATCGCAACCTACAACATGATTTAAATGAAGAATTATTAACTTCTATAGATCTTAACCATACTTATGGCTCTATGAAATTACAACGTTTTGGTAAAAAACAAAATAGTATTGTTTTTCAAGGTAGCTCGGGACTACCAATCGAGTCTAATGGTAGTTTTATTTATTGTTCTTATGATCAGCTTAAAAATTTTAAATTAGTTCTTAGCAAAATGGGACATGTACGCTTAGAAGAACTTCAAAATTGTTAGAACTCTACAGTCTAATACAGAATCCAAGCTATCCCCCATTTTGCAATATACTGCTTAAGTTTTAATGTTTTCTTAATTTGAGATAAAGAACAATCGGAGATTACAACAATGACTGACATCGTAATTGTTAATGGTGCTCGTACTGCTATGGGTGGTTTTCAAGGATCACTATCTGGTCTCACTGCTCCAGAATTAGGTGCAGTAACAATTAAAGAAGCAATCGCACGAGCAGGTTTGCAGCCTACTGATGTCGAAGAAGTCATTATGGGTTGTGTACTGCCTGCTGGTCTAAAGCAAGGTCCAGCACGTCAAGCGATGCGTAAAGCTGGCTTACCAGATTCTACCGGTGCTGTAACGATTAACAAGCTTTGTGGTTCTGGCATGAAAGCTGTTATGCAAGCCGCTGATATGATTAAAGCAGGTAGTGCTGAAGTTGTCGTTGCTGGTGGTATGGAGTCAATGACAAACGCACCTTATGTTTTACCAAAAGCACGTGCCGGATACCGTATGGGTCATGGCGAAATTAAAGACCATATGTTTTTTGATGGACTTGAAGATGCTGAAACCGGTCGTTTAATGGGTTCTTTTGCTCAAGATATGGCAAATACTCGTGGCTATACACGTGAGCAAATGGATGACTTTGCGATTCGCTCTTTGAAACGTGCTCAAACTGCAATTACTGAAGGCTATTTCAAAGATGAAATCGTTCCGGTTACTGTGTTTACACGTAAAGGTGATGTCATTGTCGACCAAGATGAACAACCTTTAAACGCAAAAATTGATAAGATTCCTTCGCTTAAACCAGCCTTTGCAAAAGATGGAACAATCACCGCAGCAAATGCGAGTTCTATTTCAGATGGTGCTTCTGCACTAGTGTTAACATCAAGTGAAGTGGCAACGCAACGTGGCTTACAATCACTTGCTAAAATTGTCGCGACAGCTTCAAACTCTCAGCACCCTTCAGAATTTACCATCGCTCCTGTTGGCGCTATTGAAAAAGTACTTAAAAAAGCTGGATGGAATGCTCAGGACGTTGACCTTTGGGAAATTAATGAAGCATTTGCTATGGTTACCATGTGCTCAATTGATGATTTCAAACTTGATGCAGAGAAAGTCAATATTCACGGTGGTGCATGTGCACTTGGCCATCCAGTAGGTTCTACAGGTTCACGTATTATTCTTACCCTTATTCATGCACTCAAACGTACTGGTGGTAAAAAAGGTATTGCTGCACTTTGTATTGGTGGCGGTGAAGCAACAGCTGTTGCCATTGAACTTATTTAATTCAATTTCCCTATTTAGGAATCCCACTTCGGTGGGATTTTTTATGGAAAATTTACAAAAAAAGACCCACAAAATCACTTTTAAGTTTTAACTTATTCCTTTAAACGAAAACAACAATGGACAATAAAAATGCAACTCAATCACTATCTCAATTTCCAAGGTCAGGCAGAGCAAGCCTTTAATTTTTATAAATCGGTCTTTGGTGGTGAATTTGCTATGCTGAGCCGTTATAGCGATATGCCACCTAACGAGGGTGTAACCTTATCGGAAGCCGAAAAAAATTTAGTGCTGCATGTTTCTTTACCGATTAATGAATACACAGTACTCATGGCATCAGATACTATCGATCAGTTCTGCACGCCAAATAGTGTATTTACTAAAGGTAATAATCATTACATCGCAATCAACCTTGAAAAAGACGAGCAAGAAAAAGCGAAACAGCTGTTTGATGCTTTATCTGTAAATGGTCAAATCGAAATGCCGTTAGAAAAAACGTTCTGGGGCGCATTGTACGGTGCATTTACTGATCAATTTGGCATAAAGTGGATGGTTAACTGCCAGCTTGATACATAATATTTTTAATATCTGGCCCTTATAGAGATACTTATTATTTTTATAAGGGTTTTAAACATTAATATTAGAATATTTCGCAATAATCATTAAACCAACTGTAATAAAACTTATCCCTATCCATCCAGCCACATCAATATTCTGCCCAAGAAAAACCTTTGCTAGAAAGGCCGTCGCCAATACCCCCACCCCGGACCACAATACATATAAAATTCCCGCCTGCATATATTTCAAAGCAATAGCAGCACATGCAAAAGACACAATATATAAAATCAGCGCAATCGCCTGAGCAGTTTTATTAACTAATCCATTGCCTTTAGCAGAATAAAATGTTGAGAGCACATCTGTCGCAATAGCAAATATTAACCACCAAGCACCGGGATTTATTTTTGAAATTAAGCCTAACATTCTTATTCTTCATTTATTAAAAGGTATTTATAAAAAAGCTGAACCTGAGTTCAGCCTTTATATTTAAAACGATTTAAGCACCAGTTTGATAACTTGCTTGCGGTACAGCTGTTGAAGCTTGATACGGGTTGGTAAAATCTTGCAAACCTGCCGCAGCTTCTTGTACGTCTTTGCCTTCTTTTACGACAAAGCTATCAAAACCAGAACGCTTTAAGTAGTTTAGGACATCTTTAAATACATCACCTGTTGCACGTAATTCACCTTGGAAACCTTGGCGACGTAATAGCGCAGCAAACGAATAACCACGACCATCACCAAAACCTGCAAACTCAATGAAGATTGCATCAAGTTCATTTAATGGAAATGTATGGTCTTCAGGTGAATCATTTACAGTTACATACAAAGCTTTTTTGCCTTGAACGTTAGCTAATTGGTCTAGTTGAGCTGTTGTTACCACAACGTCACCCTGAGGAACTACACCATCTTCAGCAATGATTTGATAAGTATTGTCTGTAATCGTGCCGTCTTTATAAAGCACAGGTAGAGCTGTATTAAGCATATGCACGCTCCTTAAATGGTTGAATTCCTACACGGCGATATGTGTCAACAAAACGCTCACCTTCTGTACGCAAATCAAGATAAGTATTTAATACTTCTTCAATAACGTCTGGCACAGCATCTGCTGCAAATGATGGCCCTAAGATGTCACCGATCGATGCATCATGGTCTGAATTACCACCTAATGTAATTTGGTAGAACTCAGCGCCTTTTTTATCTACACCTAAAATACCGATGTTACCTACATGGTGGTGACCACAAGCATTCATACAACC
The DNA here is from genome assembly GCF_031798975.1 of Acinetobacter sp. V110_1. Classification (NCBI taxonomy): domain Bacteria; kingdom Pseudomonadati; phylum Pseudomonadota; class Gammaproteobacteria; order Moraxellales; family Moraxellaceae; genus Acinetobacter; species Acinetobacter sp. V110_1. Next base: position 100,245 of record NZ_JAVQNN010000016.1, on the reverse strand, counting down.
AGAAATATTTAGATCTAAATGGCCAAGATCATAAACTTTGTCTAAGTCATCAAAACGACGTGTAATCGCTTCAGCAATAGGAATTGATTTCGCATTTGCAAGTGAACAGAAATCACCACCTGGGCAACTAATAATATCGGTAATAAAGCCAATATGTGCACGTGCCATATTTTGTTGTTCAAGCGCTTGCCATACATCGAACAAATCTTTTTGAGGTACATCTGCCAAAGCAATGTTTTGTTCGTGAGTGGTACGAAGTTCACCGAATGTATATTTATCTGCAAGATCTGCAATAAAGTTCATTTCTTCAGTGGTCATATCGCCCGGTGCGATACCTGCACGTTTTAGAGAAATCGTAACAATACGATAGCCTTTCACTTTATGCGCATGCGTGTTGATATTGAACCATTGCTTGAATTTTGGATGCTCAGCAAATAAAGCCGTAAAGTCTTCATCTGCTAAATCTTGATAATCAAATGGAGTGAACTCTTCATCCAGTTTTTTCAAGATTTCTGGCTGAATTTTCAATGCTTCACGTGTATGTTCAAATTCAGCTTCAACTTTCTGTGCAAACACTTCAGGAGTTAATGCTTTAACTAAAATCTTGATACGCGCTTTATATTTGTTATCACGACGGCCATGCAAGTTATAAACACGTAGAACCGCTTCTAAGTAAGCAATTAAATCTTCACGTGGTAAAAACTCACGAATAACGCTACCAATGATTGGAGTACGGCCTAAACCACCACCAGCCATAATTTTATAGCCGATCTCGCCCGCTTCATTACGCACGATGTAAACACCAATATCGTGGAATGCAGTTGCCGCACGATCTTTTTCTTCAAGTGCAGAAACTGCGATTTTGAATTTACGTGGCAAGAATGCAAATTCAGGGTGGAATGTACTCCACTGACGAATCAACTCACATGTTGGACGTGGGTCTGCAATTTCACCAGCAACCACACCTGCATATTGGTCAGTTGTGGTGTTACGAATACAGTTACCACTGGTTTGAATGGCATGCATTTGTACAGTTGCGAGTTCTGCCAAAATATCTGGCACATCTTCAAGTGCAGGCCAGTTTAACTGGATGTTTTGACGTGTAGATACGTGTGCATAACCACGGTCATACTTTGTTGAAACTTCAGCAACTTTACGTAATTGTTTAGAATTCATTAAGCCATACGGCACGGCAATACGCAGCATAGGCGCATAACGTTGCACATATAAACCATTTTGCAAACGTAATGGACGATATTCATCTTCAGAAAGTTTGCCAGCTAAATAGCGTTCAGTCTGATCACGGAACTGAGCAACTCGTTCATTAACCAGCTGCTGGTCGAAATCGGTATATAAATACATGGCGTATGGCTAGTAGATTCATTATTAAGGCGGATAGCATAGCGAGCTTTTATTCATCAATAAAATGCTTTTTTTGCATATTTAATAACGATTTTATTGATAAGCTTATATAAATCGACATAAAAAAGCCCAGATCGATCTGGGCTTTTTTTATAGCAAAGGTTTATTTGTTATCTGGCAATGCATAAGCCACTAAATAGTCGCCCATTTTTGTACCAAATGAACCATGACCACCGGCCATGATCACAACATATTGCTTACCGTTGATTTCATAAGTCATTGGTGTTGCTTGTCCACCTGCTGGTAAACGCGCTTCCCAAAGTTTCTTACCATTCGTAACGTTAAAAGCACGGATGTAGTTATCTTGAGTTGCACCAATGAACATGACATTACCTGCGGTAGAAATTGAACCACCTAAACCAGGAACACCAATTTTCACAGCTGGTAATTGGAACAGTTTTGGCAAGCTATCACGGATAGTACCAATACGTTTTTTCCATACAACCTGATGCGTTTTCAAATCTACGCCAGCAACATAACCCCAAGCTGGTTGTTTACAAGGTAAACCAAGCGGAGATAAGAATGCGCTGATTTCGACACCATAAGGTACACCATACATTGGTTGTACACCCTGCTCAGTTCCCGCACCTTTTGCAGTTTCTGCACGGTTTGGATCAGCAGGAATTAAACGGCTTACGAATGGCAGACCAATCGGGTTCATTACAGCAACTTGACGGTCAGGGTTAACCGACATGCCACCCCATTCAAACACACCTAAGTTACCAGGGAAAACTAAAGTACCGTTTTCAGATGGTGGTGTATAAATACCATCGTAATTTAGACGTTTGAAAGATACACGACACATGAGCTGATCAAGCATTGTGGCACCCCACATGTCTTTATCAGTCAATTTGTCTTGTGGTGCCAAGTTCAAGTCAGAGAATGGCTGAGTTTTTGAATAATGCTCGCCTTTGGTTTGTGGTCCGCGTTTCACTGTTTGTGGAACTGGTTTTTCAGTTACAGGAACAATTGGCTGACCATTACGACGGTCAAGAACAAAGGCATTACCTGTTTTAGTCAATACATAGATTGCTGGAACAGTTTTACCTGTTTTGTCTTTAATATCTGCCAAAGATGGTTGAGATGGTACGTCCATATCCCATAAATCGTGATGGGTTGTCTGGAAATTCCATATCAATTTACCAGTTGAAGCATTAATCGCTAACATTGAGTTCGCATAACGTTCTTTCAACTCAGTACGGTCACCACCCCAGATATCTGGAGTACCTACACCTGTTGGAACATAAACGATATCAAGTTTGGCATCATATGCTAAAGGTGCCCAAGCATTTGGCGAGTTATGAACAAAGGTCGTACCTTCGCCTGGCATTGCATTTGGATCTGCTGCACCCGTGTCGAATGCCCAAAGAAGCTTACCAGTGTTAACATCGTAGCCACGAATTACACCTGATGGCTCTTTACTTGAATAGTTGTCTGTTACAGAACCAGCAATTACAACAGTCGAACCTGTCACAACACCAGGAGATGTTGGGTTATAACCACCTGGATAAGCATATGGCATGAATTTTTGTAAATTCACTTCACCATTTTCACCAAAGTCAGTACATGCTTTACCAGTGTCAGCATTCACAGCAACTAAACGTCCATCGTTGACTGGTACAAATACCTTACGTGGACATTGTGTAGAGCTAGATTTCTTGCTTTGAAGACTCGTTGCAAACTCAGTTGTATTGTTTGCATCGTAGTACATTACACCACGACAAGTTAAATGCTGGAACGATTTATCCGTTTTAAGCTTCGGATCAAAACGCCATTTTTCTTTACCAGTCGCTGGATCAATCGCAATTAACTGTTGGTGAGCTGTACAGATAAACATGTTATTGCCAATTTTAATTGGCGTAACCTGATTGGTTGTTTCACCCGAATCATTATCTGTCTTGAAATCGCCAGTACGTAGTGTCCAAGCCACTTTCAAATCTTTGACATTTTGGTCATTAATCTGTTTAAGTGGAGAATAACGTTCGCCTGCTTGAGTACGACCATAAGCTGGCCAGTCACTCTCAGCTACACCTGGAACGGCTTGAGCAGTTTCTGGTTGTGGTGTTTTAATCTCACCATTAATTTCTTGCGGATCGTTAAAGATAGAATAAACCATCAATACGATTGCAATCGCTAAAGTTGAAGATAAGGCAACTTTACTTGATCCAAGGTTGTTGATTCCACGAGTCACAGCCGGAACCAATAACCATAAACCAAGAATACCTAAAATATCTAAACGTGGTGCAAGCGCCCAAAAGTCTGTTCCAACTTCCCAGACACTCCAGATAATGGTACCTAGCATTAATGCGGCATAAACCCACAAAGCAGTTGAAGCACGCTTGTAGAGTTGCCATGTAACAATGAGAAGTAAGACTCCAGCTACAATGTAGTAAATTGAACCGCCTAGTGTAGCGAGCCAAATACCTCCAATTAGAAGGAATAACGCCAATAACCCAATAATAATTACGGTAAAAGTCGTTAAACCTGATCTTGAAGAAGGTTGATTCATAAACCACCTCTTATTAATCATCATTTTTATCGGAAAGATGTGTCAAAAATCTTAGAGAGAAATGACATCATCAATACATCTAAAACAAAATTCAGGCACGAAGAAAAAACGGAAGGTCTGGATACTTCAATTAATGATTTAGCCATCGACAATCCGTTTTTCGGAATAGTTACTTAGAATACGGTTGAGAATTTAATACCGCCTACCCAAGTGTTATCACCATTTTTTAATGCACCAACATGACGAACATATTGCACATTTGGACGAATAGTTAGCCAGTTAGTGGCATGAATACCGTAATAAAGCTCGGTATTGTATTCAGTGTCATATTCTTTGGCTTGAATATCGCTCCAGTCATCATTGATATGAATACGAGCAACACCAAGTGCTAATTCATCTTGAGGACGTTGATTGAGCAAACCTTTGTAGACCAAGCCTACATTTTGCATGTTGTCGACTTTATTGGTATCTGAGTCATGGAAAGTCAGATTCACAAAACCTGTTAAACCACGATCAGTTTGGTCAGCTGGTTGGAATAGTTTTTGTTTTGCAGTTACCCAAACACCTTGTTTATGCGATGTTTTGGTTGGATTGGTAATTTCCTCTGCATCAGCAGTGCTGTAGTAATAACCTAAACGGTATTCACCAGGCATGCTTTGCACACCTAATTTAGGTGACCAAACGACCTCTGCTGGAATAATTGCTCCGTGAGAACCGTCTGTGCTCAGGTTAAAGCCTTTGCCTCGTTCCAGGTTCTCTGGGTTATATTCATATACACCGACTTGCGTATATAGATCAGGTTGCACGTTATATTTAACACGCATTGCCCATTGGCTCACTGGCCAGTTATACCATTGGTCGCCAACCCAGTTACCCACTTGTGAACCACAAAGTGCCAAGTTCTGGAAGTCACAGTCAAAACTATTAAAGTCTTCGCCTTCACCAAAACGACCAACTTTCACATCTAACTTTTGATCAAGGAATTTTTTCTTAATCCATAAATCAGTTAAACGCCAAGTTTGCTCACGACCCCACACTTCTTGTGCAGAACTAATGTGTCCAGCTAAAGCTGGAGAATGTTCAGAAAGCGATTGCCCATCACGATAAGTTAACGTGATTTGAGCTTCTGTATCTTGCCACCCTAAAATTTTACCTAGGTCCAAATGCGAACCTAAAGCGAGTTGCCCTGTATAAGCACTGCCATGCGAAGAAGTATTCTTTGAATCTAAAATACCAGCATATTCACCGGTATATCCAAAAGAAAAATCATAACCTTGTGCTTGTAACGCTGTGCGTTGCCCGTTCCAATCACCCAACATCCAAGAACCATTTGGGTCAAATGCAGCAGCAGCTTGTGCATGCTGAACAAAAAGAGTAATTGATAAAACGGATAAACAGGAAACCATCAAAGATTTATGCGTTTTCATGTTTACGTACCTTTTATGTCTTTGTTTATAAAGGTTACGCTAATTTTATGTAAAGAAATTATTCAAAATGTTAATCAATTGATTAATCAGATAATAATCTTAATACACACTGTATAAGAAATAGCCCTAAGACATTACCACTGTCCCTCGCCAAGCTTTTGACCTACAAAGGAATATCGCATTTGTGAACGTGAAAACTTTATTGGGCATGCGATCTGTGGTTCTGTATCTGTTGTATTATTTTGCAAAGGAACATCCACAATCCATCCACGTTGTTGTGATAATGGCGAGTTTAAAGCCTCAATCAAACTCAATACTGGCTCTACACAAACATCCAAATTTGCAAAAATTTCATGCCATTCTTTAAATGTTTTGGCTTTAATTTTTTCTTGAATAGCTTGCTTCACTTCTTGTCGATCTTGGATATCTAATGACGCGCCTTTTTGTAACAGCACGGGTAAATCTAATGCAGCAGACAACCCAGCCATAAATTGTGGCTCAAGACTACCAATAGAAAGATAACGCCCATCTTGAGTTATATAATAGTCATAGAAAATGCCACCGTTGAGCATGCCCTGCTCTGGCGCCTGCTCAACTTGACCTGCAAGAGCGGCTGATGCTGCCATGCTATTTAGACTCGCCACACAGTCGGTCATGGAAATATCAATATATTGTCCCATACCGCTACGACTGCGTTCGACGACCGCAGCCAAAATAGCAATAACTGCATGTAATGATCCGCCTGCAATATCGGCAACCTGAATGCCAAGCGGTGGCGGACCACTATCTTGTCGGCCGCTATAACCTGCAATACCCGCTAAAGCTAAATAATTAATGTCGTGCCCAGCTCGATCTTTATAGTTTCCAGTTTGTCCATAACCTGTAATTGAGCAATAAATTAAACGCGGGTTAATTTCTGCAAGTGTTGCATAGTCTAGCCCTAAACGACGCATAACATCTGGCCGAAACTGCTCAATCACAATATCAAACTCAGAAATCTTGGCTTTTATCAGATCAATACTGGCAGCATCTTTTAAATCAAGAACAATCGACTGTTTATTTCGATTTAGATAACTATGTGCAGTCGCCTGTCCATTGGCATAGGGCGGCATAATCCGGATGAGATCTGGACGTGATGGAGATTCGATATGGATAACTTCTGCGCCCATATCGGCTAAGTACATTGTGGCAAAAGGTCCAGGTAAGAGCGTCGAGAAATCGAGAACTTTAAGTCCGTTTAATGCTGTCGTCATCGTATTTTTAACCACTATTATTCGAATTTTCTTTTATATTAGTTAAGCAAATATTCTAAAACAATGTCATGTTCAGCCATTTACCTTGATCATTTCGGCAATTTAACATGTAAAAAGTGCTTTTACTCTGTTGTAAATCGCCAATTTATTTTTTTAGACGGTCATTTAGGTCAATTTAAAGTGAACATCAAAGAGACTGAAGGATTCAATATGAGTCGCGATACGATTAGCATCCACTTCGTGAATGCGGCTTTGACAGGCGTAAAACGCCTTGGCATGGATGTCGAGACGTTACTTTCACATGTGGGTATCGAAGCGGAACTATTACGTCAACCTAAAGCTCGAATCTCACCAGAACAATATACCCGTTTTATAAAAATGCTATGGATGGTCACCCAAGACGAACATGTCGGTTTTGATGTACAACCGCGTCGTTTGGGCACTTTTGCCATTATGTGTCAGTTGATTATTCATGCAAAAACCTTGGGACAAGCTCTCGAACTTTCATCTCAATTTTACAAGTTATTTGGTGATGAATGGTCGGTAACGCTAGAACGTGACAAACACGAAGCGCGTTTGGTTCCTCTCATTCCAAAAACATTAGATCCAGATCATTTCATTACTGAAAGTATGCTCATGATTTGGCACGGTTTGGCGTCGTGGCTTATTGAACGTCGTTTACCTTTAGAGCGTGTTCATTTTAGCTATCCACGTCCTGCACATGCAGATGAATATGATGCATTATTCTTTGCACCAGTCATGCAGTTTGATGCACCTCGCACCGAAATAACTTTTGCAGCTGATTATCTTGACTTACCAATCCGCCAAGATGAAAAAACGCTTGAAGAGTTCCTAAAAGCAGCGCCTGCTCAGCTTTTAGTAAAATTCAAAAACACCAACTCATTGACTTCTCGTATTCGTGACGTACTTAAGAGTCAAATTGGCGAAGAAATGCCAACGCTTAATGATGTTGCATCAATGCTGTATTTATCTCCACAAACCTTACGTCGCCGCTTAGCTGCTGAAGGTAAAAGCTACCAAGGCGTAAAAGACGCTTTACGTCGAGATGCTGCTATTCACTTGTTACTCAACCCTGAGTTAACACTTGAAGATGTTGCTCAACAGGTTGGCTTTAGTGAAACCAGTACCTTCCATCGTGCATTTAAAAAATGGACTGGTGTAACTCCTGGTTTATATCGTCAGCTACACGGTTACCACTAATACTTAAATCTCTTTAGTTTCACATTTAGCTCAAGTTCAACTTGGGCTTTTTTGTATCTCTATTGGCAAAAATCATCACCTGACTGGTGCGCTTATCGTCATTGCACTCGCTCTTAAAACCAGTACACTCAAAACACAAATAAATTTTAAGCAATAAAAAAAGGAACTGTTATGAGCGAGGCTTATATTATTGATGCCATTCGCACACCACGCGGAAAAGGAAAAAAAGACGGCTCTCTTTACGAAGTAAAACCAATCACATTACTCACCACCCTATTAAACGAATTACAGCAACGCCATCAGCTTGATACATCTAAAGTGGACGACATTGTTCTAGGTTGCGTAACACCAATTGGCGATCAAGGTGGTGACATTGCCAAAACCGCAGCAATTGCAGCAGGTTGGAATGATGATGTTGCTGGTGTACAAATCAACCGTTTTTGTGCTTCAGGTTTAGAAGCAGTCAATATGGCAGCAATGAAAGTTCGTTCAGGTTGGGAGGATTTAGTGGTTGCTGGTGGCGTTGAATCAATGTCACGCATTCCAATGGGTTCTGATGGTGGGCCGTGGGCTTTAGACCCAGAAACAAACCTTAAATCATCATTTGTTCCGCAAGGCATCGGGGCCGACCTCATTGCAACTTTAGATGGCTATAGCCGTGAAGATGTCGATAACTTTGCAGTGAAGTCACAACAAAAAGCAGCAGCAGCTCAAGCAAATGGTTATTTTGACCAATCAGTTGTGCCAGTCAAAGATCATTCAGGTGTGGTGATTTTAGAGAAAGATGAATTCATCAAAGGTAATACCACACTAGAAGGTCTTGCAAAGCTCAACCCAAGTTTTGAAATGATGGGGCAAATGGGCTTTGATGCAGTTGCTTTACAAAAATATCCAGAAGCACAAAAAATCAATCATGTTCATCACGCAGGTAACTCATCAGGTATTGTCGATGGAGCAGCTGTAGTTTTATTAGCTTCAGAAAAAGCAGTGAAAGAACAAAATTTAAAACCACGCGCTAAAGTTTTAGCGACTGCACTAGTCGGTACTGACCCAACCATTATGCTGACTGGCCCTGCACCTGCTGCACGCAAAGCTTTAGAAAAAGCTGGCCTTACTATTGATGATATTGACCTCTTTGAAGTTAATGAAGCCTTTGCAGCTGTTGTTATGCGTTTTATTAATGAGCTCAACGTCCCCGCTGAAAAAGTCAACGTAAATGGCGGTGCGATTGCTTTAGGCCATCCGCTAGGAGCAACAGGTGCCATGATTTTGGGCACACTACTTGATGAGCTTGAACGACAAGATAAAAAGCGCGGTTTAGCGACGCTCTGTGTTGGCGGTGGGATGGGTATTGCCACCATTATTGAACGCGTATAAAAATTTAGGGATATAAAAAATGAGTGCAATTCAATACGAAAAAAATACCGACAATATTGTCATTTTAACGCTTGATTCAACTGGTCAATCTGCGAACACCATGAATGCCGAGTTTCGTGACTCGCTTGATGAGGCGACTCAGAAACTTAAATCAGAAACAGAACTTTCAGGTGTTATTTTCCGCTCAGCTAAAAAAACTTTCTTTGCTGGCGGTGACCTAGATGAGCTGATTCAAGTTCAGCCAGAACATGCGACTGACTTTTTTAATATGGTTGAAAAGCTAAAAGGTCATTTACGTACAATTGAAACACTAAGGATTCCAGTTGTTGCAGCATTGAATGGAACGGCACTGGGCGGTGGATGGGAAATTGCATTAAGTTGCCATCACCGTATTGCAATCAATGACCCGAAAAGCAAATTTGGCCTGCCAGAAGTTACTTTAGGTTTACTACCAGGCGGCGGCGGTATTGTCCGTATGGTACGTCTGCTTGGCCTTCAAAATGCATTTCCATTTTTAATGGAAGGCAAGCAGTTCGGTGTCGATAAAGCAAAATCCTTAGGCTTAATTCACGATACTGCTGAAAATGAACAAGAGCTTTTAGATAAAGCAATTGCTTGGATCAAGGCAAATCCAAAATCTCAGCAGCCTTTTGACGTGAAGGGTTATAAAATTCCGGGTGGCGATCCAAAAACTCCAGCAGTTGCACAAGTTCTTGCAATTGCACCAGCCATGTTAAAAGACAAAACTAAAGGCTGTTACCCTGCTCCTGAAGCGATTATGGCTGCCGCAGTTGAAGGCGCTCAAGTTGATGTAGATACTGCTTTACGTATTGAGTCTCGCTACTTTACTCAACTTACAACAGGCCAAATTTCTAAAAATATGATCGGTACTTTCTGGCATGGTCTAAATGCAATTAAGTCTGGTGCTAGTCGTCCTGCTGACGTTGCAAAATGGCAAGCCACTAAAGTGGGTGTGTTGGGTGCAGGCATGATGGGTGCAGGTATTGCATATTCAACAGCCATTAAAGGCATTCCTGTTATCCTTAAAGATGTATCTGTTGAAAATGCTGAGAAAGGCAAAGCTTATTCACAAAAACTTCTAGATAAACGTGTTTCACAAGGCCGCATGACGGCAGAAAAACGTGATCAAGTTTTATCTCTGATTACAGCAACAGCTGCTGCTGAAGACTTACAAGGCTGTGATTTAATTATTGAAGCAGTATTTGAAAATCAAGAACTCAAAGCGAAAGTCACTCAAGAAGCCGAGCAATATTTAGCATCTAATGGTGTAATGGCATCGAATACATCAACCCTACCAATTACAGGTTTAGCTCAAGCAAGTAAAGATGATAAAGCTTTTATCGGTCTGCATTTCTTTAGCCCTGTTGACAAAATGCAGTTGGTTGAGATTATTAAAGGTAAAAATACCTCCGCAGAGACACTTGCTAAAGCCTACGACTTTGTACAGCAAATTGGAAAAACACCAATTGTTGTCAATGACAGCCGTGGCTTCTTTACCAGTCGTGTATTTGGTACTTTCATTCAAGAAGGTATGCGCTTGCTTGCCGAAGGTGTCCATCCAGCACGTATTGAAATGGCAGCACTGAAAGCAGGCATGCCTGTGGGACCACTTGCGATTCAAGATGAAGTGTCTTTAACCTTAACCGAGCATGTTGCTAGCGAAGCACGTAAAGCTTTACAAGCCGAAGGCAAAGAGCTACCGAAAACACCAGTAGATGAAGTGATTCATACCATGATTCATGAACTAAACCGTAAAGGTAAAGCTGCTGGTGCAGGTTTCTATGACTATCCTGAAAATGGCAAAAAACACCTATGGGAAGGCTTAAACCGTTGGCAGAAAGATCACGATATTTCTGAACAAGACATGATTGATCGCATTTTGTTTGTACAAGCCTTAGATACCTTACGTTGTTACGAAGAAGGTGTGTTGGAGTCGGTTATTGATGCTAATGTCGGTTCTATTTTTGGAATTGGTTATGCACCTTGGACGGGTGGAGCGATTCAATTCCTAAATCAATATGGTATTGATAAAGCAGAAAAGCGCGCAGAAGAATTAGCTGCCAAATATGGTGAGCGATTCACACCACCAGCATTACTCAAAACCAAAGCTGAGCAGAAACAAAATATTCAATAATATAAATCTATTAAATATTTAAAAACTGCATAAACCTTACCCATATAAATATATTTTATTTATATGGGTTTTTCTTTATGACCTTTAAGATTTCAGCCTACTACCTAAATATGCTATAAATAGACTTCATTTTTGTGCTTCTACAGCACATTCGAGAAATCCTTATGTCCGATAAAAATTCTTCCGAATCAGCAGTTTTAGGCTGGAAATTTGTTCTGATCGTTGGTGTTTTAAGTGCGATTTTCCTTGGCTTTTTCTATTTAGCAATGAGTAATGAACCTGACTATATGCCAGGTGCTCAGCGCAAAGCTCAACAGCACGAAATGCAACAAAAAGCTGAAAAATCGACAGATCAACAAAGTCAGCATGACAACATGCCTGAAATGGACATGCAAGAACATCAGCATTCACATCAATAATCAGATATTTTTCAAATGACAGATTTTTCCCGCAATGCACTGGTTGTAGAAGGTGGAGGCATGCGTGGTGCCTTTACCAGTGGTGTACTTGATGCTTTTCTACAACAACAGTTCAATCCTTTTGACTTATACGTTGGTGTATCTTCTGGTTCAACCAATGTGGCTAATTACTTAGCAGGTCAACAAGGCCGAACTTTAACATTCTATGTTGATCATTCATTACGTCCTGAATTTATCGATTACAAACGCTTTTTCAAAGGTGGCGATTTACTCGATTTAAAATGGATGTGGGAAATTGGTGAAAAAGAACATCCTCTTGACCAACAGAGCCTCTTTGCCAAAAATCCAGATTTTTATATGGTATTGACGCATGCTAAAACAGGCCATGCTGAGTATCTTCGTGCTGGTAAAGATAATCTGTTAAATGCACTGCGTGCTTCTAGCTCAATTCCGGTTTTAACACGTCATCCCGTCGATATTATGGGTGAACCCTACTTTGATGGTGGCGTTGCAGATGCCCTACCCGTTCGCTGGACAGCACAGCAAAGTGGCGTTAAAAAACTATTAGTTTTACGCACTCGTCCTAAAAATTACTTTAAGGGCAGTAGCCGAGGGGATCAATTCCTCGCGAAATATGCGTTTAAACACCACTATGGTTTTGCAAGTAGTTTGCGTAATCGCTGCGCCCGCTATAACGCTTCGGTAGATTTTGTTCGTGGTCAAAATCCAGACCAGCAAATTTTAGAAGTGTGTCCACCTCCTCTTAAAAATATGGCTGGCCGTTTAACTACCAATCCGAAAAAGCTTCGCTACAGTTATGAAGTTGGTTTAGAGACTGGCTTACAGGCCATCGAAAGTTGGAATGCAATGAAATAAATTAAAATTGAGATTTCTAAAAAGAAGTCTCAATTTAACTTCAAAACCATATCAACATGTGGAATGCCACAGTCCTCGTAAACTTCGCCTTGTGCTTTAAAACCTAAAGCTTCGTAAAAAGCGGTTACATAGGTTTGCGCTGAAAGCTTTAGGTAAGACAGTTTATGATGACGCGCATATTCAATAATATACTGCATTAAAATTTTACCTATACCCTGCTTTCGATAAGGCATCAAAACAGCAACACGCCCTACGCTATGCTGTGGCAACAAACGTGCTGTAGCGATAGGCTGCTCTTTGTCATAGACAATAAAATGTAGAACTGTGGCATCCAAGTCGTCCCATTCATCTTCAGGTGCAATTCCCTGTTCTCGGATAAAGACTTGTTCACGGATGTGTTTCGCATCTTGCTCAAGCTGTTCCCAACCACCCTCTACAATTTTATACATCCATTCACCGTCCTAGCACTTACAGCCAATATTTTCGATTGGCAACTGATCTTGTAATAGCAATTCCAACGTTTGTTTTTTAATACCATACATTTCTTTCAATGCTTGGATTTGAGCCATAATCTTGGGATCAGGTTGTGAAACATTTTTGCGTTTTGTCGCCAAAATCATTTTATTTTTGCTGGTATGTTCAAGCGATACAAACTCAAAAACTTTGGTTTCATAACCATACGCTTTTAAAAGTAACGCGCGTAAAGTGTCGGTCAACATCTCGGCTTGCTGCCCAGCATGAATACCAAACTGTAGCATTGGCTGTAAAACTTCTGGGCTGTGTAATTGAGGGCGTAACTCTTTGTGGCAACATGGCGCGCACATAATCATTGAAGCGTTCAAACGAATTCCGGTATGAATGGCAAAATCAGTCGCAATATCACACGCATGCAAAGCAATCATAACGTCCAGTTTTTCTGGTTGATAACTACGAACATCGCCTTCAAAAAAGTCCAAATGATTAAAATGCACTTTGTCTGCCACATTCTGGCAGAACTCCACCAAGTTACGGCGCAGCTCTACACCCGTAATTAAAGGAATCTTTTGTTGTTCTTGTAAATAATCATACAAAGCAAAAGTTAAATAACCTTTTCCTGAACCAAAATCGACAATGCGTAACTCTTTTTGCTCTGCATCAATCTGCTCATACGCACTCGCAAAAATTTCGATAAATTTATTAATCTGCTTCCATTTACGAGCCATACTTGGAATGATTTGAGCTTTCTCATCAGTAATACCAAGCTCTTTTAAAAATGCACTACTCTGCTGTACATAACGCTGTTTCTCACGATCATGCGCTTGTACAGTTGGAGCCGTATTTACAGTTTGCTTTTTACCCATATTAAGCATGGCTTTTTTCTTATTTTTTTTAAGCTGAATTTCTTGAAGAGTTGAAAATAAATTTGCTTGTTTGCATTGAACAATCAGTGTTGCGATCTGTTCTAGACCCTCTTCAAAGGTATAGTTTTTGGTCACATCTTGAGTAGTATAATGATATAAAGCTGAAAGCTGCTTTTTCCCATTTAACTCTACAATGCGGAAAGTGATTTTTTCTAGCTGTGCCAACTCTCCTTTATATTGGCTCAAAATCAAACGCTCAAAACTCTGCTCATCAAGCATTTGTTTGATTTCATGAAAGAATTGCTGTTCTTGCTCAAAGGAGAAAACCGACACAGATATACCTAAAGAATGGTGACTCATATAAACTGAAAGTTTAAAGGGTATAGGATTAAAAATAAAATAACTTTACGACTGTTTTGTATTTCTATACATTTGTATTTTTAATCAAAAAATAAACTTATGAGCAAATCGGTGTTAGAAACTTACGATCCTAAAGAAGAACTTTTTAATGCCTACAGTCATGGTGCTGGCGTTGTTATGGCCGTGGTTGCCTCTATCCTTTTAATTATGAAAGGATCTTATCTTTCCACCGGGCAGTGGATCGGTTTATGGGTATACTCATTTAGTCTGATTCTCGTTTTTACCAGCTCGACTCTGTATCATTTTGCACAGACCCAAAACTTACGTTACTGGTATAAGAAACTCGACCACACAGCTATTTATTATTTAATTGCCGGTACATATACCCCATTCTTAAGCATTGCGATACCTACACAAAAAGCCCATGTTTTACTTATTGCACTCTGGAGCATTGCTGCAATTGGTACACTTTTCAAGTTAGTTTTTATTCACCGTTTTCAGAAAATTTCATTACTTGCTTATGTTCTTATGGGGTGGCTTGCCGTTTTTGTAATGGATGATATGCGTACCTATTTAAGTAAAGATGCTTTGATGTTATTGATTACTGGAGGTTTAGCTTACACTGTTGGAGCATTGTTTTACGCGTTAAAAAAGGTAAGATATACCCATGCGATATGGCATATTTTTGTGCTTTTAGGTGCAGGTGCACACTTTCTTGCAATCTATTGGTACGTTGTTTAATCCATTTTTCACTCATATTCAGTGATCCTGAAAGAGTCATGGATGATGTTCTTTCACACTATTCTTTTGAGAAAAATATGCCTTTAAAGAGAATAGTAAACTAAAAATAAATTTTAACTTATATAAGGACTTATATGGAGTCAACCTCTGCGACAGCTGCTCCTGTAGTAGCCACCAATTCGAAAACACGAGTTTTATTTGCAAGCTTAGTCGGTACAACCATTGAGTTCTTCGACTTTTACATCTATGCAACTGCTGCCGTGATTATTTTTCCTCACCTATTTTTCCCTGCCAGCAGTGGCAGTGCTGCCGTTTTACAATCACTCGCAACATTCGCAATTGCCTTTATTGCCCGCCCTATTGGTGCAGCACTATTTGGTCACTTAGGGGATCGAATTGGCCGTAAAGCAACACTAGTGGCAGCTTTACTGACTATGGGTATATCAACGGTATGTATTGGCTTACTTCCGACTTATGCTCAAATCGGGATTGTGGCTCCATTATTATTAGCAACCTGCCGTCTAGGACAAGGCTTAGGTCTAGGGGGTGAATGGAGTGGCGCTGTACTACTTGCAACCGAAAATGCACCAGAAGGTAAGCGTGCATGGTATGGCATGTTCCCACAGCTTGGCGCGCCTATTGGTTTTATTTTAGCAACGGGATCATTCTTACTTTTAAGTGCGGCTATTCCTGAACAAGCATTCATGCAATGGGGCTGGCGTATTCCATTTATTGCGAGTGCAATTTTGGTCATTGTGGGTTTATATATCCGTTTAAAACTCCATGAAACTCCAGCTTTCCAAAAAGTTTTAGATAAACAAAAAGAAGTTAATATTCCATTTAAAGAAGTCGTTACCAAACACACAGGTAAACTTATTCTTGGCACGATTGCCGCAATCTGTACCTTCGTTGTGTTTTATCTGACTACAGTGTTTGCACTTAACTGGGGAACGACGAAACTGGGTTATGCGCGTGGTGAGTTTTTAGAACTTCAACTTTTTGCGACACTTTGTTTTGCAGCTTTCATTCCTTTATCTGCTATTTTTGCAGAAAAATTTGGACGTAAAGCAACATCAGTTGGCGTATGTATCGCTGCTGCGATCTTCGGATTATTCTTCTCTAGCATGTTAGAGTCTGGAAATACGCTCATCGTCTTTCTTTTCTTATGTACTGGCCTATCAATTATGGGTTTGACCTATGGCCCGATTGGTACAGTTCTTTCAGAGATTTTCCCAACTTCAGTTCGTTATACAGGTTCAGCATTAACCTTTAACTTAGCTGGTATTTTTGGTGCATCGTTTGCCCCACTCATTGCTACAAAACTTGCTGAAACTTATGGTTTATATGCAGTTGGTTATTATCTGACAGCGGCATCACTTTTATCATTAGTCGCATTTTTATTAATACGTGAAACAAAGAACGTAGATGTGAATAATCAGATTTAACTTTTTTCAAACATCCTCATATAAAAAAAGCCGGTTCAAAATTGACCGGCTTTTTTTATATATGAAAATTAATTCATTGAAGCAGGGTTTGCTGGCGCAACACTGTTTGTTGGTGCTGGAGCCGTTACATTACTTGCTGCTACAGCTGCTGCACCCGCAACTGCTGCTTCACCAATTAAAGCAATTTTTGCTTTTTCTTGGCTTTTTGCAGATAAAGCTGGGTTAGTTGCCACAATACGATTAATGTTTGCAGAGTTTGCTGGAGCAATCGCAGCAGTTTGTAAAATGATTGGGCGATTACCTGTATTACCCAATGTATAACGAATACCTGTACGAGGGCTAATTACCGTCGTATTCTCTTGTTTCACTACAGCCTGAGCCGAAGTTGGGCCTTTTGCGGCAAGAACCTTATCAACCGTTGTGGTTTGAGGGGCTGAAGCTGTTTCTGCTGCGAAAACAAAACTTGGTACAGCAAGAACAGTTAAAAATAAAGGTTGTAATACTTTTTTCATTGTCTTTCCAACATACACTCTGGATGAGAAGTAAATAGCATTTAATACTTAAAACTGCAAACATTATTCACAGGCTTACTACAAACATAAAAAAAGCAGAACAATTGTTCTGCTTTTTTTATCAAGCAAATTAAATTTTGCCGTGACACTGCTTATATTTTAAACCAGAACCACATGGACATGGTGCATTACGGCTTTCTGGTACTGGGAACATTTGTTGTTCATCAGCCGACTCATTGAGAGCTTCTTGAGAGGCAGTCACTGCACCTGTTAAGCCATCCACATCATCATGTTCAAAAGAAAGCTTCATCGACTCAGCTTGCTGCTGCTGTTGAGCTTCCATTTCTGCAAGTTCTTCTGGTGTTGGAATATGTACACGAGACAAATCAGTCACAACATCAGTTTTAATGACGCCTAACATGTTCACAAACAAGTTAAATGCTTCTTTTTTGTATTCCTGTTCTGGGTTCTTTTGCGCATAGCCACGTAAGTGGATACCTTGACGCAAATAATCCATTGCAGCTAAATGATCTTTCCAGTGGCGATCAAGAGAATTTAGAACGAAATGACGCTCAAGCATTGCTGCTGACTCATCACCCATTTGCGCACGGCGTTGACGATAACGCTCAAGCACTTCGTCACTAATACGCTCAACCAGACCTTCTTCATCAAGACGACGATCTTGTTCTAACCATTCTTGAACTGGAAGCTCAATACCTAAATCAATACGTAAAGCATTTTCTAAACCTTCAATATCCCATTGGTCATGAATTGACTCAGGTGGAATAAAGTTGGCAATCATGGCTTGCATAACTTCACGGTGCATTTCTTCGACGTAATCTTGTAAAGTATTTTCAGCTAACACTTCATCACGTTGTGAATAAATGATCTTACGTTGTTCATTATTCACGTCATCGTATTTCAACAAGTTCTTACGAATATCGAAGTTACGTGCTTCAACTTTACGCTGAGCATTTTCGATAGAACGACTTACCATTTTGTGTTCAATCGCTTCATTTTCTTGTAAGCCCATTGCACGCATCATGGCAACGACACGGTCACCTGCGAAAATACGCATGAGGTCATCTTCAAGAGATAAATAGAAACGAGAAACACCAGGGTCACCTTGACGGCCCGCACGACCACGTAACTGGTTGTCAATACGGCGTGATTCATGGCGTTCAGAACCAATAATGTGCAAACCACCTGCTTGCAATACATCTTCGTGGTCCTGCTCCCACTGTGCTTTCAGACGCGCTTCATCTTCTACTGTTGGGTTTTCAAGCTTGGCAAGTTTCGCTTTCCAGTTACCACCCAAGATAATATCTGTACCACGACCAGCCATGTTGGTTGCGATTGTTACTGCATTCGGGCTACCCGCCTGAGCAATAATGTCTGCTTCACGTTCATGTTGTTTAGCGTTCAACACTTCATGGTGAATACCAGCTTGCATCAACTTAGAAGATAGAATTTCACTGGCTTCAATGGTTGCAGTACCAATCAGAATCGGTGCAACACCTTGTTCGCGAATATTCATAATTTCTTGAATAATCGCATTATATTTACCATTACGGTTTAAATAGATTAAATCGTTTTGGTCATTACGAATCATTGGACGGTGAGTTGGAATAATCACAACATCAAGACCGTAAATTTCTTTCATTTCCGCAGCTTCAGTATCAGCAGTACCTGTCATACCTGAAAGCTTTTTATAAAGACGGAAATAGTTCTGGAATGTAGTTGTCGCTAAAGTCTGGTTTTCAGGCTGAATTTCTAAACCTTCTTTTGCTTCAACAGCTTGGTGTAAACCTTCTGACCAACGACGACCTGGCATTGTACGGCCAGTATGCTCATCAACAATAATGACTTCGCCATCATGAATAATATAATGAACGTCACGTTGGAATAAGAAGTGCGCACGAATAGCAGCAGACACATGGTGAACAAGGTTTAGGTTTGTTGCTGAATATAAGCTTTCGCCTTCAGCTAACAAGCCCATTTGAATGAGTTCTTGTTCTACAGTTTCATAACCGATTTCAGTCATTTCAACTGAACGCTGCTTTTCATCAATCCAGAAATGGCCACCATCAGCAACTTTTTCTTCTTTTTGCGGACGTAATTTTGGTGGAATCGTATTAATTGCAGTATAGAGGTGTGAAGAGTCTTCACTTTGACCAGAAATAATTAATGGAGTACGCGCCTCATCAATCAAGATTGAGTCAACTTCATCGATAATGGCATAGTGCAAACCACGTTGTTTCTTTTCTGCTAAAGAAAACACCATGTTGTCACGTAAGTAGTCAAAACCAAATTCGTTATTGGTACCATAGGTAATATCAGCAAGGTAAGCCGCTGCTTTTTCTGACGGTTCTTGCATTGAATAAATTGTACCAATGCTTAAACCTAAAAACTCAAATAATGGACGGTTTAACTCGGCGTCACGCTGTGCCAAGTAATCGTTCACAGTAATCACATGAACGCCTTCGCCACTTAATGCGTTTAAGTAACACGCCAAAGTACCCATAAGGGTTTTACCTTCACCGGTACGCATTTCGGCAATTTTGCCTTCGTGAAGAGTAATACCACCAATCAATTGCACATCATAATGACGCATGCCCATTACACGTTTTGCTGCCTCACGACAAACCGCAAACGCTTCTGGGAGTAACTTATCTAAACTTTCGCCATTGTTATAACGTTGTTTGAATTCTGGAGTTTTTGCAGATAAGTCTGCATCGCTTAAAGCTGATATCGTCGGCTCGAGCGCATTGATTTGCTCAACAATTTTGCGCATGCGTTTGAGTTCACGCTCATTTTTTGTACCGAAGATACCTCCGATCAGACTTGCCAACATGGATAAACTCTCTAAATCTTGCTTGGTCAAATGAATAAATTTTTTCTCAGTCGTTTATTATGGTGTCAGAAATTTGAAGTACAAGGGGTTTGCACAAAACCCATAAAAAAAATCTGATAGTTAGATAAACGGTTTTACCGTTTCTCTAAGCCCCTTTAATGCATCTGGCACCCAAAACTCAACATTAACGCTTATCTATTGAACACAACTTCCGAGAAATCTAATTTAGCAAATTTATCTTAAAGTTACATTGATTCAGTCCATAAATTAACGAGTTTTAGTCATATATATTTACACTTATATAAAAAGTTCATAATAAAATACAAAAACAATAATTTTAATAATAAATAAATTGCGGCATAGTCATTTCAACATATAACAAATTTTAAGCAACTGAGGACAGATCATGACATTACGATTAGGAGACACTGCCCCTGATTTTCAACAAGAATCAAGCGAAGGCACAATTAGTTTTTATGATTTTCTAGGTGATAGTTGGGGCATTTTATTCTCACATCCCGCTGACTATACACCTGTATGTACAACAGAGTTAGGCTATACAGCAAAATTAAAAGATGAGTTTGAAAAACGTAATGTTAAAGCGATTGCCTTATCGGTAGATGATGTAGAGTCGCATAAAGGCTGGATTAACGACATTAACGAAACTCAAAATACTACGGTTAATTTTCCAATTATTGCTGACAAAGACCGTAAAGTATCTGAGCTCTATGGCTTTATTCATCCAAATGCCAGTGAAACACTTACCGTTCGTTCTTTGGTCATTATTGATCCGAACAAAAAAGTTCGTTTAATTATTACCTACCCTGCTTCAACTGGTCGTAACTTTAACGAAGTCTTACGTGTAGTGGATTCATTACAATTAACCGATAAGCATAAAGTGGCTACTCCAGCGAACTGGCAGCAAGGTGAAGATGTTGTGATTGTTCCTTCTTTAAAAGATGAAGAAGAAATTAAACAACGCTTCCCTAAAGGCTATACCGCAGTAAAACCTTACTTGCGCCTCACACCACAGCCTGAAAGCAATAAAACTGACTAAAGGTTTTATTGCTTGCAAGGCAAGCGAAGCGCGTAGGCAAACATTTGAAAATTTGACTACAAGACAAACGCAGTGCGTAGGCAAGCATCTGAAAGGTTCCCTGCAAGACAAACGTAGTGCGTAGGCAAACATTTGAAAATTGACTACAAGACAAGCGAAGCGCGTAAGCAATAATGAGAAAAAGCAAAGAAAAATAACTAAAGCACATACACGAATGTTTCCATCTCCAAGCCATCTCACCCGATGGCTTTTTTTTGCATTATTGAATACACATGGTTTTTACTGTCGAGATCAGTTATAACTCCCAAGGAGTTTGTGCAAAAAACAACAATCATGATCCATAAAATTCATCATTTAAAATGCGGCAGTATGTGCCCTGTCTGCGCGCCTTTATTTGGGCAGAAAGGCTGGAAAGCCGAAGTTGTATGTCATTGTCTTTTAGTAGAGACGGACCGCGGGCTTGTACTGATTGATACAGGATTTGGTCTTCAAGACTATTTACACATGCAACAGCGCCTTGGCTCTTTAGTCAAACGTTTGGGGAAAATTGAATCGAATCTTGAATTCAGTGCAATCCAGCAAATACAAAAACTGGGATTCCATCCTAAAGATGTACAACACATCTTTGTGACTCACCTCGACTTTGACCATGCAGGAGGCATTTCAGACTTTCCTCATGCCACTGTTCATGTCTTAGCTACTGAATATAATGCTGCGCAATTACCTAATTTTAAAGGTAAGCTTCGCTATAGAACCAATCAATATAATCAGCATCGATACTGGAATTTCGTTGAATATCAGCAAGGTGAAAAATGGTTTAATCTTGAAAAAGTAAAAGGTTTCCCGTTATTCCAAGATGAAATTTTAATGGTGCCATTATTAGGCCATTCCGCTGGACATTGTGGTATTGCCATCAAACAACAAAATCAGTGGTTATTATTTTGCGGAGATGCTTACTACTCACACCTAGAGCTAAATCCTGCAAATAAATTAAGATCGCTGACCCTTCTGGAAAGAACATTTGCAGAAGATAATGAAAAGCGTCTTATTAACCTTAAAAAATTACAACATTTGGCTCAACACGAGCCAACGATTGAAATTATTTGCGCCCATGACCCTTATGAGCTTCGACGGTATCAAACATGAAAAAATTCTCACTCATTGCCCTAGTTCTGTGTTTAAACCTACAGGGATGTATGCAACATGAAAGCATTGCACATGAGCACAGACCCAAAGATTGGGGAACTTTAGTTTCTCAAACACATAATTTCTATCAAGTGAGTAATGATGTTTTTCGTAGCGAACAACCAAATGCTGCAATGATTCCCGAATTAAAACGTTATCAAATCGGAACTATTATTAATTTAAGAGCTAAAGACTCAGATGAATTAGTATTTAAAAATGAGAATTTTAATCTTGTTCACGTTCCTATCGACACATGGGCAATTAACCGACAAGACCTGTTAGAAGTCATGCAGCAAATTAAAATTGCAAAGCAAAATAACCAACGTGTTTTATTACATTGTTACCATGGTTCAGACCGTACTGGTGCCAGCGTTGCGATGTATCGAATTATTTTTGAACACTGGGCAATTGATGATGCAGTTAAAGAAATGAAGGAAGGCGGATATGGTTATCATATTATTTGGAAAAATATTGACCGATTATTCACCCCTGAAAATGTAAAATGGATTCAACAACAATTGTCGAATCCATCTTAACTAGATCTTGAATAAACCTTAGATCAGATTAGCGCTGATCTAATGGCACCCAATCAATGACCCAAGCTGACTTCATATTTAAACTAGAGTCAGACGTAATTTTCTTACGAGCTGCATCTGCTGTATCACGGTCTTTTGCTGGTCCAACCATAATACGAATACCTTTACTGGTTGGGCTTGTCGTGACCTTATAACCTTTAGCGCGTAGTTTAGAAACAACTGCATCTGCATTTGCCTGATTAGCAGCCAATGCAACCTGTACCATCCACTTTTTATCGCCATTTTCAAGCAGCTCACGCGCTTTCTCAGCTTCAGCTTTTTTCTCAGCCTCGGCTTTATGCTTAGCTTCAGCTTTCTTTTCTGCTTCAGCATGTTTCTTAGCTTCAGCTTTCTTGTCGGCTTCAGCCTGATGTTTAGCTTCTTCAGCCTTTTTCTCAGCTTCAGCCTTATGCTTTTTAGCTTCAGCAGCTTTCTTTTCAGCCTCGGCTTGTTTCTTAGCCTCGGCTGCTTTTTTATCAGCTTCAGCCTGACGTTTTGCCTCAGCGGCTTTTTTGTCGGCTTCAGCTTGTTTCTTTGCTTCAGCAGCTTTTTTATCTGCATCTGCTTTAGCTGTATCTACTGGCTTTTTTGTATCAGTCTGCTGTCCTTTTGCCTTACCTTCCCCACCTGCAACCTCAGGAGGGATATTATCCGAACTTTCTTGTGCAGCAGCACGACGAGCGTTAATCGCAGCATATTCTGCAGCAGCTTTACGAGCTGCGTCTGCCTCTGCCTGTTGCTGCATTGCCAAGAATTCGGCAGCACGAGCTTCTTGTTCCGCTACAGCTTTTTCACGCGAACGGCGTTGTTCTTCAAGAAGACGTTTTTCTGTTTCCACATCCACTGCAAGCGGCTGTAGTTGTACCATCTGCCCTTCTTGTGCTGATTGCTTTGGTTTAGCTTGTGGCTTCGGTGATGTAGAGGTTTGTGGTTCAGCACCCACATGTTTTATTTCTTCATTTCCTTTTAGAAGTAATGCTGCCAATAAAACACCACCACCTAATAAAACAACGCCACCCATCCAGCGTTGTTTGTTATTCATTGACATTCTTCCAAATACTCCCAAATCGCTTCTAAAGTATGAAACGAACCACAGGCTAAAATCAGCTGATTGTTATTTGTTTGCTCAAGCGCTGATTTAAAAGCCTCTTTGATATTGCCAAATTGTTGTATTGTCTGGCCTTGTAAGGCGTCATTCAATTGCTGAATCGGTGCAGCACGCGGCACATTCAACTCAGCAATTTTCCAATGTAAAACAGTAGGTTTCAATAAATCGACTACTGATTTTATATCTTTATCTGCCAGCATTGAAAATACTGCGACAACTTCTGTGTACTGTTTATTGTATTCTAAGAAATTTCGCAATTGCTTTAACAAAAATTCAACACCATGTGGATTGTGTCCGGCATCAAAAATTATGGTTTTTCCATTGACTTGACGCACTTCAAAGCGTCCTGCCAAGCGTGCATTTTCAATACCCTGCTCTAGCGCCGATTGTGAGATTTCAAGGCCACTATTTAATACGGCAGCAACCGCTCCTGCAATATTTTCAATTGCAAGTGACCCTAATGGCAGTTTTAAAGTAGTTCCTTCACTTGCAAAATACCAGTGTTTTCCATCACTGGCGAGTTTATAAAAATAGTCTCTATTGATCGCGTATAACGTCGCTTGTGAACTATTGGCTTTCTCTTGTATAGCTTGAGGTAAAACTTGCTCACCTGCAAAAATTACAGGAATATCAGGGCGTATAATGCCTGCTTTTTCAAAAGCAATTTTCTCGATGGTATCGCCTAACCAGTCAGTGTGATCAAGGCCGATATTGGTGATTACAGCAATATTAGGGTCGATGACGTTGACAACATCAAGACGTCCGCCTAAACCGACTTCAAGCACCCATACATCGCATTGTTGCTGCTTAAAAATGACAAAAGCAGCCAAAGTGGTTGCTTCAAAAAAAGATAGGCTTAAATCACAATCGCGACGAGCCTGATCAACTTGTACAAAAGCGTCAATCAGGCTTTGATCATCAACCTCGACTCCACCTAACTTGACTCGCTCGTTAAAACGATAGATATGCGGTGATTGATACAACCCAACTTTATAGCCTTGCGCTTTTAATATAGACGCAAGTGTAGTTGTGGTTGAACCTTTCCCGTTTGTTCCGGCAACAGTAAAAACTTTGGCAGCGGGTTTAGTCACGCCTAATTTTTCTGCTACGGGAATAACACGTTCCAGACCAAGATCGATCCCTGTAACGTGAACATGGCTCCAATAATTGAGCCATGTATCTAACGAGTCTGTTGAAAGTGGAGCTTGTTGTTTCAAGGTAAGTTCATCAATTTCGATACAAGTCGAGATACAGTATCACGTAAAGCATGACGATGAACAATCTGATCGATTACACCATGATCAAGCAAATATTCAGCACGTTGGAACGGTTCTTCCAATGTTTCACGTACAGTTTGCTCAATTACACGTTTACCAGCAAAGCCGATCATTGCTTTAGGTTCTGCAATATGGATATCACCCAACATTGCTAAAGAAGCTGTTACACCACCATATACTGGATGTGTTAACACCACGATATAAGGTAAACCCGCATCTTTTAATTTTTGAATTGCAGCAGAAGTACGCGCCATTTGCATAAGCGACAACATACCTTCTTGCATGCGTGCACCACCAGAAGCTGCAAAGCAGATTAATGGTTGGCGTTTTTCAATTGCAAGCTCAGCCGCCTGAACAAAACGGTCACCTACTACAGTACCCATTGAGCCGCCCATAAAGTCGAACTCAAAAGCACATGCAATCATGTCTACGCCATTTAAGTTACCTTGCATGGCAATTAATGCTTCCGTTTCACCAGTTTTAGTTTGCGCTTCACGCATACGTTCTGGATACGGTTTGCTATCAACAAACTTTAATGGATCTTTCGCACTAAACTCTTGACCTAATTCAGTCACAACATTGTCGAAGAACCAGTTTAAGCGATCGCGAGCTTTCATTTTTAAGTGTTCATCACACTGTGGACATACATACGCGTTGAAAGATATAGCGGTACGTGTCACTAAAGCATGACATTCAGGGCACTCAATAGTCGGCTCAGTAAATGTTGCTTTAAGAGTCTGTTGCTCATCTGCAACTTCAATACCTGGAACTGGACGCTGTGTCCATGGCGTCGAAGGGCTAAGAACTTTCCCTGATTTCACTTCTTGATTCATACTAACTCATCGAGCGCTGCTCGAAGCTCCTTGACTTTATTCACCGTCTGTTCAACAGCTTCATCAGCTGTTAACGTTGCAAAAGATTTAACGAAAGCACTACCTACAATCACGGCATCTGCAACGCTACCCATCGCTTTCGCTGAAGCAGCATCACTAATTCCGAAACCAACGCCAACTGGAACGTTAGTTACACTTTTGATTTTTTCAATACGCGCAGCCGCTTCAGAGGTATCTAAAGTCGCTGCACCTGTTACACCCTTAAGTGAAACATAGTAGATAAAACCGCTTGCCTGATTTGCTACGTGTTGAATACGTTGATCGGTTGAAGTTGGTGCAAGTAAGAAGATTTGGTCCATATCATGCTGTTTTAAGATCGCACCAAACTCTTTTGACTCTTCTGGTGGTAAGTCCACAAGTAATAAGCCATCTACCCCACATTGTTTCGCATAAGAAACAAACTTCTCATAACCAATCACTTCAACAGGATTGAGATAACCCATCAAAACTACAGGTGTTTCCTGATCCTGTTCACGAAACTCTTTTACCATATTAAGAGCATCTAATGTGTTAGTCCCTGCCGCAAGTGCGCGTTCCGCAGCAAGCGCAATAACCGGACCATCAGCCATTGGATCTGAAAATGGTAAACCAAGCTCAAGAACGTCTACTCCTGCCGCAACCATTTTATGAAGTAACGGAACAGTTACTTGTGGCTGTGGATCACCCGCCATAACATAAGATACAAGCGCTTTACGTTGTTGGGACTTAAGCTTTTCAAAACGGGTGGCAAGACGTGACATAGGGTTGTGCTTTCCTTGAATTATTTAAAATTGAGGAGTTGTTTGTAGAAATACAAGAACACCGCATTTTAACGCTATTTTTTGCTCATTGAACAGGTCTAACGTTATGGCGATATTCGATTGTATGATTCATACAACCCATGGCGTACATTTATCAATATTTTGAAACTTTTCTCAATGATCAAAGCTTCCTATTTTTGGACCATTATTCGTTTGCAATTTGAATAAAAAAAACATCAAAAACTCTATTTCTCTGTATTTTTATGGGTGAGTTGCAATTGCTTTTTACGGGTTAATAACGTTTGCCCTGTTAAATTTTTATGTGCCCTTGCAAGTGCAGACTGATCGGAATAACCCAACTGGTCAGCAATTGCAGTAAGACTTTCATTTTGACTTAACAATATCTCGCAGCGCTTCATGCGCTCAGTATCTAAAATTAATTTAAATGAAGTGTTTAAGGCCTGTAGTTGACGCTGCAAGCTTCGTACTGAAACATTAAGTTCGATGGCAATATCTTCTATTTTTGGAGCCTGCTGCTTGTGCTTCAAATATTCTTGTACGATCCAATGTATTTGCTGAACTAAATCAGTATGTATTTTTCGTTGAACCAAAGCTTCTTCAGCTTGTTTCACTAAAAGCTGCACTAAAGTTGGGTCTGCATGCTGGGGACGAACATTTAAACTTTCACTTGCAAAAGTTAATGCATAGTACGGTCGGTCAAATGACAATTTGCACTGAAAGAAGCGTTGATAATGAACCAATGGTCCCCGAGGTCGGTGTACAAACTCGACATGCTGTAAAAGAAAATCATGCAAGGGAGCAATCTCTTTAGCAAGCTGTACCATTGAGGCTAAGGTTAACTCACTAAGTACAATATTACTGTCATCAACCAAAGGCCAATACAAGCGAATTTTGGAAGCATCTTGCTCAATTTGTATAGGGACAACTTGCTCCCCATCAATGACTAGACGGTGGAATTTGGCAATATACTTAACCACTTGACCTAAGGTATCACTTCTAGATGCCATGTAACCCAGCACGCCAAAGTTGGCAGGTGTAATACAAGCTGCCATTTCTAAAGCTAAATTGGTCACTTGTAATTGAGATTCAGTCAGTTCTAAAAGCTCAATAAAAAGATGCAAAGAGGACTGAGCATCAATAGAGGCAGATAAAATATTTTGTATTTGCCGAGTTTGAGTATCATTTAAATTGAGTGACTGCCAAGTGATTCCCTTTTCTTTTAAATACGTATTCCAAAGATAAAAGTATCCATTTGAGATCGTAAACTCTTGCATGGCGTTTCCTTTTTTTACTGCCATCTTGTCGCAAACTGTATAAAAATTGGCGATAACTGTCAAAACAAAGCCGACCATTCACGACATACTAATGAAAAGCTTAGTTGCGAGAAATACAAAGATGAACGCACATGTTTCTTATCAGGTCGAGCCCGTGGTTCGCAAAGATCTAGATTTCCATTTAAACGAAGCGCCACGCTTTTGGTTTAATAACGATCCTTTTTTGACTCGCATGTTTGATGCACTCAGCTTAACCTTTCCCGATGGAGAACGTTACTTCATTGAATGTGTGCGGATGTTCCGTGACAAAATTGATGACCCAGAACTACAAAAGCGAGTTGCAGACTTTATTAAACAAGAAGCTCAACATGGTATTGCCCATGACAAAATGAATCAGCTCATGAAAGAACAAGGTATGCCTGTAGATGAGTTCACAAGCACACTTAAAAGGATTTTCCGTTTTGAGCTCACCAAACGTTCACCGCAATACAATATTGCCATGACAGCCGCAGCTGAACATTTAACAGCATTAATGGCAGAAACCTTTTATAGCAATAAAAAAACCTTGGAAAATGCTCATCCTTATGTACGCGCGCTGTTTGCGTGGCATGCCATTGAAGAAATGGAGCATCGCGATGTAGCATTTGATGTCATGAGACAAGTAGGTGAAGTTCCAGAGTCAACACGTCGCTTTGTACTTGTTTTAACAACTGTACTCATGTTTGGTTTTACACTTTATAGAACCAACATTATGTTGAAATGTGATGGCTTTAGCCCTAAAGAAAGGTTATCAATGACACTCAAAGGTTTACCTTGGTTCTTTGGGAAAAATGGCACATTAACGGCTATGAAAAAACAATATCTGGACTGGTTTAAAAAAGATTTTCACCCAAGCCAACATCCTGTTATTCGTCAGTATCCTGTTTGGATTGAAACTTTAGAAAAAACAAATGACCCAATTGCAGCGGGTGAAGCCTTTTGGCAAGCAGGTTTATAACCTGCTTATTACCATTTTGCATAATGTTGTTCTAGTAGCCCGTATTGCTCATTGCAATTAATTGTATCAATTGCCTCATGCTCAATAGTGCCACTAATTTTGGCTTGCCACTGATTGAACTGGCTTCCAATCATTCTTAAATTTATATTTTCATATCGGCACCAGCCAATCTGCACTTGTAAATTAAGCTTTTGATCTAAAGAGCTAATTTTCCATGTCTCATCATTTATTTTTTCAAATAAGACATCTGTAAGTGAAAATAAAACGCCATTTACCCATAAACAGTTTTCATTGCCAAAACTTTCATTGACCCCAGAAGCCAAATTTAGCCCAATACGTCTCCCCTGCTCATCCCAAAAATTACATGAAAGCCAAAACCAAGCGGTCTCAGGGCGTAAAAAACCACAAGTATCATCAAGCGATGCAAATGTCTTTTCATCGAATTGTATAAGTTGATTCTGTTTATTAATGAACATTCCCTCTACAGCCAAAGTGGTCTGCTTTTGGGTATACGTCCAACCATTAATACCTGTTGGGGTACACAAACTTAAAATATCTGTTCCAGCACAAAAAATACGGGCACTCAGGCAAATTTCACCATATTTAGTCACCCGAATGTATCGCACACCATTGGCATGCTGAATATCGATCTGATAAGGCGATTTAGAAAAATAGCTTTGATTAAACAATGGCTGCTCATCAAGATGAGTTTTATGGCCTAAAGGTTGAATGGCGTTCCACTCAATGACTTGCCCCGTTTCATGATCATAAATATAGAAAAAGCCATGCCCAACCCAACCAATATCTGCAATTGCGAGACCAATACTGTAATGCTTATGCTGAATGCCACAGAATTTAAATTTTTTATACTTTAATTGCTTACGCCAGCCCTTTAAGACCTTGCCATAAGGCGTTTTATAGATATAACGTTGTACATGAATGGTCGACGGTACAGATTCAAAACGCCCATAACGAGGCTGTCCATTTTCTTGAATTAAATCCATTAGTTATTATCCGTTGATTTCCTGCTCATCTATTGACTAATAATAGACTGATCACTGACCAATTGGCTACCCATCTGTTTTGATCTTCAAATGACTTTTGTTGAGCCATAAAAAAAAAGAGCATATTGATATGCTCTTTTTTCTATTATTCACTTAAATCGATATACGATAACTTAAACTCTTTGAGGGTCTATTTCAGTAGCTACGACCCCATTCATCAACAAAATCAAATTCAACTCATGATTTAAGTGTAATTCAATTTTTAAAAGTTAAGCGTCATCATCACTTGCTTGTTCTGGCTCTGGCTCTGGCTCGTTACTGTCCTGATTTTCCAATTTTTTCTCAGCGATTTTTGCTGCTTCATAGCCAGCAAAAGCACCTACTGCTTTTTCTAGAAAACCTGCATCTGGATCTAATTTATCGACGCCTTGTTCCGCGATAATTGCACCAGCAATTTTACCTACTTCATCTAGAAGACCCATTTTGATTACTCCAAAGAGCTTATATTGAGCTTCTAGTCTAGGCAGATGGATTGTAAATAGTGGTACAAAAAAGTTGCGATTTGAGAGAGCTATAGATGAGATCAGCAACTTTTTATATTTTATTTTTGCCTTTAAGCTTTTTTTAAGAACAGTTAAAGAAGTAAATAAGTATTTTCCCAACGCGTTGGATTGAACTCACCTTGTACTAATTGGATATAACGGCCTGCAATATGGTCAATCGGAATACAATCATCAATATCTACTACACGGTCGGTATGTGGTTTATGCCATTCCTGATCAATAAACTGTTTACCTAATTGTTTGGCACTTACCGCATCTGATGCCACAATCAAATGATAACTATGTAACTCACCAAAAGCTTGAGGTGTATAGCCACCCAAATTAATCAAATACAACTTTAAATCTGAAGCTGACGGCGCTGCATCAGAAAACTGGATTTGATAGTTCTGCCCTTGAGAGTTAACACCAGAGAGCTTGGCCCAAGCATCGATATGCAACCCTTGAGCCTCACCAAACCAAGCCTGTTTAAGTTGAGGGTAAACTTCTTCCAAAGTATCCCCTACAGCCATAACAACGTCATGGACTTCTGTATTAGCACGTGCATGACGGCCACCTAACATCACCATAAACAAGCTTGGCATTTTTTCCTCTTACATCTCAACCATTTCTACGCCATCAATGCGTGCAACTGTCATTAAATCTTTATCGCCACGGCCTGAAACAGTCGCAATAATAATCTGATCTTTAGACATGGTTGGTGCAAGCTTAGAGACATACGCCATTGCATGTGAGCTTTCAAGCGCAGGAATAATCCCTTCGATTTTGGTTAAGTCACGGAAACCTTGAAGAGCTTCTGTATCGTTAATTGGCACGTATTCTACACGCTTCATATCTTTCAAGAAGCTATGTTCAGGACCAACACCCGGATAGTCCAAACCTGCCGAGATACTATGTGTCTCGATAATTTGGCCTTGTTCATCACTCATTAGGTAAGTACGGTTACCATGCAATACACCCACATGGCCTGCATTTAACGGCGCAGAGTGTTTACCAGTTTCAATACCAAAGCCAGCAGCCTCAACACCATACATTTTTACATTGGCATCATTTAAGAATGGATAGAACAAGCCCATTGCATTTGAACCACCACCAACACAAGCAACTAATGCATCTGGTAAGCGACCTGCTTGCTCCAAAATCTGTTTACGAGCTTCACGGCCAATAATTGACTGGAAGTCACGAACAAGTTGAGGGTAAGGATGCGGACCTGCAACTGTACCAATGACATAGTAAGTCGTATCAACGTTGGTTACCCAGTCACGCATTGCTTCATTCATGGCATCTTTTAATGTCTTAGAGCCACTTTGCACAGGTACAACAGTTGCACCCAACAAACGCATACGATACACGTTCATGGCTTGACGCTTAACATCTTCAGCACCCATGTACACAACACATTCAAGACCTAAACGTGCTGCAATGGTTGCTGTTGCTACACCATGCTGCCCTGCACCAGTTTCGGCAATAATACGTTTTTTACCAGAAAGCTTTGCAAGTAGTGCCTGACCAATCGTGTTGTTTACCTTGTGTGAGCCTGTATGGTTCAAGTCTTCACGTTTAAGGTAAATTTGCGCACCACCTAACTCTTTTGACCATCGCTCAGCATAATAAAGTGGACTAGGACGACCTACATAGTAGGCGAGGTCACGGTCGAATTCTGCCAAAAACTGTTCATCATTTTTCATGCGGGAATAGAGATTTTCTAAATCTTCTAATGCCGCCATGAGTGTTTCTGACACAAAACGTCCGCCATGGATACCGAAATGCCCATTTGCATCTGGGAATTGGGTATAGTCAATCACATTATTTTGCTGATCCACGTTGGACTCCTTGCATAAATCGTTCAATGAGTTGTTGGTCTTTTATACCTTTTGCGGACTCTACGCCTCCGCTCACATCTACTGCAAAAGCACCGGTAGTATGAATAGCGTCAATGACATTGTCAGGGGTTAAACCACCTGCCAAAATTAATGGAATATCAAGTTTCGGGAATTTAGACCAGTCAAACTGATGTCCTGTGCCCCCTTTAAGCTCAGGATGCCACGCATCGAGCAATACAGCACTGGCACCAGCTACCTGATATTTTTGAATTTCAGCAACTACATCCAGATCAGGTTTGACCTGAATCGCTTTATACCAGCGACGCTTACAATGGCGAGCAATATCTTGGCATTGTTCTGGAGTTTCATCGCCATGTAGTTGTAATACATCTAGGGGAACACAATCAAGTACATCCTGAATTTCAGCAGCACTCGCATTTACAAACAAACCTACCATTTGTACATAAGGCGGAACGTGTTTTGCTAATTCTTGTGCTTGTTCAACTGTTACATTTCTTGGACTTGGCGGGAAAAAAACAAAACCTATCGCATCTGCTCCAGCTGTGACTACTGCTTGAACATCCTGCTTACGAGTAATTCCACAGATTTTTGCTCGTGTACGTTTTTGGTTTGATGGGCTCATGATCTGCCTAAACTACAACCATTTTTTAAAATAAACGCCATTGTAATGCAATTTTTGCCCCTTGCGTAAAAGTTCTCTGGGAATTGCTCGAAATGACATTGTAGGAAGTAATTCGGCACTTTATACTGCGTTCAAATGGAAGCAAGTGTAAGCAATTGATGCTTTAGGGAAGCTGGTGAAAGTCCGGCACTGCCCCCGCAACGGTAACAATGTAAAGCATATTTTTTAAGTCGAGATCGACTTACACCACTGCAGTGATGTGGGAAGGTGAATATGTCCATAAATGATTTATGGCGCTGAAGTCCGGAGACCTGCTTGTTTCATCTATCTACCCGATCATTCACGTGGGGTGAATGTATGGAGCATGTTATGTCTAAGTCTTTTCAACCTACTCGTCTGGTAGGGGCTATCGCTATTGCGATGGGGTGTTCACCTGTTATTTTTGCTGAAGATACAACTACCGCAACTCAGCTCGATCCAATTGTAGTGACTGCTTCAAAAAGCGCTGAAAAAGCAAGCGAAGTTCCGGCTCGTATTTCAGTGATTGATGAAAAAACCATTGAGCAGAATCCATTATTAAACGTTTCAGATATTATTCAACGAGACCCATCCATCTACGTAAAACAAAGCGGTGGTCTAGGTCAGATTTCTGAAATTTCTCTTCGTGGTACTAAATCAGTTCATACATTGGTTCTTAAAGATGGCGCTCGTTTAAATAGTCAAAATGAACTTGGTCCTTTATATCCAGCATTTTTAGATACAACAGATGTTCAACAAATTGAAATCTTAAAAGGCCCAGCATCAGTTCAATATGGAAGCGATGCTATTGGCGGTGTAGTTCAGTTAATTTCTAAAAAACCTGAGAAAACAAGTGCTGAGCTAACAGGTATTTATGGTGAAAATAATACCTATAAGACTATTGTTAATGCCAATCTTGTAAGTGATCAAGGTTTCTATGCTCAAATAGGTGGACAACGCTTAGAAAGTGATGGAACACGTATTTTTGAAAGCCAACCAGAAAATGAAAAGGCTGGATATGATCAAAAAGGTTATCACGCTAAAGTAGGCTTCTTTCAAGAAAACTTAATAGATGCTTCTGCTTCAATTAGTGAAAATAAAGGCACTAATGTTTTCAGTAATGATTACATAACCAACACAGCACAGCGCCTATTCGAAAATCGAGTTATCAACACGAAAGTTGCTTATAATATTTTGCCTGATCTCATCATCAATGCACACTATGCAAATGTTCAGGATAAACAAAATGTTCCTGCTTACGACTCATATTACAATACTGAAAACAATGAAAGCGATCTAAACCTGAAATGGAAATTTACTCCAAATCAGAACATTTTGGTTGGTGCAACATATAACGATGCAAATTATAAAAGTAATACCATTCTTAACTCAGATAAAAGTGTAAATAGCACGGGATATTATTTACAGCATCAACTCAAAAATGATCTTTTTGACACCCAAGTTGGCGTTCGCTTAGAAGACAACCAACGCTTTGGTACTCATACTGTTGGACAAGGTGCTATCCGCTATCATTTCTTACCTAATGCTAGTGTATATGCAAATATCGGCAGTGCTTTCAGAGCTCCAACCTTGAATGAACTATATTCACAATGGGGAGGTAATGAAAACTTAGCGCCAGAAAAAAGCACTTCTTATGAAATGGGTGTGAACTATGATCTTACCTCTAATGTGAGTACTAATTTTTCTGTTTATCATACAAAAATTAAAGATCTTATTGCCTACAATGCAGGCACTAATACAAATATAGCTAAGGCGAATTTTACTGGTGGCGAAGCTGGAGTAAAGTGGCATCAAGATGATCTGTTCTTATCTACTGAATATGCTTACGTAAAAACAGAAAATGAAAAAGACAATACAGAAATTGCTTATCGCCCTCGCCAGACTCTCACTGTAAGCACAGGTTTAGAGAATGCAGTGTATGGAATTAGTGCCTCGTTAATCGCTAGAGCTAAATCTTATGCAGATTCTGCAAACTCTATGCGAGTACCAGGTTACGCAACAGTAGACTTAAATGCTTATTGGAACGTTATTCCTAACGTAAAATTATTTACCAATATTCAAAATGTAGGTGATGTTCAATATCGTGAAGTATTAAATACATATCCTTCAAATGACTGGTATGTTAATTCAGGTCGCCAAGCTTCTGTTGGCGTAACTTTCCGTTATTAATTTTTCAATCTGATTATAAAAATATTTTATTAACTCCAGTTTCGGGGTAATGTTTTGACCGACATTATCCCCTTTTTTATGTTCAGGATATCCATCATGGGACACCGTTTAAGCAAAATCTATACACGCACAGGCGACTCAGGCACAACAGGTTTAGGCGATGGCTCTCGTGTTGCCAAAGATGATTTACGAATTGCGGCACTTGGTGATGTTGATGAACTGAACGCAATTATTGGTGTACTCCGTGCACAAATCACAGCCAGCCAAGTGACTAATAAAGCAGATTGGGACAAAAGCCTGAGCTTGATTCAACATTGGCTTTTCGACTTAGGTGGCGAAGTCTGTATTCCAAATTACAATTTACTTCAGCCCGTTTGTATTGAGTTTCTGGAAAAAGAAATTGACCGTATGAATGAAGATTTGCCTATGCTGAAAGAGTTTATTCTGCCATCTGGCTCTTTATCTTGCAGTTATGCTCATCAAGCGCGTGCTGTTTGCCGTCGTGCAGAACGGTCACTCATGTCAGTACAAACGCGTGATCAAAATATTCAAGCCACGGCGCTCCAACTTTTAAACCGTCTATCAGACTGGTTATTTGTCGCATCTCGTGCTCTACAGCGTGCCGAAGGTGGACAAGAAGTCCTTTGGCAAAAAAATATTAATGAGATTATTTAAAAATAGACTAACTTAAGTATGGTCTCTACTTTTGAAGAGACCATAACCAACAATAACTGAATAGAAGAAAATTATGCGCATTATTGGTCATCGTGGTGCACGCCGAGAAGCTCCTGAAAATACATTAGGTGGTTTTCAGCACATAAAAAACTTAGGTATTCGTGGTGTCGAATTTGATATTCGTCAGCTTCAGGACCAAGAATTGGTCGTTATTCATGACGATAATTTTTTACGTACAGCTGGAGTCGACCAAATTGTTGAGCAGTCCACTTTGGCTCAAGCTTTAACATTTGATCATCGCCAAAACTGGCCCAACTGGCCAAATTCAGAGCCAACACCCACTCTTACAGATGTTTTAAACCTGCTTGATAACTTCGATCATATTGAAGTTGAGGTTAAAGCTGTCAGAGATATGGCTTTTGCAGAAAAGTTAGTTCAAAAGCTTGAGTCTGAATTACAGGGTTATGAAAAAGTCGTAACTATCACAAGTTTCGATCTTCAAATTTTAACTGCCTTACGTGATATCAACTCACAATTTAAGCGCGGTTTGTTAGTTGAAATTCCAGTTGGAGCCACAGCAATTGAACTCGCTCATCAATTTGGTTGCTGTCATATTGGTTGGTATGACCAACTTGCTACAGATGAAATGATTCAACTATCTCATCAAGCAGGTTTAAACATTAGTGTCTGGACAGTTAATGATGTAGAAAGAGCAAAAAAGCTCCGTGATTTAGATATTCAGGGGTTAATTACAGATATTCCCACAACAATGCTCGAAGCACTTTAAATATAAAAAAGGTGGTATTAACCACCTTTTATTTTTTCTCTGCCTGAATCAGGCGTTGTCCGCTCTGATCAAGTAAATACAAGGTATTACCTACCAACTGGAAGCGTTGAATACGTTGTAAAGAGTCAACTAGTTCTGCTTCTTGAGCCAAAGCGCCATCACAACTTGAATGACCCGCATTCACTTCCATATCAAGTTTCTTTTGGTTGAAATCGAAAGTATAGCGTCCAAAAACACGATTACATCCCGTATGACCAGACACCGTTTTGACTGCTGAGTTCAATGAAAGAGTCGGCCATTGGTTAAAGAATTTTGCCTTATGACCGTTGATTTGAGTAATTTGCCAGTCAATATCTTGAATACCTTCTGGGCTCACTTTCTTTTTGACTACTGGTGTTTGTACATGGTGAGTTGGTTTTACATGGCCTTTTTGAATATTTTGTTGCGGCGCGCTTTGACATGCTGCCAATACAAGGCTGATTGCGATGAAAAGACATTTCAATGGCAATTTTCCTGCAATATCAATGCTATTCTTTTTTCTCAATCGCTGTATTTTCATTACACAACTTCTCCTATCTGAAATGTTGCCAAGCATGGTTTAATTCTGTTACGGTTCTTTCAATACATCTGTACAATAATGTTAGTGATTCTCACTATGCACGTGCTAATATGATGTGCAAAATAGCAATAAATCTTGATGATTGGTTTTGCTATGTCGTTTTGTCTTTTTACCTTGTATGACAAGGTTTCTAGGAGCGCTGCCGGATATGACTTCCGCCCCACTCAAGGCCCCAATTAACTGGACCGCTAGCATTACCTTAATTGGTTTACCAATTCTTGCTGCAATCATAATCCCGATTTATGCGTATTATTATGATTTTAGTGTAAGCGCATGGGTAAGCTTATTTTTTCTTTTAGCTTTAAGTAGCATGGGGATTACTGCTGGTTACCACCGTCTTTGGGCACACCGTGCTTATGAAGCGTCATTACCACTTAAAATTCTTTTAATGATTGGCGGCACATTTGCTGTACAAAACAGTATTCTGTTTTGGGCATCTGGTCACCGTACTCACCACCGCCATGTTGACCATGTGGATGAAGATCCGTATTCAATTGAACGTGGTTTCTGGTATGCCCATATGGGTTGGATGATCCGCGATCATTCTCCATCTAAACCTGACTTTAAAAATGCACCTGATTTGCTCAACGACAAACTCGTGATGTTCCAGCATAAATACTATGCTTTGCTGGTTGTAGCAGTTCATGTCGGTATTTTAGGTTTAGTTGGTTGGGCAACTGGCGATTTATGGGGAGTTGTTCTTCTCGGTGGCTTATTACGTTTAATTATTAGCCATCAAGTAACATTCTTCATTAACTCACTTTGCCATATGTTTGGTAAACGTCCTTATACCGATG
Source organism: Acinetobacter sp. V110_1 (assembly GCF_031798975.1). Taxonomy (NCBI): domain Bacteria; kingdom Pseudomonadati; phylum Pseudomonadota; class Gammaproteobacteria; order Moraxellales; family Moraxellaceae; genus Acinetobacter; species Acinetobacter sp. V110_1. The sequence continues at coordinate 62,091 of NZ_JAVQNN010000016.1, read as the reverse complement.
AAAACTCAGCACGCGATAACTTCTGGTTAGCGATTGCGACATGGGGCGAGGGTTACCATAACTATCACCATATTTTCCAATACGATTATCGTAATGGTGTGAAATGGTGGCAGTATGACCCGACTAAATGGTTAATCTGGACATGTTCTAAAGTTGGTTTAGCAAAGAACTTACGTCGTATTCCAAGCTTTAATATTAAAAAAGCAGAATTGGCAATGAAGTTTAAATATGCTGAACAAGACCTTGCTATTTATGGACATGATGTAAATGCCGATATGAGTCAAATGAAGCAACGTATTGCTCAAGAATATGAAGCATTTACCCATACTTTAAATGACTGGGCGAAACTCAAAGAACAAGAGTTACAAGCGAAGAAAGCAGCTATGGCTGAAAAGATTCATAAAATGGATCATAAGTTAAAAGTTGATTTCCAATTGCTTGAACATCGTTTGAGTCATCACCGTGAGTGTTTAGAAACTTTAATGCGCAACATTAAAAAGAACACAAACGTCGTACCAGACTAATACGACTCTAGTTTGAAATAGCGTCTGTAAAGCCATGCTTTGCAGGCGCTATTTTTTTGGCTCGTTTTTAACTATGGTATAGTGAAGTTCGCCTCAAATATTTAGTCCAGCCTATGCAATTCAATCCGCTTTATTCATCACTCAATCCAAAGCTTTTTCATATACAACAGCCTTCTCCTCTGCGTGGTGCGAAAGCTGGTCACTTCAATTTAGCTTTAGCCGAAGAGTTACAATGGACAGATGAAGAAAAACAAGCTTGGGTAGAAATTTGCAGTGGTCAGCGGACTTTCTCAGAGTTTCCCCCTTTAGCAATGGTTTATGCAGGCCATCAGTTTGGACAATGGGCAGGTCAGCTAGGCGACGGACGTGGTTTACTTATTGGCCAAATTCTGAATAAAAAAGGCCAAACCATCGATTTGCATTTGAAGGGTGCAGGCCCTACTCCCTATTCGCGTATGGGAGATGGTCGAGCAGTTCTACGTTCAGTTGTTCGTGAATATTTAGCAGGTCATGCCTTAAATGCGCTAGGAGTCGCTTCAAGTCATGCAGTAGGTTTTACAAGCTCTGCTCAAGGTGTACAGCGTGAAAAACTAGAGCCTGGCGCAATGCTGCTCAGAACATCTGAATGTCATATCCGTTTAGGTCATTTTGAATGGATCAATCAATATGCGCCTGAGTTATTGGCAGAGTTCACTCAAAAATGTATTGAATGGCACTATCCAGAATGCAAAAAAGAAGAACAACCCATTTTAGCTTTTGCTAAAGCTGTGATTAGAAATACAGCCATCATGATTGCCAAATGGCAGCTGGTCGGTTTTGCTCACGGCGTGATGAATACCGATAACTTAAATATTACAGGTTCTACACTCGATTTTGGTCCATATGGTTTTATGGAACGCTTTCGCCCCAATTGGATTAACAACCATTCTGACTACCAAGGGCGTTACACCTACCAAAACCAGCCAAGTATTGCACACTGGAATTTATGGACTTGGTTAAATAATCTTATTCCACTTGCTGAACCTGAGCAAAAAGAGCAATTCAAAGAAGAATTAGCTGCTTGCTTAGAAGAGTTTGAACCCACCTTTATTGAGTACTACACCACTGGATTGTGCAAAAAAATGGGACTTCCTCATTTCCATAAAGATAGCCTTGATTGTAGTTTTGCTTTTTTAAGAATCTTACAAACCGAGCAGCTAGATTACACTCAAAGTTTTATTCGACTACAAAATAAAGAGTATAAGGCTCTACGTGATGATTGCCTCGATATTCGACAGTTTGATGAGTTTCTTACCCAATATGAAAGCATTCGTGAGCATCAAGATACAGATGAACTTGATGCAAACATGCAAGAAGCAAATCCAATTTATATTTTACGTAATCACATGGCACAACGAGCGATTGAAGCAGCGGAGCGAGATGATTTTAGTGAAGTAGACCGTTTGTTTAAGCTACTCAATCATCCTTATACACGACAGCCAGACTTGGAAAAACCAGAAGATTTAGGTCCATTACCAAGTGATGTACCTGATGTAGCAGTGAGTTGTTCGTCTTAAAATTAAAAAACTAAAACTCTCTTAAGTGGCTTAGCTTAAGAGAGTTTGTTAATCATCAAAGAATAATATATGAAAATTAGACCTATCATTATTTGTACACTTCTATTCATTCCACTCGGAATTGCTTTTTATAAGTATGAAAAATATTTACCTACTTTTACAGGCTCTCATGAAGCACTTACAAGTAATGAGATATCCCATCTTATAAAGACAAAACCTGTAACCTCAATTGAAGTGTTTAAAAATCAACGCATACTTCTACTCAAAAGTAATCAGGAAGTAATTCGTCGTTATCCTATTCGTTTAGGCTTCAACCCTGAAGGGCATAAAAATTTTGAAAATGATGGTAAAACACCTGAAGGTGTTTATTCTATAGACTGGCGCAATCCCAAAAGTGCTTTCTATAAATCATTGCATATTTCCTATCCCGATGCGAAAGATATTGCTTATGCCAAACAGCATAACCAGCCAACAGGCGGAAATATCATGATCCATGGATCCGTTCCAAAATCCTTACTCTCGATGCCTTTTAGTTCAACCTATATGCCCCACAAAGATTGGACTTTAGGTTGTATCGCAATTAGAAATGTAGATATAGATGAAATTTGGCAGTTAGTTCCCAATCACACCAAGATTATAATTTATCCATAATCTCTGAAAACTATCCACATTTTCTGTGGATAACATTGTGGTTATCCACAGAATAACTTTTCCAAGCAATTATTCTTCTGGATATTCGAAGCGATACCCTACACCGTAAACTGCTTGAATCCACTCATGACGGTTACCAGTTTCCGCTACTTCCGTGATTTTTCGACGCAAGTTTTTAATATGGCTATCAATAACTCGGTCAGCAACATCAAAGCTATCCGGATTAATATGGTCTAATAATTGTGCACGTGAATAAACTTGCCCCACATGTTCTAAAAATAGCTCAAGTAGGCGAAATTCTGTCGGCGTTAAACTTAAAGATTTTTGTTGATACCAAATTCTTTGTTGAGCTTTATCGATGCGGAACGAATCATTTTGTTCTGGCTCGGCCTTACGTTCCAAACGACGTAAAACTGCTTGTACACGGGCAACTAACTCTTTTGGACTAAAAGGTTTGCACACATAATCGTCTGCTCCCATATTTAGACCTAAAACACGGTCAATTTCTTCAGTACGCGCAGTCACCATAATAATCGGTAAATCTGACTGTTCACGTACCTTACGGCAAATCGTTAAACCATCCATTCTTGGAACCATTAAGTCCAGAATCATTAAATTAGGTTTGCGTTGTTGAAAGCTCGTATAAGCATCTTGACCATCATGAAACATGCTAACTTCGAAACCAGCAGCCTCAAGATAATCACGCACTAGCTGCGCTAACTCGACTTCATCCTCAACCAACATTACATGTTTCATGGGCCATTTTTCCTTTTATTTAACTCTGCTTTTCAAAGGTCAGTACACAACGTAGACCACCTAATGGTGAGTGCTCAAAACTGAGTGTACCACCAAGCGCTTGCGCAATTTTACAAGATAAAGCTAAGCCTAGTCCTGTTCCACCTGTACTACGCGTGCGCGAATCATCGACACGATAAAAACGTTCACCTAAACGAGACAATTGTTCATCATTTAAACCAAATGGGCTGTCATCGACATATAAAGTCCAATCTTGGGCGGTTTGACGTGTATGAATATGAATTTTTCCACCTGTTTCGGTATAACGAATACTATTACTAATCAAATTGACGATAATTTGTTTAAAACGGTCACGGTCTAATAATAATGGAACGCCCTCACCTTCAACCTCAATTTCTAAACCTGCCTGTTCGAGTTTAGGTCTAAAATTTTCGACCTCTTGTAATACAACGTCCCATGGATTGACCGAACTAACATAACATTTAAGTTGCTGAGCATCGGCCTGAGCCAAGTCTGCAAGATCTTGAGTGAGTTTCTTTAAACTCGAAACTTGTCGCATCATGGCATCAAGGTGTTCAGGGGTCGCCTTTCGAATACCATCTTGCATTGCTTCAATTTGTGCTTGCAATACAGCTAATGGTGTTTTCAATTCATGAGATGTATCTGCAACCCATTGACGGCGTGATTCTTCATGCTGATGTAGAATCTCGGCCAAATGGTTCAATTGAGTTGATAAATCACCAAGTTCATCATTTCGTTTAATAACCACTTGATGTTGGTAATTACCCTTAGTTAACTCCTTTGTTGCATTTAATAACCGTTGAATTGGCTTTTTAAAATAAGTTGCCATTAAAAGTGCTGCAACTAAACTCGATAGTAAAGTTAAGGCATAAATTAAAAGTAAATAACGTTTTTGATTACTAAAGAAATTAATACTTAAAGCATCTTCTTTATCTAGAACTGGTTTTAGACCTAAATAACCGACCACCTGATTGTTAACGATAATGGGACGATAAGACATCTGATCTGAAGACGGTGGTTCGCCGACTACAAATTGGTGTTTGGCATCATATAAAGATAAACGAGAACTTAAGCCCAAACGGTCTGGCAAAGCAATAAAGCGCTTCTTACCATTTTGAGTCTCAATATCTTTGAGACTTCCTCTTTTTGACTTGTTTTTACTGTCATCACGTGGACGGAACTGGTTGGCACTTAATGGGAATTTCAAACCTTCAAATGGTTGATATTCAGAAGGTAAATTCTTTTCCAGTGTGCGTAGCTCTTCATCACTAAAAATAGAGTTTTTATTTGCAGTCGCACCATCTGGAGAAACATTAATGAGAGTGTGCTCATCAAACGAATGCTGCTGAATGGCAATATCATATTGGCGTCTTAACCACCACTGCGAAAGACGATCATAATCATCTGGAGCTGCCGTTCCTTCAATTTGTAAGATTTGCGCCTGAATCGCATTTCCCCAATCATGATAAACGGTATAGACATTCCCAAGATTCGTCATGAGCCGATCTAGCTTTTGCATTTCAACATCGGCCACATATTTGGCAAAGTTCTTTTGCATCGTCCAGTGCAGAACACTCAAACTTGCGGTTGCAATTAACAGCGTAGTAAGCAAGACCGTTAAAAATAGCCGCAATGCAATGGGAACACGTAGTACGTTCAAAAGCACTCTCTCATTTTTACCTTATATTTGGCATTGTAACTAACAACGAAAAGAAAAACTCTCCATTGTTTCTTCATCTTTATTATCTAATCTTTAAGCCATCTGAAAACAAACATTAAAGAGCTTTAAACATGAAAATGACGGCAAAAATCGCATTATTCAGTGCAGCAATTGTAACTATGGGCAGTTTGGCTGCGTGTCAATCAAACCCGCAAACGCCTAATTCAGAACATCACATGATGCAAGATGGTCCACGAGATGGCCACCACCGTATGAAACACCGTGAATTTACCCCTGAGCAAAAAGCAGCGTGGGAACAGCATCGTGCAGAACGTCAAGCTCGTTTTGAACAGATTCAAAAAGCATGTGAAGGCAAAGCAAATGGTCAAGCTGTAAATGTTCAAGTTGGAGATAGAACACTTGAAGGTACATGTAATCTTCGTTTTGAGCCAAAGCGCCCTCAACCTCCAATAAATGCCCCGGCTCCAGTAGCACCTCAAGCAAAATAATTCTAAAAATATTCAAATAAAAGGCACTTATAGGTGCCTTTTTTGTGTACATAACTACTTACGATTTTGACTATTTGTCTCATCTAAACTTCACCAAAAGTGTTTACACTCAAAGCACTTACATAGTTCAAGTATTTTTTTCTTGACTTTGCAGTCACAAAGTAAAGGCCCTGAGGTGCTTGTACAGTTATGCAAGTTGTTGCACGATGTAATGGTTCAAGGTGCCTCTTATGGCACATTATCGTAGATTAGGATTATAACTCTGGTTTCACCAGTATTGAGGAACCCGATATGCCACAATACAAAGCGCCCTTACGTGATATGCAATTCGTTTTGCATGAATTATTAAATGCTGAAGAACACTATGCAAAATTACCTGATTTCCAAGGTAACGTAAGCCGTGAATTGGTTGATCAATATTTAGAAGCTGCGGCAGACTTCTGTGAAAATGAACTTTCTCCTTTAAACCAAGTTGGTGACCGCGAAGGTTGTACTTGGAATGATGGTGTTGTCACTACACCAACAGGCTTTAAAGAAGCTTATCAAAAATATATTGAACTTGGCTTCCCGTCTTTATCAGCAGAAGAACAATACGGCGGTCAAGGCTTACCTAACTCTTTAGGTATCGCAATTTCAGAAATGGTGGGTAGCTCTAACTGGGCATGGGGTATGTACCCTGGCTTGTCTCACGGAGCAGTACGTACATTAGAACATCATGGTTCTGATGAGCAAAAAAATACGTACTTACCAAACCTTGTTTCAGGTGTTTGGACAGGTACGATGTGCTTAACTGAATCTCATGCAGGTTCAGACTTAGGTATTATCCGTACTAAAGCAGAACCAAATGCAGATGGTAGCTATGCAATCTCTGGCGAGAAAATCTTTATCTCTGCTGGTGAACATGACATGGCTGAAAACATCATCCATATCGTTCTTGCTCGCCTTCCGGGTGCACCTAAAGGTACTAAAGGTATTTCGTTATTCATCGTTCCTAAATTCCATGTAAATGCAGATGGAACTGTGGGCGAGCGTAATGCGGTACGTTGTGGTTCTATCGAACACAAAATGGGTATCCATGGTAACGCGACTTGTGTCATCAACTTTGACCAAGCTAAAGGTTATTTAATTGGACCTGAAAACCGTGGTTTGAACTGTATGTTCACCTTCATGAACACAGCACGTATTGGTACTGCTGTTCAAGGTTTAGCAGCATCTGAGTCATCTTTCCAAGGTGCCTTAACTTACGCGAAAGAGCGTTTAGCAATGCGTTCACTTTCTGGCCCTAAAGCTCCAGAAAAAGAAGCAGATCCAATTATTGTTCACCCTGCTGTTCGTAACATGCTTTTAACTCAAAAAGCGTTTGCTGAAGGTGGTCGTGCACTTGTTTACTTACTTGCTCAATATGCAGATATCGTTGAAAAAGGCGAATCTGAAGAAGAGCGCAAGTTTGCTGACAACATCTTGTCTTTATTGACGCCTATTGCAAAAGCATTCTTAACTGAAACAGGTTCTGAGTCTGCTAAGCATGGTGTTCAAGTGTTCGGTGGTCATGGCTTTATTTCTGAGCATGGCATGGAGCAAATCGTACGTGATACACGTATTGCATGCTTGTATGAAGGTACAACTGAAATTCAAGCACTAGACTTGTTAGGCCGTAAAGTTTTACAAACTCAAGGTGCAATGCTTCGTGATTTCACTAAGATTGTTCATAAGTTTGTAGAAGCAAACAAAGACAATGCTGCCATGAAAGAATTTGTTGAGCCACTTGCTGCGCTAAACAAAGAATGGGGCGACCTCACTATGCAAATCGGTATGCGTGCAATGCAAAATCCGGATGAAGTGGGTGCAGCAGCTGTAGATTACCTCTACTTCGCGGGTTACGTGACTTTAGCTTATCTATGGGCTCGTATGGCACTTGTAGCACAAGAGAAATTGGCAGAAGGTACAACTGACGTTGATTTCTATAACGCGAAAGTTACAACTGCTCGCTTCTACTTCAAGAAAATCTTGCCACGCGTACGTTCTCATGTAGACGTGATTGCTGGTGGTCTAGACCCATTGATGTCATTAGATGCTGAACATTTCGCTTTCTAACCATAGTTAGTTGCGATATGCAATGTTAAAAACCAAAAAAGGACTGCTCAGTTTTGACGGTCCTTTTTTTATAAAATCAGTGATAAATTTAGACTTTAAATTCAATATCCATTTCGTTTTACAGGATATCTAGCACAGGTCGATGTGCATAAAAAAGGTGAACGATTATGCCAATTTACAATGCTCCTTTAGCTGATATGAAATTCATCTTAAATGATGTATTTAAAGCAGAACAATTTTGGCAGTCTAATGAGAAACTCGCTCATGTAGATGCTGCAACTGCTGAAGCAATTTTAGAAGAAATGGCTAAATTTGCTCAGAACGTGACTCATCCATTAAACCGTACTGGTGATGAAGAAGGCGCTCGTTACGAAAATGGCGAAGTCTTTACTCCTGCTGGCTTTAAAGATGCATTTCGTCAATATGCAGAAGGTGGTTGGATTGGCTTAGGCGCAGATGAAGAATGGGGCGGTCAAGGCATGCCAAAAATGCTTACCGTTCTTGCCGATGAAATGTTATTTGCGACAAACCCATCTTTCATGCTCTACCCGCTTCTTTCAGTAGGTGCAGGTATGGCTTTAAGCAGTTATGCTTCTCAAGAGCAAAAAGAAACTTATTTACCTAAGATTTATTCAGGTGAATGGTCAGGTACCATGTGCTTGACTGAACCACACGCAGGTACTGATTTAGGTATTATCAAAACTAAAGCAGAGCGTAATGAAGACGGTACATATAACATTACTGGTACTAAAATTTTCATTACTGGTGGTGATAACGATTTAGCAGAAAACATCATTCATTTGGTACTTGCTAAAACTCCTGATGCTCCTGCTGGTTCACGTGGAATCTCGCTATTTATCGTACCGAAATACCTAGTAAATGAAGATGGCTCGTTAGGCGACCGTAACCATGTTGGTCCAGGTTCTATTGAACATAAAATGGGTATCAAAGCATCTGCTACTTGTGTGATGAACTTTGACGGAGCAAAAGGTTACCTCGTTGGTAAAGAAAACGAAGGCCTTGCTGCAATGTTCGTTATGATGAACTACGAACGTTTATCAATGGGTATTCAAGGCTTAGGTGCTTCTGAGTTTGCGTATCAAAATGCTGCTCAATACGCGACAGACCGTTTACAAGGTCGTAGTGCTGCGGGCGTTCAATCACCAAGCAAACCTGCTGACAGTATTTTAGTTCATGGTGATGTACGTCGTATGTTACTTAACGTACGTGCAAACAATGAAGCATCACGTGCATTTGCAGTTTATGTAGGTCAGCAGCTCGATATCACTAAGTTCTCAACTGATGCAGAAGCTGTGAAAAAAGCTAATAATCGCGTTGCGCTTTTAACACCAATCGCAAAAGCTTACCTTACAGATACAGCATTCCAAGCAACTTTAGATGCTCAAATGGTATTTGGTGGTCATGGTTATATTCGTGAATGGGGTATGGAACAATGTATTCGTGATCTTCGTATTGCTCAAATCTACGAAGGAACCAACGGCGTTCAATCTCAAGATTTAATTGGTCGTAAAACTATTAAATGTGGCGGTGCATTCATTGCTGAATACATCACTGAGATTCGTGACTTTGCAAATGACTTAGACACAGATTTGAACTTCATTAAAGATGCAACTTTAGATGCTGCAACTGAAATCGAAGCGATTACTCAGTTTATTATTGAGCAAGCTGCTGAAAATGTAGACTTCCCAAATGCTGCTGCTGTTGATTACTTACATGCAGTAGGCTTACTCAGCTTCTCTTATATGTTTGCGAAAATTGCTGCCGCAGCTAAAGACAAATCTGGTGACTTCTACCAAAACAAACTTGCTTTAGCTCAATACTTTGTTGAACGTATTTTGCCAGATATTGATGCACGTATTGCTAAAATTAAAGCGGGTGCTGACTTAATTATGGGCTTTAGTGAAGACTACTTTACGAACCAAGCATAATTAAGTTTTTCATAAAAACGCCTGAGTAATCAGGCGTTTTTTTATTTTGTATTTACTATTTCTATTGGCATAAAATTTGTTTATTTTCTAGGCATACTCATATCAAAAAAAGATCTTACTATGCCTGATCCTAAAAAGTTTGAAAGAACGCTCGACCGGTTTGGACACTATGCCGTTGAAGCTTTTCATTATTTAGCTTTATTCATTATCGGCTGTATGGTGGCTTGGTCAGCTGCACATACCGTTTTTGAAATTTTAACTATCAAAAAGTATGCTTCAATTGATGATATTTTATTATTATTTATCTACTTAGAACTTGGAGCGATGGTCGGTATTTATTTTAAAACCAATCATATGCCGGTTCGATTTCTTATTTATGTGGCAATTACAGCCTTAACGCGTTTGCTGATTTCAGATATCCAACATGACCATAAAGCGGATATCGATCAAGTCATTATTACTGGTTCAATTTTAATTTTAGCGATTTCTATTTTAGTGGTTCGTTTTGCTTCATGGAATTATCCATCGGTCATGAAAGAAAAGCACTCAAAGACTCCAGCATCTTTAAAAACTCCTCAGCCACAAGATGATGAATTAGCATAAAAAAGGCCTCAAATATTGAGGCCTTTTCAATTCTATATTTTTCTTTTAACGAACACGATAAACTTGGTGGTGTAAATCAACTAATAAATATTGATTCGGTGTTTTCACCCAGTGATATCCACGTGGTGGCTCATATAAACGGTGTGCACGCCAGTCTGAAACGAAGTAGCGGTTATCACGATATTCTACAGGTATACGCTCCCCTCGCTTGATTACGACATATTCATGGCCACGGTTCGCATTTGACCAAACCGGTGGTCTATGGTCATCGCGTCGATCATAACGATGGTCATAGTGGTGTTCATAATGTCGATTATCTCTACCGTGATAATCATCCCAGCGATTATTTGAATCCGCCATCGCAGTAGCAGATATACCCAACATTAAAGTTGAAAGTACAAGAACGATTGGCTTTTTCATGGTGCATCCCTTTTGTCTTGATATAGAGCTAGATTAAAAGAGAGTCAAGGAGAAACCATGAATAAAACAGGCTTGATTGATATTGTTTGTAATGACTATAAAGAAAATATGAAGAATCTGTATCTGTGCTACCATTAGCATTTTCCAAGCTAGGTCAATTGCTGTGTCTGAAATCAGTTTTGAACGTCTTCATCAATTTTTCTGCAAAGTTCCAAGTGTACAAGAAGCCCGTATCATGGCGCATGGAGCAGATGGCGAACACGCTTGGTGGTTTAAGTTCAGTATTGATGTAGAACACCCACTTGCATGGCAAACCGTACAAGAACTCGGTCACGTTTTAAATTATCTCTCGACGAATGAGCGTCTACCAACACTATTTTTTCCGGTGTCACCACCACCTTATATGAATGGTGAAGCAAAAGACTTTCTATCATGGATCATTCAGTGTAATCACCCTGAGTTTAATCCAGATGTCGTTTGTGATTGGCTTGAGGCACGTTTACCCAATCCGGTAGATGATGAATCGCAGTGGAAGATTAAGACTGATTTGAGTGAAATAGAAAAGTTAGATGATAAGGCTTTGGATCAATTGATTCCGCCAGCACCTTAAAATATTCCAAGTTTTATTCTCTATTTTTAATTAGCACGACGGGGTCTTACCGCTTTAAGTTTTACTTGTAGTAGCTAATTCGTTACTTTGGTTTCGCCCAAAGTAACCAAAAGCATTTGTCATCCACAAAACCTGTTCACTGTTTTCGTTTATCTAATTTTATTGCAAAAACAATTTAATCGCAGATTTTGGGCAGGTTGTGGATGACTCTAGGCACAAGCCATTTTTTTTTGGAAAACTCCAAAGGTAGTGATTAAAAAGTCGATAACCCTGACCATTCCATAAAGCGATAAATCCAATACTTCACTCTAGACTCGTCGGCATATTTCGCATAATCGACGCTCATCTGTCTACCTTGTAGATTTGACCAAGAAGTATTGAAGTAATCCTGAGCATCTTTAAAGACTTGATCTTGAACTTTGCCTATAACCAACATATCCGTTTCAAGGTTGTAATTTTTTAAATTACGAGCAGTGAAATTGGCAGAACCTACAATCAACTCAGCTTGCTGGTAGTTATATTTCAAAATCATTTTGCTATGGTTCTGCTCACCGTGCGTATCACACCAACGGATTGGAATACCTACAGCATGTAGTTCTGAAGCAACCTGACGGTTTGGAATACCATTCTTTTGTCTTCCAAATGCATCTTTATTTGGATCAAGTAAAACACGAACAATCACACCTCGTGCTTGAGCATTTTTTAAAGCTTCAATAATCTTGCGTTCAGATAAATAGAACATACTCAAATCGAGGTGTTCTTTAGGTTTAGCCGAGTTAATTAGTTTCAGTACAGATTCATAGATCGCACCTTCAGTTAACACTTGAACTTGAGGCTTGGTTATATCTTTTTCAAAGTCACCTAAAATGAGTGATGGAGAGCTACTTCCAGACATTTGTGCAACAGCAGCTTCTGTTTGGAGAATATCAGTAGCTGTGGCTCCTGTTACAACTAACGCAACATTAGAGTGTCTCGAACTACCATCGTGTGGATTTGCTGAAGTGACCAATGATTTCCAGCCAGCATCGGTATCAACGACCAATGTCTTACGGTGATTCGCTTTAAAATTAAATAAGTTCAGATAACTGCGTAATGTAATTTTTTCATTACCAAATGGGTTCGGTAGCCAGCCCTTGTCTGGATTATTTCCGACATTCTGACAACAGATATACCAAAAACCTGACCAAAGTGGATTCGACGCTCGTAAAGGAGCCAGATTTGTTTCGATAACATCGACACCAGCTTGACGTAATTGACGATAATGTTCAGGCCTTAAACCACCATAAACTGAGTTGATCGGGTCAGTAATCAATACAATCTGAATTTGATGGTTTTGTCTTTTTTTATTGATTAATGCATCAGTCAGCTCTTGCATCAATGGTCTTTGCTTTATTTTTGAATCACCGACTTCTGAATTAAACAAGAACATATCGACCACTATCGTAGTCTTTGCCTCATCAATCATTTTTAAGATTTCATCAAAAATATGCTGATCAAGCTTCTGCTGACCATTGGCATCCAGATAGGTTTTATCTGCTAAAAATTTGACATCGGCATGTCTAAGCTTGCCACTAAAGTTAATGCCCTGTGGTAATGGTTTTACTGTGTGGTAAATTGCCGATGCAACATATGCAATAGCAACAACGCAAAGTAATACCGCCATATAACGACGCCCTGACCAATTTATTTTTTGATGAATTCGCTGAAAAATACGCATAAAAAAGACCTAACTTGATCATTTCAAATTAGGTCTTTTAGATTGATTTTTCAAGTTTAGTTTCGTGTTAGGCCTTAGAAACTAAAGTTTACACCTACAGTAAAATTACGTCCGACTTGTGGAACATTTGCGAGGAAAGATTCATGCTGATAAATTTTGCTATCTAACAAGTTATTGGCATTCAAGAACACTCGGTAGTCACTAATGTTGCTATATTTCCCGTTATAACCAACGCCTAAATTCAGCATGTTATAGCTCTGACCTTTGGTTTCATAATTAGCAATATCGTCTTGTTTAAACACATGATAATACTCGGCAGAACCATCCCAACCATCACCAAAATCTGCTTTGACTTTAGTACCTAAACGTCCACCAGGAATACGTGGTGCATTTTCATTATCAATTTTACCGCGAACATAATCGCCAAATAACCCTAAATTATATACAGGTGAAATTTGGTAGCTTAGGTCAGCATCGACGCCATAGAACTTCGCTGCATCTTGACTATATTGGATAAGACGGAAGCCTTGGAACTCATCCAAAGTATTGGCATAAATGAAATTATCAAAACGGTTATGGAACACGCTTACGTTATATTTCAAGAGGTCATTATTAAAGTGCAAACCTAACTCAACATTATTTGAGCGCTCTTTCTTAAGGTCATCATTACCCAACTCATAGGTATTGGTCGCCATATGAATACCGTCCGAATACAACTCTTGAGCAAATGGCAAACGCTCTTGGTGTGAAGTTGTGAGGGACAATTTGTATTGCGGAATAAATTCCCAGCTTGCTGTACCAGCAACTGAATATCCAGTACCCGTGTAATTCTTTTGATCTGACTCAATGTCGATAGTTTGATGGTCAACACGAGAAGAAACAGCAAGATTGACGTTATTGATTTGTTTTTGTTGCAAACCAAATACGCTATAACGTTGGGTCTTGCTTGGGTCCATAATGGACTCATCACCAACAATATTTAGTTTTTGTTGGGTATATTGCGCACCAATTTGTCCTGTCCAACCAGCCCAAGCATTATTTTCTAATGTAACTCGGCTATCAATCCCTTTGCTTTTAAAGGTTGTTCCGACATCAGTATTATGCATTTCTTCATGTTGATAATCGGTATAGCTTGCTTGCGCTGCAACTTTAGCAAAACCCGCAAATGGGTCTTTTAACTCACCTTTTAAGTCATAACGCTTTTCTTTGAGATTAATCCATGAAGCATCATGTTCGTGATCATGCTCATGCTCGGTTGAATCACCTGCTCCACACACCAGATGCAAGCCATCACGTTCACATGAACCAAAAAGCTCATTATCAGCAGGAATACCATATTGATCATGGCGTTGGCTAAATGATGCACCGATAAATCCACGGTCACCAATCCAAGACAGTCCAGCATTATAGTTTTTAGATTCAGCAAAAGTGCTGTCTTGGCGACGCTCATCTGTTTGTAAATCTTTAGGCAAGATATAGTCATTGGCATCGCGCTTTAAACCACCAACACGTAGCGCAACATGATCACCTAAACCGACTGTCGCTTGCCCTGAATAAAGTAGCTCATCACTACCTGAGTTGTAGCGAACACCGGCTTTTCCTTGATAGCCCTTATCTGGCATGCTGGTTGGAATTTTTTCATCAACAACATTCACCAGTCCGCCGACTGAACCTGCACCATATAGTAATGCTTCAGCACCATTTAATATCTGAATATCTTGGGCAGAGTTTGGATCAACCGTAACGGCATGGTCTGGCGATACGGATGAAACATCCATCACATCGCCACCATTTTGTACAATCTTGACACGTGTGCCATCTTGACCACGAATCACAGGACGACTCGCCCCTCCCGTATATTGAGCTGAATAAACCCCTGCCTGTCCATTTAAGGCATTACCAATACTGGTTGCCCCTTCTGCTAAAGACGTATTGTTAGGTGGTGCTGTAGGTTCTGCTTTAACCGTAATTGTTGCCAATTCGGCAGGTTTCTCTTCCTTAGTATTTGTCTCATCTGCTGCCATCACTTGCTGAATAGAAAATGATAATAATGAGAGAACAAAAAGCTGTGTTTTGAGCTGCATAGTCAATGACCCATATTTTTTTGTTATATTATAACATTCCAAACGTTTTGCAATAAAAAACATTAGTCGTAGGTATGTTTCGTTAGACTCATTGTTTTGATGATGTGAGAAGCTTCCTTTTCCAATGCCTTTTACAATCTCTCATGCTGTTATCGCCCCACCGATTGCTAAACTAAGTCGAAACACACTGCCTATTGCTGCACTCGCTATTGGCAGTATGACACCTGACCTTTACCGCTTATTTACAGTTCAGTCCAGTATGCTGACTCATCAATGGAAAGGTTTACTCTACCCAAACCTTGCATTAGGTTTATTGTTCTGTGCTATTTGGTATTTACTTTATCGGCCTGTGGTTTACCGTTTTTTTGGTATTCAGCATGATTTGAAATTAGGCTCTTTTAAACGTTTTATCCAGTTTTTTATTGGAATTATATTTGCGCTTATTATCGGGATAGCCACTCATCTCATTTGGGATGGTCTTACCCATTCTGACTTTAGAACATTCATCTTCCAAGATCTTTTATCCCAAACGGTTCATTTCTTTGGTCGCCCATATCCTTTGCACCGTCTACTTCAACTAGGTTCTTCTGCTCTAGCATTACCTTTTTTAGGTTGGATGAGTATTCATTACTATCAAAAACATAAACAGCACTGGAAAATAAGCCGTAAAATTAAAATTTTTGCTTGGTTCCTGTTTACTTTATCTACACTTTTAGGCTTATTTTCTCTTTGGGATTATGCCCGTTACATTCCACACGAAGTTTGGCACACAGACACCTATTATTTCACGGGTCGATCTATTAATGAGTTCATGCAAGGCTGGTTAAGCACTTTCAGTTTAGGATGCTTATTATTCCTGTTTTTAGATCGACAACAAAGAATGGGCTAATGGGTAAACTTGCTGCCAAATTGCTCATTTTTAGCAAAATTATAGCTGTTTTTTGATCTAGTTCTTGTCGCATGCCATTCAACAGGGCATAATCGAAAACTTACTTTTTTGACGGTGCGCGGTTTACGCATCCGTCTTTTCAGCCAATATAGTTTGGATAATCTTCATCATGATGCGAACTCATTACTGCGGCTCTTTAACTGAAGCCCAAATCGACCAAACCGTTACATTATGCGGTTGGGTACATCGTCGCCGTGACCATGGCGGTGTTATTTTCCTTGATATGCGTGACCGTGATGGTCTCGTTCAAGTGGTTATTGACCCAGATACTCCAGAAGCATTTGCAACTGCAGATAAAGCACGTTCTGAATATGTATTAAAAATTACAGGTCGTGTTCGTCGCCGTTATGAAGGTACTGAAAACCCAAATATGGTGAGTGGTCAAATCGAAGTATTAGGCAAAGAAATCGAAGTTCTTGCTGCTTCTGAAACTCCGCCATTCCCGTTAAATGATGACACGATTAACGTGTCAGAAGAACACCGTTTAAAATATCGTTTCTTAGACATCCGTCGTCCAGAAATGTTAGATCGGTTACGTTTCCGTTCTAAAGTAACTAACTTGATTCGTAACTATTTAGACGATCACGGTTTCTTAGACGTTGAAACTCCGATTTTAACTCGTGCAACTCCTGAAGGTGCACGTGACTATTTAGTACCAAGCCGTGTACAAAATGGTAGCTTCTACGCACTTCCACAATCACCGCAATTGTTTAAACAATTATTGATGGTGGGTGGTATCGATCGTTACTACCAAATCGCGAAATGTTTCCGTGATGAAGACTTACGTGCTGACCGTCAGCCAGAATTCACTCAAATCGACATTGAAACATCGTTCTTAAATGACGATGAAATCATGGATTTGATGGAAGGCATGACTGTTAAATTATTTAATGACTTGCTTGGCGTAAAATTTGAAAAATTCCGCCGTATGCCATATAGCGAAGCTATGCGTGACTATGCATCTGACAAACCAGATTTGCGTATTCCGTTAAAACTCGTTGACGTTGCAGACTTAATGCAAGAAGTTGAGTTCAAAGTATTTGCTGGCCCTGCAAAAGATCCTAAAGGCCGTATTGTTGCCTTACGTGTTCCAGGTGCAGCATCATTGCCACGTAGTGCAATTGATGAATACACTAAATTCGTTGGCATCTATGGTGCAAAAGGTTTGGCTTACATCAAAGTTAATGAACTCGCTAAAGGAATTGAAGGTCTTCAATCTCCAATCGTGAAATTCATTGAACCGATCGTACTTGAGCTGTTGGAACGTGTTGGCGCGCAAGATGGCGATATCGTATTCTTCGGTGCTGATAAAGCTAAAGTTGTAAATGATGCAATGGGTGCGCTTCGTGTCAAGATTGGTCATGACTTGAACCTTTCAACTTGTGAGTGGGCTCCACTTTGGGTTGTTGACTTCCCAATGTTTGAAGAAACTGACGATGGCAAATGGACTTCTGTTCACCATCCATTCACATTGCCTAAATCTAGCGTAGAAGACGTGAAGAGCAATCCAGGCGAAGCACTTTCTGTTGCTTACGACATGGTATTGAATGGTACTGAAGTTGGCGGTGGTTCACTTCGTATTTACACATTAGAAATGCAAAAAGCGATTTTTGAAGCGCTTGGTATTTCTGATGAAGAAGCAGAAGAGAAATTCAGCTTCTTACTTAACGCACTTCGTTATGGCGCTCCTCCTCACGGTGGTTTGGCATTTGGTCTTGACCGTTTAGTAATGCTTATGACTGGCGCGACTTCAATTCGTGACGTTATTGCATTCCCTAAAACGAAAACTGCTGAATGTCCACTTACTCAAGCACCTGCTCCTGTTGAAGCGAACCAGCTTCGTGACTTGGGCATCCGCTTACGTGAAAAGCCAAAAGCTGAAGAATCTAAATAATTTTTAGATTTTCAAATTAAAAAACCCTGCTTATGCAGGGTTTTTTAATGAGCGAATTTTAATGAGACATTTCTTTTTCAAAGCTTGAAACCGTATCAAATTTCTGTTCAAAAATCTGAATAATTTCTTTTTTTAATTTTTCAAAATCAACCACTTGCTCATCGTCATTTAAACAAATCTGTGGAAGCTGCTCATTTTTAATAACATGATCAATTTCAGGAAGATTTTGTATTCTTAAGTTAAAGTTTTGGCCGCGCTCAAATATATTTACAGGGTAAAAGCGGTCTGAACAAAGCTGCCATAACCTAAACAAATATTGGTTAACATCTAAAGGCTGCCTAAATCGATGACTTGATACCTCCTTCAAATAAGCTTCTTCATTTTTCCACACTTCTTCAAATACCGATTTCAAAAATGGTTGAGGCAAATGAGTACTATAGAAGCTTGAGTATTTTCGATTATTTAAACTTAAGAAATTACCCCAATTATTACTTATCGAATATCGAGGATTAAAAAGTGCATAAGGATTTTTTCGAAATAATTTTCTCTTATCAAAATATTTATTAATAATCGCAACATCAGTCAAAGCAACTGCGCCTAAAAAATTTTCCTCACCAACAACCATCAAAGGCTGTAGCCGAATACCATCACAAGGTAAGCCATTTTTAAAGAAAAACTCTGGTTCTAAAGATCTATTAATAAAAGTATCATCATTGAAATATACAAAATGCTCTGCAAGCCCTTTTATTTTATGAATATTAATTTCAATAGCATGAGAGTTAAATGTAGGTAAACAGTTTGATTCTATAATTTGATCATGAGTAACTAGATTCAATTTAGGATGATTTTCAACTAAAAACTCAGGGAAATGACCACAAGTTACAAGGTGAATTTTTCGTACCCAAGGGCAGAATTTCTCAACAGATCTGAACCAATATTGAAGATTATCCCAATCTCGATAGCGGCATTCATCAACGAGTTCCGTCACCTGTATATTTGTTTCTTTAGATTTATAATATATATAATCTTGCTGCCATTCAGTATCAGTTGAGTCGACCCAAATCATTACAAAATCAATAGGCTGCATTATTCTCCCCTGGCTAAATTCAACAAGATAATAAAAGTTTTAGCAAATAAGAGGGATATTACTATTTATTAATGTTAATAAAAGTTCACAATTCATTCATATTTTTATTTTTTCTAAACAATTTCGTTAATTCATAGTCTATTGAGGTGACAGTGGGCAAATGGCATAATAGCTGCTCTTTTCTCCCGCATGGTAATTGATTATGGCAATGCGTCCTGACGTTCGTCGACATGCTTTAGTCGTGATTGTATTCTCTTTAGCACAATGGTTTTTCATGCGCTATATCCTTGCTCATGAGTTATTCAATTTAACAACGAACCAACGTATTCTTTATTTTTGCGTAAGTAGCCTTGTAGGTGCATTACTTATTTTTGTTGCACTCATTTATATGGTACTTAAAGGAAATGCGGATAAAAATTAATATCCGCCCCTTCATAAGATTTAGATAATTCTCAACCTACTTGCCAATATAGTTGTCACATAACTGAAGCAGTTCCGGATGTCTATCATGCTGGTGGACAATCGGAATAATTTCTTGATTGTGATTAATAATAAAGCCTTGATCATTAACTGCAATTTGATCTATTGGATATAGTCCAAGCGTTACAATAATAGATTCAAATGGCTGACAACGAATTGTATTGGCCAATTCATTAGTAATTAATAATTTATTATGCATAGCCTGATCATAAATTCTTTCAGACATTTTTTGATATGGCTGTTTGCAAAATTCTTCAATCATCTTATTGATGTAGACTTTAATTGATTCCCGATCACCAATAGTTACGCCAGAACAAGAAACTTGCTCATCTTTTGCAATGTTATAAAAACTCTCTCCATATGCATCCAAGATCCATTTTTGGTTATATTGCTCAGTACCTATGGTGAAATCCGGATTCTCCATCCCAACAAATAGACCCTTACTAAGATTTTTAAAAGGATTACTTTGGAAAAATACATCTCGAACGTCGCTAAGCAATACATGTGAAGCATCAGCATGGCTTTCTACAATTTCCTTATATTCAAAGAAACGGCTCACATGCGGATAACCTGTGATTTTAAGCGCTTTTATCTTTGATGCAGAGTTTTCCTCATTTACTGTTAAGCTAATAATTCTCTTTAGAATATTTTTTAAAAATTTAAATTTATAAATACCAGAATATTTTGACTTGGATTTAAATTTCCCAATCGTTGAAATTTTAAAGTCAATTTTAAATTTCTTAATGTGAGAAAATGCCGTAACAAACTCTGCAAGTTGCTCTTGATATATAATTAAAACCAAGACCCCATCAAAATCTGACTTTTCCAAAGAACATACAAAGGAAGAGATAAGGCCAGCCTGATATCCCGTTGCTGACCCAATGATAATATTTTTTTGCTTAATCATAAAATTAGTAAGAAAACCTAAAAAAACGACTAAATTATATATTTATTAAGTATATATTTCTTTAATTTAACTCTTAAGTAACGTAAAAAATCACTGTCATCTTTAGAAAGTGGAGTGATTAAGCTTCGTTCTCTTTCCAAATAACTTAAAGCATCATTATTTTCAATAATAGGATGATCGAATAAAAAACTGACATAGAAGCTAAAATCCCCTCGTCCCACAAGGTCTTGCCAATGGTCGTAAATTTTTATCGGTTGATGATAATCAACTAACATTTGAGCCATTTTACGGTCTACAACATAGGCATAAGCATAAGCAAGTTTTTCAAGATAGTCGTAATCAACTTTTAAAACTTTTTGGTTATATAATTCTTCTGGTAAAAATTTTCCACGAACGCGATTGCATATTTTCATTTGAATACCGCCCAAGCTTAGAAAAAAGCACGGACCTAGGTTCAAAGAACTAATATGTTTTTCTAAGTCTTGGAAATCAATTTCAAAACGCTCGATCACATCATCTTCAAAAATAATGGCGTATTCTTCATCGGAGCTTAAAAAATCTTTTAAAGCAGCAATATGAGACATGGCACAACCAAGCTCACCAGGCGTCATCGGTTTTTTCTTGCCAGCTACACCTTGTTGAAAATACTCACTAACACTTAAATTTTTCCCTATAACCCCAAATTGCTTAAATTCATCGCGATATTTGTAAAATGTTGGCTGAGAGTACAGCTTTTTTAAACGTTCACTATTCGTAGATTCAATACTGATTAAATATTTTTTCATTTCATTCAAATGTTAAAATGAGTCAGGGATAGTCTATCTAATTATAGTTATATCGAGTGTAAAATTTAATGCTAAATCGCCTAATCCAAAAAAAATGGTACAAGTACCAACAAGCAAAAAAAGCAAAAACTTTTGACTCTCATTGGTATATGCGTTTTGGCTGGTTAGAACAACCTTTTACAACACTTGAGCAATTAAATTCTCTTTTTGAGATCCATTCCCCTAGAAAGTTTACCTTTGCAGATAGCTTTTATGCTTATGAAAATGGCCGTCATTTCATTTTTTTTGAAGAAGTTGATGACGAACATCCAGTAGGTTTTCTTTCTGTTTTAGAAGTCTTTAAAGATGGCACCTACACACCACCAGAGACAATCTTAAAGCTCGACTATCACCTTTCTTATCCTTGTGTATTTAAGTTAGAAGACACTTGGTACATGATGCCAGAAACTTCTACCAACAAGACAATTGAACTTTGGAAATGTACCGAATTTCCATTGAAATGGGAAAAGCATTCTAATCTGATAGAGAATATCGAAGCAGTCGACAGCACCCCTTTCTATCATGAAGGCTTATGGTATCTTTTTACTTCAACACGGCGTGATTGTAAGAAATTTGGTGATCGTTTAGATTTATTTTTTACCGAAGATATTTTAAAACCAAACTGGCAAGAGCACCCAATGAACCCAGTGTGCCGAGGCAGTCAGCAGTTCCGTATGGCAGGTAAACCTTTTATTTATAAAGGGCAACTGGTTCGACCAAGCCAAGATTCGTTAAAACGTTATGGCGGCAATATCGAATTAAAGGCAATTACTCAGCTTAGCCCGACAGCTTATGAAGAAAAATTACTAGAAGTAGTTTTACCAGACTGGAATCAAGCAGATGACGGCTGCCATACGATTAATGTCGAAGATAACTTCGTGGTACTTGATGCCATTCGCCTTACACCAAAAAATAATTAAGTTTTCAGCAGGCCTTTATAAATATTAAGCGTCTGCTCAACCATAGCTGGTACAGTCAGTTCAGCCTTGGCTTTTGCATATAAAGGGCCAAAGTCGTTTTGAGCCTCAGGTTGAAGCGCACATTTAATCGCTTTTGCTAAATCTTGTGCATCTCCAATTTCTGCCAGATATTGATCTGGCAGCCACTCAATTACACCGTTTACTTTAGTTGCAGCCATTGCTTTATCAGCCTGTAAAGCTTCGACCATAACAAGTGGAAAACCTTCACGGTCTGATGATAAAACTACAATATCTGCCAATTGCACCAGATCTCGAGCATCAGTTCTAAACCCAAGAAAAGCGACCCGATCTTGCATGTTTAATTCACTAACTTGTTTTTCTAAACTTGCT
The DNA here is from genome assembly GCF_031798975.1 of Acinetobacter sp. V110_1. Lineage (NCBI taxonomy): Bacteria > Pseudomonadati > Pseudomonadota > Gammaproteobacteria > Moraxellales > Moraxellaceae > Acinetobacter > Acinetobacter sp. V110_1. Next base: position 39,486 of record NZ_JAVQNN010000016.1, on the reverse strand, counting down.
CGAAGTGAACCATCACCAATAATCCATAAATTGGCATCAATCTCTTGCATTGACTCAATCAGTAAACTGATATTTTTTACTGGCTCTAGACGTCCAATACACATAACAACTTTTTTGCTTGTGCCTAGCTCAGCAAAATCTTTTTGAATCGATTGAAGTAACTTTTCTTTATTTTCAACTGTAAGTACAGGTTGAGGATATATCCCGTTATAAACCACGTGTGCTTTAGACTCTGGAATGCCTTGCGTGAGCGCTTGACTCACTGCAATAACCGCATCACCTGCTAAATAGGCAGATTTATTCTTTTTAGTACCATGTACCGTCGTTACAAATTTTGGGCCAGATAAAAATGGCTTAATTCGGGCAATCAGCTCAGCCGCCTTTCCTGCTTGTGCATGAACAATAGCGGGTTGAATTTGCTGAATGAGATTTTTAAGTTGCCAGAGTAAAAAAATATTCCAACGGCTTCGCGCAAAATCAACCGCATGAAAATGTACTTGTTGGTTAAACTTGTCTAGATAGCAAGGATGTGCAATCACATGTACTTCATGGTTTAAAGCAAGCTCATTAACAAGATTAAAAGTGTGCTGCTCTAAACCACCAACTCCACCACTAGTTGCCAATACCTGAACAATTTTCATAGCTTGCCTACTTATTTTTTATCTTTATTCATGGTCTGTTCAAAGAGTTTGGCTTCTTTTAGAAATGCATAAAAGGCATTAATCATACTATTTACGAAACCACGCCAACCATTTAAGAAACTACGGCGAATAAAATAAGACTTCATAAAAGTCATAGGCATCACCAAAACCAATTTTGCAATGCTTGGAGACTTTCCTTTTTGGTATTTCTCTAATGCTTTTAAGTTGGAATATTGGTTATTTTTTTCGACCTTAACGAAAATGCTCGACTCACCATAATGATAAATATCATGTTGAGCACGCTGAGATTCACCCTCTACAATCACATTTTCATGGACCTTATTGGCAAGATCATAATGTCCTTTAGACTTGCGAAAAAAACGCACTTTCGCATGTTTTTTAGTATGTTTGCTGTTGGGAACACCTAAAAACACGTCATTAATCGGTGTGATTAAAGCATCAAGCTTGTTTTGCTGAATGGTATCAACAATTTCTTGCTTTAACTCGTTAGATAAGACTTCATCGCCATCTAAGTTAAGCACCCAATCATTTCGGCACTTTGCTAAAGCCAAACTTTTTTGTCCAGCATAACCTTGCCAGTCTTGATGAGAGATTTGCGTATTTTCGAAGCGCTGAGCAATTTCATAAGTATTATCAGTACTGCCAGAGTCTAAAATAATAACTTCATCAAACTCACTGACACTTTGTAAAGTTCGCTCTAACCAAGCACCACAATTTAAAGTAACAATGTAGACACTACATGGAATTTTATTCATAACTTATAACGTCCTTTAGCAAGGGCGATACGCATCTGTAAAGCATTCATGGCACCATGCGTGCTGACACGTGGAATATTAAATTGATTAACTGCTTCGTAAGCTTCGATTTTTTTACGAGTCGATACTGCGTTTTTAAAGCCAATCTCTTCAGCCATTTTCTGATGCTTTTCGTTAAATCGACCAAACGGATAGGCAAAGCTTGGACACTTCCCAACTAATGCTTCAACGTCACGTTTAGACTGAAGCATCTCATCATAAGCAGTTTGATCATCAAGCTTAAGTAAGTTCACATGATGCTGGGTATGCGCACCGAACTCAATTAAGCCAGAGTTCGCCATTTCATGGATTTGCTCATGAGTTAGCTTTTCGATTCCTTCAATTTGCGTCGCCAAATAAATGGTTGCCTTTGCATTATATTTTTTAAGTAATGGATAGGCATAAAGATAATTATCCATAAAGCCATCATCGAAACTTAAAGCAACGACATTTTTTTGATTCCGGTATTGTTCAAGCTCAGAGACAAAACAAAAAGTAGCTCCTTTACGCGTCAACAACTGTAAGAGTTGTTCAAACTTTTCAGGAGGCATGTTCATACCAGAGGCTGCATCTTTAGGTGTAACCTGATGCAACATCACAATGCGTGGTAGTTTATTCGAACGAAACGGAAGCCAGAAAGTATAATTACCCAGCACATATAACAGTGCAGCAAGTACTAATAGGCCTACCGCAACGTACAAAAACCACATCATGCATAAACCTCATGTGACCATTCATAATCTTCTGAAAGGGGCTGCTTAAATGTCACTTCAACCATAAACTGGGTGATGCGTTTAGCATTGAAAGACCTACGTGTTTTCTCCCAGCCCTCTTTCGCTATTTTTTCAGCCTGATCTGGGTTTTGATCAAAGAATTGGATTTTCTTGGCCAAGTCAAACTGATCATCAAAGTAAACCACTTCCTGCTCGGTGTAGAGCTTCTCAAAGCCCGGAATTCTTGGGCTAAAAGTCAATAAACCATTACCAGTCAGCTGTACAATACGGTCAGAACTATACAAGGTTACATCATTACGGCGTGAGTAATTAAGTCCCATTTTTGTTTCAGATAGAACTTTATAATAAGCTTTACCATAAACACCTGGTTGTTCAAAACAGCCATAATATTGATAGTTTACATGACCTTGTTGCAGAGCATCTGCCAAATCTTTTAAGAACTTTTCACGCTCAGGTTCTTTATAGACCACACCGCAGAAAATAAATGTCTTGTCAGTCTTAGAGTTGGAAAACTGTTGTAGAGTTTCTACATTACGATGACCCACATTAGGCAGATAGGCTACGCTTAAATGAGGCTGCTTTAATTTCTGTAGATACTCACCACCAGTTGTACAGAAAATAGCATCTAAATACGGAGAGAATGCCTTTACAAAGCCAAGTTTGCTCTCTAAATAAAGCGGGTCAACATACCAAAATGCAATTTTAGTATTTGGATAAGCTTCTTTAATTTGTCTGAGGACATCTGGACTCATCAAGTCACTATGACCAATAAGCACCAAATCAGGCTCAATGTTATTGACGACTTTTAATACTTCTTTGTTGGCCCAATTAGCACCCAATTTTTTTGTTTTAAAAATGGTGCCCATTCGAGCCATATCACGAAAACTAAAATCATAAACGAAATGGCCATTTTCAATTAATCCGGCAGAAATTTTACGGTCTGTGCAGTAAAAATGTGCGCCTTGTTTATTAAAGCCAAAATTTGCGATATGCAATATTTTCATTCTTAACTCTATAATTCCATCAATTCTGGAGATGAACTAAAATATTATATCATGCCTGAAATTATGTAGACCCTGTTATCAAAATATAGGATGATATCGCGCTTTTACACTTGGAACAGCTTGGCGTGATTTTTCGACTCAAAACAGGAAAGTTATGGTTCTTTATTTATTGCTTTATGCTGCTTGTTCCATCATGCATTATTTCCAGTGATGGTTTTTTCAAAGCCCTATATCCGCTTATTTTTTTCGTTTTTTTAATTTATCATTACCGCCGTTTTTTTTGGCTTAGCTTACCTATTTATCTTTTAAGTCCTTTTGCACTGTACTACGAAATTACCTATAACGCCCCAACTGAAATTTCAGTATGGCTCACAATTTTGGGTAGCTCTACAACTGAAGGTAAAGTTTATTTATCAACATTAGATCTTCCTTTAGCAATTGGATTGATTATCGCGTATATCATTCCTCTAGTTTTCTTTTATTATTTTATTCCAAATCAACGGCTAAACACTCCTATATGGCTACGTATTTTAGCCTTATGTCTTATTTTTTCACCCATTCAACGCTACTTTAAAGCACCTGATCATCAGCAAGGATTTCTAAATGTATATCGTCATTTTAAACAGTCTTATCCTTTAAATTTACTTCTTGGTTTACCTGCAGCGAGTCTTGAGGTAAATCGAGTAAAAGACTTTATAGCGACACAAAATGAAATTGAATGCACACAAGTTAAGGAAACTCGCCCTACCATTACGGTATTAGTTATTGGGGAAAGTGCTCGACGCGACCGTTTAAGTTTATTTGGCTATACCAAAAATAATACAACACCATATCTAGAAAAATATAAGAAAGATTTATGGTTATTTAATAACACAATTTCAGGCTCTTATATGACCAGTAAGTCTGTACCTACCTTATTAACAGGAAAGCTAAACGGTACTGATAATTTAAGCCCTTCTATTGTGAATGCTTTCAACGCAGCAGGCTACAAAACTTACTGGTTTAGCGCACAATCTCAATATGGAGAATATGATTCCCTTGTTTCAGCCTATGCATCTTCTGCTCAAGAAACCCAATTTTTGACGCAACATTCATATTCAGCATCACTAGAAACGCATTATGATGAGGAACTACTCAAATCATTTGATCGAGCATTGGCAGAAAAAACACACCATAAATTCATTGTGTTACACCTTTATGGTTCACATGCAGATTTTGCAAAACGCTATCCACCACAATTTAATAAATTTAAAGATACCTATGACAATACGGTACTTTATACAGACTATCTACTCAATGAAGTTATTCAGAAACTAAAAGCAACTAATGTGGACGCCAACTTAATTTACACATCTGACCATGGACTGAACCTTGGAGAATGTAAAGAAAATAGCTCACTGCATTTAGATATGAAAAATAATTTCGATGTTCCGTTAATTATGTGGAGCTCAAACTCATGGAAGCAACATCATCCAGAGATGGCGGGTACTCTTTCTAAAGAACAAAGTAGTGCTATTAGTTCAATTAATATATTACCTACACTCTTAGATATGAGAGGTATTCACTGTAAAAACATTTCTCAAGAGAGATCGTTATTTAATTCGAAATACAAAACATATCCAAGAGAAATTTTAGCAACATCAGAAACGGTCAACTATGATAAAGGTCACGATGACAGCCAATGTCATTTAGTGATTTGATGCACAACCCGATCCGCTTCCTGTAGGACCTGTCCTTCAGGAAGCAAATTTATATCAAATACATTTGCTATTAACTTTTCCTCTAGCAGCCTATCAACCGAATTAGTAATACGATCTTGTTTGAGTCTGTCCATTGCAACCACACCGACTCGGCAACCCGCAGTAAGTGCCTCATAAATCATAGAAACACTATCTTCTGTTACCCACACCGCTTCTGCTTTTTGCATTTCCTCAAAAATCCAACCTTGAGGTGTTTGCTCAACCGGACATATCTGTAATTTTTTGGCGGAACTTTGTTGTTTTAAAATGTCTATAAAACCGGCTGGAGTCCGTCGTGAGGTCGTCAGAATAATTTCAGAATCTGGATTATGCTCAACAATTTGTTGAAGAGACAATAATACTTTTTCTTGGTTCCATTGATGTCGTTTAGATGAACCACCCAATGCAATTAAAATTCTGGCTGTTTGATGTCGATTTTCATTACGAATAGGATTTAATGCACCACGTGTGACAATCACATGGCTATCGGCGTGAATACCATCATGCTCTGGAATAACAGCATAGTCGAACCAAGCAATAGGTAAATTTGGCTTCATTAAGATAACAGTCTTCGCCTTTTTAAAAATTTTACCCAGTAACCAGACCCGAAAGTGTGTATGGCTCCCAACTCCAAATATAAAATTGGGTGCTTGTTCAAATAGAGTATTTTTTGAAAAGAAAAGTGCTTTGATTAGAGAAATAATAGGCAAGTCATTAATAAAAACTTCTTCAAAAGTTGCATTTGCCTGCTGTCTTTGCATCGCCTGAAATAAACCTAAAGCCTGTGAACGATGCCCTGCTTTACCATCAGAGACATAGACAATATGCATAAAAACTCCCTAACCAAAAAATAAAAAGGCGAAACCAATGTTCGCCTTTTCATGTTAGCGGATTAACTTATTTTACGTAAGTTAACCAGTGTTCATATTTCGGATTTCTACCTTGAACTGCATCAAAGTAAGTTTTTTGGATTTCAGTGGTAATTGGGCCACGGGTACCTGAACCGATTGGACGGTCATCGTATTCACGAATTGGTGTTACTTCAGCAGCAGTACCTGTGAAGAATGCTTCGTCTGCAATATAGAATTCGTCACGTGTAATACGGCGCTCAACAACTTGGTAACCAAGATCTCTAGCAATCGTCATCACAGTTTGACGTGTAATACCGTCAAGTGCACCGCCAGCGATATCTGGAGTATGTAAAACACCATCTTTAATCAAGAATACGTTTTCGCCAGAACCTTGGCATACATAACCTTGTGGGTCCATGAGCATTGCTTCATCGTAACCAGAGTGAGCAACTTCTTGGTGAGCAAGAATTGACAACGTGTAGTTACCAGATGCTTTTGCTTTACACATGGTCACGTTTGGATGATGGTGAGTAAATGATGAAGTTTTAACGCGAATACCTTTCGCCATTGCTTCATCACCAAGGTATGCACCCCATGCCCATGCAGCAACAGCGGCATGAATGGTGTTATTTGTTGCAGCAATACCTAGTTTTTCTGAACCGATCCAAATAAGCGGACGTAAATAGCAAGAAGCTAATTTATTTTCACGTACAACATCGATTTGTGCTTGTTCAAGCGTTGCTTGATCATACGGCACTTTCATTTGATAAATTTTTGCTGAATTTAACAAACGTTTTGTGTGGTCTTGGAGACGGAAAATTGCAGTACCTTTAGGAGTTTCATAAGCACGAACCCCCTCAAATACGCCCATACTGTAGTGTAATGTATGAGTTAAAACGTGAATCTTTGCATCACGCCAATCAATTAATTTTCCATCTTGCCAAATAAAACCATCACGATCAGCCAAATTCATGGAACACTCCAAATTGTTATAAAATCATTCACTATCCAACTCAACCGAGGCGGTTGGGTCTATTAATCTTTGCCATAAATTGCAAACGACCGCACGGGTACTACGCCAGTCCGCTGCGCTGACTTGCATGGATTGATTCGCAAGGGCTAAGCGGTGGCTTTCGGCACGTTCACTAAGATAGGCTCGAATTAATGCTGTGGCATCTTCACTGGATAAGCAGTCTGCTTTAGCAGCATCTTCTAATATTCTTACATTATCAGAATAATGGGCGAGATCTGGTTTCGTCCCGCTCCATGCAAGTACAGCATACTGTGCCATAAATTCGATATCTACGATACCACCTGCGTCCTGTTTTAAATGAAAAATACCATGTTTTTTTTGTTCAGAAGACGAACCTAAGTGGTCTTTCATTTTCTGACGCATTTTCAACACTTCCTCACGAACATAAGCTTCCTCTCTAGATTGAGTCAATATCTCGCGGCGAAATATTTCAAATTTTTGGCAAAGCGTTTCATCACCTGCTATAGAGCGTGCTCGAACGAGTGCCTGATGCTCCCAAAGCCATGCACTTTTCAACTGATAGTGTTCATAGGCTTTCAGACTGGTCACTAATAAACCAGCCTCACCTGAGGGTCTTAAGCGTGTATCAATTTCATAGACGCGGCCATCAAGCGTTTGAGTGGTCATGAGTGACATAAACTTTTGAGCAACACGCATAGCAAACTCAAAGCCAGTAATCGCTTTAGTTCCATCTGTATCGGCTTGTTCATCAAGATAGTGAATAAAGACCAGATCCAAGTCAGAACCATAGCCCAGTTCAATACCACCCACCTTGCCATACCCAATAACAGCAAAGGCTTTATAGTCAAGAGAGCAACGTTTTCCCTCAACATCCTTTGGATAACCATGACGTTTTGCTACGGTCTGATAAGCTAAATGGAGAGTTGCATTAACACTCACTTCAGCAATATCTGTTAATGCATCGGACACCTTCATGAGAGGACTTTCAGCTAATACATCACTTGCAGCGACTGTGAGCACATTACTCTTTTTAAACAAGCGAAGTACCCGCATTTGGTCTTCAACTTGATCAATTTCGATGCGAAGCAATTGCTGGCGTAATGAGTCTTCCAAGTCCTTACGTTTTGGCAACTCAAAATCCATCGATAAAAACTCATCCAGCAGCACTGGATATTGCGTTAGCTCTTCACAAATCCACGGACTCACCGTCGCCATTTTCACTAAGCGTTGCAGTGCCCCTTTACTTTCAATCAACATCACCAAATACACGGTTCGACGCATGACCGATTCAATCAGCGGCATTAAACGTAATAATGCAGTTTGTGGTTGTTCTGACTGTAAGATAGCTTCAATTAAATGAGGCCAAAATGTTTTCAAGCGTTGCACAGCATTTGAAGGAAGTTTTTTAAGTGCATGGCCATGCCAAAACTCATGAATCAGATTTTTCGCATTGTCATCTAGCACTTCATCTAGCTGTTGTTCTAACTGTCCAAAGTTCTCGGTTGCTGCATTAGAGCTAGTATCTTCAATCAGTTGTTTAAACTGAACTTTTACTTTTTGACGTTTCTCATTAAGAACATCAATAAACTCATTCCAGCTTGCGAAACCTAAGGTATCTATAATGCGTTGTCTTAAGTCCAATTCTTCTGGCAATAACTGGGTTTGCTGATCATTGAGCGCTTGAATCGCATGTTCAACACGACGTAAAAATAGGTAAGCATCTTCAAGCTCTAAAACAGCTTGTTTTTCTAACAAACCCGCCTCACCAATATGCTCAAGGCTGACTAAACATTGACGGTCTTGTAACTCACGTTTAGATCCGCCGTAAATAAGCTGGAAGACCTGAACAATAAACTCAATTTCGCGTATACCACCTGCCCCTAGCTTAATGTCATCTTCAATATGGCGGCGCAATACTTCGCGCTCAATCATCGCTTTCATGTCACGCATGGCAGCAAAAGCGGTGTAATCGACATAACGGCGGAATACAAAAGGACGTGTCATTTCTAATAAGTCTTGTCCTTCTTTACCGCCAGTCACAACACGCGCTTTAATCCATGCGTAACGCTCCCATTCACGACCATGCTGACTTAAATATTTTTCTAAAGCTGCATGACTAATCGCCAATGCTGAGCCATCTCCCCAAGGCCGTAAGCGCATGTCTACTCGAAACACAAAACCATCTGCGGTGATATGTTCGAGTAAATAAATAAGTTTTTGTCCCCATAAAATACAGAACTGCTGTACATCAATACATTTGCGACCATTGGTTTCACCTTGCTCATCAAAGGCAAAAATTAGGTCGATATCACTCGATAAGTTAAGCTCTTGAGCACCAAGCTTACCCATGGCAACAACAATCAAATCTTGAACTTTGCCTGAATAACTTAACGGTTCACCGTGTTTAGCAACCAATGCAACACGCGCAAAATCCTTTGCTGCACAAATACTGGCATCGGCAAAATCAGAAAGTTCACGAGTGAGTGTGACAACATCGGTCAGCTGATTGGCATCCTGCCAAATCCAACGAAACATTAAACGACTGCGTAAAATACGAAGTGCACGCATCCAAGTTGTTTCATCGGCAATGCCATCGAGTGTGGTTTCTACAAATTGATAAATCTGTTCTGTTGAGAGCGGTGCAGTGAATTGATCTATTTGATAATCTTGTTCTAAAACAGCCTGATGTAACCCCAAAACTTGTTCCGCGTACTGACTAGCACGCAATGTTTTTTGTAACTGCTCCGCATTCATATAAAAAAGCTCTTTTCCTCAGACTCTCTTTTTAGTTATAGCAGTTCACGTAGTAATAGGAAAAGGGATTAAACTAATTTTGCTTCAGATGTGTTTTGCTCTTCTACATGAAGCTCAGGAACTTCTTGGGCAGAAGGTAATAAAACTTTAAATGTCGTTCCAATACCCTTTTGGGAATTCACGCTAATCTTACCCTGATTAATCTCGACAAACCGCTTACATAAACTTAAACCTAATCCCGCGCCCTTTTCACCTGCTGTTCCCTTAAAGCTCGCTGTGATACGCGGATGGAATAAATTTGCCATTTGTTGTTCGCTCATGCCAAGACCAGTATCACGTACAGTGATTTCGACATTTGTGCCTACCTGCTTCGCTTCAATGAACACTTTCCCAGAGCCATCAACATCGGTAAATTTCAATGCATTTGACACCAAGTTTTGAATCACGGAAGTCATCATATTAATATCGGCATAGATTTTTAAATCTTCGGAAACCGCATTTACCAATTCAATATTTTTCTTTAAAGCCAACGTATGCAGCACATCGCAAACAATATTGCTGACTTGTCTAAGCTTGAAATTAATTGGGTGATAAACAAAACGTCCCCCCTCTGCCATCGCCCATGTTAATAAGCTTTCAAGTAAGTTATAGGTCGATTGAGAAGTATCGTATAAATAGTCAGCAATATTTTGAATACTCGATTCATCCAGTGTTTCACGTTCTTTAGCTAACACTTCGGAGAAACCTAACAAGCCATGAAATGGCGCCCGCAAGTCATGCGAAATAATAGAAAAGAACTTTGTTTTACTGGAGTTAAGCGCGACTTGCTGCTCATAGAGTTCATTTAATTCTTCATAATTAAATTTCAACTCGACTTGTTGCATAAAACTAGAACAATAATCGAGCAACAACTGAATTTGATCATTTTCAAAAGTGGTTTCATCATCATCAAAGAAAACGGCAAACCCCATAGAAGTCTGGTCGGGTTGCACCAAATGGACAGCTAAGGCACGACCACATTCAATATTTAGCTCTTTTAAATAGTTGATTAAATTTTGATAAGAAGGATGATCGTGATGAATCACCTGTTGTTTAGCAAAACATTGTTTTAAGTGTCTTGAAGGTTTAAATGAAATAGCAGTCATGCCTTCAGGACAATGATGCCAAAAGTAAGGTTCCTGATTAAAGGTAAGCAAAGCTTTTTGACACTTCAACAGGCGAACACTAAACCGGAAAAATTGCTCAATGTAGTTCTGCTCGGCATTTAATCCAAGTAATAGTGATATTCTACAAGCACTTAATTGCTCGACCTGATGTAGTTCTAATCGCTGTGTCATGCCCGCCTCACAGATTTTGTCGTTGTTAGTCGGAACCGCTCTTTGAGAAATGTACTTATAATCATTATGATCTAATACAAACTTTAACACAGTACATTAAAAGAGCAACTTTCTTTTCGAAATAGAAATGTGAAGTTTCAATTAAAGGTTTTCAGATACATAAAGTGGGTATGCTTTAGAAAAATACAACAATTATTTGAAGGTGATGAATTGTAAGATGTTAGAAATACGAGTTTATAAATAGTAGAAAGGTGATTAAAAAACACTCTCCGGGTAAGAGCTTAGGGTCTAGCTTGATTCAACTTTATAATGTAGCTCGTTTTGAATTTGGCTCAATACACCTTTTAAAAGTAAAACTACGGTATAGTTAGTGCTTACACCACAAAGCTAATTACAAATCATGAAAAAAATCATCTCTTTATTAACATTAATTATTCTAACAGCATGCTCAAGTGAACCTGAATTAAAGAAGCAAGAAGTCTCAGCAGATCAATACAAGGATAGATGGCCACTTCTTGTTAATAAAGGAACGCTAACGTGTGAATCTCCTTCACGAATTGTATTTACAGATCCTGAAGGGAACAAATATGCTGTGAATGGCAGTGCTCAAAATGACTATAGGACTATTTTTGATATAACAAAAGAAGCTGAGAACTTAGGTGTTAAATTTAAAATGAATGTAACACCGTTAATAGAAGAAGGTTCAAAATTATGTAATAACTAAAGGCCCCTTTGGACTTTTTATTTATTACCTCTTAGCCCTGATTATTATCTCTTTGATTTTTCCCTTCATTGCTACTGCTGTTAGAGCTATTTCCCCCTCCCGAAATTTGTTCAATTGCTTTCATAGCTATTGCACTTACGTTAGCTGGTAAATCTTTGAACTTCTCATTTGCTGTATCAACTAAGCCAGCATCCTTACCAAAGTAGTCTGGAACAAGATCTTTATGAATCTGATTACGCTCATCATCGTTAAGTTGATTAATGAAAGGACGTAATGTGGCAAGCTTCAACATCATATTTTCACTATGACGCATATGAACATAGGCTCGGTAAGCAACACGACTTGTATAAATAATGGATGAGAAAAGCAAGACTGAAAATATTAAACGTAATACTAGATAAGTTAATGCATTATTTTGTGTAACTGAATAAATCTTTTCAATTTTTTCAATAGGTTGATCTTTGTAATTTTCAATTAAAGTGGTAACTGGTACATCAGTTTTTTCTTTATATTCATTTAACCCATTTAATGCTAAACAGATAGATAAAATAATAATTATAAATGTAGCTATAGTCATAGACCAATAAGTAATACGCTCCCAAAAAGCTCTTTTTTTATAATGATCTGTAATTAACATTTCACCTTTAATATTAACTAAGCCCTTAAGTTGGTTGTAATCATTAAAGGTACTTTTAAAATCTTGATCTGTCTGATTAATTAAAGTTTCTAAGTTCTCTACTTTCCCTTTTACTTCGCTTTCATATTTATTATGAACACTTCCTAACGAAGATCTTAAGCTATCTATTAAAGAATTTAACTGGTCATTAAAATAGTCTTGTTGTGTTAAAACAAAACCATCTACTGTTTCTTTAATCTGGGCTGAACTAATATTCAACTCTTTGTATAATCTCTTTATCTCATCTTCCAGCAACACAACTCTATCATAAAGTTTATTGTTATTAACATTATTCTTTGCCAAATCCAACCCATATGATTTATTTAAATCATCTACTATATTTAAAATCAACTCCACTTCATCATGTGCTTCCGCATTATCAAAGATACCAACATATGATTTATTATAAAAAAATTCTGTAATAAATAAATAAAAATCCCAAATATAACTTCTTAGATAAATTTTTACATTTTTGTCATCAATTTCCTGTTTAATAATCCCACTAAAAGAGATAAAATTATCAAAATAATTTCTTATAAGCTGTACAGTATTATTATTTAAATTAGTACCAATAAACTTTTTCAGAAAATTTTCGATTCTAAAAATAATAGTTTTTAATGAATCAAAAATTGATTCATAATTCCCCTTAATAATTTCACCATTTTTAACATTAAATTGACTAATTATAGTGGGATAATAATTTTCTAATTGCTCAGCTAATTTTTTACAGAAAAATAAGTGCTTACTTTCTTCATTACTAAATAACATCTTCTTATCTCTAAATCACGGAATTCAAACAAAATAACCTTCTGAAAGTTCTCCTAAAGGCTCAGCAATACGAACTAAAAATTCTACGCAACAACGCTCCCAACTTTTCATGAAGTATCCCCTTTTTTAAACTATTTACCTTCTAAATCAGCTTTTCCACTATCAGGCATTTTTAGATCTTTTAAAGCTTTAATAAAATCAGTATTCGCTCTAATACTCTCATGCATTAAGTTTTCACCACCTGTGTAACTCTCATGGTAAATACTATTTCCAAAGTACTTATAAGCTAAATCAAATCTAATTTTCTCTTGTAATTCAATTGACAATGGCTCAATAAATCTTGGCAAACCAGCTAATTCTTTTGATGTTCTAAACGACTCATCTGCTAATCTTCTATTCATAAATGATTTTTTAAGTAAAAAAGCTGCCAATGTTGTAGAGAGTACTAACATTGATACTTTTTGAATATAAAAAGGGATATTATCTGTATTTTTTCTTTCAGGAAAAATTAATGAAAAATAACCAAAGTCTATGTCTTTAACACTTAAATTAAAACCTAAAAAATATAGAAACATTATAACTATAAGAATATAAAAACCAACTTCATAACTTCTAGATATTTTACTAAATTTCCTATAATCTTCATCATATAGTTCTTTAATAGTTTTACTTCTTAAGTCATCTAACAAAATATTAGATTCTGAAAGATTTTCTTTTAATTTTCTAAAATTCGCAAATGATTCGTCAGAGATTTCTACAGCTCGTTCTAAATCATTTAACGCACCCATATAATCTATAATTTGAGCTAAATTGCTTTCTAAATCTTTCATTTCCTTCTTAAAACTAGAATCTAAAATATTAGGTAATTTTACAATTTTCCGACCTGAATTATTTAATTCAGTATTAAGCCAAAAACTACTAATACTTTTTAAAACTTTATCATTTTCAGTTAGAGTTTCAATAATAACTTCTAAACACAAGAGTGGTTCTTCAAAGCCATATTCATAATAATTAATATCATTAATTTCAACTTGCAAAATAATTCTACGTTTATGGAGTAATCTCAATAAATTTTGTGCCAAAACTAAATTTTTATGATGTGGATTACTTTTCAATTTTTTTTCATTCTCTAAAGTCGTATTTTCTTTTATTTCTTCATTAGAAATTATCTCTCCCATTCCTAACCCCATATTATTTAAAATCTCAATACTAACATCATATTTAATTAACTACAAAAACACTAAAAAAAAATTTGTAATCTGGCTTGCTTAAATTTTTAAATTATGAGAAATCATAATATTGTCCTGTTTCATAGTCATAAAAGCTAATACCATTCCCTTTAATAGTAATTTCGTAATAACTACCACTTCCATAATGATAACCTTCGTATTTACCATTCCCTTTCTTCTTCAATGATATATGTTCACCATGTGCATAATCATAAAGGCTAAACTCACTCCCATTAAACTTTCCTTCAAAATGTGCACCTCTATCATAATCATAGAGTTTTATTTCACTTGTATTTACATTACCAGAAATATTTGGATAATTAGACTGACTATAATCAAATACGCGAGTTACCGAATTATTTGATTCAAGTTTTAGTACAGCTAAAGCAAGGGCAGCTCGTTGGTATTGTTTCATTATTTATCTTCCAATTAATTATAAAGCCTTGACGCTCATATAATATCTAAGCTACTTTCTTTTTTCTACAACAAAAATCAATATGAAACTTTAAAAAGCACGAAAATGACATCGAACAAATCACTGGCTCATAGCAAAGCAGTTTTAAACATATTAATGGAAAAATACCCTCACCTTTTCGACTTTAGAAGAGATTATATATTTCCACTCTGGACTGGTATTACAGGTGAAATTATAAAAGACTTACAAATTCACCCAGACCATCATTCATCACTTAAACGAGCGATTTGTTATTACCAGTCTTGGAACTATTACCTTCAAAACCTTGCCTTTTCTAGAACCAAATACAGTTTATGGAAAGAAGAAAAACAGAAAACAACTGCCCACGAACGTAAGCAAGCTAGGGAAAAATTGATTCAAAGAAATATATGGACACCACGAATGGAAGAAGTATTTATTGGTAAGGCTTTACAGCTTGATTGAAAGAGAACCTGCGGAAACAAACTAACTCCAGTTAGGATTTTTAGTAGAAAGTATCAGGTACTTTACTTCATCATATATTATTAAAATTTCGTGAAAATTACCTAACAAAAAACCCCTAAACCGTTAGTTTAGGGGTTTTCGTAGAATCTTACGATTCTGAATATGGTCCCGAGGGTCGGACTCGAACCGACACGTCATCTCTGACAGCGGATTTTGAGTCCGCCGCGTCTACCAATTTCACCACCTCGGGAGAGGAAGTATGTTTGTGTTGCGTATATTAGCGCGTTTGTAAAACTTGTCAAACCCTAAGTGAATATTATCGTTCACTTTTAGATCATTTAAACATTTTTTATGATTTAGGTCAGAAGCACAGCCATAAAAAAGCGAAAAAGTTTATACTAGCCCCAATTTTTGCGGTGTTTTTCCTAAATATGCAACTGTCCGACTTTTCCTTTGAATTACCCGATGAACTTATTGCCCGTTACCCTCTCGAATCACGTAGTGCTTCACGTTTATTGCATTTAGATGCAAAGGGTCAATATCACGATCACATGTTCACAGACATTATCGATCTGTTTGAAGAAGGTGATTTGTTGGTACTCAACGATACCAAAGTAATGAAAGCTCGTCTTAAAGGAAAACGTGCTACAGGTGGTGCTATTGAAATTTTGGTTGAGCGTATGCTGAACCACACCACAGCGTATTGCCATATTAAAGCGAGTAACTCTCCTAAAGCAGGGGCTGAGCTTTTTGTCGGTGCAAGTAATATTCCTGTGATTGTGCGTGGCCGTCACGAAAACTTATTTGTAGTTGAGTTTTCACAGCCAATTTTACCTGTACTTGAGCAATATGGTCAGTTACCTATTCCGCCTTACTTTAACCGTGAAGCAGAAGAAATTGACACTGAACGCTATCAAACGGTTTTCCATAACCCAGAAAAAATTGCCAGTGTAGCTGCACCAACTGCAAGTTTGCACTTTGACGAAGAGTTGTTAGCAAAATTAGATCAAAAAGGTGTTAAGAAAACGTTTGTGACTCTTCACGTTGGTGCAGGTACTTTTATGCCTGTACGTACTGACGACATTACTAACCATGTCATGCACAGTGAATGGTGTGATGTTCCTCAAGAAACCATTGACTTAATTTTGGCGACTAAAGCACGTGGTAATAAAGTAATTGCTGTTGGTACAACTGCGACACGTGCCTTAGAAAGTGCAGCCCAAGCACACGGCGGAAAAATCGCAGCGTGGAATGGTGATACGCAAATCTTTATTTATCCGGGTTATGAGTTCTGTATCGTAGATCGTTTAATTACTAACTTCCATTTACCTGAGTCTACCCTGCTCATGTTAGTTTCAGCATTGTCGAATCGAGATAATATTTTGGCTGCTTACGAACATGCAGTTAAAGACCGCTATCGCTTCTTTAGTTATGGCGATGCAATGCTAATTGATAAATTAGAACTTTAAAAATTAAAGCTGGGTTAAACCTATAAGTTGATTCGAGGTTTAACCCAGCTGATCTAGATACTATTTTAATTAATAAAAAAATTTATGAATCCTATCTTCCAGAAAGTTCGAAATACTTTTGATAATCAAAATACGCACAACAAAATTACTTTAAAAAATATTGAAGCGTTAAGAAATTTACTTAATCAGGAATTACCACCTGAGTTGCTTATTCATTCATTAAAGAATTGGACAGGTACACAACAGCTTGATATACAAAATTATATTTTTTGGAATGCTACAATCTTTGCCTTAGTTTGTATGGCTTTAGGCTTTTTTATTTCGATCTATTTCTTCCCTTTTGCGATTCTTGCGATCTTTTATGGCTTTCATCATAGAGCATCGACTGCCGAACTTAATTGTCTGCTTCAAGATATCCAAACTTATTATTATGAACATAAATATAATTTTAAATTTGCAACCGAAGATAATTTGCCGGAAGAAGGCACACCTGCTTCAGCTTTTCCCTTATTTAAGTTAGGTAATCAACAAAATTCCGTCCTAATAGCAATACACGGCAAGTGGCAAGTAAGAGAAACAACTCATCCCTATAAAATTTTTAGATATCATTATATCAATCGAGAGATGGCCTATAATTCAAAAGGCAGTTGGGAACTTAAAGATGTTAGCTATGATTTATACGGCGTTATTTTAGAGAGTTTTCCAGTTCGCGGAGTCAGCATTTCAAGTCAACAGCAAAAGGCTTGCCGCTTAGGAGTAGCTTGGGAATCAAGTGATATTCGTTTTAATCAAAAATACCAACAAAGTGGAATTAATGAGTTGGACTTAGTAAAATTTCTAAGCCCTGACCGTTTGTTATTATTAGAAAAAATGTTGGAAAATTTTCCGGGGGACTTCTATGTACACCCTGAAACATCCGCATTATGTTGGCTCTGTAATGTAAATCTTTTACGTCAGCAAAGTTTATATGGCACTAGTGTACGTGAGCTTGCTGAATGTCTAGAAACACTTTCAATGCCAGAGTTTGAGCAGTTTGCAAATATATTGCAGCATTTCATTGATGAAACTCAAATTCCGAAGTCATAAAAGTAATTATTTATTTAAAACTTATTTCTATTTATCTCTTTCAATTTAAAAGATAATCTAGGCTTAGCACTTTATGATAATCAACTCATTACCTTCATGCCAATTGATACCGTACAACAAGCACTTCATATAAGACGTAAAAAAAATACACAGGTCTTTCGTAATATTGCTCGACTTTGGGACGCGGGACAAAAGTCACAAACAGATCAAGAGCTCTTAAATGCGTTACATCCATGGCGTGAAGATCATAACCTTCGTTTTGTTAATGTATTGCCGTTTTTGTTAGGTATTTGCAGTATTACGACTTTATTATTTGGATACTTTTTTCATCCTCATATTCAATATATTTGGAGTCTTTTATGGGCATTTTTAACTGGTTTTCTGGCCTATTTGCTCTATGAACCGCAAAAACCTCTAAGCGAAGTCATTCAATATTTAGAGCAGCGTATGACTGCTTTACGTTATGGCTTACAGTTTCAACACTTACCAGCTTATCTCCCAATTCAAGCCCAACCCATTTTAGTCTTGAGCAGACTAAAACAATATTTCCCATTGTTTAATCGAGGCAATGAAGCTAATGAAATTACTGAGTTTGCTTCAGTGACATGGAATGATGGTATTACAGATCATCAAGTCCTGCTATTTAAATATCACTATGTAAATAATTTACCTATTCTTCAAGATCAAAACAGCGATAAAAAAATAGTAAAAGAGATTCATAAAGATTTATGGGGCGCTTTTATTTTTCAAATGCCAGCCTTAGGTATTGCTGTAAGTAATCAGCGTTCTCGCTTTTTTGCACCGTACTTAAGCGAATGGCAAAGTACTGACATTCTGATTAACCAAGAGCTCAATATCTTCGGTACTGACCAACACCAGTTAGCTAAAGAAATTAGCCCAAGTCTAACTTTAAAACTTCATGATTTTTTTCAACATTTTAACGGTGATTTAATTTATCATCATGAAGAGCAAATATTATGTTATCTCGGTGAGCAAGATCTTTTTCAAACCACCAGCAAACGTAGTGAAATTCATGATATTCCAGCATTACGTGGACATTTACGTACCATGACCATGCCGCAATATGAGAAATTTCAGCAATTCATGCTTAATTTAATTAAATAAATCTCTCGTAGTGCCGAACTAGCAACTTATAAACAATAAGAAGTTAAAAGGCTCAACAAGGGAATAAAAATAAGAGGAGTGAAAATGAAAGGCTTATTCATTTTCTTGGGGATTTTCGTCGTACTGATTGCGTGGGGCATCCACATTCGTAACAACATTGTACGTTATTTTAACGCGACCAAACGTGCTTGGGCAGAGGTTGCAAATTTCGAACGCCAAAAAGTAAAAACACTTGAAGCATTAGAAACTACTCTCAATCAATATACTCAGTTTGAAAAATCGACTTTAGAAAAGGTGACTGCTTTACGTCAGCAAATTCTCAGTTTAAATGTCGATCATACTGATATTGCTCAATTACAGCAGATTGAAAAAATGAGCAAAGAGCTGATCCGTAGCCTAAATGTCGTAGTTGAAAACTATCCTGAACTAAAAGCAGATACGCTTTATAGCAAAATGATGGACGATATTCAGGAACAAAACGAAAATGTTGGCGCGGCAATCAGCATTTTTAACCGCAATGTCGAAGTATTTAACAACCAGATTGAAGTGTTCCCAAACAACCTGATCAATACAATGACGTTATCTAAAAAAGCAATTCGTCCTTTTCGCGATAATTTGGCTACAGACAATTTTGACTATAAACCTAACTTTTAGTCTAAATAAAAAAGTGCTCATTCAATCGGAAAATTGACCTATTTTATAGCCAGCTACATTTAGTAGTAGAACTACTTGGCAGAATCAAGGAAAATAGCCCTCTTATTTTTAGGGCTATTTCTGTTTTTAAATTGGTCTTCCCGTTTTAAAGCTCATAATGTTACAGCCCCTATTTAGCAGCGAACTGTTTTTTCGCCCTTGCACTGCCCTACGGTATTGCTTGCTATTGTTCAGGATTTTTAGATGAAGTTTGAAAAATTAGGTCAGTCGGGTCGTGCCCGTCGTGGTCGTTTAACTTTAGAACATGGTGTTGTTGAAACACCTGTTTTTATGCCAGTGGGGACTTACGGTACAGTCAAAGGCATGTTGCCGCGTGATATCGAAGATATTCAGGCACAAATTATTTTAGGTAATACCTTCCATTTATATTTACGTCCGGGCCTTGAAGTAATCAAGCAACACGGCGGATTGCACGACTTTATTAAATGGAATAAGCCAATTTTGACCGACTCTGGCGGCTTCCAAGTATTTAGTCTTGGCGCTATGCGTAAAATTAAGGAAGAAGGTGTTACTTTCCGCTCTCCGATTGATGGTTCAAAAGTGTTTTTATCGCCTGAAATTTCAATGGAAATTCAGCATGTATTGAACTCTGACATCGTCATGATTTTTGATGAATGTACGCCTTATCCTGCAACACACGAAGAAGCACAAAAATCATTACAGCTTTCTTTGCGCTGGGCAAAACGTTGTAAAACGCATCACCACGATGAGCTTAAAAATAAAAATGCCTTATTCGGCATTATTCAAGGTGGCATGTATGAAGACTTACGTGATGAGTCTTTAAATGGCTTACTTGAAGTTGGTTTCGATGGTTATGCAATTGGTGGTTTATCTGTAGGTGAACCAAAAGAAGAGATGATCAAAGTTTTAGATTATCTTCCAAACAAAATGCCACAAGACAAACCACGTTACTTAATGGGCGTAGGTAAACCTGAAGATATCGTTGAAGCGGTACGCCGTGGTGTCGATATGTTTGACTGCGTAATGCCGACTCGTAATGCACGTAATGGTCATTATTTTGTCACTGATGGTCTGGTACGTATTCGTAATAGTAAATATCGCCATGACCAAGGGCCTCTTGACCCACACTGCGATTGCTACACATGTAAGAACTTTACCCGTGCTTATCTGTTCCATCTTGAAAAATGTGGAGAGATGTTAGCATCTATGCTTGGTACCATTCATAACTTACGTTATTACCAACGTTTAACTGAAGGTATGCGTGATGCATTAGATAATGGCACTTTTGATGAATTTGTTCAGGACTTTTATGCCCGCCGCGGATTAGAAGTTCCACCTTGCCCTGTCGATGAATAAGCGAGATTTGCGCTCAACCGCAAGACAAGGTAAATTGCAAAACGAATTAGGATTATGTCAGGTATCTGACTCATATTTTTTAACTTTAGGAAATTAAAATGAGCTTGTTCATTTCTACTGCACATGCAGCTCCAGCAGCAGCCCAAAGCCCGGGTCTTTTGCCAAACATTTTGATGATTGTTGTATTCGTTGCAATCTTCTATTTCTTAATCTGGCGCCCTCAAGCAAAACGCGCAAAAGAACACCGTTCTTTAATCGAAAGCTTAGGTGTAGGTAGCGAAGTTGTTTTTGCTGGTGGTTTAATGGGCAAAGTAACCAAACTTGAAGGTGACTATGCGGTTGTTGAACTTAACCGTGGTGTAGAAGTAAAAATTCAGCGTGCCAGCGTAATTTCTGTATTACCTGAAGGCACTCTAAATAACCTTTAATCATAAAACAGTCGTGCTTTAGCACGGCTTTTTCATTTAAGAAGAAAGCGAATGCGTTACCCTGCATGGAAATATTTACTGATTCTGGTTGTTCTGGTAGTCAGTACATTATACGCACTGCCTAGTCTATATCCGGATGAGCCCGCAGTTCAAATTTCCGGTGCCAAAGCTGGTACCCAAATTGATCAAAGTGTGGTGCAAAAAGCAGAGCAAATTTTAAAAACAGCAAATATTGCGAGCCACGATAATACTTTTACAAATAATGCTGCACTCTTGCGTGTCAGCTCTTCTGAAGCGCAGTTAAAAGCAAAAGAAGTATTACGCCGTGACTTAGGTGATCAATATGTTGTTGCCCTAAACCTTGCACCAACTACACCAGAATGGTTGCAAAAAATTGGGGCTAAACCAATGAAACTTGGTTTGGACTTACGTGGTGGTGTCCACTTCTTGCTAGAAGTAGATATGGACAAAGCCATTTCCCAACGTATGGAAACCTCTGCCACTGATTTGCGTCGTCAGTTCCGTGAAAACAAAATTAAATTTAACAACCTTGCGTTAAATAATAATGTGATCACTGTTCAATTTGCTGACAACGCTGATCGTGATGCAGCAATGGATTTTTTACGCCGTAATGGTAATGAATATACCCAACAGGCATTAGCGAGCACGACAGGTTCTACCTTAAAACTCTCTTATACCGATGTACGTCGTCAAGAAATTCAAGCATATGCAGTCAATCAGAACTTAACAACACTACGTAACCGTATTAACGAACTTGGTGTTGCAGAAGCATTAGTACAAAGTCAGGGTAGCAACCGTATTGTCGTTGAATTACCAGGTGTTCAAGATACAGCAGAAGCTAAACGTGTTTTAGGCCGTACTGCTAACCTCGAATTCCGTTTGGTATCTGACTTAAATGATCAATATATTGACCCATATACAGGTAAATATAATGGTCAACCTTTACCTCCGGGTACAGAAGTTTTTGCTTATCAATCTTTAGATAGCGGTCGTCAACTTTTGTTGCAACGTAACCGTATCTTGACTGGTGAACGTGTTCAAAATGCAAGTTCTGGCTTTAGCCAAGACTCTGGCGGTGCCGAAGTAAATATTACGCTCGACAGTGCTGGTGGTAAGCTCATGTCAGATGCAACTCGCAATGCTGTTGGTAAACGCATGGCGGTATTGTTCATCGAAAACAAGCAAAAGATTAGCTACGTTACAGATCCAAAAACTGGTGCTCAAACAGAAGTTCGTACGCCATATACAGAGTCTGTCGTAATTAACGCTGCAACAGTTCAAGCTGTTTTAGGTTCAACTTTCCGTATTACTGGTTTAAGTTCTCCTCAAGAAGCATCTGAACTTGCATTAATGCTGCGTGCTGGTGCTTTAGCTGCGCCAATGTACTTCGTTGAAGAACGTGTTGTTGGTCCAAGCCTTGGTCAAGAAAACATTGATAAAGGTGTACTCTCAACTCAAATCGGTTTCTTACTTGTTGCAATCTGGATGGTCGTGTTCTTCCGCGTATTCGGTTTAATTGCGAACTTTGCACTTGTATTTAACTTGGCAATGATTTTAACCGTGATGTCTTGGATAGGAGCTTCCCTCACCTTACCGGGTATTGCGGGTATCGTTATTACCATTGGTATGGCGGTCGATGCCAACGTACTGATATGTGAGCGTATTCGAGAGGAAATGCTCTGGGGTGCTTCACCTAAACAGGCCATTGTGGCGGGTTATGATCGAGCCTATAACACCATCTTTGACTCGAACTTAACCACGTTCCTTGTTGCATTCATTCTATTTGCAATTGGTACAGGCCCGATTAAAGGTTTCGCCGTAACATTAATGATTGGTATTGTATGTTCGATGTTTACTGCAATTACAGTAACACGTGCTATCGTACAGCTCATTTATGGTAAACGCCGTAATTTGAAAAAGTTGAGCATTTAAGGAGATCTATGATGACTAAAGTGACTCAACAGCCTTCAAAACAATATGGTCGTCCGGATGATGCAAAAATCATCCCGTTCATGAAGATTGCTAAACCAGCAGCAATCTTCTCGATCCTTATTACTTTAGCGAGTATTTTCTTTATCGCGACTAAAGGTCTTAATTTAGGTTTGGACTTTACAGGTGGTGTTTCTGCCGAGCTTAACTATGCACAACCAGCAAATCAGTCTGACGTTATTCAGGCACTCGACAAAGCTGGTTTTAAAGATGCAGTAGTACAAACGCTAGGTAGTAATAAAGACTTACTCGTGCGTATGCCGGTACAAGAAGTTAAGGTTGAAGATCTTAATAACGCGATTACTAAAGCTGTGCAATTACCAAATAACGCTGCCGAAGTTCATAAAGTGGACTCTGTAGGCGGTCAGGTTGGTAATGAGCTTTATGTTCGTTCGGCTGGAGCGGTTGCTCTTGCGCTGATCTTAATGTTGATCTACGTGACCATTCGCTTTGAGTTTAAACTCGCGATGGGTGCCGTAATGTCTTTATTCCATGACATCATCATTATTATTGGTGCATTTGCATTATTCCAATGGCCATTTGACCTTACAGTTTTAGCTGCTGTACTCGCGGTGATTGGCTTCTCGCTTAACGATAACATCGTGGTTTCAGACCGTATCCGTGAAAACTTCCGTAAGATTCGCGGCGCGACTCCACGTGAAATCGTGGATATTGCTTTAACTGAGACTTTACGCCGTACCATCCATACCTCAATGACCTTATTGCTTGTTGTACTTGCAATGATGTTCTTGGGCGGTGATGGCTTACACTGGTTCTCTGTAGCAATGTTTGTAGGTGTCTTTGTTGGTACTTACTCTTCGATTTATATCGGTACAGCATTTGCGTTGTGGCGTGGTCTTAACCGTCAAGATTTCATTGTTCAGGTTAAACCTGAATTTGAAGATGAAATTCCTTGATTGTTAAACCAAGGCATATAAAAAAACCGCGATTTATTCGCGGTTTTTTTATTAAGCTCAAAATTTATTTACGGCGTAAAGCATCCGAAATAGCTTCAACCAGTTGTTGAGAAATTTCTTGTTTAGATGCTTTTTCTAACTCACGCTTTTTCATATGGTAGCTTTCAGCAAAGAAAACAGTCATCGCATTTTCATCCGAAGCAAAACCAATATCAGCACGAGAAACATCGTTACACGCAATCATGTCTAGTTTTTTAGCAACCAGTTTACCTGCTGCATATTCTTCAACATTCTGCGTTTCGGCAGCAAAGCCCACCATAAATGGACGTTTTTCCTGAGCTGCAATGGTTGCCACAATATCCAGATTTTTCACAAGGGAAACATTCAGCTCATCCCCTGCTTTCTTAATCTTGTGCTCAGCCACTTCTGCAACGCGATAATCAGCTACTGCCGCTGTCGCAATGAAAATGTCGCAACCAGTCTCAAGTGAGTTCATGCTAACATCCAACATTTGTCGTGCAGATGCAACATTGACACGTTGAACACCGTTTGGTGTGTCTAAACTTACAGGTCCGGCAATTAAAGTGACTTTTGCGCCCGCCGCATAACATGCAGCCGCTAAAGCAAAGCCCATTTTTCCAGTACTATGGTTTGAGATATAACGAACTGGGTCAATCGCTTCACGTGTTGGTCCAGCAGTAATCACAACTCGCTTACCTGCCAATAAACCAAATTTTTCAGCAATGGCGCGTTGGGCTTGATGGAAATAACCAGCCACTTGACGGGCTATTTCTTCAGGTTCTGGCATACGGCCTAAACCGACATCACCACAAGCCTGTTCACCTGAATCCGGCATAATCACATGCACGCCATCTTCAACTAGCGTTTGCAAATTACGTTGTGTTGCTTTTGCAGCCCACATTTGCTGGTTCATCGCTGGAGCAACCCACACAGGTGCTTTAGTCGCTAAAAATAGAGTACTGAGTAAGTCATCTGCTAAACCATTAGCAAACTTAGCCAAGGTGTCACAGCTTGCAGGCGCAACCAGTAACAAATCAGCCCAACGAGCCAATTCAATATGACCCATTCCAGCTTCAGCCTCTGGGTCTAAAAGCTCGGTATGTACAGGGTTTCCAGAAAGAGCCTGAAACGTTAGAGGGGTAATAAATGCTTGAGCTCCGTGTGTCATCACAACCCGAACGTCAAAGCCATAATCTTTAAGACGACGGACCAGAATGGCACTCTTATAGGCAGCAATCCCACCTGTAACAGCTAAAACAATGTTTTTATGAGGAATAACACTTAAATCAAAGCTCACGAACAGGATACCTTTCTGTTGCAGTGGCGCTCACAATAGCATTAAATACGCGCAGACCCAAGATTGATTGGGCAAACAAAATAAAATTTTAAGCAGAATATTGCTGGGGAATATGAATACTTCTATTAAAAATTGGCCAGAACAAGAACGGCCAAGAGAACGATTATTACAACAAGGCCCTCAAAGCCTCTCTGACTCTGAATTACTTGCGATCTTTCTTCGCTCAGGTTCACGCCAACATTCAGCAGTTGAACTCGCACGCTTACTGATTCAACAATTTGGAAGCCTCAATGCTGTTTTTGATGCATCTTTCAATGAATTGGCTCAATTTAATGGTATTGGAGCCACCAAGTATTCCCAATTATTGGCCGTAAAAGAACTTGGACGGCGTTATCTCGACTATCATTTTAGTCAAACTGAGCTAAGCCTCCATTCTTCTCATTTGGTTCTAGATTATCTGCGTTATGAATTAAAGGGTGAGAAACAAGAAGTCTTCGCAGTACTTTGCTTAGATGCCGAATTACGGAAACTGCATTTTAAAAAGTTATTTTTTGGATCAGTTCAGCACTGCACCGTTTCAGTGAATCAAACCTTACGTTATGCCTTACAACAACATGCTTGCCAATTAGTGATAGCACATAATCACCCCTTTGGTTCTGCACAACCATCTCCTGAAGATATTAAACTCACAGAGCAACTTCAGCAGGCTTGTCAGCTTGTTGAAATACGTTTACTGGACCATTTTATTATCTCGCCAGAAGGTAGCTTTTCATTTGCTGAACAACAACTGCTCAACCCTACCACAATAGCCGTTCAATGATATTGACAAAGCTTCACTAAGCTTAGAATATCAAAAACAAAAATAGCGACGTTTAAAATAAAATGATTGTTCGTGAACAGCCCAGTATTTTTAAAGTTTTATTCTCTTGGCGAGGGACGATATTACCTAAAATTTTGCCCTCTTTAGGGGTGGTAATGCTGATTTCGGCAATCATTGGTGGGGTTGAATATATTAATCTCTACCGTTTTCCAGAAATTCCTTTAGTTGGCTTCACCTTAATTGGCGTTGTACTTTCTATTTTTTTAGGCTTTAAAAATACGGCATGTTATGACCGTTGGTGGGAAGCTCGGAAACTATGGGGTGTACTCATTGCGACTTCACGACACTTTGACCGCGACTGTCGTATTTTAACTCAGGCTCGCCGTGAACGAGTCATTCATCACGTCATCGTTTTTGCAAATGTGTTACGTGACCGTTTACGCCGCCAAACAGCCAACCCAACCGAGTTAATACAAACCAGTGGCATGAGCCAACAGGCATTGACCCAGCTATACCAACAAAATAACGCGCCGCAATATACGCTTAGTCTTATTCAATGGGAATTATTACAAGCGCTTAAAGAAGGTGAAATCTCAGATATTATTTATGCTCAAATGAATAAAAATGTTGCAGATTTAAGTGTTGTACAGACTGGCTGTGACCGTATTGCAAATACTCCTATTCCTTTTGCTTATTCAGTCTTGCTCAACCGCACTGTTTACTTTTTCTGCTTTATGTTGCCATTTAGTTTGGGTTCTTTACTTGGATTAGCAACACCTCTACTGGTCGGAATTTTGGCATACACATTCTTAGGTCTAGATGCTCTAAGCTCTGAAATCGAAGAGCCTTTCGGTACTCAAAGTAATGACTTACCCTTAGATGCCATGGTGCGTAGTATCGAAATTGAACTTTTAGGAACGTTGGGTAAACCGACGCCTCCTCCAATTCAAGCTCAAGATAACAACTTGCTTTAGAGCACTATTAGAGAAAACGCTCCCAAATACCCTGCTGGTCAGTCTTTGGCTTAGGGGTGTTACCCAATTTAATCCATGGCATATTTTCTCCATGGAAATCACTACCAATTGAAACAGCCAAATGATGCTGATCAATCATACGATCAATCATTTGGCGAGTAGATAAAGGATCTACAGGTGGCGGTAACTCCACGGCGTCACCACCACAACTCGCAAATAACTCAATCAAATAACGCGTATTGGTTGCCGATAGGTCATAACGAGTTGGATGAGCTAAAACTGCCAAGCCTTTACTGTTATGAATGACCTCTATTGTTTCTTGTAAACCCAAGCCTTCAAACTTTACAAAGGCGCGTTTACCTTCCTTTAAAAAACGGTCAAAAGCTTGTTGAGGACGGCTCACCACATTCTTTTCAACCAAGGTTTTGGCAATGTGGGTTCTAGTAATACGATCTGGCTGATTTTCAACTTTATCGAGTACATCTTGATAAATATCAAAGCCAATACACTTTTTTAACAGTTCACAAATGACTTCTGCTCTTTGTGCTCTAATTCTTTTTTGTTGTTCTAATGCTTCCAAAATTGGTGTTTCATCTTGCATGTTTAAAGCCACAATATGCACACCATAGCTTTTTTTTGTACTTGGCCTAGACCATTGGCTCGAGATCTCTACACCAGAAATGATTTTTAAATCATGGGCTTGTGCAGCATTTCTTGCACGCTGCAAACCATCCATTGTGTCATGATCAGTGAGTGCCAAAGTATGCAGCTTCACATCCACAGCAGCTTGCACCAGCAATTCCGGAGACAAAGTTCCATCAGAAATATTGCTATGTGTATGTAAATCTATGCCTTGCATCTTTTATACTATGCCATTCACCAAACCTGATCAGATACTCTAACATGAAAGCACTTCTGGACTTTGTTCCATTAATTATTTTCTTCTATTTATATAAAACTGTTGATCCTGCGAATGCTCATCACCCGTTGCTAAAATTGATCGGTTCCGCTGGCGGTGTAAATAACAATAATATTCTGGTCGCTACAACAGGCTTAATTATTTCAATGCTTGTCGTATATGGTGCTTTGTTTGTCATTCAAAAATTCCGCCTAGATAAACAGCAGTGGATTGTACTGTTTATGACAGTTATTTTTGGTGGCATTACACTCATGTTAAGCGATGATTTTTATATTCGTTTAAAAGCTGCGATTTTGAACTTAGTATTTGCTGGTGCTTTCTTAGTTTCACCTTGGTTTGGTAAGGAACGTAAGCCTCTCATTAAACGTTTATTTGATCCAATTTTAGAGCTAAGCGAAAAAGGTTGGAAAAATTTAAATTTCGCTTGGGCAGCCATGTTTGTCGTCATGTCTGGTTTACATGTTTTCTTCGCGTTTTTATTTCACGGCGGAAAATATTGGGGCGAATTTACTGCATTTGGTGACATGATCGTCATGTTTTCATTTATCATTATTCAGTTCATTATTTTACGTAAACATTTTAAGTCACCAGAAGCTTAATGTGATTTCGGTTTGATTATAGAGATACGACATGCCTTTTTTTGTTCTAAGCTGTACCGATAACGAAGGAACTCTAGAGAAACGTTTAGCAGTACGCCCTCAACATATCGAACGTTTACAAAAACTTGATGATGAAGGTCGTCTTGTTGCCGCTGGAGCTATGCCAAAAGACCCGAATGATCCTCAAGCTGGTTTTTATGGTAGTACCATGATTGTAGAGTTTGATAGCCGTGAAGCTTTAGATGAATGGTTAAAAGAAGAACCATTTTTGAAAGAAGGCATTTATAGCCATATTGATGTCAAACCGTTTAATAAAGCATTTCCAAAAGGGTAAACGCATGCAGCTTGCAACCAAAAGCTTTCTTGGCTTGTGTTTGATCTGTTCAACTGCCGGAGCAGTTGAACCTGCTGCGACACCAGCAACACCACCCACTGTGCCTTCAACTCAGGCAGCTAAACCAGCGCCTACTTCTGCAACTGTAGCTAAACCAACCGCTACAACAGCGGCAGCTACAACACAGCCGCTTACAGCAGAACAAATCGCAAAAAATAAGCAACAGCAAGATGCAAAAATCAAAGCTTTAGTTCAAGATCAAGCATCTCGTCTAAAACAGCTAGAACATGCAAACCTTGAAGCACTTGCACAAAACCAAGAGTTACAGCTAAAGAATGATAACTTGTCTGTTCAGGTACAAGTTTTACAAAGTGAACGTAGTGCTCAAATGTTCTTATATGGCGCAGTAACTCTTGCAGGTGGCGTACTGCTTGGCTTCTTTATTGCGAGTTATGTTTACACCAAACGTCGTCGTCAGTGGTAATTCTGAGCGACTTATTAAACCGAATGAACAAATCAAACCGTATACAAACTGCTGAGCTGGATTGGGAATCTATTGATGGTATTGAAGTTCCCATTTCCAAACAATTTGGTGATGTCTATTTTTCTAAAGATAATGGTCTGCTTGAAACAAGACATGTATTTTTAAATGGCAATGACCTATCAGAACGATTAGCCAATTTACAAGACTTTGAATATTTTAGTGTAGGAGAAACCGGATTTGGTACTGGTTTAAATATTCTTGCACTCTGGCAGCTTTGGCAGCAGGTCCGTCCCCATAACCACAGCCATTTACATGCAATTAGCGTAGAAAAATTTCCTTTAAGCAAAGCAGATCTCATCCGTGCACTCAATGTATGGGATGAACTTAAGCCATTTGCGAAACAACTTATTGAACAATATCCCTTGCCTATTGCAGGATGCCATCGTTTAAGTTTTCCAGAAGAACGTTTTAGCATCGATCTATGGCTAGGAGATGCACAAGATATTTTTCCAAGTATGGTAAAAACGAAAGCAGTGAATGCTTGGTTCCTAGATGGATTTGCACCTTCGTGTAATCCAGATATGTGGGAACAAAACGTTTTAAACAATATTGTACGTCTTTCTGACTATGGCACTACCTTTGCCTCGTTTAGTGTAGCTGGTATTCTCAAACGTGGACTAAAAGCTCATGGCATTGATATTTCACGTCCTCGTGGCTTCGGGCATAAACGTGAAATGCTTAAAGCAGTTTGGAGAGCACCTTTAAGTGAAGACACCGCACTAGAACCAGATAACCATACTTTCAATTTTACACAGCAGCATATTGCCGTTATTGGCGCAGGGATTGCTGGTTTAAGCACAGCATGGGCTTTTGCTGAACGTGGGCACCAAGTTACTCTATTCGAGCGTACAGCGCCTTTATCAGGAGCTTCTGGCAACCCTTTAGCATTGCTCAATCCAAAACTATGCCCAATTGAACAAAGTCATGAGCACCTGATGACTTTAAGCTGGCAACATGCGCTGAATTTCTATAAAAACTTTCAAGCATTTCGCCCAATTCAAATACAGCAAATGGCATTAAAAAATGCCCAAGATCTTCTCGATCTTGCTGATCAATATCCTGCTGATATTGTTACGCATCAAACAAGCTCACTTGAATCGGACTATCCACACATTGTATTAAGCGAGGCCGGAGCAGTTTCTCCACACCAGTTACGTGATGAAATTTTGCAGCATTCAGGTATTGAATTAAAAATTGCCAATATCACAGCACTTGTTTCTTTTGAAAATAAAGTTCAATTGAAAACAAATGAAGAAATCATTGCAGAGGCAGATCATGTTGTGGTGTGCTGTGCCCGAGAAAGTGCTGCTTTATTTGAGAACTATCCCCCTTTAAAGCCAATACGTGGACAAGTGAGCTGGGTTAATAATTCTTTTGCACCTTTACCTTTACACGAAGCGTATAGCTATGGTGGCTACTGCATGCAGCTTAACTCTTCTCAACTCATTTTAGGGGCATCTTTCTACCCGAACAGAGAAGATCAAAACGTACTCATTGACGACCATGTGCATAACTTTGAATTAATCCACAGTATCTTCCCTACATATGCAAAACAATTACCACCTGTAGAACAATGGCAAGGTCGAGCAGCGGTTCGTGCTCAAAGTCCAGATTATTTCCCAGTAGTTGGAAAAATGCAGAGTGAAAGTCGTATTTCTACCTTTGCAGGTTTAGGTTCAAAGGGCTTTTTATTTGCGCCACTTTGCAGTGAAGTACTTGTTGCCCAAATGTTGGGTGAGACTTGTCCTGTTCCGGAAAGTCTATTAAAGAAATTAAGTGCTGAGCGCTTTCAAAAGAAAGTTAAACCCAAGAAACCGTATTTTAAATCTCAATAGTGCACTTGAGAAAATTTAGTTCCAATAAAAAAGCACCCGAAGGTGCTTTTTTTATGCGCCCTGCTCTAGAGGTAAACCTGCGTCACGAGCTGCACGCGTCCCCCCCATCAGCACGACATATTCACGCGAGGCATCTAAGTCTTCTAGTTTCTCAGCTGCACGAGGAGCTTTGCTACCACCACCACATAAAATATAAATCGGCTGATCCGCAGCGACCTGGTTCAAAATATCAGCATTTAAATCATTAATCGGGCGACTTACCGCACCTTTAACATGCCCTTCTGCATAAGCACTTGAATCACGGACATCCCAGATAACAGCATTTTCTGGGAACTCAAATGTTGTAATTTCTTGTTTACGGATCATTGTGCACTCCTTTGATGTAAACAACACTTGGCAAATGAAGAAAACCCTCTTAGCATCTCAAATATTCTTTCACTTTGTAAAGGTCTAAACTATGCCTTCTTTCGATATTGTTTCTGAATTAGAGTTATTTGAAGTTAATCATGCGGTTCAAAACACACAAAAAGAGATTGCAACACGCTTTGACTTCCGTGGTCACGATGTTTCTATCGAACTAAACGAAAAAAATAAAGAGATCAAAATCAGCACAGAAAGTGATTTCCAGTGTGAACAAGTTTATAACATGTTAGAAAACCATTTTTATAAACGTAAAATTGATGTGCAAGCACTTGATCCACAAAAGGCGGCTGCTTCAGGTAAAAATTTTGTACAAGTGATTAAGCTTAAAGATGGTCTTGACTCTGATACAGCAAAAAAAATTAATAAAGCCATTAAAGAAAGCGGCGTTAAAGTGCAATCTTCTATTCAAGGCGACAAAATCCGTGTGACCGATAAAAAACGTGACACTTTGCAACAAGTCATGACTTTTTTACGTGAACAACAATTCGGTGTGCCATTACAGTTTAATAACTTTAAAGATTAATATCTTTTAGCGACATTCAAAGTTAAGGTAATCCCATGTCTCAATCCAATCGACTATTAAAACTGGTAAAAGCGACTTCAAAATTTCCTAAAGGTGTTCGGAGTACGCTTTGGAGCAAGGCATTTGGCCGTATTGTGCCAATGGTGGGTACAGCCAATATTCGCTATCTGGAAGTAGATGTAAACCATGTGACTGTTCGCTTAGAAAACCAGAAAAACATGCAGAACCATATTAAAGGTGTGCATGCTGCTGCAATGGCACTTTTGGCAGAGACTGCGACAGGTTTTTTAACGGGTTTACATATTCCTGATAACCGCATTTTATTAATCAAATCATTGCACGTTGATTATTTGAAAGTAGTTGAAGGCGGTTTAACAGCAACAGCTACCCTCTCTACAGAACAGCAAAAATATATTGCTGATCATGAGAAAGGTGAACTTGTTATTCCAGTGACAGTTATTGATGATGCAGGTAATGAACCAATCCAATGCCAAATGCTTTGGGCATGGTTACCTAAACGTAAGAAATGATAACTAATCTAAAATATTTTTAGATTGTTATTTACCTCAAGATATAAAAACTACAATTTTATATCTTGAGGTCACAATGAAAAAAATATTGATTCTATCCTCGTTATTTACTAGTTTCATATTTACATCAATTACGACTTACGCTGCCGACCCCACAAATAAAACCAATAAAATTGTTCAATCAAAAACTGAAACAATCGATAAAATAAGTGCTCAAAATAAAAAAATAGTAGTCGACTTTTATGAAGGTGTCTTTTTAAAACATCAAGTTAAAGAATATGCCGACCGTTATATTGGTCATCAATATATCCAGCACAATCCCAACGTTCCTGATGGGAAGGCTCCTTTTGTTAATTTCTTCACTGAGAAATTCCAAAAAAATCCACAAGCTAAAAATGAGATTAAACGTGCGATTGCTGAAGGTAATCTTGTCATTTTACATGTCCATTCGACTGAAAACAAAAAAGACCGAGGCCGAGCAATTATTGATATTTTCCGTGTAGAAAATGGAAAAATTGTAGAGCATTGGGATGTGATACAAAACATTCCAGAGCAAAGTAAAAACTCTAATACAATGTTTTAGTGATAGAAATTAAAGCCTGAATACTTATATTCAGGCTTTAAATATTTTATTGAGTTTCTAAAAACTTTTGTTTCGCTTCTTCTGGAATCTGACGCTTATTACCTTTTACATCAACAGCGACAAAGGTAAAAACACCTTCGGTAATACGAATTGGAGCACGAGAATCATCATGACTATCCCAAACTTCAATTTGCATTTGAATAGACGTATTACCTACTTTTAAGATTTTGGTATAGCAGCTAATGACAAAGCCTACTTTTACTGGAACCAAAAAGGTCATCTGATTAATGGAAATCGTGGCACAGCGTCCACGACTAAAACGCTCTGCGTGAATTGCTCCAGCCAAGTCCATTTGTGACACGATCCACCCACCAAACACATCACCACTCCAGTTTGTATCTGCTGGCATGGCAATCGTTTGTAAGGATAAAATTCCTTCTGGTTTGGTATAAGCTTCTGACACCTTAGCTCCCGAAATTCGTTTGAAGTTGTTGATCTAGCCACTGCTGCAATTCAGGAGCGCGTAATGCACCGCTCATTCGAGCAACTTCTGTGGTTTTATTCATTAATACAAGCGTAGGAATACTTCTCACATTAAATGCTTGGCTTAAGCGAGGAGACTCTTCGGTATTAATCTTGGCAAAAATGACACGTGGATTCTGTTTTGCAACTTGTGCAAAATGTGGCGCCATCATTTTACAAGGTCCACACCATTCTGCCCATAAATCTATCAAAATAGGCAGATCACTATTTGTGATGTAGTTACTAAAGTTTTGTTCATTTAACTCAATCGGTGCAAGCGGAAGTAATGGCTGATGGCATTGGCCACAACTCGGTTGCGCACTAAGTTTTTCCTCTGGAACTCTATTTTTTGCACCACACGATGCACATACAATAATCATTTACATCACTCCTATATGCTGATGTAAAAATTCTAATTGGGTCGTCACTGCTTTTTCAAACCATGAACCATGATAGATATCAAAATGTTTCATATCCCACTCATGATAACTCACAAAAGGAGCAATATTGGTTGCAGCTTCACGACTTGCCTCAATTGGAATTAAAGAATCATGCTGAGCAGCAATAAATAAAACTGGAATATTAATCTGACGTACGAGTTGAATTGGACGGTAACGCATCAAATTAAAAAAGACGCGTGCAGGAACTTCTCCACTCCAATAATAATCTGGATTTACAATCGACAAATACCCATAGTAGCTATCTGCTGTTGGCATGAAACATAATTTAAATTGGTCAACAACAGGTAATCTCTTAGGATTAAGGCCCATTTTAGAACCCATATAATCTTGGCTCGACAACTTTAAAGCTTGGGGATAACGCTGTAATGGATATAGTTTTGCTGTTTCAGCACCGTCTACATATGGAATTTGTACCATAATGGCCTGAATATTTTTCAGTTCAGAAGCTAGACTTAAAGCATATCCCCCACTTAAAGATGTGCCCCACAAAACAATTCTTCGATTATCTATAAGTTTACAAGTGGAGGCGTATTGAATAATGGTCTTCCAATCTTCCAATTGAGAATTGATAGAAATCATCTCTCGGGGCTTACCTGTACTCCCACCCCAATATCGATAATCAAATAAAATCACAGCATAGCCTGCCTGAGCGAAACGCTGCGCATATTGGATAAGCTTGAATTGACGTAAGCCGGCAAAACCATGTGCCATGATAATTACCGCGGATTTATTATTTGTTTTTGGAATATAAAAGTCAGCTGCGATCATTTCCTGATCACATGGAACATATAAAGGCTCAACCGTATAAGCGTGCATATGTGCTCCGTGGCATTATGGTCGAAGTAATGAATTTACAAAAAACATCCTGATCGCCTTTTAAAAATCTATAGCTGTTCTTTTACATAAATTTTATCTATGTAGGAACAACGTTTTAGTGTCTTGTATCTCAGGTTAAGCTTAATGCTATGATACAGCATAAGAGGTTTTATTAAATTTTGGAGTGACGAAATGTCAGATAATGTTGGTTTCGCAGGTCAAATTGGTCCAGAACATGTGGGACAAGTTGTAGAAAAAGGATTTAAATCTATTATTAATAACCGTCCTGACATGGAAGGTGGTCCAGAACAACCAACAAGTGCTCAAATTGAAGAAGCAGCACGTCAAGCAGGTCTAGATTACGTTTACCAACCTGTAGTTGCAGGTCAAATTACTGAGCTTGATGTTCGTACTTTTGCAAATCACTATAATGAACTTCCAAAACCTGTTCTCATGTTTTGCCGTACAGGAAACCGTTCAAACAATCTTTATCAATTAGCCAAGCAAATGGATTTGTTAGACGATTAAATTAGTGAACGAACTAACTCAAAGCTCTATTTTTACTTAAAAATGGAGCTTTCATTAATAAAAAGAATATATACGACTGCATCAATTCAACAGATATATAAATAGTCTTTAGCTAAAGTATTCAAATCGCTTTAAATTTCTCAGTTCTCTTATGAATAAACTTATATTTTTATTAGCCAGTTGTCTTATTCTTAGTGCATGTTCATCTATGCAGGTTCGACCTACAGTCGGTGTAAGTATGGGTACACACCTTTAAAAAAAGAAGCAGCTTAAATGCTGCTTCTTTTTATATTAATTACCATTTGAACAGTTTAGATCTATTCCATATGGGCTTAATATATTCGGAGCAATAAGATCACTTACAGTAACATCTTTATTTAAATAACTTAAAGTCAAAGATGTAGATCCTTTAAGCAAACTTCCCGAAACTGTAGATTTAGCAGTTAACTGAACAGTTAACCAAGATGCATAAATTTTAGGATATTGAATCTTAAGATCAAAACGACCATTTCCATCTGTTGTGTATTTATTATTGGTTGCAGCAGTACCTACACTATTAATATAGGATACAACTTGGACGGTAGAGTTTTCTTTAAGCGGCTTTAATTGATTAATAACCTCACCGTTAACATTTACAGCTTGAACTGGTGAAGTACAAGCAACTCTAGAAACTGGTAAATATTCATCTGGCTTACCATCTGCAGGAGTAGACGTGTCAACAAAAGCAAATTGCCCCTTATAATAAGCAAGTGCATTAACGCCCATTGTTACGTCTTGATTTGGTATTGGCTTACCGTCAACATCAGTTACTTGTACTGAGATATTTTTATAGTAGTAAACTCCATCACTCGAGTCTTCCATTGTAGTCGGATTATATGCTACTGAAATAGCTCCTACTGCTACTGGTACATCAGAATTAACAACATCGAGTTTATACGTATAAATTTTTGTTGATTGACCAAAATTAGCTTCTAAAACAAGATCATCTGTCACAAATTGAGCAGCGCTATATGATGAGGCTCTTTGATTTTCACTAAACGATAAGGTATAGCTGATCTGACCATTTGCATCAGTTTGAGTCGCATTTGGTGTAAATCTAACACCATTTAAGACCGAATCTTTAACTTTAAGTGTGATCGCTTGGTTTGCTAAAGTTGCACCATTTGCATCTACAGCTGTTAATGTAACAGTTGTCTGATCACCTCTAACATTTAAAGAGGTCTTTGTAGCATCAAACAATACGATACTCGTGGTATCAGCTTCAGCAGTACTATTACTCCCTGTGACTGTCACAGTCTGTTCTTGAGTAAGCGTACCATTATTTGTAGAAGCAATTAATTTAAAACCATTTTTCACCAAATCATTTATAGAACTCGATGTTTTTGGTGTTTTTATAATATATACAGCATTACCTGCCGCATCTGTAGTTTGAGTTGATACTCCTTCTATAGATACATTATTTGTTGGATCAACTAATGCCAAACTAACTTTAGTACCAGCAACACCACCTTTATTTATATCTAGAGCTCTAACAGTAACAGTTAAAGTATCATTCGTTGCAGCAACTGATAATTTATCTAGTTCTATCTTTAAAGCTGTAGCAGTCGCTTGCTGAGATCCACTATTATTACTTCCAGATGAGGAATTACTACTATTTGATGAACCATTCTGGTAATAACCATCACCACCGCCCCCGCCACAACTTGCTAACATAATTGACACAGCAATAGCCGACAACTTCAAGGTAAGTTGTTTTTTATACATACTTTTCATTTCCCCAATCTTTCCTAAAGGTATAAGATTTTTTAATTATTTATATTATTAGTGTAATCATATTCACTACACTCTGTAAACATAAATTACATTGTGTTTTATTATGTAACTTATTAAATGAAAAACTTATAGATATTAGGATTTATAATGTTCGATATAATTATCATTGGCGCAGGTACTGCTGGTATTAGCGCATATAAAGAAGCCGTTAAACATACCAATAATATTTTAATTATAAATGATGGGCCATGGGATACCACTTGCGCACGTGTAGGGTGTATGCCAAGTAAAGTCCTCATCTCTACAGCAAATCGTATGCATGACATCCAAAATGCTCAAGAAGTTGGATTGAATGCTTCCGTAGATATTAATACTGATCAGGTTATGGAGCATGTAAGAACCTTACGTGACCGCTTTACGAAGGCGACCCTTAAAGATGTAGAGCAATGGCCAACTGAACATAAAATTTCAGGTAAAGCACATTTTATTGATTCGGAAACTATTGAAGTGAATGGTAAACAATACCAATCAAAAAGCTTTATTCTGGCGGTTGGTTCCACTCCTAATTATGATCAAACATGGAAACAAGAATTAGGTGATCGTCTTATTACCACGGACCAAATATTTGAATTAGATACTCTACCTAAATCTATTGCCGTTATTGGAAGTGGAGTAATTGCTCTTGAGATCGCACAAGCTATGCATCGGTTAGGAGTGGAAACAACTATATTTGCTCGTAGTAAAAGAATTGGAATATTTACTAGCTCTAAATTACAGCAACTTGCTCAAGAAGAATTAAGTAAAGAATTAAACTTTTTATTTGAGACATTACCCAGCGAAGTAAAATCTACTTCTGATGGTGTTCTATTGAATTATAAAGTTGATGAAAAAGAAAAGTCTATTCAAGCTGAATATGTATTATCTGCAACAGGCCGTTCAAGCTTACTAGATACACTAAAATTAGAGAATATTGATAAATCTTTTGAGGATATTAAGTTATTACCTATAAATACTAAAACAAAACAACTAGATAACTACCCAATTTTTATTGCTGGGGATGCTTATACCTCAACGCCACTACAACATGAAGCTGCCCATGAAGGCAAAAAAGTTGTTCTGAATTGTCTGAATTATCCACAAGTTAAATCAGTTAAGACTCTCACTCCATTAGGAATAGTGTTCAGTCATCCAGAAATGGGAATTGTAGGGCAAAGTTATAAACAGCTAAAAGATAATGGAGTAGAGTTTGTCACAGGTGAGGCATCTTATGAAAGACAAGGAAGAGCTATTGTTCTCGGAAAGAATAAAGGGGCTATTGAAGTTTATATAGAACGAGAAAGCCAAAAGCTACTTGGTGCCGAGTTATTTACCGAGGCGACAGAGCATATGGCTCACCTATTAAGCTGGATCATTGGTGAAGAATTAACTTTAAATGAAATTCTAGAAAAACCTTTTTATCATCCCACTCTTGAAGAGGGCTTACGCACTGCTTTAAAACATGCACGTAGGCAATTGAAATAATTATTCTCGGAAGAGTTTACTTAATTAAAGTTAGGCTCTTCTTCTATACTTCTTTAAATAGTTTTCTGATCCATTTTCTTTTAGTTTATATTTTTATAGATATCTAATGTCTAAAGATTTGTGGATTAAACTTGACTTTATCCCACACATAAAAGAACACCCCAATCTCTTTTGAGACTGGGGTGTTAGAATAATGAGCTGGCGATGACTTACTCTCACATGGGTAACCCCAC
>NZ_JAVQNN010000015.1:0-167795 GCF_031798975.1 Acinetobacter sp. V110_1 | reverse complement strand
CCCGGTTACCGCCGTGAAAGGGCGATGTCCTAGGCCTCTAGACGATAGGGACGTTTCAGAGGTGGGCGTATATTAGGTCGATTTAATAAAAGTGTCAAATAGTTTTCTGAAGAAATATTAAAAAAAACAGTCAAGCGCTTAAAAATAACTCAAATTGTAGAAAATATAGTCATTTATGGCTAATTTTTATTGAAAAGGTTCGATAATGGCTTTGATAACTTCGTGATGTTGTAAGTAACCCACAATTTCATGGGGCTGGTTAGCAAAAGTAAAAATCTCTTGATTAATGATGGGCGGGGTAAAATCAAAAGGTGCTTCACTTAACGGGAAAGCAGTTAAAAAATCATCTTTTGAGTAGAAATTATACCAATCACCATTGAGGCATTTTGGTCGTTCAATCGGAATGGGAAGTTTACTTTGGATCACCCGAAAAGAAAGTGGTGAAGCCAAGGTAACAAAGCGTTGTACTGAAAAATGATAAGCCGGATCTGATAACAAGTGAAATGCGATCACAGAGCCCAAAGAGTGTGCGACTACAATGCACTCTTCATCATCATGCATTTGTTTTAAAATTCTTTGGTGAACTTCGTACATAAAGTCAGGATTAGATAAATACATGTAAGTTTCAATCAAGAATTGTTGAATTAAACTCTCATGTAGTTTGGGAAAATTATTTAAAAGAACCACCATTTCTTTAAGAACACGATCTTTTACTAACTGTGAAGTCAGATATAAACGTTCTGATAAGCTTTCTACAGGTTGATCAGGAGAAAGGGGGAGATGGGGTACAAAAGGAGTATGCTCCTTAGGTGTAGAGGCTTGCTGGTTTAAATGGATAGGTAAGTGAAAGTTAAAAGATTTTGGAAGTAAGGTATTTAGGTCTAATTGATTGGATAATTGATATTTCGTCATTAAATCGCCATAAAATGGCATATGTATATGTAGATCTCTTAAATTAACTCTACAATGTAATTGTTTTAAGCCCAGTTTAAATACTTTTAGCCAATGCTCCTTTAAGCGATGTGCTGTGTAATTCTGCTGATTCATCCCATGGATAAATATAATTTTCATTGTAGGCAAAGAATTGTTTTTAATATAAATTTTAATCTACAACGGTAGATTCTATAAAGCCAGCATCTAGGCAAAAAAAAGTGTAGCTTTTTGCTACACTTTTTAATTACAAGCACTTAAGCTTTGTCGCGATAAAAAATAAAGTAACTTACATAGCATAAAGCAGTAAAAATTAAGCAACCTACAAAACCAGCTCGCATTTGAGGGTCAGCTGCCATACTTAAACAGGTAATAAAACAGAAAAGAAAACCTAAAATTGGAACGATAGGGAATAGTGGTGCAGCATATTTTAAATCTTTAACCGTATGTCCAGCTCGGTACCAGTGTCTACGGAAATTGAACTGACTTAAACAGATACTCATCCAGACAATAACCATGGTAAAAGCTGCAACACCGAGTAAGTTTTTAAAGATGGTTTCAGGTGCAAACTGTTCCGATAACAAACCTGGGATTGCGCCAAACATGGTAACAACCAGAGCCACAATAGGTGTTCCACTTTTTGAAAGTGTGGCAAATACACTTGGAAGTAGTTTTTGTTCTGATAAAGACCACATCATACGTGAAGCTGCATACAAACCTGAATTTGCAGCTGAGAGCAGTGCCGTAATAATTACAAAACGAATGATGTCATCAGCATATGGAATCCCGATGTAATTAAATACAGTAACGAAAGGACTACTACTTACACTTTCACTGCTTAAGCCTGCAAGCTGGAAAGGAAGTAATGCGCTAATCACAATAATGGTGCCTACAAAGAAGATAAGAAGACGCCAGATTGCAGCATTAATTGCTTTAGGGACGTTCTGTGCAGGATCTTTCGTTTCACCAGCAGCCACACCAATCAGTTCTGTTCCAGAGAACGCGAAATTCACAATCAGCATGGTCGTAAAGATAGGGAGGAAACCGTGTGGGAACCAGCCTTGGGCAGTTAAATTACTAAACAGAGGAGCAGTTTGAGCGCCATGAAAAGGAATTAAACCAAAAATAGCTAATAACCCAAGCACAATAAAGGCAATAACGGTAACGACCTTAACCAATGCTAGCCAGAACTCTGACTCGGCGAATACTCGAGTTGAACTAATATTTAGTCCAAAAATAGTCACTGCAAAAATAAGTGTCCAGATCCACATTGAAATTTGTGGAAACCATTCCTGCATAAGTAGAGCAGCAGCGGTAAACTCGGTTCCTAGCGTTGCTGTCCAAGTTAGCCAGTACATCCATGAAATCATGTAACCTGTACTTGGGCTAATGTACTTTTGCGCATATGCACCAAAAGAGCCAGAAACAGGCATGTGGACAGCCAGCTCGCCCAAACAGAGCATAACCATGTAAGCAATCGCACCCCCAAGAATGTAGGCAATAATTGCGCCAATAGGTCCAGTTTGTGAAATGACTTCCCCTGAACCTAAAAATAAACCAGTACCGATTGCTCCCCCTAGCGATAACATCACAAGGTGGCGAGTACTCATGGCTCTTTTTAAAGGTGCAGTACTGTTCTGATGCTGAGCATCTAGTTGATTGTCAGATGGCTGCATATTACATACACATTGAGAGAATTTGAGAAAGACGCTATTTTAGATAAAATAGACAAATGTGCAATCAAGAAGGTGTCAAAGAATAGACAGGAAGGTGATGAAAGAGTCTTTAAAATGAATTTTTCTAATAGAAAATGGCGTCCCTACGGGGATTCGAACCCCGGTTACCGCCGTGAAAGGGCGATGTCCTAGGCCTCTAGACGATAGGGACTTGATGAGGCAAACACAAAGGATCTTGGTGGAGCCAAGCGGGATCGAACCGCTGACCTCTACAATGCCATTGTAGCGCTCTACCAACTGAGCTATGGCCCCAGTTTGTGTGAGCGCAATATTAGGTTGAATGCGCTCACACGTCAACAAAAAAATGAATTAAGCTTCGCTAGTTGCTTCATTTTTCGGCAGTTTTAAGCTTTCATTGAGTTTTTCCCAGATTTTTACCTCTTTTTTGCTCGGTGCGCCTACAATTTCTAATGCATGTCGTAAACGAGCAAAGGTTAAATCAGGACCAATCGTAACCATTGATTGCATCACTGGTGTAGAACTGGTTGAGCCGGCAATTGCAATAAAGAACGCTGGCATAAAGTCACGTAATTTAATACCCATCTGATTTGCCAAGTCCATTAAGGTTTGGCTAACCGTGTCATTATTCCAAGTAAATTGACCTTCAAGACGCCAAATTGCAAATTGTAAGCTTTGACGAACTTGTTCTTGAGTCAATTTTTTACTTTCAAACATTTCGGCTGTAATTTGTGGCATATGATTAAAGTAGAAACCAGCCCAATTCACAGCTTCAGAAAGTAAATTAATACGTGGTTGAATAGCGGCAGCAATGTC
This sequence comes from Acinetobacter sp. V110_1, assembly GCF_031798975.1. Lineage (NCBI taxonomy): Bacteria > Pseudomonadati > Pseudomonadota > Gammaproteobacteria > Moraxellales > Moraxellaceae > Acinetobacter > Acinetobacter sp. V110_1. The sequence continues at coordinate 164,355 of NZ_JAVQNN010000015.1, read as the reverse complement.
TTCTAAAGTGCTGCGATCACTTTTCCAAGTAAGTAAACGGTCTAATAGTTGGCTTGGTGTTAAGCCTTTAATCCATTGGCCATTTAACCAATTGAGTTTTTCGACATCAAAAATCGGACCACCCAAAGATACACGTTGAATATCAAAGTGATCCATCATGTCTTGAAGAGTAAATACTTCACGCTCATCTGGCATTGACCAGCCCATACGGCCTAAATAGTTGAGTAAGGCTTCTGGTAGAACACCGATATCGCGGTAGTAGTTAATTGATGTTGGGTTTTTACGTTTAGATAATTTTGATTTATCTGGGTTACGTAATAATGGCATGTGGCAAAGCGTTGGCATTTCCCAACCAAAGTATTGGTAAAGCAACTGATGCTTCGGTGCAGATGGAAGCCATTCTTCACCACGTAATACATGTGTGATTTCCATTAAATGGTCATCAACTACGTTTGCTAAATGGTAAGTTGGTAAACCATCTGTTTTAAGAAGCACTTGCATGTCGACTTGTGCCCAAGGAATTTCTACTTCCCCGCGTAATAAGTCATTAAATTTACACACACCTTCTTCTGGTACTTTCATACGAATGACATGAGGTTCACCGGCTTCGAGGCGGCGAGTAACTTCTTCTTGAGAAAGCTTTAAGCCACGGCCATCGTATTTTGGTGTTTCACCACGTGCTTGCTGTTCAGCACGCATTTGATCTAGTTCTTCTGCTGTCGCGAAACAGTAAAAAGCATGACCTTTTTCAACAAGTTCTAACGCGTATTGCTTATAAATTCCCATGCGCTCTGATTGGCGATAAGGTGCGTGAGGACCACCCACATCTGGACCTTCAGACCAGTTTAAACCTAACCAACGTAAAGAATCTAAAATCATTTTTTCAGATTCTGGTGTAGAGCGAAGTTGGTCTGTATCTTCAATTCTTAAAATAAATTCCCCACCATGTTGTTTCGCAAAACACATGTTGAATAAGGCAATGTAGGCAGTACCAACATGAGGGAAACCAGTAGGAGAAGGTGCAATACGAGTACGAACTTTCATAGATAATGGGTCAAAATAAAAATTGAAACTATTATAACGAAAAAGCCCAGTATTCTGACGTTTTTATTTAACGGCAGACTGGGCTTAATTTGAAACGATGAGGGGCCGTTTCAAATATTAAGAAGTATGTGGCTGGAAGATTGCCTGAACAAAACGTGAAAAACGTTCATGCTGTGCAGCAAGAAAATTTTGAGTAGGTGTCACACGAATAGTGTTAAGTACTTTTAGCTCATCATCTGTAGATGGTAAGGCTATAGTATTGCGTTTTTGTTGGTCTAGCGCTTTTTCAATAAGCGAAGACTGACGGTCCGAAACGCTTTTGCTCGGTGTATCTTTGAGTGCTGCGGCAACAGATAATTGTGATGCAAAACTGAGCACCAAACCCAAACTCAAAGCTTTTCCATACTTAGTTTTCATTTTTTACTCATCCCCTCAGTACGTACATTTCGTCTATTTTTTGAGTTTAACCAAATGTAAAATTACGGTAACGCTACGATTCAAACATAAATTTTAATAAAAAAGTAGAACTATGTCACACTTTTTACAAAAAACACCTTTATTTCACCTTGGTATCTTTTAAATGTAGCCTATCTGTATCCATTACGTCTCATTATTTAACAAATTAATGTGTAGATAAAGTGAAGACTATAAATAAACTATAAGAATAATTACAAAACTTTTCTAAAATATGAATAAAAACTAAGCAGAAATTATATCGTTTAAAGTGATTAGTAAACCTTGAATTGTTATAAGTATTTGATGGAAAAATGAAAACATAAAAATATAGTATAGTTTAAAAATGAAATTGGTTTTTATAAATGAAAAGAATAGCAATAATTGCGGTCGCTACATATATGGGGTTAGCCGTAAGTGCAGTACAGGCTGCGACTACATTTTTAAATGTTTCTTATGATCCAACCCGTGAATTTTACCAAGAATATAATCAGGCTTTTGGAAAATTCTGGAAGCAACGTACAGGTCAAGACGTTGATTTTAAACAATCCCATGGTGGCTCTGGGAAACAGGCTCGAGCTGTAGCGACAGGCCTTCAAGCAGATGTGGTGACCTTGGCTTTAGCGAATGATATTGATGAAATTGTTAAAGCCGGATATATCCAGCCGAACTGGCAAAAAGAGTTTCCTAATAACTCGGCACCTTATACATCTACAGTTGTTTTTCTGGTTAGGAAAGGTAATCCAAAAAATATTCGTGACTGGAATGACTTAACTAAACCTGGCGTTGAAATTATTACGCCTAATCCGAAAACGGGGGGAGCACCACGCTGGATTTATCTTTCTGCATGGGGATATGCTTTAAAACAGCCAGGTGGAAATGATGCCAAAGCAAAAGAGCTGGTTAAAAAACTTTATCATAATGTCAAAGTGTTAGATTCTGGGGCACGTGGTTCGCTGACTACATTTGCTGAGCGCGGAATTGGAGATGTTCTACTCTCTTGGGAGAATGAAGCACTATTGGCAACTAAAGGGCTTGATAAAGATAAATATGAAATTGTTTATCCATCCATTTCAATTTTGGCAGAGCCTTCTGTTGCGATTGTAGATAAAACAGTCGACAAGGACGGTAACCGTACTTTAGCAAAAGGCTATCTTAACTTTTTATATTCACCTTTAGGACAAGAGTTGGCCGCTAAACATTACTTCCGACCACGTAATCCTCAGGTCGCTGCAAAATATGCAGCACAATTTCCAAAAATTAAATTATTTACGATTAATGATGTTTTTGGTGGGTGGGCAAAAGCTCAGCAAACTCACTTTGCCAATGGAGCCATCTTCGATCAGATTTATGAAGGGAAATAGTAAAGATAAATATAGCTAGAGTAGCCGTTTAAAAATTACTTAAACTTTTAATATTGAAGCAAGTGAACCTGGAAAGGTGAGCTTGCTTTTTTATTTTGCTTAAAAAATGCAAAGAAAACGGTTTTCTCTATGAAAAATTAATATTTTCCTACAAAAAGCCGTTTGGTGTTCATCATAAACAAGGTGATAATGTGCAGTTACATTTTTACGCTATGATTTAACTCCTATGTCGCATATTTCTGTCTTACTTTTTGAGACCGTTGAAAGCTTATTGGCAGATCGCACAACTGGGGTGTATATCGATGCAACCTTTGGACGAGGCGGGCATACGCGCTTATTATTGTCTAAACTCGATGAAAATGCTCGAGTATATGCCTTTGATAAAGACCCTCAAGCTCTGGAAGTTGCGGCTGCTTTAGCACAAGAAGACCCAAGATTTACCATTATTCATGCAAGTTTTGCTGAAATTAAAGAAAAAATGCAGGAAATTGGGGTGCAAAGTGTCGATGGAATTATGGCAGACTTAGGTGTGTCTTCTCCTCAATTAGATCAAGCTGAACGCGGCTTTAGTTTTATGCAAGATGGTCCTTTGGACATGCGTATGGATAACTCTAAAGGATTGACGGCTGCCGAGTGGTTGCTTGAAATTGAAGAGGAGCAGTTGGCGAATATCATTTATCAATATGGTGAAGAACGATATAGTCGACGTATTGCTAAAGCAATTAAACAGGCTGGAAAATTAGATACGACAGCACAATTGGCTGAACTTGTAAAAACAGCCCATCCAAAATGGGAAAAACATAAGCATCCGGCTACGCGTACTTTTCAGGCAATTCGTATTGCTATTAACAAAGAACTAGATGATATTGAAGTGTTTTTGCCGCAAGCTGTAGACTTGCTTAAACCAAAAGGACGTTTGTCTGTGATCAGCTTCCATTCGCTTGAAGACCGGTTGATCAAACAGTTTATTCAAAAAGAATCAACGCTTGCTGAGGACTCTGGTTGGGGCATGCCTCAACAACAAGTTGATACCAGAAGATTAAAGAAAATTTCACGGGTTCGTGCGAGTGAAGAAGAAGTAAAAGCGAACCCACGTTCACGTAGTGCATGGCTTCGGGTTGCTGAACGCTTGGAACAAAAAGGCGCGTAATGAAAAGCAGTGATGAAATCGAAACCACAGAAAATAAAGTGGTCAAAAAAGTTGTGATATATACAGTCATGGTGGCATTGGTTTTCATCAGTGCCATGATGGTGGTATTACAGGTATTTGAATACCGTCATGATTATAGAGAGTTAAGCTCTTATATGCGTGAACGTGACGACCTCAATGCTGAATGGGGACGTTTATTGATTGAGCAACAAACATTTGGTGCGACTGCTCAAATTGGTACGCGTGCTGTGACACAATTACGAATGTTTTCGCCACCGGCTGCAGAAACGGTGGTAATTTCTTTACCGATGACCTCAGAGCAAAATAAGTAAGGCCTTGCTGTATGGTAGATAAGCGAACAAAGCAAACACGAAAAAAACAGCAGTCTATTTCGGAAAAACCAAGTCTTGCCTTTGATATGTGGCGGTTTTATCTGCTCTGGGCAGTGGTGCTCCTGTGTTTTGTGGTATTAATTGCACGTGCATTTTACGTTCAAATTATTAATAAGGACTTTTTACAAAATAAGGCCAATGCCAATATTTTGCGTACTGAACGTGTAGAAGCCATGCGTGGTGTGATTAGTGATCGTCACGGTGTACCTTTAGCGATTAGTAGTCCAATCATGAAAATTGTGATGGACCCACGTGATTATTTTGAAACCAAACATTTATACGATCAAATTACGGCTGAACTAAAACAAGATCCGAAAAATCGTAAATTAAAACGCCAGTTACCAGATAAAAATTTAAACCTTGATGAGCTTGCCGATGTGGTCGGTGTTGACCGCGCTGATCTTAAAAAACAGATGAATGCACGTCCGCGTTCTCGCTATTTGGTTTTGAAAAAAGAAGTTCCACCGCAACAAGCCGACCTCATTATGAAAGGTAACTTCCAAGGGGTCTACGCAGAAAAAACTTATAAACGTTATTATCCGCAACCACAGCCAAATGCTCAAATTATTGGCTTGACCAACAGTGAGGGTCAGGGGGTTGAAGGCTTGGAAATGCAGTTGAATAAACAACTTTCCGGTGTAGATGGCGAACAAAAAATTATTCGTGATAAGCGCGGTAACCGTTTAAAAGTTTCTGAAGTAATCCGTGAGGGTGAGCCGGGTGAGAATATCACTTTAAGTATCGACTCTCGCTTACAGTACATTATGTACCGTGAATTGACGGCTGCTGGTGTCGCGAATAATGCACGTTCAGCAACGGCTATTGCGGTTGATGTTAAAACGGGTGAAATTTTGGCTATGACCAGTTGGCCATCTTATAACCCGAATGATAAGAATGGCTTGTCTAATAAAGATGCTATGCGTAACCGTGGTGCGATCGATATGTTCGAGCCAGGTTCAACCATGAAGCCATTCACAATTTCTGCTGCTTTAGAAACAGGTCAATACACACCAAATACCATTGTAAATACCTCACCTGGTTCAATGCGTTTAGGTTGGCATACCATTCGTGATACCCATAACTACGGGACTTTGACCGTAACAGGTGTCATTATTAAGTCTTCAAACGTGGGTTCTGCAAAAATTGCATTATCACTTCCAAAAGAGACATTGCCGACTTTCTTTAATCGTGTTGGTTTTGGTAAGCGTTCTGCTGTGAAGTTCCCAGGGGAAAGTTCTGGTTTAGTACTTCCTGTAAGTAAATTAAACTCTTCTCAAATTGGTACTATGGCTTATGGTTATGGTCTAAACGCAACTATTCTTCAATTGGCTCAAGGCTATGCCATGCTTGCAAATCATGGCGTAAAAATGCCATTAAGCTTGCATAAATTAGATCAGGCACCTAAGGGTGAGCAGGTTCTTAATCCGAAAATTGCTGATCAAGTCTTGTTAATGCTTGAGCAAGTGACTATGCCGGGTGGTACAGCGACACAAGCCAATATTCCAGGCTATCGAGTAGGTGGTAAAACAGGTACCGCTCATAAATTGCGTGCTGATGGTAAGGGTTACTCAAATAGTGAATATCGTGCTTTATTTGCCGGTGTTGCACCAATCAGTGATCCGCGTTTAGCTGTTATTGTGGTTGTGGAAAATCCACAAGGTCGTTATTACGGTGGTTTGGTTGCTGCCCCAGTTTTTGCTCGTATTATGCAAGAGTCGCTACGTTTAATGAACGTACCGCTTGATAAGCCACTTAATACTCCACAGAATCCTACTCGCAGGTAAGCTATGACTGTTTCTTTTCAAGAAATTAATCCAATCGAGATTGATGCACAATGGCCTCACCAGCCATTTCATGGCTTTGGTTTAGATAGTCGTAAAATCGAAACAGGCCAAATTTTTATTGCTTTGACCAGTTATAGCCAACCTGAAAAAACACGTACATTTGCTGAAGCAGCTTTAGCAAATGGAGCGCTTGCCGTAATTAGTGAAACCGAATTAGGTGTGGCAAATGAGTGGGTATGTCCTGATGTGCGCCAGCGCATGGGTGAGTGGCAAAAATGTTATTTACAACAGACTGATACAGTTAAACCATTACGGATTATTGCTGTAACAGGGACAAATGGTAAAACGACTATTTCTCGCTTAATTGCTGAGTTAATTAGTTCACAACATCAGCGCTGTGCAGTGATGGGGACGACTGGTAATGGTATTTTACCGGACTTGACACCTTCTACGCATACCACTCTTGATGCTCTACAATTACAAAATGAATTACATGCTTATGCTAAGCAGGGTGCAACTTTTGCTTCTTTAGAAGCGAGTTCACATGGTCTTGAGCAGGGCCGACTAAATGGTTGTGATATTGAAATTGCTGTCTATAGTAATTTAAGTCGTGACCACCTCGACTATCATGGCACCCTAGAAGCTTATGCAGAAGCAAAGGCTCGTTTGTTCCAGTTTAATTCGTTAAAAGTTGCTGTGATTAATCTAGATGATGCTCATGCAGATTTAATGATTAAGTCTGCACAGAATAATCCTGCACAACCTAAAATTTTGACTTATTCGCTTACTCAAAATACAGCTGATTATTACATTACCGATTTAAGTTATAGCTTGGCAGGTGCAACCTTTAATTTGATGGGGCTGCAAGGTTCATTTGCGGTAGAAAGTCCGCTATTAGGTCATTTCAATGTTGAAAATTTGATTGCTGCACTCATAGCTGCTGAGCAAGCTGGTTTCGATTTACAAGCATTAGTTGATTTTGTTCCTAAACTAGTTGGTGCCCCAGGCCGAATGCAAGTCATTCGTGATGATGAGCGACTATTTGTAGTCGATTATGCTCATACGCCAGATGCATTGATTCAAGTGCTTAAAACATTAAAGCGTCATGTTTCTAATGAGCTTTGGGCAGTATTTGGATGTGGTGGTGATCGTGATCGTGGTAAGCGTCCACTCATGACCCAAGCTGCTTTAGATGGCGCAAATCCGGTTATTTTGACTTCAGATAACCCAAGAACAGAAGACCCTGAACAGATTTTTGCTGACATGAAGCAAGGAATCGATTTTTCAGGGCATCGTATGCATGAAATTCATGACCGACGTGAAGCCATTAAATTTGTTGCAGAGCAAGCTCAAGCTGGTGACATTGTGGTGATTGCCGGTAAAGGACATGAAAATTATCAAGAAATTAATGGTGTGCGTCACTGGTTTGATGATGTGGTTGAAGTGCGTTCTGCGATTGATGCACAACATCATACGGTAGATGCTGCTTACCCTGCACAATAGGAAAAATTATGCATACTTCAACCACCAGTACCGTGCCTTTGGAACCGTGGACAGCTCAACAATTACAACAGGCAACGCAGGGTTACTGGCATAAAGACCAGATCCCTCAAACTGAAATTAAACGTATTTTGACTGACTCACGTCATGCAGAAAGTGGGGACGCCTTTTTAGCACTAAAAGGTGAGCGTTTCGATGCACATGATTTCGTTGCACAAGTTGCAGCAAATGGTTGTCAAATCGCTATTGTTGAACGTCCATTAGATGTTGATATTGCTCAGCTTGTGGTTGCTGATACTCGTTTGGCTTTGGGGCAATTAGGTGCTTATCGCCGCGAACAAAATGCTCAATTGAAAGTGATTGCTTTAACAGGCAGTAGTGGCAAAACCACCACCAAAGAAATGCTAGGAAGCATACTGTCTCGTTTAGCACCCACACTCATTACCCGAGGCAACTTAAATAATGACCTAGGCGTGCCGATGATGCTGCTCGAGCTTCGTAAGGAACATCAGTATGCAGTGATGGAACTTGGCGCAAGTCATCAAGGTGAAATTGATTACACATCAAAACTTGTTCAGCCACACGTCGCTGGCATTTTAAATATTGGAACTGCTCATTTGGGTGAGTTCGGCGGGCGTGATGGCATTTGTCGTGCTAAATCGGAAATTTATCGTCATATTTTGCCTCAGGGCGTTGCTATTGTTCCGCAACAAGATGACTTCACTACCGAGATTCGTGAAGCAGCGAAAGATCATCAAATCTCTACCTTTGGTACAGGTGGTGACGTCTTTGCTACAGATATTGAATTATTGCCACAGTCTGTCAATTTTCAGTTACATACGCCTCAAGGTTCTAGCTTTGTAAGATTGCCATTTGCTGGTGAGCATAATGTACAAAATGCAACGGCAGCCGTAGCGTTTGCTCTAGCGCTAGGGATTAGCTTAGAAGATATTGTAAAAGGTTTAGAGCAAGCGCAAGGTGCGAAAGGTCGTTTGAACTTTATTCAAAAAGCGCCTTACTTGTTTATTGATGACACTTATAACGCTAATCCAACGTCCATGCGTGCTGCGGCACAAGTATTACTTCAACAAAATGGCATTAAAGTCATGGTGATGGGGGATATTGGCGAGTTAGGCGATAGCAGTTGGCAAGAACATCACGATTTAGGTCGCGACCTCGCCGAGCTTCCTTTAGACCATATTATTGCAGTGGGGCAGTTTGCCTCAGCAGCTCTCGAAGGTGCAGGCCTTCATTCTAATAAATTGAAAGCATTTCAGACTCAAGCTGAGGCGCTTCCATTTTTAATCAATCTAATCCAAACACATCAACCACAGTCCATGAGTTTCCTGTTTAAAGGTTCTCGCTTTACTCATATGGAAACGTTGATGGCTGATTTGATGGAGAAACTTTAAATGCTGTTATGGTTGTTTGAACACCTTGCGGGCTATCACAGTTCGTTTCAGGTCGTTCGTTATTTAACATTACGTTCTTTACTCAGTGTATTAACCTCACTGACCATTGGTTTGGTTCTCGGGCCGATCATGATTCGTAAATTACAGGCGTTAAAATACGGTCAGGCAGTAAGTTCATTTGCTCCTGAAAATCATGCTAAAAAAATGGGTACACCGACGATGGGTGGGATCTTAATCCTACTTTCAATCGGTATTAGTACTTTGTTATGGGCTGATTTATCTAACCCTTATGTTTGGATTGTGCTTGGTGTAATGGTTGTATTCGGCGCAGTTGGCTGGGCAGATGACTGGATTAAAATTCGCTATAAAGACAATGCTGGTTTACCTGCTCGTAAGAAGTTCTTCTGGACTTCTATTGCGTCACTCGGTGCTGGTATTGCCTTATATTTAATTGCAACTGAACAATCTAATGCAGAACACACTGCAAATATGCTGGATTTATTGATTCCTTTCTTTAAGAATCTTTCTATTCCACTTTCTATTGTTCCTTTAGGTTTGGCATTTATTGTATTCACTTATTTAGTGATTAACGGTGCGTCTAATGCAGTTAACTTAACTGACGGTTTAGATGGTTTAGCTATTATGCCAGTCGTTATGGTTGCTTCTGGTTTAGGCGTATTTGCTTACTTATCTGGCGATATCCGTTTTGCTAATTATTTGCATATTCCATATGTTAAATATACTTCAGAACTGGTTGTAATCTGTTCTGCCATGATTGGTGCGGGTTTGGCATTTCTTTGGTATAACGCCCATCCAGCTCAAGTCTTTATGGGTGATGTGGGTGCTTTAGCTCTAGGCGCAATGCTTGGAACAATTGCCGTTATGGTACGCCAAGAAATCGTATTTGCGATTATGGGTGGTGTTTTTGTGATGGAGGCTGTATCGGTCTTCCTGCAAATCGGGTCGTTGCGAATGCGGAATAAGCGCGTATTTTTGATGGCACCATTGCATCATCACTATGAAAAACAAGGCTGGAAAGAAACCCAAGTGGTTATCCGGTTCTGGATTATTACGATTATGCTAGTTGTTTTAGGCCTAATGACCTTAAAATTGCGCTAGAACTTATTTTGGTGTCAATATAAAGCCAGTTTCTACTGGCTTTTTTTATTGGAGAGGTAAATGACAAAGGTTGTTGGGCTAGACCAATTATATGTAATTAACCAAAAAGTGGTTAGTGATGGGGAAGTGTTACCTCAAGTTGTACTTAAAGATGGTAGTCAGGTACAAACTGGAACAGTAGCGACGATGCTGCATAACATTGATTTGTATAATGCGGGGCAAAGAGGCCAAATTGAAGAGGAATTAAAAATTGCGATTCCGACTTTAATTAAAATTGGTTTATTTGATTTGTTTGAGGTAAATGAATGGATTAATGGAACAAATGCGGGCCGTACTTTTGTTGGTACGCAAGCAAAGGCTTATTTACAACAAAAAGAACAAGAGAATAATTAGAAGTGACTATGCAAAATTTAATGTGTCCCGTGTGTCGACAGAGACTCGAATTAGTAAGTAAAACTTGGCGATGTGATCAGGGTCATAGTTATGACATTGCAAAACAAGGTTATGTGAACTTACACGTTGTACAGCATAAACACAGTAAAAATCCGGGGGATACTCCCGAGTCTGTAGATGCGCGCCGTGCCTTTTTACAAGGTGGCTATTATCAACCTTTACAGCAAGCTGTAGTTGATTTACTGAAACAGCTTAAAGCCAAAGCTGTACTTGATATTGGTTGTGGCGAGGGCTATTACACCAGTGCAATGCAGCATGTTGTTGAGCAGTGTATAGGCGTAGATATTGCAAAAAATGCAGTACAACGTGCAGCAAAGTTAAATGACAAAGTGACTTGGGTCGTGGGTACAGGAGCAACTTTACCTGTAATCGATCAGAGTATGGATGTGTGTACCAGTCTTTTTAGCCCGATTCCGCAAGCAGAAATTTTACGTGTACTAAAAGATGATGGATATTTAATTGTTGTCACACCTGCAACTGAACATTTATATGCGATGCGTGAAGCACTGTTTGAGCAGGTCAATCCGCACACACCGCAAAAGTTTGTTGAACAACTGCAAGATTTATTTGAGTTGAAAGAACAGCAAGTTATAGATGCTCCTTTATTACTTGACCAACAAGCTTTAAAGAGTCTGATTGCTATGACCCCGTATGCATATAAGGCCTCTCCAGAGCGTCGCATGCAATTAGAACAACAATCGCAACTGCAAGTAACAGCATCATTTCAAATATATCTTTTCCAAAAGCGTAATAAAAAAGCCATCTAACGATGGCTTTTTTATTTTTACTCAATTTGGTTAATCAAGTTTTCTAATTCATCTTTGTCACGCCTCGGCGCTGCTCCTTGTGAAGGCTTCATTGCTGGAGGTGCTGCTTTAGATGGAATTACAATTTCCTCACCAGGTAAATCATCAAAGTCATTATTGGTGTTCGCTTTCGGTTGTGGCGGTGCAGGACGATAGAGTGGACGTGCTAATGGCGGTGCAGCACGATATGTTTTCTTATCTGTTACTTCAGTAACGACAGCTTGTTTGTCACGAGAAATCGGCGCCTGAGCATCTTTATCTAAACTCACCCAAGCTGCTGGAGTACCTTTTAGGGATTGGTCCATAAAGTTAATCCAGATTGGCAATGCCGCAATACCGCCATACTCGCGACGACCAAGAGTCGTCGGTTGGTCAAAGCCGACCCATGTAATCGCAACTAACTTGCCATTAAAGCCCGCAAACCATGCATCTTTTGCATCGTTCGTTGTACCTGTTTTACCACCTAAGTCACTACGACCAATTTTAAGCGCAGCACGACCTGTACCATGCTCAATTACATCACGTAAGATATTTGCCATATCATAAGCTGAGCTTGATTTTAAAATACGCTGTGCTTGACGATATTGACTATTGTTTTTATCGGTCTGCTTGAGGTTAAGCTGTTTAGCTGCCTTTTCTTTCTGCTCTAACTCTTTATTGGTAACTTCAACAACTTGATCATCTGGTGTAGTTGTCTGCGCATCACCTTTTGTTTCAGGGGCATTAATACATGGAATACATGCATATTCTGGTTTAGCTTCGTAAATAACTTTGCCGTATGCATCCTCAATACGTTGGATGAAATGTGGTTGAACACGGTAACCACCGTTTGCAAACGTTGCATAACCTGTTGCCATTTGAATTGGTAATACTTGTGGTGTACCTAGAGCAATGGTGTAGTTACGTGGAATTTGATCTTCTTGTAAACCAAAATCCATGAATAACTGGCGAGTACGTTCAATCCCTACTGTTTGTAAAAGTCTTACTGATACGGTATTACGCGACAAATACAAAGCACGACGTAAGGGGATCATACCTAGATAACGGCCATCAGAATTCTTCGGTGTCCATTTACCAATGGTAATTGGACTATCGTTGACCATGCTGTAAGGAGTCATACCACGCTCTAATGCTAAAGCATAGAGGAATGGCTTGATGGTAGAACCAGGCTGACGCCAGCCTTGTAAAGCACGGTTAAATTTTGATTGATAGAAATTATAACCACCAACAATGGCTTCAATTGAGCCATCATTTGGGTTAATTGCAATAAGTTGGCCTTGAACTTTTGGTACTTGCACTAACGACCATGCAGTCTTGGCATCATTTGGTCGTAAACGAACAATATCTTTCACTTTAACAATTTGAGATGCACGTGAAGGTGCTCCACCTACACTATTCGCATTGCGATAGGGACGTGCCCATGACATGCCAGACCATTGCACAGTAACTGTTGAGCCATCTTGCATTAATGCTTCAAAAGAGTTGTTATTTACCTTGGTGACTTCCGCAGGGTAGGTATTGGCATAAGCTCTAAATTGGCTTAATGGTTTGTCATGTGCTTCAGCTCCACGCCAGCCATGACGACGGTCATAAGCTTCTAAGCCATCTTGTACAGATTTCTCAGCAATAGCCTGACGTTGGGCATTAATAGTTGTATAAACTTTATAGCCTGAGTCAATTGCTTGTTCACCAAAGTGTTTTACAAGCTCTGAACGAACCATTTCACCTGCATATGGGTGAATATTATTTAGGTCGCGGTTAGGCATGTTCAAGTTAATCGGTTCTGCAACAGCCTTTTGATATTCTGCTTGAGAAATATAACCGAGCTGCAACATACGTCCTAAAATCCAGTTACGGCGTTCAAGTGCGCGCTCTGGGTTAACAACTGGGTTGTATTTAGACGGTGCTTTCGGTAAGCCAGAAATCATAGCCATTTGAGCAATGCTAAGCTTATTGATACTCTTGTTATAGTAAATTTTTGCAGCAGCTGCGATACCGTAAGCATTTTTACCCAAGAAAATCTTATTGACATAAAGACTTAAGATGTCCTCTTTGGATAAGTTTTGCTCAATTTTTCGAGCCAAAAAGATTTCTGTTAGTTTGCGTTTTAATGTTCTTTCTGGACTTAAATAATAGTTCTTTGCAACCTGCATGGTGATGGTCGAACCACCTGTTTGCACATCAGAACCAGTCACACTTTCACTTAAAGCACGACCTAAACCTTTAAAGCTAATGCCACTGTGTTCAAAGAAAGAAGAATCTTCTGCTGCTAGGAAGGCATGAATAAAAGTAGGAGGAATTTGTTTGTATTCAACCGGAATAGAAAGTTTGCCACCGTACTCAGCAATAAGTTGGTTGTCGGCTGTATAGACTTGCAATGGCTTTAAAAGCGGTGCTTTTTTTAGTGAACTCATTTCCGGGAGGGTTGGGGCAATATAGAGATACATGCCATAAAATCCCATTGGAAGTGAGACTAAGATAATAATAATGATCAAAAAAATTGGACGCACGAAGCCCAAACTGGATAGCTTTTTCATGATAAGTAAGCTTTAATAAGATCGAATACAAACTAATTGTGGTCAGTATAGCCTTTAGACATGCGGATTGTTAGATGAGATATTGTATCCGTGTAAAAATAAAGACCGAGATTATTGGTTTGTAATTTTTTTTGGGGATAAAAAAATAATAGGACAATAGTGTGCTCAGGTTATATCGTAAACCTAATAAGGGGTTAATGGGCGTCGATATTAGTTCGACTTCTGTTAAGTTGTTAGAGCTCTCTGTCAAGAACGGTAAATATTGGGTGGAAAGCTATGCTTTGATGCCTTTACCTGAAAACAGTGTAGTTGAAAAAAATATCTTAAATCCAGAAGCAGTGGCAGAGGCTTTGGAACGGGCGATGAATTTAGCAAATCCCCAGACCAAAAATGCTGCAATTGCTGTTCCGACATCGACGGTTATTCATAAAACCATCGAAATGGATGCAGATATGAGCGATGACGAACGTGAAGTTCAGATTCGTGTGGATGCGGAGCAGTACATACCGTTCCCGTTGGATGAGGTGAGCCTTGATTTTGAGGTTTTGCCTGATCGTCTTTCAAATCCAAATCGTGTAAATGTTCTTTTGGTCGCAACAAGAACTGAAAACGTTGAAACACGCGTTGAAGTCCTTGAATTGGCAGATTTGAATCCTAAATTGGCAGATGTCGAGAGTTATGCGGTCGAACGTGCTTTTAGTGTGTTTGCTGATAGCTTACCGATGGGCGCAAATACGATAGGGATTTTAGATATTGGCCATACCATGACGACATTATCTGTCATGCAAAGCGGCAAGATTATTTATACCCGTGAGCAGGTCTTTGGGGGCAAGCAACTTACGCTTGAAATTCAAAGTCGTTATGGTTTGTCTTTAGAAGAAGCAAGCCGCGCGAAAAAAGATCGCACTTTACCAGATGACTATGAAATTGAAGTACTAGATCCGTTTCTAGATGCTGTAGTTCAGCAGGCAGCTCGCTCTTTACAATTTTTCTTTTCTTCATCCCAATTCAATGAAATTGATCATATTTTACTAGCTGGTGGTAATGCCAATATTCCAGGCCTCGCCAAGCTTTTGCAGCAAAAATTAGGTTACCGAGTCACTATTGCCAATCCATTTTTACAAATGGGCTTTTCTCCTCAAGTCGACGTTCAAAAAATTGAAAATGATGCTTCATCTTTAATGGTGGCGTGTGGCTTGGCTTTAAGGAGTTTTGATTAATGGCAACAATTAACTTACTACCTTGGCGTGAAGAGCTGAGGGAGCAACGAAAAAAACAATTTATAACTTTATGCTTTGGGGTGGTTGTTTTGGGGATTACAACCGTATTTGGGGGATGGTTCTATTTTGATCATAAACTAGATGATCAAACGCAGGCAAACCAACTTATTACAAGTACAAATCAAAACCTTGATCAGCAATTAAAAGCATTAAACGGTTTACAAGAACAGCGTGATGCCATTATTGAGCGCATGAAGTTGATTCAAGATTTGCAGGGTCAACGTCCAGTAGTGGTGCGACTAGTTGATGAACTCGTTCGAGTCACGCCACCAGCAATGTATCTTACTAAATTTAGCCGAACCGGGGATAAATTTACAATAGAGGGTAAGGCTGAAAGTCCAAATACGGTAGCTGAATTACTCCGTAATCTTGAAGCATCTCCTTGGTATCGTAATGCTTTTATGAGCTCTTTCTTGGCGACTGAAGATAAAAAAGATAAGACTGCGAGTTCTCTTCTTCCTAGAGTAGAAGATCATTATGGCAGTTTTGTTGTGACTGTCGATTTGGGGGAAATGGGCGTGACCACAACGAATAAGGATGCTGATAAGCCAGCCGTAGCTAAAGACACGGGGGCAGCCAAATGAGTCAAGATGAACTTCAAGAATTATCATTAGAGCAATCAGCTTCAAAGAAAAAGAAATTCAATTTAGATAAATTCCTTCAGCAATTTAATACGCTGGATATGAACAACTATGGTAGTTGGCCAATATCTGTAAAAATTACTTGCTGGATTTTTATTTTCTTTGTTGTGTTAGCTTTGGGATATTTTGTTGCTATTCAACCCAAGCTACAAGCAATTGGCAATGCTCAAGCTCAGGAAAGTAATTTATTAAATGAATTTCGAGAAAAAGACTCGAAATTACGTAACCTTCAACAGTATCAAGTACAACTTCAAGAGATGCAGGCAAATTTCAACCAGCAATTAGAACAGTTGCCGAAAGAAACAGAGATTCCAAGTTTAGTTGAAGATATTAACTTAACTGGTGTGAACTCTGGATTGAAATTTAAAAATATCCGCTTAGAAAATGAAGTGAAGCAAGAAATTTTTATCGAACAACCTATCGCAATTGAGGCTACAGGGGACTATCACGCATTTGGAGCTTTCGTAAGTAGTATTGCTGCTTTACCGCGTATTGTAACCATGCACGATTTTACTGTTGATGCATCCCCAGCCAAAGATAGTAAGTCGGATATTCCTGTACTGAATTATTCTATTAAAGCGAAAACCTATCGATATGTAGAAGCAACAGATACACCGACACAATCGGCCCAGGCTCCAGCAGCCTCTGCATCTACTAGCACTTCTGCTCAGCCGAAATAGGAGAGTGATGATGAAAATTAAGCAAATTACTCTTTATGTTTTGGCTTGTGCTGCCCTTGTGGGATGTGATTCAAGAATCGATGCTGTGAACCAGCAAATGGCAAGTATCCGTAACCAGCCACCGTTACCTATTGAACCAGCACCGATTTTTACCCCTGTACCACAATTTAATTATGCTGCTCATCAATTGAAAAGCCCATTTATGCCAAGCTCGCTGGCTGCTGAACTCAAGATTATGGCTGGAAAACGGGTTTATCCAAATTTCTCACGTACGCCACAGCCATTAGAAAGTTATGCACTTGAAGCTTTAAATATGAAAGGAAGCATGCGTAATAATCGTGGTCAAATATTGGCTTTAATCCAAACACCAGATCATCAAATTGAACGGGTACAAGTGGGTAATTATATGGGTATGAATCAGGGCCGTATTACTCATATTAGCCCGACCCAGATTGATTTGGTTGAGATCGTACCAGATGGTCGAGAAGGCTATGTCGAGAGACCGAGAACATTGGTCTTGATTGGGCCAGCACCCTAAAACTTAGGGAATAACAACGAAAAAGTATTTTTAAAGATTATTTAATTGGGGATGGTCAGACAATGAATCAGGTATTCCGTCAGTTTTCTTTGGGGGTTGTAGCTGTTGCAATTATGCAGGCTGCATCTGCACAGGTCAGCATGACCAATATTGTACCAACGCAAATAGCAGGTCAGGGCACAGAAATTAGAGTCATGTTTAATGGCTTACCACCACAGCCACAAGCTTATCAACTTGAAAATCCTTCACGTTTAATACTAGATTTTGATAAGGCGCAGCAAAGTTTAAAACAGTCTAAAATTGCAGTTGCAACCAATGAAGCAAGTTCCGTTGATGTGACTTCAGATGACCAGCGTTCACGGTTAACCGTAAACCTAAAAGATGCTGGCGCTTTTACAACACGAGTGGAAGGTAATACTTTCATTTTAAAAATTAATTCGGCTCAAACCAGTAATAAGCCTATACCTGTAGCCGCTGCACAACCACAAGGGGTTTCAAATATTGGTTTTCAACGTGGTAATCAGGGAGAAGGCTTAGTTGTTGTCGACCTTTTGGGGAGTAATACACCTGTAGATGTTCAACAACAAGGCAGTAAAGTTGTTATAAGAACTTTAGGTACAAAAATTCCGGCCCATTTAGCGCGCCGTTTAAATGTAAATGATTTTGCAACGCCAGTTTCAAGTATTGATGCTTATAATGAAAAAGATGCTGGTGTAATTACTATTCAGTCATCTGGCAGCTATGAATATATGGCGTATCAGGCTGAAAATAAGCTCACGATTAGCTTAAAACGTCCACAAGATAAAAGTATCCCTTCTTCATCTAAGACACCGACTTATTCTGGTAATAAGCTTTCGTTAGATTTCCAAGACATTGAAGTACGCCGTGTTTTGCAATTACTTGCTGATTTTACAGGTATCAACATGGTGGCTGCGGATAGTGTGCAAGGTAATATCACGCTACGCTTGAAAGATGTGCCTTGGGACCAAGCACTCGATATTATTTTAAAGACGAAAAACCTTGATAAACGACGTAACGGGAACGTGATCTGGATTGCACCAGTCGCTGAGTTAATTAAAGCAGAAGATGATGAAGCAAAAGCCTTAGCGCAAACAATTAAGTTAGCTCCGATTCAAACAGATTATATTCGTATGAGTTATGCGAAAGCTGTTGATGTACTTAAGTTAATTGAAGATTCTCGTGATGCAAAAGGGGCAGCTGCAAACCGTACTGCCAATTCAGATACTCTTGCTTTAGAGAGTTTACTGAGCTCCCGTGGTAGTGCTGTAGCTGATTCACGCACTAACACCTTGATTGTAAATGACACAGCACAAAATATTGATAAAGTTCGTAAAATGATTGAGTTGCTTGATGTGCAAGTTAAGCAAGTCATGGTTGAGGCACGTATTGTAAGAGCCTCTACATCATTTACCAAAGAACTTGGGGTGAAGTGGGGTATTCTTTCGCAAGGTATTACCAATAATAAAAACTTATTGGTTGGTGGTAGTGAAACAACCCTGTGGAATTTGCGTGAGCCTAAAAAAGATGAGACTACGGGAGGCTATAAATATACTATTGAGCGCCCTGATAACTTAAACGTTGACTTGGGAGTTTCTAATCCAGCGGGAAGTATTGCCTTTGGTCTCATCAGTATGTCTGACTTCATGTTGGATCTTGAGTTATCTGCTTTACAAGCTGATGGCTATGGTGAAGTGATTTCAACACCTAAAGTCATGACTGCTGATAAACAAACTGCGAAAGTTGCAACAGGTCAACAAGTTCCTTATTTAATGACGACCATTTCTGGTGCTGGTTCTGCAGCGACAACATCATTTAAAGATGCTCTCTTAAGTCTGGATGTTACTCCGAGCATTACACCTGATGGCAAGATTCAAATGAAATTAGATATTTCTAAGGATTCTATAGCTGGTGAGGCACCGAATGGTGAATTAATTCTGAATAAGAATAATATCAATACCAATGTATTGGTGGATAATGGGGAGACTGTCATTTTAGGTGGTGTATTTGAGCAGACGACAAAGAATTCTCAAACCAAAGTTCCTTTCTTTGGTGATATTCCTGTAGTTGGGCGTTTATTTAGAAAAGACGTAAAGTCTGATGATAAACAAGAGTTGCTGATTTTCGTTACACCACGAATTGTTAATGACACTTTAGCGAGAAATCATTAATATATTTTTTAATGAAAGCAATTGAAATAGGTGGCGCCTTGCCAAGCAAAGCGTTTGAAACCCTACCAAATATTTATTTGGTAGGGCCCATGGGGGCAGGAAAAACAACCGTTGGACGTCATTTAGCAGAACTATTAGGGCGTGAATTTTTAGATAGTGATCATGAAATTGAGCGCAAGACAGGGGCAACTATTCCCTGGATTTTTGAAAAAGAAGGAGAAGTTGGATTTCGTACCCGTGAAACTGTGGTCTTAAATGAACTTACTTCACGTAAAGCCTTAGTGCTTGCAACGGGTGGCGGGGCCATTACTCAAGCACCTAATCGAGAATTTTTAAAGCAACGTGGAATTGTTGTTTATCTCTATACTCCTGTCGAATTACAACTACAAAGAACCTATCGCGATAAAAACAGACCTTTATTACAAGTTGAAAATCCTGAACAAAAACTGCGGGATTTATTAAAGATTAGAGATCCTTTGTATCGCGAAGTTGCACACTATACGATTGAAACAAATCAAGGTGCTGCACGTGATCTTGCACAAAAGATTTTGCAACTTATTCTATCGAACAAGTTAAAATAGACGAACTGACTAGTGGTTTTATAAATTCATGCAAACTTTACATGTTGAATTAGGCGAACGCCGTTATCCTATTTTTATTGGTAGTCAACTTGACCCGAAACAATTACTAGAACCATATATTCATGGTCAACAGGTCATGATTGTAAGTAATGTTACGGTTGCGCCTTTATATTTAAGCCACTATCAAGAAGCCTTAAAGAGCCTAGGTAAAACGGTTGCGACCTGTATTTTGCCCGATGGTGAAAGATATAAAGATATTCAACATTTAAATTTAATTTTTGATGCGTTGCTTGAAGCTAGTTTTAACCGTGATTGTACAGTTTTAGCTTTAGGTGGAGGCGTGATTGGAGATATGGCAGGTTTTGCCTCTGCTTGTTTCCAACGTGGCGTTTATTTTGTTCAGGTTCCTACCACATTACTTTCACAAGTAGATTCAAGTGTGGGTGGGAAAACAGGAATCAACCATCCGCTTGGTAAGAATATGTTAGGTGCTTTTCAGCAACCACAGGTTGTTTTGGCTGATATGGCACAGTTGAATACATTACCAGAACGTGAGCTTTCAGCTGGTTTAGCTGAAGTGATTAAATATGCACTTTTAGGTGATGTAGATTTCTTGGTTTGGCTTGAAGAAAATATGGATGGCCTTGTTGCAAGAGATGCTAATTTACTTGCAGAAGCTGTCTATCGTTCATGTGCTCATAAAGCGCGTATTGTTGCGAATGATGAAAAAGAACAAGGTGAGCGCGCTTTACTTAACTTAGGCCATACTTTCGGTCATGCGATTGAGTCATATCTTGGTTATGGTACTTGGTTACATGGTGAAGCTGTTGCAACGGGTATGGTCATGGCGGCAGATTTATCACAACGTTTGGGCTGGATCTCAAAGGAAGATGTAGCTCGTACAAAAAAAATCATTCAACGTGCGAATTTGCCGATATCATGTCCACAAATTCCATTGGATGATTTCCTTGGATATATGGCTCATGACAAAAAAGTTCTCAATGGGCAATTACGTTTGGTGTTGTTAAAGCAACTTGGGCAAGCAGTAATTACCAAAGACTTTGATGTCGAATTGATGAAACAGGCTATTTTGGCAAATCAACACGGATAACAAATAAGGTAAAGCATGACTGTATCACGTACACTTTGGCAGAATGTTCAACAATATATCTGGTTGGTTGGTGGTATTGCCTGCTTATTCCTTGCTTTTATTTTTTGGGTAATTACCGATAGCAAAAAACTGGTTGAAGTTGAAAAGTCGGCTGATTCTGAGGCGCCTGTACAAATTCAACCAGAGAAAGTTGCTACAACACCCAACCTAGGTGCTTTAGCGGATGAAGTCCGTCCACTCGATTTAACTACACGTACTGTGGCTTCAGGTGAGCATGAACCTGAGTTTCGTGGTACAAAGTTTATTAATGAAAATAAAAAGCAATGGACGCTTGAGCTATTCCGTGCCTCAGATGAAGACATTATTAAAAACTTTTTAAAAAACCGTACTGACCGTAATAAATTTATTTACTTCCGCTTAAGTGGGGAACAACAAGCAGAGCAGTATGTGTTGGTTTATGGCACATTCAAGCGTTCAGAAGATGCAATTCAGCAATTAACACAAATTAATCTGCAATTACCTGAGTCAGTTAAACCTCAGCCACAACAGTTCTCAAGTTATGCCTCACTGGTAAATGATTTGGGGGCAGATGAGATGAAAGGTGGTAATAATCAGCTTTATGAAGTTCGATTGCGTCCAGCAGCTTTGCCTACAATTGATGAATCTTTATTGATGGCAGGTGCTACCAGTAGTGCTACAAATGCTCAGCCGAAAGCGGCTAGTACAAACTCAGCTACAAAAACGACGATAGTTCGTCGTGATGCAGAAGGAAATGTGGTTGATGTACAGCAATCAAATTCCAATATTGATCAACCTAATAGAACTGCACAAACACGGATAAATGATGGACAACAGAAAAATGCCACAAATGAGGGCACAAAAGGGAATTAATTCACCTCGCAATGTGCGCAAAAATGGTGCAAATTAGTTAAATAATAATATTTTTTGACCAGATGTGGTGCATATTTAGTCATTTTCTTACATGATAACGTGAATAAAATAACTATATTTATAATAAATATAAGGGTTTAGTCTCAATTTTTCAATATGGCACACTTTTTGCTTTATTGTTGTGCTTATTAATGTGCTGCAAACTATTTTAGCCCTCTAAGAAGTGAATTCTATGCAGAGTCGTGGGGTCGAACTGCTTTAAAAGAGTGCGAAATAAGTCAAAACATTTTTCTAGCAAAAACCAGTGTACGTAAAAATGGAACAGCGTATATTGGCTTATCAGCCCAAAATTTTTTGTTTGCGAAACATTGAGCTAACTATCATCCGTAGGCACTATCGCAAAAAGAAGTTGTTTGTTTGACGCTCGAAAGAGCCTTATTGAAAGAAGGGTACGCTATGCACATGCCATCGCCTAATACTGTAGCTCCCGCTCAAGGTTTATATCAACCTGATGAGTTTAAGGATAACTGTGGTTTTGGACTGATTGCCCATATGAAGGGTGAATCAAGTCATCATCTAGTAGAAACCGCGATTCACAGTTTAAGTTGCATGACGCACCGTGGTGGTATTGCCGCAGATGGCAAGACGGGAGATGGTTGCGGCTTATTATTGGCGATGCCAAAGCAATTTTTCCGTGATGAAGCAAAAAAACTAAGTGATATTACACTAAGTGAAATTTTTGCTGTGGGTACGGTATTTTTAAATATTGATCCAGCATTAGCACAGCACTCTAAAAATATTTTAACGAAAGAAATCGAGTCAGAAGGTTTACGTGTTCTCGCTTGGCGTATCGTTCCTACAAACAACGATGCATTAGGTGAAATTGCACTTCAATCTTTACCAGCTTTTGAACAAGTCATTGTGAACTGTCCAATGGGTGTAACTGAGGTTGAATTTAACCGTAAGTTATTCTTGGCGCGTCGCCGTGCGGAACAACAACTCCAAAAAGATCCGTTATTTTATGTGACTACGCTTTGTTCAACAGTCATTAGCTATAAAGGCTTGATGATGCCTGCGGCAATTGCTGAGTTCTATACAGACTTAGCAGATGAGCGCTTAAAATCGCATATTGTGGTATTCCACCAACGTTTCTCTACAAATACATTACCGCGTTGGCCTTTGGCTCAGCCATTCCGTTACCTTGCACATAATGGTGAAATCAACACCATTACAGCAAACCGTAACTGGGCATTAGCGCGTACTCCTAAATTTGAAAATCCATTATTACCAGGTCTTACTGAGCTTAATCCGATTGTAAACCGTACAGGTTCAGATTCTTCAAGCTTAGATAACATGCTTGAGATCTTGGTGGGTGGTGGTATGGATTTATTCCGTGCTTTACGCATGCTCGTTCCACCAGCTTGGCAAAACGTTGAAACTCTAGATGCAGACTTACGTGCATTCTATGAATTCAACTCTAAGCATATGGAAGCTTGGGATGGTCCTGCTGGTCTTGTTATTCAAGATGGTCGTCATGCGATTTGTATGCTTGACCGTAATGGTTTACGTCCTGCACGTTGGGTCATTACCAAAAATGATTACATTACCTTGGCATCTGAAATCGGTGTTTGGGGCTATGAACCTGAAGACGTAGTTTCTAAAGGTCGTGTAGGTCCAGGTCAGATTTTGGTAGTTGATACCCTAACAGGTAAAGTACTTGATACTAAAGATGTTAGTACACATTTGAAGAACATGCGTCCATACCGTGAATGGTTACGTGATCATGCGATTCGCTTAAATGCAAACCCTGAACTTGAAGAACAACTTGTTGATAAAGGTTTAACTGGCGAAACATTAAAAGCAGCTCAAAAAATGTTTATGGTGACATTTGAAGAGCGTGACCAGTTGTTACGCCCAATCGCTGAAAGCGGTCAGGAAGCAGTTGGCTCTATGGGTGACGATACACCGATGGCTGTATTGTCTCGTCAAGTTCGCCATGTGACAGATTATTTCCGTCAACAATTTGCACAGGTGACAAACCCACCAATTGATCCACTGCGTGAATCAATTGTCATGTCGCTCGAAACCTGTTTAGGTCGTGAGCAGAATGTATTTGAACAAGGCCCTGAGCATGCTGATCGTATCATCATCTCTAGCCCTGTACTGTCAAATTCAAAAATGCAGCAAATCCGTAGCATTGAGCGTCCGGGTTATGAAGCAGTTGATATTGATTTGAACTATGCTGAAACAGAAGGTTTACAAGCGGCAATTACGCGTATTTGTGAAGAATCTGCACAAGCTGTTCGTGATGGTAAAACCCTAATTGTTTTAACTGATAAAAACATTCGTGAAGGTTACTTACCTGCAAACGCTGCACTTGCAACGGGTGCGGTACACCATTACCTCATTAAAACTGGTTTGCGTACTGATGCAAACATTATGGTTGAAACTGGTTTTGCACGTGATCCGCACCAATTTGCGGTATTACTTGGTTTTGGTGCGACTGCTGTTTATCCATACCTTGCATACGATGTAATCAATGACTTGATTGCGAAAGGTGAGCTTTTAGGTGATCCGATTCATGCACAAGCAAACTTCCGTAAAGGTATTGAGAAAGGCTTATTAAAAGTTCTTTCAAAAATGGGTATCTCTACAGTTGCTTCTTACCGTGGTGGTCAGCTTTTTGAAGCAGTAGGCTTATCTTCTGAAGTTGTGGATCAGTGTTTCTTGGGCGTTCCAAGTCGTATCCAAGGTGCAACTTTTGTTGATCTTGAAAATGATCAGAAAAAATTAGCAGCAACAGCTTGGTCAAGTCGTAAACCAATTGATCAGGGTGGTTTACTGAAATTCGTATTTGGTAAAGAGTACCATGCGTTTAACCCAGATGTGATTAACTCACTACATAAAGCGGTTCGCTCTGGTAAATACGAAGACTTTAAAGAATATGCTGAATTGGTAAATAACCGTCCAGTAGCGACTATTCGTGACTTATTTAAGTTAAAAACAACTAATCCGATCCCGGTTGAACAAGTTGAATCGGTTGAAGAGATCTTGCCTCGTTTTGACTCGGCAGGGATGTCTTTAGGTGCGCTTTCTCCAGAAGCTCATGAAGCGATTGCAATTGCGATGAACACTATTGGTGGTCGTTCAAACTCTGGTGAGGGTGGTGAAGACCCTGCGCGTTACGGCACAATTCGTAACTCGAAAATCAAACAGATCGCATCTGGTCGTTTCGGGGTAACACCTGCATATTTAACTTCTGCTGAAGTCTTGCAAATTAAAGTTGCTCAAGGTGCAAAACCGGGTGAAGGTGGTCAGTTACCAGGTGGTAAAGTGAATGGCTTGATTGCACGTTTACGTTACTCAGTACCGGGTGTGACACTTATTTCACCTCCGCCACACCATGACATTTACTCAATTGAAGATTTGTCACAACTTATCTTTGACTTGAAACAAGTTAACCCGAAAGCCATGGTATCTGTGAAGTTGGTATCTGAACCGGGTGTAGGTACGATTGCTGCGGGTGTTGCTAAAGCATATGCAGACTTTATTACTATTTCAGGTTATGACGGTGGTACTGCTGCATCTCCGCTTTCATCAATTCACCATGCAGGTTCTCCATGGGAGCTTGGTCTAAGTGAAGCGCATCAGGCACTTCGTGTAAATGACTTACGTGGCAAAGTACGTGTACAAACTGACGGTGGTTTAAAAACTGGTCTTGATGTGATCAAGGCTGCAATTTTAGGTGCTGAAAGTTTTGGTTTTGGTTCAACACCGATGATCGCTTTAGGTTGTAAATACCTCCGTATTTGTCACTTAAACAACTGTGCAACTGGTGTTGCAACTCAACAAGATCATTTACGTCAAGAACACTATATTGGCGAGCCAGAAATGCTCATTAATTTCTTCCACTTTATTGCGGAAGAAACTCGTGAATGGTTGGCAGCATTAGGCGTTTCTTCATTGAAAGACTTAATTGGTCGTGTGGACTTGCTTGAAGTATTACCGGGTGAAACTGAAAAACATGCTCACCTTGATTTAAGCGCGTTATTAACTTCTCATCCTTCTGCTGAAGGTAAAGCGCAGTACTGTGAAGTTCAAGGTAATGCACCATTTGATAAAGGTGTATTGGCTGAGAAAATGGTCGCAGAAATGCTTCCTGCAATTGAGTCAAGTGCAGGTGGTCAATTCAACTTTAACGTCGTGAACTGTGACCGTTCAATTGGCGCACGTGTATCGGGTGAAATTGCTCGTCGTTATGGCAACTTGGGTATGGAAGCACATCCAGTTGTAATGAACTTAACTGGTACAGCTGGTCAGTCACTTGGTGTATGGAACGCTGGTGGTTTGCATATCCGTCTTGAAGGTGATGCCAATGACTATGTAGGTAAAGGTATGGCTGGTGGTCGTATCTCGATCTTCCCACCAAAAGGTTCACCTTTCCAAACTCAAAATACAGCAATTATTGGTAATACCTGTTTATACGGTGCAACTGGCGGTAAATTATTTGCAGCTGGTACGGCAGGTGAGCGTTTCGCAGTTCGTAACTCTGGCGCATTCGCTGTTATTGAGGGTGCAGGCGACCACTGCTGTGAATATATGACTGGTGGTGTTGTAACTGTACTTGGAAAAGTGGGTCATAACTTCGGTGCAGGTATGACTGGCGGTTTTGCTTATGTACTTGACCTTGATAATGACTTTGTAGATTACTACAACCACGAGTTAATTGACTTGACTCGTATTTCAACAGAATCTATGGAAGATCATAAAGAGTTCTTGTTGCGTATTATTGACGAGCACATCAAAGAAACAGGTAGTGCTTGGGCTTATAAAATCCGCAATGAGTTCGACTTCTACAGCCGTAAATTCTGGCTTGTAAAACCAAAAGCTGCTAACTTGCAATCGCTTTTGAAAACTACACAAGCTGACCCACAATAATTCCACGACTGCAAAGACATAGGCAGGTGCGGGCAACAGTGAAATCCGCGCCTACCCACGGAGAGAGACATGGCAGAACGCCTAAATAATGACTTTCAATTTCTGGATGTACCACGTCAAGATCCAGAGAAAAAAGATATTACTGTCCGCAAAGCAGAATTTGTGGAAATTTATAAACCTTTTACTTCGGAAACAGTCACTAATCAGACACACCGTTGTTTAGGTTGTGGTAACCCTTATTGTGAATGGAAATGTCCAGTACATAACTACATTCCAAACTGGTTAAAACTCATCGCTGAAGGTCAAATTTTCCAAGCTGCTGAGCTTTGCCATCAAACAAATACTTTACCTGAGGTATGTGGTCGTGTATGTCCGCAAGACCGTTTGTGTGAAGGCGCTTGTACCTTAAATGATGGGTTCGGTGCAGTCACTATTGGTAATGCTGAAAAATATATCAATGACACAGCTTTTGCTTTGGGTTGGCGCCCAGACATGTCACATGTGAAGTGGACAGGTAAAAAAGTTGCAATTATTGGTGCAGGTCCAGCGGGTCTAGGCTGTGCAGACATTTTAGCTCGTGGTGGTGTTAAGCCAGTTGTATTCGATAAGCGTCCTGAAATTGGTGGCTTGCTGACATTTGGTATTCCAGAATTCAAAATGGAAAAAGATGTCATGAAACGCCGCCGTGAAATTTTCACAGGTATGGGTATCGAATTCCGTTTAAATACTGAAATTGGTAAAGACGTCACTATTGATGAATTACTTGCAGAATATGATGCAGTATTCATGGGTATGGGAACTTACACCTATATGAAGGGTGGTTTTCCTGGTGAAGATCTTGATGGTGTTTATGATGCGCTGGATTTCTTGATCTCTAACGTGAACCGTTGCCAAGGTTGGGAAAAAGACCCAAATGAATATATCAGTTTAGATGGTAAAAAAGTTATTGTTCTAGGTGGTGGTGATACCGCAATGGACTGTAACCGTACTTCTTTACGTCAAGGTGCTCACGATGTAACTTGTGCATACCGCCGTGACGAAAGCAACATGCCAGGCTCTGCACGTGAAGTAAAAAATGCCTACGAAGAGGGGGTGAAATTCCTATTCAACCGTCAACCGATCGAGATTGTTGGTGAGAATGGCAAAGTGACAGGCGTAAAAGTGGTGACGACTCAAATGGGTGAACCAGATAGTCGTGGCCGTCGTAGTCCTGAGCCAATCCCAGGTTCTGAAGAAGTATTACCAGCTGATGCAGTTTTACTAGCATTCGGTTTCCGCCCAAGCCCAGCAGACTGGTTTGGTAATGTGAATATCAATCTTGATGGTTCAGGCCGTGTTGTTGCACCTGAACAGCAAGAATTTAAATTCCAGACATCAAACCCGAAAATCTTTGCTGGTGGTGATATGGTCCGTGGTTCAGACCTTGTAGTTACCGCAATCTGGGAAGGTCGCCAAGCTGCTGAAGGTATTTTAGATTACCTTGGTGTTTAATCTAAAAAATCATTACTAAAGTTTTTGATAAAGCCTGCGATATGCAGGCTTTATTTTTTACCATTAATCGGTTTGACGTTTTTGGCAAATACAATAAGCTTTTTTGCCCTTTTTAGTGCCTAAGTCCCACGACATACTCAAAGTTCTCTTCTTCAATACAGTAGGTGTTGAGCATGAACATCGCAGGTATGACGGCAGAAAAATCATATTTAAATCGTCGAAAAGCGTTGGGTATTACGGTGCGTCGGCTTGAGTTTAATCCTCAAGCAATTAAGCGCTATTATTTTGCAAATTCGCCTTTAATGTCCCATTTTTTAACTGCACTCTCTTCAACATTTCCAGTCGGAGAACAGTTTTTTGTAAATAGTGTGCGCAATGTACGCGACAAAGTTTCCGACCCTCAACTACAGGCACAAATTGCCGCTTTTATTGGGCAAGAAGCGATGCATTCAAAAGCACATGGTGAGTTTAATGAGGCTTGGCGCCGTGATGACTATAATTTGGATCGTTTTCAAGCGTGGTTAAATGAACGTGATAAATATTTAAGAACAATTCCACCTAAGCTACAGCTCGCCCTTACCTGTGCATTTGAGCATTTTACGGCTTTGCTTGGAGGATATATTTTACAGCATCCTGAATTATTAAAAACTTTGGATCAAGTTGCGTTAAAGCTTTGGGTCTGGCACGCTATTGAGGAGATTGAACATCGTTCAGTTGCATTTGATGTCTATCAACATGTCTATGGCGATGACCGTATTCGCAGATTATTAATGCGTAGTGTCACTACAGGATTTGCGAGTCTTGCTTTCTATGGTACGACGCGATTATTTTGGCAAGATAAATGGAAAAGCTTGCCTAAAATGGGAGGAAATATTTTTGGTGTGTATTTGCTTGTTAAAATGATTATACAACTGACACCAGAATACTTTGCTTATTACAAAAAGGACTTTCATCCGAGTCAAACAGATTATGGACATATGGTCGATTACTGGAAAAGCTATTTGGCCGATGAATATCAAATGACAAGTTTCCAAGGGGAAACAAGGTTAAGACCAAGCTAGAATAAAAACCGGATTTAAAGATCCGGTTTTTTTAAATCTATAAAATAAAAGCAACACAATAATGCCAAATTCATCATACAATCGAGACAAGAGGTTAAAAATATAAAGAAAAACTTGAGGATAAAGTGACGATGAAAACGTTTAAACAACTTGTAATCGCGACAACACTTGCAAGCACCTTACTATTTTCTGGCTGTGGCTATAATACTTTACAGGTCAAAGATGAGGCTGTAACAGCGGCTTGGTCTGAGGTACAGAACCAATATCAACGTCGATCAGATTTGGTACCAAACCTTGTAAACGTAGTTAAAGGCTATGCTAAGCATGAAGAGCAAGTATTAACAGAAGTTACTCAGGCACGTGCAAATGTTGCAGGCTTGAAGGTCGATAAAGAAGTATTAGAAGACCCAGCATTACTTGAAAAATATCAACAAGCACAAAGCCAGTTAACAGGTGCGTTATCTCGACTTATTGCTGTTTCAGAAAATTACCCAGACTTAAAAGCCAATACCCAATTCCAAGAATTACAGGTTCAGCTTGAGGGTACAGAAAACCGAATTGCTGTGGCACGTAATCGTTATATTACAACTGTTCAGGACTATAACGCTTATGTCCGTCAGTTCCCGCAAGCCGTAACAGCAAAAGTGATTGGTATGCATCCGAAAGCTAATTTCTCTGCGGAAGCATCGGCTCAACAGGCTCCAAAAGTTTCTTTTGATTAATTTAAATCAAGGAAGTGCCGCATGAGAAATACTATATTGCTTCAGTCTAAGCAAATTAAGGTATTCGTTATTACCTTAATTATGCTCTGCTGTAGTGTTCTGTTTCAGAGTGCGGCTTGGAGTGAGAATAATATTGCCACTGCTACAGATGAAACTGACACGGTGGTGGCAGGTAAAATTATTCAACAGCAGCAAGCTCAAGCATCGAAGCCTAAAGTAAATGAGCAGGCTGCTTCAAGTGCAGCGCCTCAAGCTCAGGTTGCGAATGATATGGCTGATGGTGAATCAATTCGTGGTTTACCTACATTAAATCAGCCTGTCATTGATCAAGCCAATATCTTAAGCGAGGCTGAGAAGCAGCAACTTAACCAGAAAATTTTAAATTTGTACCAGCAAGGTAAGGCACAAATAGGCATTGTGATTGTACCGACTACGGGCCAAGAAGATATTTTTGATTACGCTTTACGTGTCGGTGAAAAATGGCAACTTGGTTCGAGTAAACGTGATAATGGCTTACTTATCGCAGTTGCAATTAATGATCGTCGCATACAAATTCTAACTGGATATGGTTTAGAAGGCGTATTGCCTGATATCGTTGCAAGCCGAATTATTCGAAATCAAGTTACACCTTATTTTAAACAAGCCCAATATGCACAAGGCTTAAACGCTGGTGTTGATGAAATCGGAAGAATTTTAAATTTAGATCCGGAAGTTGCTCAGCAAGCTGCTCAAGATTTAAAAGAACGCCAACATCAAGCTGCCGAAGAGCAACAAGCTAAACAGACAACCCTGACAATGGCTTTATTTATTCTTGTTGCTGGAATTGTGGGTTCATTTATTGTCGGACGACCTCTTAGCGCATCTACTGCTGGCGTTGCTGCTGCTGTAGCAGGTTTTGTAAATGGCGCAGGTCTAGTGACTAGCTTATTACTTGGTTTTGGAATCTTCTTTTTACTCATTACTTCTATTGCCCAACTTATTTTACAGGCCATTCTGAGTGGTTCTGGCGGCGGTGGCCGTGGAGGAGGCTTCGGTGGTGGCGGCGGCGGTTATGGTGGTGGTGGAGGTCGTTTTGGTGGTGGAGGTGCTTCAGGCTCATGGTAACAACATCAGAAACAACACAAATTATTACTCAACCCAAAATTGAGGAATCTGTAGAGCCAAGCTTAAAGCGTTGGTTTAAGCATCTTTGTTATTTTCCTGCTAGTAGCCGTTATTTCAATAAAAATGATAAACAAGCGATTGCTGAAGCTGTTCAACAAGCAGAACTTGGTCATGTTGGTGAAATACAGGTCGTTATAGAAGGGCATATCCCTTGTTCACAAGCGTATAGACAAAATACACGTTTAAGAGCTCAGCAATTATTTGCAGAACTTGGGGTTTGGGATACCGAACTTAATAGCGGTGTACTGCTCTATTTAAATTTATGTGAACGCACAGTAGAAATTATATTTGATCGTGGTATTGGAAATGCGACGACTGAGCAGATATGGCAACAGATTTGCGAGTCTATTGTGCAGCAGCTTAAACAAAAACAGTATTTACATGCTGTAGTGATTGGGGTTCAGCAAATTGGCGATGTGATGTCACGCTTTTACGATGAGAATATGCCAGATCAAAATAATGAATTAGGGAATGCGCCTATCATTATTAATTAAGTTATTTGCCCTATGATTCGCTGTTTTTTTAAATTCATGCTTAGTATGTCGACTGACAAAAAATGTCATCTATTTATCTGCTTTTAAAGAGATTTTTATCACATTAAAGAATAAAAAAAAGAAGTGAGTTGCTAAGAGATTTTTATTAGTGATTCAATACTAATAAAATTTGAGTGACAATTTTTGTCAGTTATTTGCCTAATATACTCTTGGGTTTAATTGTTATAAATCATAACTTGTTGTTTTTAAATTAAAATAAAAGTTGGCATGGTTGCTGCAATATAGATGATAGCTGAAAAAGCTTATATAAAAACATACATACAATCTTTGGGGAAAAGGCTATGAATGCACAAAAAGGTTTTACATTAATTGAACTTATGATCGTGGTTGCGATTATTGGTATTTTGGCAGCGATCGCGATTCCAGCATATTCAGACTATACCGTGCGTACACGTATTTCTGAAGGATTAAATTTAGCGGATAGTGCGAAACAAATGATCGCATCAGATGCCGCTTCAGTAACTGATTTAAAAAATGTTGCTACTACTTGGAATGCGCAAGCTGATAGCAGTGGTGCAAACTCTAAGTATGTTACTTCTGTACAGATTGATGAAAAGACAGGCGAAATTAAAGTTGTTTATAACGCAGCAGCAGTTGGTGTTGGTACAGCCGCAAACACACTCTTCCTTAAACCTTATGTTCGTGCTAATGCTGCAGGTAACCCAGGTATAGCATTAGATGCCGCATTAACAAAAGGACAGACTGGAGCAATTGATTGGGGTTGTGCATCTGCTACACATACTGCTGCTACAGATGCAAAATTAGATACTGGTTTAAGTGCAGGTACATTAGAGGCAAAATTTGCTCCAGCTGCTTGCCGTTAATTTTTAGATAAATAAAAAAGACCGTTTTCGGTCTTTTTTATTAACTATAGAATAATAAAGAGTATTAAGATGTCTAAGCGCTTTAAATTCTTTCTAAGCCACTTATCTATTTCTATAGTAGTGGCTTTCATTATTCTCATTTGGTTTTTTCTGGTTTGGTATCCACAACCCTTAGCAAAAGCTGTAGGCGTTATTCATATCTTTATAATGCTGATAGGGATAGATGTTATATTGGGTCCTACTTTAAGTTTTTTTGTATATAAAGAAGCAAAAAAAACACTTAAATTTGATTTAGCAGTAATTATTCTCATCCAAATTTTAGCTTTAGGGTATGGTTTGTATAGCATAGCTCAAGGCCGACCTGCTTGGTTGGTGTATAATGTAGATCGCTTTGAACTTGTGCGAAATAATGAAATTACTGACACCAATCTTCAGATAACTAAGCCACAATTCCGGTATCCTTCTTGGTTTAATCCGCAATTTGCCGCTGTTAAAGTGTTAAAGAATAAGGAAGAACGTAGCAAAAGTATGTTTGAAGAAATATTTAGTGGTATTTCTTCTGCTCAACGACCAGAACTTTATGTCGAGTTGGTACAAGTTAAGCCACTTATACGAAATAAAGTTCAAAATTTGAATGAACTGGAAAAATTTAACTCTAAACAGCAAGTAGAAAATATTTTAAGAAAATATCCAGAAGCGAATGCATGGGTTCCTTTAAAAGCGAATGCTGTAGATATGGTTGTTTTAATGGATAAAAACTCAGCTCAAGTGGTTAAAATTGTAGACCTACGACCATGGAAATAAGTTAGCACCTCTTGTGAGAAGATACATATACAAGCTAATTCTTCTCACTTTCTTCCATGTATAATCCTTCTCAAGTTTTTGGCCTATAACCTGTCACTATGCAAGTATTCTTTCTGTTCCTCGCAGCAATCCTGTTAGGTTTTGCGTGGCTATCGCCATTTCACTATAACCCTTGGGTGATGTTCTCTAGTGAGATAAGTACTTTTGCAGCAGGTTTAAGTGTCTTAGCTGCACTTTTTTATCAAAATATAAAAATTCCACGGGCACAATTATTACTATTGCCATTTATTTTAATTCCAGTGGTGCAGTGGGCTTTTGGTCTAATTTTCGATTTTAGTACAGCTTTGTTAAGTTCACTTTACTTATTAGGCTTTTGGATTATGGTTGTGGCTGGCTATAACCTGTCATTAGATCAACAGCAGCGAGACCAAATTTTTACAGGGTTTAGTTTACTTACTGTTATTGTTTCGGTTGCAACTAGTCTTATTGCAGTTTGTCAGTGGTTAAATATTGATACACATTTTGCTCATATGTTGCATTTAATTGGTAACCGTCCGTACGGTAACTTTGGGCAACCGAATAATATGGCAACCTTTCTTATTATGGGACTATTAGGATGCTTATATTTATATGAAAAGAACAAAGCATCGGTTTGGTTGCTCTTGCCATCAGCGCTAACTATTTTATTTGCAGTTGTCCTTAGTCAATCGCGAACCTCTTGGGTTGTTTTTCCATTTTTACTCATTTATTGGGCTATTAAGCAATTTAATAAACCTAAGCGTTTTGGGGTGTTTCAAGGCTTATTATGGTGTGCTGGCTTTTTCCTCATGGCGGGCTTAGTTTTACCATTCCTTACAAGCTTAATTGAGGCATGGTCACATACAGATATAACTCAGGCGAGTAGCTTGGCTGAACGGGCAAGCTCGGGTTATCTGCGTTTTAATATTTGGGCGCAAATGTTAATCGCTGTACAGCAACATCCTTGGCTGGGATATGGGTGGAATCAAACCAGTGTTGCTCAAATGTCTGCTTATGCTCTTTTTCCAACGACGGAGTGGACGACCAGCGCTCATAATGTGTTGCTAGATCTTATTATTTGGAATGGTATTCCACTTGGTGCGGTGATTATTGCTTACTTTACATGTTGGTTATTTTGGCTAAATCAACAAGCAAAAGAAACAATCTCGATTATCGCAGTGATGATGGTCTGTACTGTGCTTATTCACGCCATGTTGGAGTTTCCGCAGCGTTATGCTTATTTCTTGCTGACTTGTGGCTTTTTATTAGGTGTAATTCAAGCACAGATTCCTATACTAAAAGGTATTAAGCTTAACAAACAAATTCTTCGCTTCATTTGGGGGATTAGTTTAGTGCTGATAGTTGCGATTTGGCGAGACTACAATGTTTATGTCTTGAATAGTAATTTACTATTTAAAAATAAGCAGCCAAATGCTGAGCTCATGGGAAGTGACCAGATTTTTGTTTTAACCCAATTTGAGCAGCGTTTAAAATGGATTGCACTCAATCCTAATGTAACTTTATCTGAAGCAGAATTAGTTCAATGGGGAAATTTTGTGAAGAACAAAGCAACCCCTTATAATTTGCGTAAATATGCTCAGTTACTTGCTTATAATGGAAAAGTAGATCAAGCAGAGCAACAAATATTTATTTTGCAGCACCTTTATGGACAGCAAATAACACTGGCACAATTATTAAAAGATAAATAAAAAAATCCCCTTGTTTTCAAGGGGATTTTTTTATGAAAGATTACATTTGGCTCTGGATATAGTTTTCGATACCAACGCTACCGATAAGGTCAATTTGAGTATCTAACCAATCCCAATATTCTTCTTCTTTTTCTAGAATTTCTTGTACTAAATCACGCGTTACATAATCTTGTTCTGTTTCAGCTAAAGCGACTGCTTTCTGAATGGCTTCAATGTTTTCTTTCACTTTACGAATATCACATTGCAGAACTTCTTCTGTATGTTGACCGATATATAATTTACCTAGATGTTGAAGATTCGGAAGGCCTTCTAAAAATAGAATACGTTCAATAATTTTATCTGCATGCTTCATTTGACGAATTGATTCTTTATATTCAGCGGAACCGAGTTGTTCAATTCCCCAGTCATTAAACATGCGAGAGTGTAAAAAGTATTGGTTAATTGCAGTTAAATGATGATACAGCACTTGGTTAAGCTGATTAATCACATCACGATTGCCTTTCATTGTAGCTACTCCAAAACAATTTCTGCCTTAATTCACTTAAGGCAATCTATGAATTCATTTTAGTGAACAATCATGGATATGGCGAGTAATTTATAGAACAGCAAATGAAAATCGCAATCAAAAACAACACAATATTGGTAAAGGTGAATTTCCTTCCAAAAAAAACCGCTTGAATGAGGAACAATTAACGTTCCGCAAAAAGCGGTGGAGGAGTCAATAATTTACTGTTAAATACTAATTTTTATTATGCAGCTACAGAAATGCGTGCAGCAATTTCTGCTAATTCTTCACTAATAATAGCACGTGCTTCTGGTGCACAGCGTCCACAGCAAGTACCGAGATCAAGCAAATCGCGAATTTCACGATAGCTTTCAGCGCCATTTTCAATAGCGTCTTTAATATCCTGATCGGTAATGCCACGACACAAGCAAACGTACATGGGAGTGATCCCCAAATATAAATGCGATAATTGATATTATTGATAATTATTATCGTTTGTCAATGAAATTCATTTAAAATCTCATTTATCTTTATTGGGATTTTGGATAAAAAAATACCACCTAAGCGGAAATCTAATAATTATTCAGATTTCTAAGCGTGGCGGTATCTAATTTTAGAGCTAAATATTTAAGGATTGATCTGTAGTTAAAGTTTTATCTTATTGATTAATAATTACAATTCCGTCCATTTCTACTAATGCACCTTTAGGTAAGCTTGCTACCCCAAGTGCTGCACGAGCTGGGTATGGCTGAGCAAAATATTCGCCCATAATTTGGTTTACAAGCTGGAAATTAGATAAATCAGTAAGGAAAATATTGAGCTTTGCAATATCTGCAAGTGAGCCACCTGCAGCTTCACATACTGCTTTTAGGTTATCAAATACACGGCGGATTTGAGCTTCAATACCGTCTACAAGTTCCATACTGTAAGGGTCTAAACCAATTTGCCCAGATAGATATAGTGTGTTACCTACTAAAATGGCTTGAGAATATGTGCCAATAGCAGCAGGGGCATTTTCAGTATGAATGACTTGGCGGGACATTTGGTTCTCCTTGATTAAATCTTTTTCCATCATAATCGATGATACGTTTTGACAAAAGTATCATCGATTTAATTGATTATGTGCTTCTGGAAAGTTAGATTTTAGTAAAGTAGAACAAATTTTAGCTGACTTTGGAAATTTCCGCTTGTGGGGCAGGGGCATCTAAACGTTCAATACGTGGGAACCCATAGTGCATGCGTAAATCACGAATAACTTTTGCAATGTGCTTACGATTATTCACCACGATGTTCACAAAAGTCCGCTGCTCATTGGAGTGTACCATTTCTACCCCTGCATTATTTTTACGACATTGATAGATGAGGTCTGATACCTGCTCATCATTCATTGCCATATAAATCGCAAGGTAGGCAGTAAAACGTACATCATCTACGTCATCTGCTTTCCATTGAAGTGGCATAATATTTTCTGGATGCAAATGTTGTTCGTGAAGTAAATTATGACAACGAATACGATGCACAATTAATCCGCGGCGTGTTAAATGACCCTGAATGAGATCGCCCAATACAGGGTTACAGCAGTGAGCATATTTAACATCGATGCCTTCAGTACCCTGAATTAATCGGTCTGAATTTTCTACTTGTGGGTGTTTGTCATTTGCAAACAAATGGTTGGCTACGAGTTGAGGAAGTAAGTCTCCAACTGCGATTTGCTCAAATAATGCATCTTTATTATCAATATGACGCCATTGTAAGAGGTCTAGCCAATCTGCTTCTGAAAGATCATTGATTGAACGGTTAAAGAGTTTCAGTGCTCGTGAAAGTGCTTGTGCACCCACTAAACGTTGTTCTTCAATATCTTGATCTTTAAGTACATGCTGTAATGCACGACGCGCTTTTTGCGTATTAATAAAGCTTAGCCAGTCTGGGTTTGGTGTCGCTAAAACATCCGTAATAATCTCGATAACCTGACCACTAACTAATGGTGTAGAGAGTGGTTTAATCTCTCCATCAACTTTTGCGCCTACTGCATGGTTACCCAAGAAAAGACTTGCTGAATAGGCGAAGTCCACTACTGTTGCGCCTTGTGGTAATTCATGTAATTGGCCATGTGGGGTATAGACCCAAATTTTTTCTTGATGTAAGTAGTCTAATAAATCGTTAAAAGTTGTTTTAGCGCATTCACCATCAATGAGTGTATTTAGGTTTTGCATTGATGCCTGAATGGCAGAACGACAAGTTTGCGGGGCATTTTCACCTAATACCACACCAAAACGTGCAGCTTTACGCATGAGCTCAGTTTGGACAGTGAGCGATAATGTAGTTTTCTCGCCTTTAAGCTTGATCAATAAAGACTGATTACCACCAGGCAATGGACGACGGATATGATCTTGATATTGGATGACTTGGAAATTTTCTTTTAATGCTGCAAATAAACGGTCGCAGTCGGCAATAGACTGTAAAACGATTTCAAAAGCATGGCTATGAGTAAGCTCTTGCAAATCCATCTCGTTTTTAACGAAGTGGCGTAATAATTCAATATTATTATTTTTCTTTTTAATACGGCCTTGGATATGATAATTGTGCAGAAGCTCTGCAAGATTTTGCTCCCAGATACTTTGGTATTTACATCGTTCTGGTTTGGTTTGGAGTAAAGCATTCTGGACGTTATCAAACATGTCTAAATCTAGATTTTGATAACATAAGTTTTCAAGATTATCAGCCATTTCATTCATGCCGACTAATCTTGCCATGGGTACAAAAATATCAAAAGTTTCTTGCGCGATACGAGCACGTTTATCGGGACGTAAAGCACCCAAGGTAGTCATATTATGATAGCGATCGGCTAGTTTAATAATAATGACACGCGGATCTTGTAACGTTGCTTGCAAAATTTTTCTGAAAGACGCCGCTTTATTATATTCTTTGTCGCTTGATTGGCTTAACTTGGTTACACCATCAACGAGCTCTGCAACAGTTTGTCCGAATCGCTCAATAATATCTTCTTTGGTATATTGAGTATCTTCAATGACATCATGTAAAAGCGCTGCCATTAAAGTTTCAGGGTCCAGTCGCATGTTAGCTAAAATACAGCTAACAGCAATTGGATGCAGAATATAGGGTTCGCCACTTTTACGTGTAATACCAGTGTGTGCCAGATCTCCAAAATCACAGGCAGCAAGCACTTTCTCGACCTCGCTTACTGATAAGTAAGGTTCGATAATTAATTTGAGCTGTTGCTTGGCTTGGCTGACCTCTTCGCCTGGCATAGACCACCCTTTTTCTGTTGCTTAAAAAACTAAATCTATCTACTTCTTAATGAAAAGCATATTGCGGAACTTGTCAATTTTTTCATTTGAAAAAGTGTATTTTTTTTTCAATGAAAATAATTGCTTTTGCCAATATGTTTTAAATATGAAGAAGCCAAATAAAAAACCATCGCAAAGAAACGATGGTTTTTTATAGAAACAGGAGTAATTAGAAAGAAAAACCTTCTAAATTTAAGCTGTTTGTAGAAAGGGCAAGATCAAGACTAGAAGTTTGGTAATCTTGCTCACGTTGTTTAAGAATTTCTTTCGTTACGTGTCCTACAGCGATTTCACGTAAAGCAACAACTGTTGGTTTGTCGTTATCCCATTCTACAGTTGGCTCCATGCCTTGACGTGCCAATTGACGAGCACGTTTACTTGCAACGAGCACAAGCTCAAAACGGTTGTCTACATGATCTAAACAATCTTCAACGGTGACGCGTGCCATAAAAGTTCTCGTTTTGGAATGGTAAATTTGAACAGACTAAATAGTATAAAAGGCTTTCGTTCGAGACTCAAGTTATTCCTGTTTTGGTTGAGGAGTAATCAAGTCTTGAATTAAGTTTTTGTGTCTTTTTGCTTGCTGAGATAGCACTAAACGGTTTGCTGTAATCACAGCTTCAAGCTCATGTAAGGCTTTATTAAAATCATCATTGATAATGATGTAATCAAAGTTCGTATAATGCTGCATGTCTTCAACAGCACAGCTTAAACGATGTTCGATCACCTCAACAGAATCTGTACCGCGATTAGATAAACGCTGGCGTAAATCGAATTGAGTAGGCGGTAAAATAAAGATTTGTTTAGATTCAGGAAACAGCTTACGTACTTGCTCTGCACCTTGCCAATCAATTTCAAGCAAGACATCATGTCCTTGAGCTAACTGTTGTTTTACGGTTGCTTGCGAAGTGCCATAGTAGTTACCAAATACTTCAGCGTATTCAATAAATCCACCTTGGTCTACTTGGTCTAAAAAGTCATCTTTTGTTGTGAAATGATAGTGAACACCATCTAATTCACCTGGTCGTTGACCTCGGGTAGTATGCGAAACTGAAACATGTAAATTGCTTACACGGTCAAGTAGGGCTTTCACCAAAGATGTTTTGCCCGTTCCTGATGCAGCAGAAACGACAAACAATAGACCCGACATGATATTTTTCCTGATATGATAAAATATCTTCGCTATTGTAGTGTACCGTGCGTTTAAACTGAATAGTTTTAACTGCAAATATTTACGAGAAATTCCCCTGTTTTATTAATTTTGAGGCTGTTATGGAAATTGTGTTAGCTAATCCGCGTGGTTTTTGTGCCGGTGTTGATCGAGCCATAGCAATCGTCAATCGGGCTTTGGAATGTTTTAATCCTCCTATTTATGTACGTCATGAAGTTGTACACAATAAATTTGTGGTAGATGACTTGCGTCAAAGAGGGGCGGTTTTCGTTGATGAACTGGATCAAGTACCAGATGATTCGATTGTCATTTTTAGTGCGCACGGGGTTTCAAAAGCAGTACAGCAAGAAGCAGAGCGTCGAGGCCTAAAAGTTTT
The DNA here is from genome assembly GCF_031798975.1 of Acinetobacter sp. V110_1. Taxonomy (NCBI): domain Bacteria; kingdom Pseudomonadati; phylum Pseudomonadota; class Gammaproteobacteria; order Moraxellales; family Moraxellaceae; genus Acinetobacter; species Acinetobacter sp. V110_1. Next base: position 123,785 of record NZ_JAVQNN010000015.1, on the reverse strand, counting down.
TGATGCGACTTGTCCTTTAGTAACTAAAGTACATATTGAAGTAACTAAATATGCTCGTGAAGGAACAGAAGCGATTTTAATTGGTCATGAAGGTCATCCAGAAGTTGAAGGAACAATGGGGCAATATGACAAATTAAAAGGCGGTGACATTTATTTGGTTGAAGATGAAGCTGATGTGGCAGCACTTGAAGTCAGACATCCAGAAAAATTGGCTTTTGTTACTCAAACAACTTTATCTATTGATGATACAGCGAAAGTTATTGATGCCTTGCGTGCGAAGTTCCCTAAAATTCAAGGGCCGCGCAAAGATGATATTTGTTACGCGACTCAAAACAGACAAGATGCAGTACGTGACTTAGCTGAAAAATGCGATGTCGTACTGGTTGTTGGTTCACCTAATTCATCAAATTCGAACCGTTTACGCGAGCTTGCTGAACGTATGGGTAAAGCCGCTTATCTTGTAGATAATGCCGATCAGCTTGAGCAATCATGGTTCAATGAAAGTTGCAAAATTGGTGTAACAGCTGGTGCCTCGGCTCCAGAAATTTTAATTAAGCAAGTCATTCAACGTTTGCAAGATTGGGGTGCTCAGGCGCCTAAAGAGTTAGAAGGACGTGAAGAAAACATTACTTTTAGTCTTCCTAAAGAATTACGCATTCATGTGACACAAGCATAAAGTGTGACTTGTTTAACATACTGATTTTAAAAAGTTAAACAGATAATTGTGATATGACAGTTATCTGTTTTTTTATACCCTTTATCTGGTTTGTATTCGTTTTGTAAAAGTAAAACGTAAAATTTATATAGAAATAAAATTTTTAAGTTCATTTGGGGTTATGGGGATGAGGGGGATTATTCCGCAAGAAGGGTTCACCTTAATTGAGCTCATAGTGACGATTGTAATGATGGCTATTATTGCAACTATGGCTGTTCCAATGTTTGGGGATATGTTGAATAACCAAAATTTAAATAGAAGCACAGAAGATCTAGTTTCAAGTATAAATCAGGCACGTATGAAAGCTGTAGTAGAACGTAGACAAGTTAAAGTGCAATTAAATTCTACTTATATTGCAGATACTGACAATCAAATCGATTGGATGCCAAGTGGAAAAGCTCAATTAAAGACAGGATCTAATACTTCTATAGTATTTTTAATGTCCGGTTTGGTAAAAGATGCAACCGGAGATACAACTTTTGAAATTTGTAATACGGCATCCGGTAATAAATCAAAAATTATTAGTGTTTCAAGAATGGGATCAATTCAGTCAATCACAATGGGGACATGTTCATGAAGAGCCTTGGACTCCAGCGTGGTATGGGTATGATTGAAATTTTAGTTGCTTTGCTGATTTTGGCAATTGGCATTTTAGGCTTTATTGCTTTGCAGTATAGAGCTTTAGAAGCAAGTGCAGAAAGTACTTCGCGTGTTCAAGCAATTACATTGGCGCGTGATCTTGCCGAACGGATTAGAGTTAATCGTAATTCTTTAACTGTATATAACCAGCAACTTCAAGATGCCAGTAAACAAACAGACTTCGCTAAAAATTGCTTTCAAAACAATTGTACTGATACGGAGCTAGCAGATTTTGATGTTGCACAAGTTGTTAATAGTGCGTCTTCTTTAGGCATGACTATGAATATGGTTGCTTGTCCACAAACTAATAATCGTCAATGTATTTATATTGCATGGGGCGATACTAGTGCAACGAATGGCACTGGTGTAGGAGATTGTACTCAAGATACTTCATATAACGATAATTCAACATGTGTGATTATGGAGGCCTATTAAAATGAAAAAACATCAGGGTTTTACATTAATCGAATTAATAATTTCGTTAGCCTTAGGTCTCATAATTACTGCTGCTGCAATATTATTATTTTTGTCTAGTCAAAAAAGTTTATCTATGCAGATAGGTGTTTCTGATGTGCAAGATAATGCAAATTTTGGCCTTAACTATTTAACTCAAGATATTCGCCTTGCAAACTTAAATAATCCAAAAGCGGTTATTGATGATCAAACTGCTTATGGTGGTATTGTCTTAACTTCTGCAATTAATTCAGCTAAAGATGCGGCTAACGAGCCTCTTAGTAATCTTTATAAAACTATTGTTGGTGTAACTGCTAATCCTAATCTACTTTCTCGTAGTCAGGGGGATAGTGTTGGTAGTGGTAATGCTTGGACTGGAGCATCAAACGTCCAAAGTAATGGAAGTGATATTGCTAGTGACCAACTCGTTATTCAATATATACCGCAATATACAATTGATACTAAAGGTACCGCAACTCAAGCTGATGATGAATATATAGGCGGTACAGATTGTGAAGGAAATAATCTGAATTTTCCTCTTGCTAGTGGCCGTCAAGTCATAGTCCAACGATATTTTTTACGTAAAGACGATAAAAATAATAGTGATGAACCTAATCAACCTTTAGCACTTGCTTGTGATGCTGGCTATTACCCTCTAACAGGGAGCCCAACTGCTATAACTCGTTATGGGGATGCAGGTGAAATTATAATGAAACGTGTGGATTATTTTCGGGTTTTACTGAATGTCCAAGGAAATTCTGGGCGACGTTATATTTCAATACATGATTATTTAAGTTTGACTGCTCCTCGTCCACGTATTGTTTCAGTTCAAATCGGATTATTAACACGTTCATTGCAACCAGTCGGTGCAGAAGTCGCAATTAAAGATGACCAACAATTTTCAGTATTGGACCAAACGATTACAGTAAAAAAGCCTACGAATTCGACAAAAAAATATGTGCGTCAAGTGATATCACAAACCATTACCTTGCGTAATGTAATTGGGGAGCGTGGGAAATGAAACTGAAGCAGGGTGGCTCAGCGTTAATTGTTGTACTCATTTTCTTAGTTGCAATTATGATTATTGGCACAATAGCCATTCGTAAAGGTTTGATTAATTTAAATATAGCGACGAATAGCCAAGTGCAGCAATTGATATTGCAAAATTCAGACGCTTCTTTCTTTCAAATAGAGAATCCAACTAACTTAATTCAGAGTTTAAGTGCAACAGGTCTTTTCGGTTATATCAGCAATGCAAATGACAAAAATAAGGAATTAGTCTTTTGTTATCGCGGAGATCAAAGTGACTTTTTTAATATTGGACGTGCCAGCTTAATGCAGTGGATAGACGGAAATAGTGCACCTACTAATAATGCATTAGGTACAGATGGTTATTGCGATGCAGTCGATACAACCAATAACTGGTTTACCAGTGGTCGTAGGGCAGTTATGACTCAGGTCGCAGTTAAATTTTCGACTGTTGGGGAGGATGACCCATTTTATGCTCGAACTCGTGGTCTTGATGAAAAAGAAGGACAAGTCCAAGAAGCTAAACGAGTCAAAGTATTTGCTGTGTCATTAATGCCAAGTTTAAGTAGTGTTAGTCATGCTGATATTAACAAGTGTCTACAACAACACATGAGTGAAGTGACACTTCCAGATGGAACGGCAGTGCCAGATGTCACTAATAAATCCGACTTAGATAATCCTTTAAGGTCAGTATCAGAGTGTTTAACAAGCTTAAATGTTCCATTTACCACCAATGTCACTGAATACACTATTGCACAAGATTTTTAATTAATTGGGGAAAATAATAATGGATAAGAAAGACTTAAAGTTTTCATATCATCCAAAGCTTTTAACAAGTGCGGTAGCTGCTTTATGTACTGGGTTAGTAGCGAGTAGCGTGAGTCAGGCTAGTGATATTGATATTTATCAAAAAGCAAAAGCTGGTGATATTACTTTAATGTTTGTATTGGATATTTCAGGCTCTATGGGATATCCGCAACTTCAAAATGATGCTAGTGCCTGTGATATCCCCAGTAATGTTGTGCAGACGGGTTATAACAATGTGTTGTCGAGTAATGGAATTGCAGAATATAAGCGTTATTATTGTACTGCAACTGCTCCAACTTACTATTATATGAAGTCGGGGACATCTTGGTATAGTTGTGGTAATTCGAGTTCGCAAAGTGATTGTACAACTAAGTTAAAGAGTGCACCTTCTACTAGTGGTTTGACCTCAATGTCTTCAAATTATAGTACTTATTACTATAAGGCTGGTCCGAATACTCAATATCCTGATCGTATTACTCGTGTAAAAGATGGCATGATTGATCTGCTTAACGGTAATACTAGTAAAGGAATCTTACCTGTTTCTGATGATAAATTAATTGGTCTGACGACTTTCTCCCGTCCAACGCAATTTAATACTGCTGGTGAGCCGACTGCTGCAGACAATTTAACGGGGCAGGTCCGTATTCCAGCTCGACGTTTAGATGCAGTTGTAAATGGTAAAACTCAAAGAAGAATACTAATAGAAGAAATTGCAAAACTTGGTGCCAGAGGTGGTACTCCGACAGCTAATGCTTATGCAGAGGCAGCGGCTTCTTTAATGGGTACCACCACTCAAGGACTAAGTAATAGTGGTTTTAACTATGCTGGTACAGGTGCAACCAGTGGAGGGAGCTATGTACGTCCCGATAGTATTACTAAACAAATGACAGGGAGTACTACACAGTGTAGTGGTCAAGGTATTTATGTTTTAACTGATGGTGATCCAAATGGAAACTCTTCAGCATCAGGATTAATGAAGAAAGCTTTAAGTGGTAAAACATTTGCTTGTACGGATAGCGATACAGGCTGGAATTGTATTCAACAGTTTTCACAATTTTTACTAAACAATGGCAGTAACCCTGTTGGTTTAAAGATTAAGACTGCTGTTGTTGGCTTTGGAAGTGATTTTAATATTATTCCATCTTTTAATAGGTCACTTTCTCTAGCTGACAACTTGGCAAATATTAACAACTCTACTGCATCAGCAAATCAAAAAGAAGCTGCGAAATGGGGTGTTAATGCAAGTGGTGGTTGGTATTCTGGTTCAAGCTCTCAAGACGTTGTAAATAGTGTAAATGCATTTCTTGGAGATTTAGGTTCGGAGATTCCAGCAGTAACCACAGGTTCACCTACCATTCCTAAAGATAGTCTTAACCCTGCTGTATTACAAAAACAGGCTTATTTCCCTCAGTTCCAACCGACTCCAGATAAAAACTATCAACTTTGGGCGGGTAATCTCAAAAAATATGCAGTAGTTAATGGTATTTTAAAAGATCGTGATAATAGTACTTTAATTAGTACAGCAACTGCTACAAAGGGACAAATACTTCCAAATCGTGACTTTTGGGCATATACCGATAATGACAGTACAAATGATAATTCTGATTCCAATACGCCTGGGAGTAATAGCTACACTCTAAAAGGAGGAGCGTGGTCACAGTTACTCCTAACAATGAATCAAACAACACAAGAGAATCGTAATCTTTTGACGAATCGAAGTGCAGACGGTTCAACCACAACAACTCTAAGACAAATTAAAAAATCCGATTTAACAGATGCGACGTACCAAACTGATGGGAAACGCGGTTATTTAATGGCGTTGCTTGGGTATCCAATGACTGTGACTCAAGCAAAGGATCCTGATCATTTAGTTCTTAATGCTACTCCGTCCACTTCTTTAAGACAGATTGGTGCGTTAATGCATTCCTCACCACTATTAATTACCAATAGTGGTCAAATTACGTATACAAATGGCGTAATTGATACTCAAAATCGTGAAGACTATGTCTTATTTGGCACAACACAGGGGCTTTTACATATAGTTAAGGCTGGTAAAAATGATAGTACTTCTGTGGATAGTAATGGCGGAAAAGAAGTATTCACCTTTGTACCAAATGAAATGATCGAGAAACAACCCGAAGCATTTTTGAAAAACGATGCCATGAATGGAGGGGTCGATCAATTATATTATGGTATTGATGGACCTTGGGCTAGTTATACTCAGTATGTATTAGATGGTAGTCGAAAAGGACTCACTGTCGGTAAAGGCTATGGTTCTCAAGAAGGGAAGCAGATCGTGTATGGCGGTTTGCGAATGGGAGGGCGTAGTTATTATGCACTCAATTTGCAAGATATGAGTAATCCAAAGTTACTGTTCCAAATATCTCCTGATGAACAGAAAACCTATTATAACGGTACAACTACTACTTATGCTGCATTAAGTAATATGGGCCAAAGTTGGTCTAAGCCGAGTATTGGCTGGGTAAATTGGAAGAAAAGCGATGGTAAAACTACTGAACGTAAACGAGTAATGTTTGTTGGCGGTGGTTATGATGAAGGCTATGAAAGTGATACCTATAACCCGAGCATTAGCCAAGGTGCAGGTGTATATATGTTTGACGCTGATAACGGTAAGCTCCTTTGGTGGGCTAGTGCTAAAGCGACTACAGCTCAAGGTGCCGAAGCTTATACTCAATCCAATAATTTAAAATATAGCGTAGTAAGTGAAATTCGTACCGAAGATCGAAATGGTGATGGTTTGATTGATCATCTTTATTTTGGTGATTTAGGTGGTCAACTATTCCGTATAGATTTAGATAACACTGCGGCAACAAATGCAAACTTTGCTAAGCCTCCACAATTATTATTGAATTTAAATAATGGTGCTGCTAGTCCACGTTTTTATGAAATGCCTGCATTTTCAGTGTATGACTATAATGGCACAACGTTTGCCGTTGTTTCTATTGGTAGTGGTAATCGTAGTAAACCCTTAGCTCAGTATGCCTCGGGCCAAGGTTATAATTATGATGCGGTATATAATATTTACGATAAAGATGTAGCAGATAGAAATTTATATAAAGCTGATTTTGTATATCAAACTCCAATCACAAATACTAATCAATTGGGGGAAATTACTAATTCAAATTGGAATACATATGATAATGGTGCAATCGCTTTACTTTCTGCTACCCGTGGATGGTTCTATCAATTTAAGTCGACCAATATTCAAGATGCTAAAGTGTTTTCAACACCAATCGTATTAAATCATCGTATGTTTGTTTCTACTTTTGATGGTGGAAAAGCAGGTATGTCTGGAGATTGTGGAGCAGGAGTAAAAGGCGAAAGCTTTTTAAATCAGTTCTGTATGCCTTTTGGACAATGTAGCCAATCTACTCTAGCAGCTGAAAATGTTAGTGTTCAGTGTGCGCCTGGTACAAGTTGTTCACAAGGGGCGGGTATTCAAGATACTACTGTTGTAGATGATGGTGGTAGCGGCGGCGGCGGCGGCGGCGGCGGCGGTGGCGGTGGCGGTGGCGGTGGCGGCGGTGACGGTAATGGAAGTACTAATAATAAGAACTATTGTGTAAATATGGGTAACCGTGGTGTCACCACTATCGGCGGTATTATTGCCTCTAGTAGTAGCAAAATGTGTTTAATACCACAGCGCTGGTATGTCCGTTAGGAAGGGATAGGTGATGAAACGTAAGTTCACGTATTCTTTGGGCTTCACTCTTATTGAGCTAATGGTTGTGGTCGTGATTGTTGCTATTTTTGCGGCAGTAGCAATCCCTTCATATCAGGCCTACGTTTTGCGTGCTGATGCTTCGCGTGCACAACAGCAAATGCAACAAATAGCAGTACAACTTGCTCGTCAAAAAGCTAGAAATTTTAATTACAAAGGCTTTTCTATGGGTGCTACATCACCTGTAAATTTGCCTATGGGAGCGACTGGTAGTGCTATTAAATATAAAATAACGGTACGCGATGGTGACGATACAACGAAACCTTTAACAGATCCTACGGCTTTAGGGCAAAACTGGGTGATTCGAGCAGAGGCTTCCGATCCTTATAATTTTACTTATTTGTTTGGTAGTAACGGATTACGTTGTAAAAATAAAGCCACTAGCAATGTTACTTATATAACTTGTGGCACTGGAGCTGAGACATGGTAAATAAAATAAAGGGTTTTACCTTAATTGAGTTAATGATTGCTGTAGCAATTATTGCGATTATAGTAGCGATAGCTTACCCTTCTTACCAAGAATATATCCGCCGTACCAAGCGTGTGGAAATGCAAGCTACGCTGCAACAGCTTTCCATGCAGATTCAGCGTTATAAAATAGCTAATTTAAGAGTTAGTGGAGCAACCGCTTCAGCCTTAGGTGTCCGATCATCTTATCCTATACAAGGCACAGCTCTTTATACAGTAAATTTGACTCCAGTGACGGCAGGGGCTTTAAATGCTGAAACATGGATATTGACTGCGACGCCGATTGCAAATACTCCACAATCTGGAGATGGGCATATCGTCTTAAATTATCGGGGTGAGCGTTGTTGGACAAAGGGAACCGATATTAACAATGGTACAGCTTGCGTACCTTCTGCAACTTCGAATTGGGATGGCAAATAAATTTAAATTCAAAACTGCGGATAACTCAAAATTTAATCTTTCTTTCAGGGTGAAAATCACGTAGAATGTCGCCCTCTATGAAAGGGGTTTGAAGTGTTGCCGATGGTCGGCGCAGGGATAATCCGTAAGAATTATAAGGCTTTTATCATGGTTGTTATTCGTTTAGCACGTGGCGGCGCAAAAAAACGTCCATTCTATCAAATCGTTGTGACTGATAGCCGCAATGCACGTGATGGTCGTTTCATCGAGCGTATCGGTTTCTTTAACCCAACTGCACAAGGTCAAGCAGAAAAACTTCGTTTAGATGCAGACCGTTTTGCTCACTGGGTTTCTCAAGGTGCTCAACCTTCTGAACGTGTTGCTTCTTTAGCTGCTCAAGCTAAAAAAGCTACTGCATAATTTTTTGTAGTAGGTAGCCCATGACACCAACACAGAATGTTCCCGAAGATCGTATTCAGATTGGACAGTTACGTTCAGCTTATGGATTGAATGGGTGGCTCTGGGTGTATTCCAATACAGAACCTATGAGCAACATGTTTGACTACTTGCCTTGGTACATTGAGACCAAGGCCGGTTGGCAAACAATAGATGTAAAACGTTGGAAACCACATGGCAAAGGCCTAGTTGTCGCTTTGAAAGGTGTAAGTGATCGCACTGGTGCGGAGAGCTTGGTTGGCGCTAATATCTGGATTGCTAAATCTCAACTGCCAAAAGCAGATGTAGATGAGTACTACTGGTCAGATTTAAAAGGCTTAACAGTGTTAGGACTTGATGATGATGAACAGGAAGTTAACTTAGGGCAAATTCATGAGTTGTTTGAAACTGGAGCTAATGATGTGATGGTTGTACGTGCTACACCAGACAGCATTGATTCAGAAGAACGCATGATTCCTTGGCATAAAGATGTGGTACAACGCGTTGATCTTGAAGCTGGTCGCATTTACGTCAATTGGGGCGTAGATTATTAATCCTTTTTAGAGGATTAACGCAGCAGGAAAATAGAGGAGTCTGCGGTGTTTTTTGCAGTCATTACGCTTTTTCCTGAAATGTTTGAAGCGATTACAGCCTACGGGATTAGCGGGCGCGCAGCAAAACGTGACATTGTGCAAGTAACTTGTATTAATCCACGTGATTTTGCTGAAGGGAGTTACCGAAGAGTGGATGAACGTCCATTTGGTGGTGGTCCTGGTATGGTAATGATGGCTGAGCCGCTGGCAAAAGCAATTAAGCATGCCAAACAACTTGCTTCGCAAGCAGGGTGTGTTCATGTACCTGTGGTGTATATGTCTCCACAAGGCAAGACTTTAAATGAACAGGCAGTACAGCAGTTTGTTGATTATGACGGCTTAATTGTATTGTGTGGGCGTTATGAAGGCGTCGATGAACGTTTAATCCAGCATTATGTTGATCAGGAATGGTCAATTGGGGATTATGTTTTATCTGGCGGTGAACTACCTGCCATGGTATTGCTTGATAGTATTATTCGCCGTTTACCGAATGTAATGTCAGATGAGCAATCAGCGATACAGGATTCTTTTGTAGATGGTCTTCTAGATTGTCCACAATATACTAAGCCAGACCAGTTTGAAGGGTTGGATGTTCCTGAAATTTTAAAATCAGGGCACCATGCCAATATTGAAAAATGGCGCTTTTTGCAGCGATATCAACGGACTTTAGAACGCCGACCAGAGTTGGTAGAAAAAGTAGAGTTGACTAAGCAGCAGAAGAAATGGCTAAAAGATATATAAGAGAATGGTGGTAATTCTTAACCGTTATTCTCAGGAACGAAAGTTCTACAATAAGACGAGAAGCAATGCTTCGAGTTAGAAGCATAAATCTATTTTTACTTTATAGATTTATGTGTACTTAAGGCTCTTTACGATTGTCGTAAAGGGAAAGTTAAACGGGTTGATATGCGCTTTAGCCTCTATCCCCAGCGGAAAATCAGACCTCTTCTGACTCCGCACATATGGAGATTCCCACAATGAGTGGTAAACATCCTTTAGTTCAAGCTGTTGAAAATGCACAGTTAAAAACTGACCTTCCTGAATTTGCTCCTGGTGATACAGTAGTTGTTCAAGTTAAAGTAAAAGAAGGTGACCGTGAACGTCTTCAGGCATTTGAAGGCGTTGTAATCGCTAAGAAAAACCGTGGTTTGAACTCTGCGTTCACAGTACGTAAAATTTCTAGCGGTGTTGGTGTTGAGCGTGTATTCCAAACTCACTCACCAGTTGTTGCTAAAATCGAAGTGAAACGTCGTGGTGACGTTCGTCGTGCTAAACTTTACTACCTCCGTGACTTGTCTGGTAAAGCTGCACGTATTCGTGAAAAATTACCAGCTCGTAAAGCGTAAGCTTATACCGAGTAAAAAAATGCGCCTTTCGGCGCATTTTTTTGTTTAAAAATTATAGTCCTTGAAGTTTTAAACGGTTAGCATGTTGGCGGTAAACCGACACAGGATCTGCTGCAAAAATAGAACGTATCCCCATAATTTGATTAACTTCATCTAAATGATTCCAGTTGTAATCATCGCGGATAGTTTTACCAAATTTAGCGCTACATCTAGAAACTAGTCCATCATTATCCCCAAATGGGTCGACAACCAGGCTGCTTCCCGTTAATGCAATATCAAAAGGATCTAATGGATTGGTCAGTGCCTTATTGCCAGAGAAGGAATACATATAAATGCCTTTCTCTTGATAAGCACCTTCACCACAAGAAGTGGTAGGAACACCCATTGGGAACTGAGCATTAAATTTTGCAGAACCTTGCGTAGATAAGCTGTGAGCACCAGCTAAAGAGTCATGGGGATAACTGGTTGGGTCTAGGCCTTCTGCCCAAGTAATCGCTGCTGAAAACCAGTTTACTAATGTTGCCAGTCCAGATAGAGGAGTACCCTCAACGTTCAGGATGACATCTGCCATTGGAGATCCTTTGTGAGGTGCTCCGATAGTAGTAAGTGAAGCAACTTTCTCTGGCATGATACCAGCGACATAGCGAACCGTTGGTCCCCCGTGGCTATGTCCGATCAAGTTGACTTTAGGCTTTCCGGTAATAGCAATAATTTCTTCTACTTGTTGGGCAAGTTGTTCTCCGCGAACTTCGGTTGAGTTAAACGGTGAAACCCTTGTTGCCCAGACATTTCCTCCGTTACGAGCAAGGTCAGGAAGAATCTGATACCAATAATCGAGACCAAGCGTATCTGTCCCAACTCTGCTAAAACCGGCCATACCATGGTTAAAAACTAATGGGTATTTGGTTTGGGCATAATTCGAATAGACAAATGAGCTTTTTACTTGCTCGGCATTTGTGGCATGGGTTGCTGAAACACTCAGTCCTGAGAGCATTGCAGCACAGAAAAATATTAAGTTCCTTTTCATTTTTTACTCACTATTTTTATTTTGTATGAGCAGCAGCTTTTACTGCTGGATAAGGTTCGGCTAACTTCAAAATAGAAAAGCCTAGTAGTTAAATGGTAATTCACCTCCTTGATCATGGACTTTTTCAAAAGTTTGAAGACGAAGTTGTTCCTGTGATGAGTTAAATTGTTGTTGGCGGAGTTGTTGAATTGCTTGATTTTTAGCACTATCGCTCATATTGCTATGTAGGACTTCATCACGCTGATTTAAGTAGCCTGTAACTCGCTGTTGCCAAGCATTACGCTGTGTATCTAAAGTTTCTAATCTTTGTGTTGCCTCGGCTCCAACGAGAGCTGTACGCATTTGTCGAAGTTCCTCTGCTGAGCCATTACGCGCTTTAATTTGTTTAGTCAGGGTATGCAAATCATCAAGTTTTGATAGTTCTTGTAGGTTTTGTTGCCAATCTTGTGGTAATTGCTCAAAGCGTTCTTTAAGTTTTTTAGCTTTTTCAATTTCGCTTAAAGATGAATCTTCTAAAATTTTCATACGATCTAACGTGTAGTTCTGATAGATATCTTCTGTTGAAAAGAGTCCTTCGATTTCAGAGATAGAGAAGTAACGTTTTCTGATATCTTGAATTGAACTGAAGATCTTTTGAAAATAACTTTGATCTTGCTGTTTAGATTGAGACGGTTGAATTTGTGCAAGTTGTTCGCGGTATTTTAAATAACGGGTCCACAAGTCAATAATCTGTGAACGGGCTGGTTCTAAATACTGATCTTGTATAAATTTATCAAAATGAGTTTTAATCTGTTGTAAATTGGATTCCCCATACTGCGTAATAAAATATTCAAAGCAGTCCCGAGTTTGGCTATTTACAACTAAATGTTGAGAGCTATCAATTTTTAACTGGCAGTTAACTTGGGTATCTTGCTGACTTTGGCTTAAATAAGCATTTCCACTTAACGATGACTTTGAAGTGGTTTGAGGAGTAGATGCTAAGCTTTTTGCCTCATCCTGATTGAGTCGAGATGAAGTATTTTTTGAGTCTGGGCTTAGCCAATATACACATGCAATGAGGCTCAAAATAAAAAATCCGAGCACACACCACCATATCTTTTTCTGCATCCTTTGCATAAAGATATCTTCCTAAAGTTTTAATTTGTTGTTTTTTTACTCGATTATTAATGTGCCATAAAATAAGTGAAAAGGCACCTAAATATTGTGAAAATATCTTGTCGAATTTGCTAACATGTCGGCACTTTTCTCTAGCTTTGTGTTCCAGTAAAAATGACGACAAAAAATCAAAAAATTTCTCGTCGCCATATCAGTGGTGTATTTCTATTAAATAAACCATTAGGGCTTAGTTCAAACGCCGCTTTGCAAAAAGTGCGTTGGCTGTATCGTGCCCAAAAGGCGGGTCATACTGGCGCATTAGATCCATTAGCGACCGGTTTACTTCCTATTTGTTTGGGAGAGGCGACCAAGTTTTCACATTATTTGCTGGACTCAACAAAGCGTTATCAAACGACTGTTCGATTGGGACAAACGACAACAACTGGTGATGTAGAAGGCGATATTTTACAAGAACGTTCTGTTCCTGTTCTTAGCCAAGAGCTTATTGAGCAAACTCTAGAAAAATTTAGAGGTGATATTCAACAAGTTCCACCGATGTATTCGGCATTAAAAAAAGAGGGTAAGCCATTATATGAGCTTGCCAGGAAAGGGATAGAGATTGAACGTGAAGCGCGTCCAGTTACGATTTATGCTTTAGAGCTTATTGAGTTTACCGAAAATAGTATCACTCTGGATGTAACCTGTTCTAAAGGAACATATATTCGTGTGTTAGGTGAAGATATTGGTGAAGCTCTTGGCTGTGGTGGTCATTTAACCATGCTTCACCGTATTCAAACTGGGCATTTTGAATTAATCCCAAGTTACACCATTGAATATTTAGAAAGCTTAACGGAAGAGCAAAGAGAAGCTTTGTTACTACCAGTGTATGCGCCAATTGACCATTTCTTAAAAATACAGGTTCCCGAAGGACGGGAAAAATATTTTTGCAATGGTTTAGAAAGCAATATTGATCATTCTGCAGAAGCAGAAGTTTTGGTTTTTTCGGGTGAGCGCTGTTTAGGTTTGGCTGAGATTACTGATAAAAAACGGTTGGTACCTAAGCGTATCTTAAATTTGTAGTAGATGTAGAGTATAGAGCATGGGCATGGAATGGGATGTTATCCTTAGTTTGATCTTTTTTGCGTTTACTGCGGGAGCAATTGATGCTGCTGTTGGTGGCGGTGGACTCATCCAGATTCCCGGTATCATGAGCACTTTTCCAACCATGCAGACTGCTACGGTGATTGGTACAAATAAGGTCTCATCCATTTTTGGTACTGCATCGGCTGCTTATACCTTTGCAAAAAGAGTGAAGTTGCAGTGGAAGCTTTTAGCTGTCATTGCCATTTGTGCTTTGATTAGCTCATTTGCTGGTGCAGCCTGTTTATCGCTTATTCCTCAATCTGTATTACGTCCTTTTGTGTTTGTAATGCTGATCGTAATTGCCATCTATACCTTGGTTAAAAAGAACTTTGGACAAGTTCATACTGAGCAAAAAATTACTACGAAAATGCTAGTTTTAGCAGGTATTGGTAGTTTGGCGATTGGTTTCTACGACGGTATTTTTGGACCGGGTACTGGAAGCTTCTTTATCTTTTTCTTTATCCGCTTCTTGCAAGTCGACTTTTTACATGCTTCAGCATTGTCAAAAATCGGTAACTTCATGACTAACCTTGCAGCGTTGAGTTTTCTTATTCCGACTGGTCACGCTATTTTGCATATTGGTTTAATGATGGCGGCTGCAAACGTTATAGGCTCTATTGTTGGGGTGCGTACTGCGCTCAAATACGGTAGTGGTTTTGTGCGTATTATCTTTTTAATTTTAGTGAGTATTTTGATTTGCCGTTTAGGTTATCAAATTTTTGTGACGGGCTAAATTAACTTTAAAAGTATGAGCTGATTCTCGCGGACAGTTCATACTTTTTATGTATCATCTAAAATTAGAAATATAAAAATCATTACAGAAATTTACTAGAAAGAAAACTGTGTAAAAAATAGTCTCATTTTAAGCTACGTAAACAATATAAATTTCAACGTATCATAAACCTTGAAATAAAAAAGATTTTTTAGCTAAAAAATGAGGAAGAGAATGAATATTTTCGAAGCATTAAGAGAAAGCCATGAAAATCAACGAAACCTTTCTGAACAATTAATCCAGACACATGGTTTAACCGAAGAACGAAAAGAATTATTTGATGCATTAAAAAATGAACTTTATGCCCATTCAGTTGCCGAAGATCGTTATTTATATATTCCTTTGATGTTTGATGATGTCGGTTTAGATATCACTCGCCATGCCTTAGCTGAACACCATGAAATGGATGAGTTGGTGGAGCAGCTCGAAAAAACCGATATGAGCAGCCCGAGCTGGTTAGCAACCGCCAAACAGTTAAGTGAGAAAGTTCATCACCATTTAAAAGAAGAAGAGCATAAGTTTTTTCAACAAGCTGGAAAAATTCTTAAAGACAGCGAAAAAGAGACACTCGGCAATAAATATTTAAAGGAATATAAAAAGTATAAAAAGCCGCAGTAAAGTAAACCTATGCAGCTTTTTTAGTACTTCTTAAAGTAACCCCAATAGAGGCTAACATTACGCAAGCTAAAGCCACCCATTGCAGCATGCTGATTTCTTCGTGAAGTAATAAGAAACCCGTTAATGCTGCTAATGCTGGTGCCAAACTCGTTAGAGTACCGTAAGTTAATTTATTGAGTTGTTTGAGTGCCATTAAGTCGAGGGCATACGGTATGGCTGTGGCTAAAACAGCAATAAGTAAGGCTTTACCCCAGTACTGTGTTTCAAGTAATGCAGGAGCATTATGCCAAATTCCAATTGGCAATAAGGCAAGTGCAGATACACCGATCCCGATTGTTAAGGCGTGCATCCCTATATTTTGAGTCACAACTTTTTGCCCAAAATAAATATAGAAGGCCCAACACAGACCTGCACCTAGTGCACAGGCTGCCCCAACATAGGAAAAGTGATGCTGTGCTGAATCTTGCCAAGGTACCATCAGGGCAATACCTAACATAGCAAGTGCTACCCAAATATAGTCACTTTTTTGTTTAATAGACAGTAGAGCTAGACCTAATGGACCAATGAACTCTAAGCCTACGGCAATCCCTTGAGGTAATTTACCAAGAGACGTATAAAACAAAATATTCATTATCCCTAAAGATGCACAATACATTAATAAATCGCGCCATTTTAAATAGGGTAATCGAGACCAAATTTTCCACGAACGAAACATGACAGCAACAATAACAGTCGCAAAACTTAATCTTAAAATAGTAACGGTAAGTGGGTCTAAAGCTGCGATAAGCTGTTTGGCAAATGAAGCACTGATTTGATATGAAACCATCGACAAAATCATATACAGCACAGCAATAATTGGAAGATTTTGCATGGAAATACCTTAGCGCTTCATTTGATATTTAAAAAAATAATAGTAGTCAATTATAGCCAATACTACGTTTCAGCCAGCAGATTTTATAGCGTTAACCAGCTGTTTTTTCACGTTGTTGGCGGGCTTTTTGGGTGGTTATGGTACAACCGATAGAAGCGGTAATAATGGTTGCAAGTGCCAACCATTGGTTCCATAACAGATATTCCCCTAGGAAAATAAAACCAGAAAGTGCCGCAACTGCGGGTTCTAGGCTCATCAATGTTCCAAAACTTAAAGGGGTTAAACTGCGTAGTGCTAACATTTCTAAAGAAAAGGGAAGTGCACTGGCCAAAATGGCTAAGCCAATAAAATATAAAAGATAGGGAAGTTCTATAACTTGAGCAATCGAACCTGAAAAAAAGGTAATAGGTAATAAGATGCATGCACCTACTGTCATACCTAAACAGACAGTATGATTGCCTGAAATACCGGAAGGTTTTTGTCCGGCAATAATATAAAGCGCCCAACATGCACCCGCACTCATTGCAAATAGAACCCCAACCCAGTCCAGACCATGAGCCTGATTAAAAGGAAATAATAAAATGAGTCCAAGAATCGCAAAAGTGACCCAGACAAAATCATATTTTTGGCGTGCGTGGTACAGTGCCACACTTAAGGGACCAATAAATTCAAAGGCGACTGCAATACCAATAGGCAAACGTTCAAGAGATAAATAGAAAAGGGCATTCATGCCTGCAAGAGCAAAGCCATAAGCCAAAATCGCTTTCCATCGAACCTGATTAAAATTAATTCGCCAAATTTTAAAAATTAAAGCCAGAATACATGCTCCAATACATAAACGCATTGCAGACACTGTCAAAACGGGAAAGCTCTCAAACAAAACTTTAGCTAAAGATGCGCTACTTTGAACGCTTAACATGGCAAGAATAAGAAAACCCAAAGCATGTAGTTGAGATTTCTGGCTTAAAGTGGACATTTTATTATTAGATCAATTGGTATACTTTTCACATGATAATGTAAATGCCCATAAAAAAGCCACAGACATCGCTGTGGCTTTTAAATTCACAGTTCGTATTAGAACAATACGCGCACGCGAATTGTACCTTCAACTTCATGCAACATATCTAAAGCTTCGTGAGAAGCAGAAGCGTCAACGTCCATTACAAGGTAACCGATGTCACCTTTAGTCATGAGTGACTGACCAGAAATGTTGATGCCTTGTTCAGCAAACAAGTTGTTGATTTTAGACAATACACCCGGTACGTTTTTGTGGATGTGTAATAAACGGTGTTGACCAGCAGTTAATGGTAACGCGATTTCTGGGAAGTTTACCGCAGAAAGCGTCATACCCTTGTCAGAGTAAGCAACGAATTTCTCTGCTACTTCTAAACCGATGTTTGCTTGCGCTTCCATAGTTGAACCACCAACGTGAGGCGTTAAAATCACGTTGTCTAAACCGCGAAGTGGAGATTGGAATTCTTCACCATTTGCTTTTGGTTCTTTCGGGAATACGTCAACCGCTGCACCAGCAATATGACCAGACTTGATTGCATCAGCTAAATCTTCAATCACCACACATGTACCACGTGCAGCATTTAAGAAGATCGCGCCTTCTTTCATTTTCGCAAATTGTTCTTTAGTGAAGAAGTTACGTGTAGACGGAACATCTGGCACATGCAACGTTACAACATCTGCAGTTGCTAAAAGTTCATCTAAAGAACCAACTTGGCGAGCATTACCCATTGGTAACTTAGTTACTGCATCATAATAAATAACATGCATACCCATGCTTTCAGCAAGAACTGAAAGTTGAGAACCGATGGAACCGTAACCCACAATACCTAAAGTTTTGCCACGAGTTTCGAAAGAACCCACAGCAGATTTGTCCCAACCACCACGATGACAAGCCGCCGATTTTTCAGGAACACGGCGAAGAAGAAGAATTGTTTCAGCAAGTACAAGCTCTGCAACCGAACGCGTATTTGAATACGGTGCGTTGAATACAGGAATACCACGTGCCATAGCTGCTTTAAGATCAACTTGGTTTGTTCCGATACAGAAACAACCTACTGCGATCAATTTGTTTGCAGCTTCGAAAACTTCTTCAGTCAATTGGGTACGCGAACGAATACCAATAAAGTGAGCATCTTTAATTGCTTCTTTAAGCGCTTCGCCTTCAAGAGCAGTTTTACGATAGTCAATATTGGTGTAACCCGCAGCGTTTAAAGTATCGACTGCGTTTTGGTGAACGCCTTCTAACAAAAGGAAACGGATTTTATCTTTAGGTAGTGAAAGATGTTGGCTCATTACGGCTCCGCTACAAAGGCCAAATTTGGTGGCGGTATAATAACATATTGGGCGGTGCTATAGATATTTCGTTTATACCATCGCCTTATGGCAATTTTAGCTATGTCTAATCACTTCTATTTATGGCTTGTCGAGTGTTTCAAAATATGCTTGGCGGATTAATAAAGTATGTTTTTATCTGAAAGCCTTATAAAAACGCATTTATTCGCGTTAAACATGTTTTGTATTGACAGTATCTCTAATCTGAACTTTATCGCTTGTGCGGATACATGTAGAATATAGGAGTTCCTTGAACATTATGGCTTTGCTCAGGTGAAAACCTTGAAAATATGAAGTCATAGTCCCATCATAGTTTACTTCTTGCTAGGTCTGCAAACGATGAATGCTCCAGTCGCTTTAACACCTGAGTTACTCACCCAATTAACAGCAATCGTCGGTGAAAACCGTATTAAAACTGATGCTGATAGTCTCGAAAACTGGGGTAAAGATCATACCAAGCATTTTAATCCGAACCCATCGGTCATCGTTTTCCCATCGACCACTGAACAAGTTCAAGCTGTTGTGAAGCTTGCGAACCAGTTTAATGTTGCGATTACACCATCTGGTGGTCGTACTGGTCTCTCTGCAGGTGCGGTAGCAACCAATGGTGAAATTGTCATTAGCATGGACAAAATGAACCAGATTCTTGAGTTCTTCCCAGCAGACCGTATGGTACGTGTTCAAGCTGGTGTTGTGACTGAACAATTGCAGAATTATGCAGAAGAACAAGGTATGTATTACCCAGTGGACTTTGCATCAGCAGGTTCTAGCCAAATAGGCGGTAATATCGGTACCAACGCTGGCGGTATTAAAGTCATTAAATACGGCATGACACGTAACTGGGTACTTGGCTTAACCGTAGTGACTGGTAAGGGTGATATTTTACGTTTAAACAAAGGCATGGTTAAAAATGCCACTGGTTATGCGCTACAGCATTTATTTATTGGTGGTGAAGGTACTTTAGGTTTAGTAACTGAAGCAGAAATTAAACTTGAGCGTCAACCACAAAACTTACAAGTTTTAGTTTTAGGTGTTCCTGATTTTGATGCAGTGATGCCTGTATTACATGCGTTCCAAAAAGATATCGACTTAACAGCATTTGAGTTCTTTGGTGAACTTGCAATGCAAAAAGTCTTAAACAATGGTCATGTACAACGTCCATTTGAAACTGAATGTCCATTCTA
Organism: Acinetobacter sp. V110_1; assembly: GCF_031798975.1. Taxonomy (NCBI): domain Bacteria; kingdom Pseudomonadati; phylum Pseudomonadota; class Gammaproteobacteria; order Moraxellales; family Moraxellaceae; genus Acinetobacter; species Acinetobacter sp. V110_1. Next base: position 104,103 of record NZ_JAVQNN010000015.1, on the reverse strand, counting down.
TGTATTGCTTGAGTTTGAAGCGCCATACGAGCCGATTATCGACAAAGCAATGGAAATCTTCGAGCATTGTATGGAACAAGGTTGGGTACTTGATGGCGTGATGAGCCAGAGCCTTGACCAAGTAGAAAGCTTATGGCGTTTACGCGAAGATATTTCTGAATCAATCGCGCCGTTCACTCCATATAAAAATGATATTTCTGTATTAATTACTCATGTACCTGCATTTATTCGTGAGATTGACGCGATTGTTCAAGAGAACTATCCTGACTTTGAAATTTGCTGGTTCGGTCATATCGGCGACGGTAACTTACACTTAAATATTTTAAAACCTGAAAACTTAACCAAAGATGAGTTTTTTGCGAAGTGTCAGGTGGTGAATAAATATGTGTTTGATACCGTGAAAAAATACGATGGTTCAATTTCTGCTGAGCATGGCGTAGGTATGACTAAAAAGCCATATTTGGAATATTCACGTTCACCTGAAGAAATTGAATATATGAAAGCTTTGAAAAAAGTATTTGACCCGAAAGGTATTATGAATCCGGGTAAATTATTTGATCTTTAATGCTTGATTGAATAAAAGAATCTCTGTTAAAAGCGTATCGAAAGATGCGCTTTTTTATTAAAAGCTCTATTCCTTGTACGCTTTCCAACCCGTCAGAATATGATAAATCAACGGTAAAAGACTAAGAGCAAAAAAGAAACAAAGTCCAATGGCCCACACAGGTAAATCCCTTGGATTACCTAAAAAGAAATAGGCAAAAATAGAATAAGACAACATCGAAAACATCGCCATTGTTCCAAGTGGAAGCGTGACTTTAAAAATTAACGTGCTAGCAAATGTTTTGTAGGGTTCCATGTCGCGCTTTAGACTATAGGCAATAATCATGAGCAACACATAACCTAAAATAAACAGCATAAATAAAGCGGCTGCAAACAATAGAATTGTTCGCCAGCTCTTTTCTTGTGCGGTGTGATCACCTGATTCATAAACAACAGTAATATGTTCACCAACTATAGGTACATCACCAGAGCGAACTGAATTATCTAAAGTTAGAGTTCTGTTTTGATTATCTTTAAATTGAACCTGAGCAGTATGCATGAGTATTTTAGTTTTATATTTACGCCCATTTGAGTCGGTACGTTCAGTATCTACCCATTCAGAAGTATAACTCACTACAGTTGCATCGTAAGTTGGTTTGGTTACTAAGCCGTAGACTGCTTGAGAAACCCAATAAGTAAATGGGAAAAATAAAGCACTAATACTAAAAACCACGGCAAATAAATAAGCAAATTCAAACTTACTACTTTTACGATTTTTAGCTAAACGCTTGACCCAAAACTTGGTGAGTACAAATGACCAAATCATCAAAACTGCAACGACCACCAAGAAAACTTGCCCCGCATACGTCAGTTGCATAATGATCCTATTTGTTATGTGTAATAGAAATTAATTTTATCAAACGATTGTCGTTAAAGTTGAGTGAGTAAGAACAATTATTTGATCTGTAAAAGAGTAGCTATCCTTAGAACTACATAGTTTCTACAGAGTAACCAACAAAGGCATAGCATCATAAAGCTATGCCTTTTGTTTTTGGTGATAAAGATGCAACGCTTACTTTTGATTCCAGCGCTTTGTGCTGGACTTATCACTGGTTGTGCAACAACGAGTAAATTAATTCCTTTTGTGGGTTCGGAAACCCCGATGCAACAAGTACTTAAAGCTCAACCTGAGATTGTAAAAGAGCATAACAATACGTCAGTTCAGCAAGTATTTAACCGTGTAGAATCTCCAACGGTTTCCCGTATTACTGTTATACAAACCGGTTTAATGGATGATTCTGTCGCTGCAATTCGAACAGAATATTCATTTAAATTGGTTGATGAAAAGTGGCAATTGCAAAATAAGCAAAAGAGCTACCAATGTGCGCGAGGAAAAGGTTCTAGAGGTTTCCAAACGCAGCTTTGCTCTTAAAAATAAAAAAGACGATAAATGTATCGTCTTTTTTAATGACCTAAATTATACGCCGCTTTCTAAAATTTTAATTTTGACATCAACGACATCGTCTTTAACTGCTGCATGATGCGCTTGCATATGCGGTGTAGCTAAATGAGCTTCAAGATGAGCCACACTTTCCCATTTTTCTAGCATGACAATCGTGTCAGGCTCTTGAGTCTGGAAGCTCGCATTTGATTTGTGGTCAACTAAAGGTTCATAACCATGGCAACCATCTTCTGCTAAAACAGTTGGAATGATTTTTTGAAATGCATCCAATACGTTTTGGCGATGCTGTCCACCCGATTGAGTACGAATTTCCGCAATAATGGTAAGCATGGTTTTTCTCCTGATTAAGCTGCTGCAAATACAGTATTTAAGTGTGCTTTATATTCTTCAACATAACTATCAACGTCAGGCATTTTAATCACGTCGTTTACAATAAAAGTTGGAAGCGTGCTCATGCCTAAGAACTGGTTGGCTTTGTGAAATGGTAAATAAACGCCATCTACTCCCACGCCGTGGAAGAATTGATCTGCATCATCAAATGCTTCCATCGGTGCATTCCAAGTGAGTGACAACATATATTTTTTGTCATGAATTAAACCACCTGAGCCATATTTTTTTGAGGCATCAGAGCGGCTACGGCCGTCATTTGCATATAATGAACCGTGACCTGTCGTGAATACATCATCAATATATTTTTTCACAGTCCAAGGTGCACCCATCCACCAACCTGGCATTTGATAAATCACGACATCGGCCCATAAGAATTTTTCTACTTCGGCTTCTGCATTGTAGTCACTATCTGCACGAGTCACTTGAACTTCATGGCCCAGTTCAGTGAGATGGTCGGTTGCCAATGCCGTGAGTGTGTCATTTAATTCACCATTTGAATGGGCAAATTGTTTGGCGCCATTAATCACTAAAATATTGCTCATGAGAGTTACTCTAATTAAATTCCTAAATTGATGCATACTTTAGTGAACTTACTCTTAGAGAAAAATGCAGTAATTGGAAAAATATTATTGATTAAAAGTCACTAATATGAGTTTGATGCATCAGTTTCTTTCTCACTTTAAAGATAAACCTTTTACAAAGTTGAACGGAAAAAATTGTTTCTAGTCTTTAGCATCAAAGTGAAGTTGTGGCGGAGTTGAGTATGAAAAAAATTGGTTTACTCATGATGTGTAATTTGTTGATTCTGAGCGCATGTACACCGAATACAAACCCGCCTACACCCCAAGCCAATAGTCCGATACAAGCAGTTTTGATTGATCAACCAAACCTTTTAAATAATGCGAGTAATTTAAGTATTTCACAGCAAATGAATGCTTTGGATGACGCATCTAATGCACAAGTAACGATTTTGCAGACTGTGCCTAGTGAAGATGCTATATCAGAAACACGTACTGAGTATTTATTAAAAAAAGATCAGACTGTTTGGAAAATCGTGAATAAAAAACAAAGTTATCAATGTACAAAAGGCGAGGAAACAGCAGACTTTCAAGTTAATCCTTGTCCTTAAAGCCTGAATCATTATTCAATATGTGGATAACTTCAAGGTTATTCACAATATAAAAATGAGTGGGTACTAATCAAAATATAGAATTTTAAATGGATGAAACTGTCCGATTGCTGATCAATTTAAAAAGTGATATTGTGTCATCCGGCAATTAAGCCAAATGGTAAAAATTACCGAATCTCACGTCATACATTTTTTCTTGTCTTAGACACCTTGTGAATACGGTGTTTCACATTCTAAACATGCACTCTCACGGCATATAACAACTTAACTAAAGATTGACTGACCATACTGTCATCGTCATGACTACATTATTTATTTCAATATGTAGTTGTTGAGACATTTTGGCCGCTATTTTGAAGTGTACAACTCATGAATAATATTCAAACGACAGCGTTGAACCGTACAACGTTGATGTTTCCTTTAGCTTTAGTGCTATTTGAATTTGCGGTTTATATTGGTAATGACCTGATTCAGCCAGCGATGTTGGCAATTACTGAAGATTTTGGTGTAAGTGCAACTTGGGCGCCGTCTTCAATGTCATTTTACTTATTAGGTGGTGCATCTGTTGCATGGTTACTTGGGCCTTTATCAGATCGATTAGGTCGTAAGAAAGTACTTTTAACTGGTGTTTTATTTTTTGCCTTGTGTTGTTTTTTAATTTTATTAACGAGGCAAATTGAATACTTTCTGACATTACGTTTTTTACAAGGTATTGGGTTAAGTGTAATTTCAGCAGTAGGCTATGCAGCGATTCAAGAAAATTTTGCCGAGCGTGATGCTATTAAAGTCATGGCACTTATGGCAAATATCTCATTGCTTGCACCCTTGCTCGGACCTGTACTTGGCGCATTTTTAATTGATTATGTGTCTTGGCACTGGGGCTTTGTGGCAATTGCTTTACTTGCACTGCTAAGTTGGTTTGGCTTAAAGAAACAAATGCCTAGTCAGAAGGTGAGTGTAACTAAACAACCTTTTAGCTATCTTTTTGATGACTTTAAAAAAGTGTTTAGCAATCGGCAATTCCTTGGTTTAACACTCGCGCTACCGCTTGTAGGTATGCCGCTTATGCTTTGGATTGCATTATCACCCATTATTTTGGTTGATGAACTCAAGCTAACTAGTGTGCAATATGGATTAGCTCAATTTCCAGTATTTTTAGGCTTAATTGTTGGTAACATCGTTTTAATTAAAATTATTGACCGTTTGGCTTTAGGTAAAACAGTCCTAATTGGTTTACCGATTATGCTCACTGGGACACTCATTTTAATATTAGGCGTTGTCTGGCAAAACTATTTAATTCCTTGTTTGCTTACGGGTATGACACTCATTTGCTTTGGTGAAGGAATTAGCTTTTCAGTGTTGTACCGTTTTGCACTGATGTCATCTGAAGTATCAAAAGGAACTGTGGCTGCCGCTGTTTCAATGCTATTGATGACGAGCTTTTTTGCAATGATTGAGTTGGTGCGTTATCTCTATACTCAATTTCATTTATGGGCTTTTGTCTTATCTGCTTTTGCATTTATTGCGCTGTGGTTTACTCAGCCACGTTTAGCTTTAAAACGGGAAATGCAGGAAAGAGTTGCCCAAGACTTACATTAAAAAAATACCGGAATTTATATTCCGGTATTTTTTTATTTTACTTAATCTCTTGTTCTAAAAGTTTGCCTTTAAGGGTTAATAATTCAGGCAAGGTTTCTAATAGTAAACTCATTTGTTTTAAAACAAGAGTGTAGCTTTCTGAAAAGTGTTCATGAGTTGTTAGACTTTGAATTTGCTTCAAAGTTTGCTCAAGAAAATTAAAATTAACAGAAGTTTGTTCAAATAAACTCTGGTTAAGAATTTGCTGACAATCCAGTAAGAGCTGTAATACCTGTTGATCCTCAATTTTTTGTCTTTGGCTACCTAATGCTGCGACATAACTCAACTGGCTATGACTATAAACCAGATAGCGAAAGGCGTAATGAATCAGCTCTGGTTTGGGATTGGGCTCAGCACTTAAGCTCGAAATCATATTCGACAGCTCAATTTGTGCGTTATGTGCAGCACGGCGAATTCTGCGATATTCAATGTCCTGATTTTTACCATGCTGGTATTGCTCAACAATTACATTGAAATAATCCAATGTGGCTTGGCTACTTTTTTTAATATTGTTTGGAATATTACGGAAGTTCCAGTCTGGCCATATAAAGTTAACGGCAAGCCATGCAATAAAGCAGCCTAATAAGGTGTCAATTAGGCGAGGTAAAATAATACTGAAACCTGCGCCTTTTAAGTTGAAAATGAGCAATACCATTAAAGTTGCCATCAGCGTTGCCAAGGCGTATTTCTTCTGGCGTAAGTAGAAAAAGCTAACTCCACAAATAATGGTAAGAATGAGCTGACCTTCAATACTTGGTACAAAATACAAAATAGGAATACCCAACAAAACGCCAAGTAAGGTTCCAATTGTTCTGAGTTTTAAACGGCTTTTCGTTGCGAAGTAAGTAATTTGGCAAACAAATAAACTGGTAAGCAAAATCCAGTAACCGTGCTGGGCGAAAGGTAGCAGTGAAATGCCGTAACCTGCTGCAAACACAACGGCAATTCGTATTGCATGTCTAAACAGAGCCGATTGTGGAGTCAGTTGCTGGCGAATTTTTAAAACAAGGTCAGAAAAATCTTGAATATCATCATCAAGTAAATTGAGATGATCTTGCTTGTTTTGACTTAGCGTTTCATTAAACGGTTGAGCATATTGAAGTTGTTCAAACTGTTCATGCATACCTTTTAGATTATTAAAAATCAGCTTTAAATTTTTAACTTCAAAATTTTGTGGATGCTGTTGTATCCAGTCTTTTAAAGAACTTTCCAGATGGTTTAAAACAATTTGCCCTTCTTGAGAAGGTTGATATTGCTGGTTATGCAAAATACATTGAGCTAAATCATGGCAAGCTTGGGCTTGTAAACGCAGATTTTTCTGAAAACGAAAAATGAGATCGCTACGGCTAAAATTTTGTTGAATATGTTCATAGTGTAGATAGTTAGAGGTGGCCTGCTCATGTATATCGCGGGCAAAAAAGTACAGGTTTAACCAGTAAATACTTTTATTACTGACTCGTGATGCCTTAAGACGAGTGAGCAAAGAGCTACGTATTTGGTTAAGACTTTGCGCGACTTGCGTATTTTGGAGTGATAATTCAAATAAAAGCTGTTCAACATTTTCTTTATTGTCTGGATCGAACAAGCGGGCTTTAGCTTGAAGTAAGGCAGAGATTTCTTCAAAAATTTGCGAAAGCTTATCTTGTAAAGGAAGTGTTGGTTTTAAAAGAAAAAATAAAATAGATGTTAGGCCGTACCACAGTGCGCCATAGACAAAATAAGTAGGCTGTTGGTACCAGTGAGCATATTCTCCTAAACCAAACATGCTGTAAATCGAGAGTAAAATCGTACCAAAAGAAATCGTGGCGTAACGCTGGCCTAAGGCTCCCAATAAAATAAAACAAGCACTTGAAATTGAAAGATATAAAATAAATAAAAATTTATAAGGTGCTAAAAAACCAAGAATAGTGCTGACAGTAAAAAAGAGTAGGCAGACATAGAGCAGGTTACGTAATCGAAGGCTTAAGCGATCATCAAAATCGGTAAGTGCAGCGGCGATCGCACCTAATGTCACAGGAACGATGAGCTCGTTATGACCTAACTCTAGTAAGCCTAAAGTTGTGCCTGTGAGTACAATTAAAATTTGCAGACAGTAAATTAAAATTGAATTCGCTTTAAAACGATTGAATAGTTGAGTCAGATAATTCACGGCTTTTTTTCTAAATGAGAGGATACGTGATAAGGGGTATTTAATTTTTTATTACTTGAAAAATATTATGCGTTTTGTCTAAAAAAGTCAGTTAATTTTTTAAGATTTTATAATAATTAAGTGATCTAAACTGCTTAATAAAATAGCAAAATTGTGGATATCTTTTTAGATACCCACAATTTAAAAAAAATGACAAATTATTGAATTACGCCACAGGCAATTCGTGCTCCACCACCGCCTAAAGGTAGAGGAGAATCTGAATAGTTGTCCCCACCAGCATGGATCATAATTGCACGACCTTGAATGTCCGCAAGTTTTAAACGTGGCGCAATAACAGCGGTGGTAGCCACTCCTGTGTTATCAACGACTAATGCGGGTAAGTCGCCTAGGTGTCCTGTAGTAGGCGTACCATGATGTGGCGCTTGGTTAGGGTTATAGTGACTACCTGCAGCTAAAGCAGCACCTGGTTTTCCATCTTTAACAGCAGGGGCGCACGATGCATTTTCATGAATATGGAAACCGCGAGTACCGCTTGGTAAATCTGCTAAAGCAGGGGTAATAATTAAGCCTTTATCACTGTCTTGAAAGCTAATTGTCCCGATTTTTTTACCAATCCCATTGGCTGTTACTTCATTCACATCGACTACTTTTTTGGTATGCATCGTTGTTAATGCATGAGTCGTTTCCGATACTGTTTTGCTGACCGTGCTACAACCGACTGTTAATAGAGCTGTGAGTGCACATACTGCACTCATTTTATTTAATATTGGCATTATTAGATGTCCTTATAGATATAAATCTGATTTTTTTATTCAAGCAAAGGCGTGTAAACCCTACAAGTTACTTTAAATAGTCACTTTGTATCCTGAAACATTTTTAAATCATTGGCTTAATTTTTAGATGGTGGTAAATCATCATCCGAATCATAAATCATAGTGGTTTTTGGCATGGGTTCAGGATCAATGGTTTCATGGAGCCATTCGCGCCAAATCGCTAATAGAACGGCTAAAATAACTGGCCCAATAAATAAACCAACTAAACCAAAACTCGCAATACCACCTAATACACCAAACATAATGAGTAAAAACGGAATTTGGGTTGCACCAGAGATCACGAGTGGACGAATCACGTTATCTGAACTACTTACAATAAGAACACCCCATAAAACCACGCCAATCGCTTCCATAGTTTGCCCTTGAGAGAACAACCATAGGCCAACGCCTAAATAGGAAACAGGAGTGCCAAAAGGAATGAGTGCTAATAAGAATGTTGCAATCGTGAGTACCATTGGATTTGGTACACCCGCTACGAAATAACTTAATCCAGCAAGTACAGCTTGAGCAATCGCAGTTAAACCCACACCGTAGACAACAGCACGAGTTGTTTCTGAAATCGTATCGAGATAATGGTGAATACGTAGGCCAATCACCATTTCTAAGGCTTTACTTACTTGAGTTAAGATGTTGTGACCATCACGATAAAAGAAGAAAAGCGTTAAAATTGCAAAACCAAGTTTGACGATATTTTTACTAATTTCATTGAGTAACACTCGCCCATAACTTAAATGGCTTTGTACCCAAGCGGCAATACTCTGAATCGTGCTGTTAGGGTCGGTGTTTATATCGTTTAGTGTTCGGCTTATTTCTTTACCAATAAAAGGAAGATTTCTAATGAAATCAGGTACGCTTAAATGACCAGAAAAAACTTGGCGCTGTAAATCAAGATAGAGGTTGCGGCCTTCATGTTGCAAAATAAAAATAGCGCATATAAGGGGAACACCAACAACTAAAATGACTAAGCTAATCATGACGGTAGCATTTAAATTATTACGATTTTCTCCAAAAAAACGTTGGATTCTTAAATAAATAGGCCAAGTCATGTAGGCAATAATGGCAGCCCAAACTACAGGTACAATAAAGTACTTCAGGATGTTAAATCCTAAAAACATCAGGATAAAAAACAGCCCAAACAATAAAACGCGCTGTAAAGTAGGAGCGTATTGATGCACGAACAAAAATTCTCTAATTTTTAAAATAGGGTGAGGCCATATTAACTGAAAAATGACTTGAGGCAAATTTTAGGCAGAAATGCTAATGCACACATTCCTGCTCAATAAAAATAAAAAGTTATTTTTAGAACCACTCAGATTTATCTTCAATCAGTTTATTTAAAAGCGGCTGCCACTGGCTTTGAATTGCAATAAAGTTTTTTTGTGGTTTATCAAACACACTCAAACCTTGCATTGCTAGGCTGCCATACGCACTACGCTCTGCAATCCATGCAATCGGTTCATGTTCGATTTTTTCAAAAAATTGCTGAATGTCTTTTGAACTGGCGCTGTTCGGTTTAACTCGATTTGCAAGTAGTAAGATTTGTACTTTGCCTTTGCGTATACGCTTAATGTCTTGCAAATGCTTGAGAAAACGACGTGTACTATCGATATCAAAAAATGAAGGCTGAAGAGGTGTAATAATGGCATGAGCTTCGCTGACTAATTGTTCAGCATGGTCGCCCGAAAGAGCACCTGGTGCATCAATAATTAGATAATCTAAATTTTTCGGCGCATCACCAATCGATTTTTCGTGACGCCAATCCAAGCTTTGAATCGCAGCTACGCTTTCTGGACGTTGCTTTAACCATTGTAAAGAAGATTTTTGGTTATCAGAGTCTGCTAATGCTACTTTATATCCTTTTTGTGCCAAAGCTGTTGCCAACGTAATGGCTGTCATGGTTTTTCCGCATCCGCCCTTTTGATTTGCAATAAGTATCGTTTTCATAAATCCAATTATTTTCAGCAGCACATGTGTTTATGTTTTATACCTTAGCATCTTTTTATAAGAAGTAGATGACCACCTTTGACAAAAGTTTAAGCTACTCAGTAATTTTAGATATGATTGCTCATCTATCGCGATGATATGTATTTGTTAAGGAAAATTTATGTCCGTATGGCTGGCCATGCTTATAGGTGCTGGTATTGGTATTATTATCACTACACTCATTTTATCAAATACCCGTAATGGTCGAATTAAGGCTGAATACGAGCAATATATTGCGGAGTTAGAGCTTGAGCATCAACAGGCATTAGCGCACGCACAAAAACGGAGTGTGAATACAAGCCGTGCCGTATTAAAAGGTAAAATGGCAGAACAATTCGCGCCGATTTTACCTGAGTTTCAATACTTACCGAGTGATGCCAAGTTCTTGGGTGATCCGGTTGATTACGTTATTTTTGATGGCTATACCGATTTTAGAGATGGGGATGGGACTGCCGAGGATATTCAGATTATTTTGCTTGATATAAAAAGTGGGGGAGCGCGTTTGACCAAAGGGCAGCAGGCAATTGCTCAAGCAATAAAAGAAGGAAAGGTTCGTTTTGAAACGTTACGAATTGATTTTGAAGATTAACAATCTATTTAATTAGGCACAAAAATAGACGAAATTGATCTGTATTGTTACTAAATTCCGATATTTTTTTCATCGCTTAGAGCTACCATAAATTAGAGATCTACTGCATTTGATCTAGCAATATTTGAGGTATAAAGCGATGAAAAAACAACATGTAATGATAGGTTTATTGGCCTCTTTATGTATCAGCTCAGCTTTTGCTTCGACGGCATCTACTTCTGGTGAATATAATATTGCAAATGGTTTGTTACCGATTGAAAAAGATCAATCGATTTCTGTATTACAGCCATTCCAAGGCAATTTTAGAATTTTAGGTTCAAAAATTTATAAAAATGATGAACAAGCTAAGTTTTCACCGATTGATTATGCGGTAAGTTGGGGGCTGTTTGCTCAACCAGATATTGCTCGTACCATTTCAGTTAAACAGTATGACCGCTATTTGAACTGGAAAATGAATAAACTTCCAGTACCTGCTGACCAAGCAATGCAGATGGTGTCTAATATGCACATCATTCCTGCTAGTCCTCAGATTGCTCAGCAAATCAAACAAGTTAAACGCGGTGACTTGGTTTATCTCAAAGGTGAGTTGGTCGAAATTAAAGACAAAAATTTAGTTTGGCGATCATCTTTAACCTCAAGTGATACAGGTGATGGTGCTTGTGAGTTATTCCGTGTTCAATCGATTCATTGGGTTGAAAAACAAAATATATAAATTAAAAAGCCTTCTTAATCAGAAGGCTTTTTATTGCACGCTATAAAATTAATGCTGCTGTGAGGCTTTCCAGTATTTCAACTGGTTTTGTGCTTGTAAGTAGTCAGCAAGTTGATTGACCTGTTCATCTTTATTGGCTTGTTTATCATTGATGTGTTTTTCTTGATTTTCCCAATATTGGTAAAGCAAGCCTTGAATATAACGACCTTGTTCAGTTTTTAAGTCGAGGTCTTTTAACATGGTCAATGCTGAGCGCACATTATCAAGCGTACGTTTTTGTTCAAATTCTGTGGTGAGTGTACCTGCCGCATGCATTTTTTCTAGCTCAGTTTCCATTTCATCACTCATTTCAGTAAAGCGACGGTCATAGTCTTCTAATAAAGCAATGTCATGTGCATCATCAGCAGTGGCTGCGAACTTTTTAACAGGTCTTTCATTGAGCTTTTCCATCACCTGATCGGTAGATGAATTTGTCTGATGTTGTTCGGTCTTTGCTGGCTCATCTGCTTTTTTACAAGCAGTCAATAATAGGCTAGAGCTGAGCAAAGACATTAAGATGATATGAGGCGTTTTTTTAAACATAGCTTTCAACCGAACCTATTCTCTATGATTTGACGATGTACTTTTCTGAAAGTGATATGCATATGTGACATATGGAAAATCAATCTGATCTTGTGGGCCTAGCCCCGTAAAATCATAAACAATTTTTTCAAACTGAGCTTTGAGCTGTAATTGATCTTTTTCGGTCATTGCTGCAATAAAACTTGTAGAGAGTAATCTTTTACTTACCACTTGTTCGACAGTACCATGCTGCGATTGCGAAAAAGTTTCTAAGCTGTCAAAAGTAAATAAATTTTGATTTTCAAAAACCTTTTTCCACTTTTCACTATGGTAACGCGGTGTATCACCTTCAAGTGGTAATAAAAAATCTGCTAAGGCCTTCACCCAGTCTGTACGTTCATCACGTTGGTTCCAAACGAGTCCCAAATGTCCTTGTGGTTTTAATACTCTATGGATTTCAGTCAGTGTTTCTATGTTGTCGAACCAATGGAAAGATTGAGCGCAAATGACCGCATCAATTTGTTGATCATTTACCGGAATAGCGTGGCTAAACGCCTGTAAAGTTTTAATATCAGAATAGGTTTGCTGAAGCTGTTGTAACATCTCGCCAATTGGCTCTACTGCAAGAATATTGGCATGGGTTTGTTTTAAGTAGGGTAAGAATTTGCCAGTACCTGAGCCAAGATCAATAACAGTAGAATTTTCATGTATTTGGAGACATTCTTGTAGCCAACTCACTATTTCTACGGGATAATTTGGCCTAACTTGCTGATAAAGCTCAGCAGCTGAGCTGAAGCCTTTTTGAGCGGCAGGATGTAAGGATTGTGTCATATTTTGCGCTTTTTAATCTGACTGGCATCTATAAAATAAGATACTCCGCAATCATAAATTGGCAAAACACCTATTTTGTTTCATTTTTGACTATGTATGTGGGAGTAAATTTTCTTTCGGTGTGAGCATGGATAAGCAAATTATTTTTGAAGACGAACACATTAGAGCCATTTTTTTACAAGGCGATTCTAATACATTAGTTCTCTCTTTTGGCGATTTGATTACCCGAGCGAGTGGCTTATCTATCAATGCTGAAAAGTCTCTAATAAAGTACCAATACAATGTTATTGGGATTATGCCAAAACAAAAATCATGGTTCCCAAAAGCCAGTATGGTTGAAATGGCTAAAGCCATTTTGCCTATTATTCAGCGTTTTAAAAATATTGTAGGTTATGGCGGCTCAATGGGTGGCTATGCAGCAATCAAATATTCGAATCTTTTAAATATGAATCGAATCGTTGCATTTGTACCTCAATATTCAATTGACCCTGAACAAGTTGAAGACCGACGTTATGCTGAATTCTTTGATGCTGTCGCAAATAAAGACATGCAAATTCAGCTGCAAGATATAGATGCAAGTCGTGAATATATTATTGTTTATGACCCTTACTTTGCCGTCGATCGTGAACATTACTTAAAAATAAAAGAAATATTGCCAAGTTTATATACGGTTCATTTGCCTTTTACAGGACATGAAGCTTTATCTGTATTGGCAAGTTCAAGTCTTTTACATGATTTTATTGAACATGAATTTGATGAAACGTATTTTTATCAACATATTCGTAAAATTAAAAAACAAAGTAAATTCTATTACCGTAATGTACTTGCGAATGTGCTGACATACCATGACAGCATGTTATTGAAAATTTTACGTCAAAATGATTTTCAATTGGATGAGCGTTATTTAGATAACCCGCTCAAGCAAGCGATTACACGTAGTCTTGTAAAAACAAAGCAGGCGACTGAACAAGACTTCCAAAAACTTGGAATTAAAATTCAGTACAGCCAGCAAGTTGTAAGCTCTAACAAAGGCTTGCAGACTCATTCTGGTACAGTCTTAGTATTCAATTTAATTAATCTAAAGCTTGAAAGCTATGCTGTAGATGTGTTGCTCGCAAATACATCGTATCTGATTCCGATTGTGGCAGAGCAGACCGGAGTTGCACACATTGAATTAAATAATGAAATTTATTTGTTAGGTATGAATGACCGAAAAATTATTAAATTATTTAAACAAGGTGATGCATTAAGCTCGGATATGAGTCCATTTGTCATTAAAAAATATTCTGATTTTTTTGCATTGAGCTATAAGCAATTCAATTTAGATTGTGATGAACAAGGCGTTTGTGACTACATTGAAGGTTCAGTTCAACCATCGCAACAATTTGTACTGACCCGTTTTTAATTTAATTTACTGATTAAATAAAGCCCAAATCTTCAAATTTGGGCTTTATTTTTTGCTCAAAAAATATTTTTTTATTAATTTATTTGTATATGAAATTAAAAGTCATTATTTAAATAAATAGTGTGATTATTTTTTAAATAAAGATAGGAGTAAAAGTAGTCATGATAAATTAACTGAAAAATTATTATATTTAAAAAATAATGGTTTTTATTTTTATATAAATTAAAGAAATAGTGTGGGGTTAATTAAAATACAATTAATACTTTTATAATTATCAAAGTACTGTTTTAATTGATATTTTATTTTAGATGGGAAGATGTGCTTAAAATAGCTTCACTATTCAAAGATAATTGCATATTTATTTTTTTCTCCTAAAATGATTTTTTACTAAATTGTCGTTACAGTTTTTTATATGCAATCATTAAATTATCGGAATAATGATGCATCGCAACATGGAAGTTCTGCACCTTTGAAACGAGCAATGAGTACTCGACATTTGGTGATGATCTCCCTTGGCGGTGCCATAGGTACAGGTCTTTTTTTAGGGTCTGGCGACGTAATTTCTCAAGCAGGCCCAATTGGCGCAATTATCTCTTATTTCTTGGGCGGTTTGATTGCCTACACCGTTATGCTCTGTCTTGGTGAGCTAGCGGTTCATGTGCCTGAGTCAGGCTCTTTTGGTGAATACGCACGACGTTATATTGGTCCAGGCACAGGGTATATGATCACCTGGCTATATTGGCTAACTTGGACTGCCACTTTAGGAACTGAATTTACTGCCGCAGCTTTACTTGTTAAGGAATGGTTTCCTACTACTTCTGTTTGGGCATGGACTTTATTTTTTGGTGGTCTCGTCTTTTTCCTCAATATCAGTTCAACGCGTTTGTTTGCTGAATCTGAGTTCTGGCTTGCGCTGATTAAAGTTATAACAATTATTGTCTTTATTACTTTGGGGTTGTTGGCAATTTTTGGTTTTATTCCTTATCACGGGCATGAAACAGCACCATTGTTTAGTAATTTAACGGCTCAAGGTTGGTTCCCGCACGGATTATTTCCAATTTTTACAACCATGCTCATTGTGAATTTTGCCTTCTCTGGTACTGAGCTTATTGGTGTGGCTGCAGGTGAAGCAGAGGAGCCAGCGAAGACTGTTCCTAAAGCAATTAATGCAGCAATTTGGCGTTTACTTATATTTTTTGTAGGAACAATTGTTGTTATTTGCTCTTTGCTACCATTCCACCTTGCAGGTCTTAATGCAAATGATGTGAGCAGTAGTCCATTTGTGACGGTATTTAACTATATTGGTATTCCGTATGCAGAAGATATTATCCGTTTCGTAATTATTACGGCTCTACTTTCTGCTGCTAACTCTGGTTTGTTTGCTGCTTCACGTATGATGTGGTCGCTTTCAGCAAAAAATCAATTACCTAAAATTTTCGCTAAACTCACACCATCAGGAACACCTATTGTTGCCATTATTGTGACCATGTTTGGTGCTATTCCTGGGTTACTTTCAGAACAATTTGCCCCAGAAACAATTTTCAAAAATTTACTAGGTGTTGCTGCTTTTACAATGGTGGTGGTCTGGATCGCAATTTGCGTTTCACAATTTAATTTCCGTAGACAATGGTATAAAGCAGGTAAAACAGCAAAAGATTTACGTTTCGCTGCACCACTTTTCCCTCTTACTCCAATTGTAGGTGGGCTATTCTGTATTGTTACCTGTGTCAGTATGGTGTTTGATCCATCTATGCAGGTTGGCTTTATCTGCTGCATTATTTTTATCTTGCTGTGCTATGTGAGCTATTTTGTTTTTTATCGTAAGAAAGAAATTGCTCCGAACAAAGCCATTTCTTAGCTAATTTTGTTGATTGAAGGTCCCTTATGGGGCCTTTTTTTATGGTGATAAATTAAGCTTGGGAGCGGGGTGTTATATATTTTTTTTAAAAATGTTTTTTTTATTTTAATAATTAAATCAAATAATGATTCATAAATTAACCATTTGTCGGAATGGTATTAATAGCTAATTATTATAAGTTTTTAAATAAGTACATGTTTAACATGATTATTTAATAGTAAGGAGTTTTTTATATTTTTATTTTTGTTTTAAATTGGACCGCACAAAAAAAATATTATGAAATTTTCTAAATTTTTCTAAGGTTTTTTGAAATTTTTTGTTAATTAAGTTGTTGTTATTAAATGGTAATTTTTTAACCATTTTTATTTTTAATATTTTTTTAATTTCCATAAAATAAAATTATTATGGCTTAAGGTTTTTTTAGGCTCAGTTACTTTTTTATTATAAAATTTAGAGAAAATTGATTATTTTTTCTCTGCTTGTTTATTTTAAAATGTTCTAAATTACCTTGCGCTGTGCTATATTTACTTAAAGATTTTATGTCTATATGAAAGCATGATTAACCAGCTTGAGTAGTGATGTGAAGCTTGCAGTATTAGTGAACAATTTTTATTTAAAAAGACTAATGGAGGGATCTATCGATTAGTCAAAAATAATTTTATGGACTTATGGTTTTTTCGTTTTATGAACCCTAGTTCTTTTTAACTCCCAAACGGTTATATCACCTCTTTTGCACTTATTTACGATCGACTTGTTTGAGTTGATTGCGGTGGAACTTTTGCTTTTATAAAGACGTTTTTATAAACAGCAGATGAGGCAAAAGAAAGATTGTAAAAGATATCGATATATAAAAGTAAATCGTACTTTTGATATCACAAGATGGAATTTAAAAGGTCTGAAGCTTTAGAAGAGCTGAAGATTTTATAAATAAATCAAGACATTGTTATTGCAAGGTTTTGGTTGCTGAATAATAAAGACTGCGGATTTATCACATCTGAGTCTGTATAGGTAAATAGGAAAAAAGATGTCAGATCTTTCATACGTAAACGAACACAGCGATGCATGGCAAACTTACTTGGCACAAATTGACCGTGTTGCTCCGTACTTAGACCATTTAGCTGAGTTTATTGACACTTTAAAACGTCCAAAGCGTGCGCTTATTGTTGACGTGCCAATCGTGATGGATGACGGTTCTATTCAGCACTTTGAAGGCTACCGTGTACAACACAACTTGTCTCGTGGTCCTGGTAAAGGCGGTGTTCGTTACCATCCAAACGTTGATTTAAATGAAGTGATGGCGTTATCTGCATGGATGACAATTAAAACTGCTGTTTTGAACTTGCCATTTGGCGGTGCAAAAGGTGGTATCCGTGTTGATCCACGTAAACTTTCAAATCGTGAATTAGAGCGTTTAACTCGCCGTTATACGACTGAAATTGGTCACATTATCGGACCTCAAAAAGATATTCCTGCTCCAGACGTTGGTACAAATGCCAATATTATGGGTTGGATGATGGATACTTACTCTACAAGCCAAGGTTATACAGTAACTGGTGTTGTAACTGGTAAGCCAGTTCACTTAGGTGGTTCTTTAGGTCGTGTTAAAGCGACTGGTCGCGGTGTATTCGTTACAGGTCGCGAAGTAGCTGCAAAAATCAATTTACCAATTGAAGGCGCGAAAATCGCTGTTCAAGGTTTTGGTAACGTAGGTAGTGAAGCTGCTTTCTTGTTTGTTGAATCAAAAGCAAAAATCACTCACGTTCAAGATCACACTGGCACAATTTTCAATGCTGACGGTATTGATCTTGTTGCATTACGTGAACACGTAAATGCAAACCAAGGTGGTGTTGGTGGTTTCGCTGGCGCGCAAGCAATTGCTGATGAAGATTTCTGGACTGCAGATGTAGACATCATTATTCCTGCTGCGTTAGAAGGTCAAATCACAGTTGAACGTGCTGAAAAAATTAAAGCTAAGTTGATTTTAGAAGGCGCGAACGGCCCGACTTATCCTAAAGCTGAAGATATTTTAGTTGAGCGTGGCATTGTTGTGGTTCCTGACGTGGTATGTAACGCCGGCGGTGTAACTGTAAGTTACTTCGAATGGGTTCAAGACATGGCGAGCTACTTCTGGACCGAAGAAGAAATCAACGAGCGTTTAGACAAGTTGATGGTTCAAGCTATGCATGACGTTTGGAATACAGCAAACAGTAATGCTTGTACTTTACGTACAGCAGCTTACATCTTGGCATGTGAGCGTATCTTAAAAGCTCGTAAAGAACGCGGTATTTTCCCAGGCTAATCTGAGGAAATTACCTTTTTAGGAAAAGTGGGCTGAGCAAATATAAAGGATGTATAGGGTTATTTGTTCAGTCCCTTTTTCTAAATAAATTAAATAAAAGACAGTAAGACAGATTAAATAAATTAAATAGATACTGAGGTAAGCATGGAACAGCCAATTTCTGTAACTCGAAGCAACTTTAATGACTGGATGGTTCCAGTTTTTGCACCGGCAAATTTCATTCCGGTACGTGGTGAAGGTTCACGTATTTGGGATCAAGAAAATAAAGAATATATCGATTTTGCAGGCGGGATTGCAGTAAACGCATTAGGTCATGCGCATCCAGTGGCAGTAAATGCATTAACAGAACAAGCTACAAAACTTTGGCATGTAGGTAACGGTTATACCAATGAACCTGTTCTACGCCTTGCTAAACAACTCACTGAAAATACATTTGCCGACAAAGTATTCTTCTGTAACTCAGGTGCAGAAGCGAATGAAGCAGCATTAAAGCTTGCTCGTAAAGTTGGACTCGACAGCGGTGTGGCAGGTAAAAGTGGCATTGTGGCATTTAATAATGCTTTCCACGGCCGTACTTTATTTACCGTTTCGGCGGGTGGTCAACCTAAATATTCACAAGACTTTGCACCACTTCCAAACGGCATTAGCCATGTTGCTTACAATGATTTAGAAGCTGCCAAAGCAGTCATTAATGAACAAACCTGTGCAGTGATTGTAGAGCCTGTACAAGGTGAGGGTGGGGTAATTCCTGCTGACATCGAATTTTTAAAAGGTTTACGTGCACTGTGTGATGAGTTTGGTGCCTTACTTATTTTTGATGAAGTGCAAACTGGTGTAGGCCGTACAGGTTCACTTTATGCCTACATGAACTATGGTGTTACTCCAGATGTGCTTACTACTGCAAAAGCATTGGGTGGTGGTTTCCCAGTGGGTGCAATGTTAACAACTGATAAATTTGCTCCGCATTTTTCAGTGGGTACGCACGGTACAACTTATGGCGGTAACCCGTTAGCAAGTGCGGTTGCTGGTGCTGTATTCGAATTTATTAATACACCAGAAGTGCTTGAAGGTGTAAAACATCGTCATCAATATTTCCTCGATGCACTAAATGCATTAAACGCTGAACATCAGATTTTTGAAGAAATTCGTGGTCAAGGTTTATTGATTGGCTGTGAATTAAAAGCTGAGTATGCAGGGAAAGCTAAAGATATTACGACTTGGGCGGGTGAAGAAGGTTTACTTGCTTTAATTGCAGGCCCGAATGTGGTTCGTTTTACTCCGTCGCTTATCATTCCTGAACAAGATATTGATGAAGGGATTGCTCGTTTAAAAAGAGCGTTGGCTAAATTGGCTAAATAAAAAAAAGGAAAGCTAGCCATGATGATCGTCCGTCATGCCGAGTTTCGAGACCTTGAAGATATTTATAAATTAGCGGGTAAGTCGGGTGTAGGCCTGACTTCCTTGCCACAAAATATGGATACACTTTCGGCTCGAATTTCACGTACTCGCAATACTTTAAATGGCAATGTCCATAAAAGTGAACAAGGCTATCTGTTTGTTCTTGAAGATACAGAAGCTCAACGTGTTATTGGTTTAAGCGCAATTGAAGTTGCTGTAGGACTCATTGAGCCTTGGTACAACTTTCATGTTGGTACTCAAGTACACGCTTCAAAAGCATTAAATGTCTATAAAGCATTACCGACTCTATTTTTAAGTAATGACAGAACAGGAAGCAGTGAGCTCTGTACATTATTTTTAGATCCGGAACGTCGTGAAAACCAAAACGGTAAATTCTTATCAAAAATCCGTTTTATGTTTATCGCAGCATTTAAGCAATATTTTGAGAAAAAACTCATTGCTGAAATGCGTGGTTTCTCTGATGAAAATGGATGTTCACCTTTCTGGGATGCGATTGGCCACCATTTCTTCAATATGGATTTCTCAACAGCAGACTATTTAAGTGGAATTGGCCAAAAAGTTTTTATTGCGGAACTTATGCCACGTTTTCCAGTTTATGTAGACCTTCTACCAAAGGCTGCACAAGAAGTGATTGGGAAAATGCATCCACATACTTTGCCTGCTTATCATGTGCTTGAGTCAGAAGGCTTACGTTATCAAGGATATGTCGATATTTTTGATGCGGGTCCAACCATTGAAGCCAATATTGATGAGTTGCGCGCAGTTAAAGAAAGCCAATTTTTAACAGTCAAAATTACAAATGAAGCAAGCGTAGGTAAAACACAATACCTTGTTGCCAATGATAATTATCACGACTATCGAGCCATGTTAATGAAGCTTGATCTCGTAGATAGCACTCTAAATTTAACCCATGAACAAGCTGAAAAACTCGGTGTACAAGAAGGTCACGCTGTTCGTGTGTTATCACTAAATCCTATGGAAGTATCCTGATGTCAAACTCTTTATTTATAAACGGTGTCTGGTTACAAGGCAGCGGTACAACATTTGTAAAAACAAATCCAGTTGATAACCAAACTGTATGGTCAGGCGCTGAAGCTACGGCTGCTGATGTTGAGAAAGCTTGCCAAGCTGCACGTACAGCATTTCCTGCATGGGCGCGTTTACCTTTTGCTGAGCGTGTTGCGATTGTAGAGAAGTTTGCAAAGCTGCTTGAAGAAAATAAAAAACATTTAGCAGAAGTCATTAGCCAAGAAACCAGTAAACCTTTTTGGGAAACGTTAACTGAAGTTCAATCTATGATTGGCAAAGTTGCGATTTCGATTCGTGCTTATCATCAGCGTACTGGCGAAAGCTCAACTGAAATGGCAGATGGTGTGGCATCTTTACGTCACCGTCCACATGGTGTGCTCGCAGTTTTTGGTCCATATAACTTCCCGGGCCATTTACCAAATGGACATATTGTTCCTGCATTGCTTGCGGGCAACACAGTTGTATTTAAACCAAGTGAATTAACGCCTTGGACTGCTGAAGAAACTGTAAAACTTTGGCAACAAGCAGGTTTGCCAAATGGCGTAATGAACTTAGTTCAAGGTGGCCGTACTACTGGTGAAGCTTTGGCAGCTTCCCATGAAATTGATGGTCTATTGTTTACCGGAAGTGCAAATACGGGTTACCACTTACATAAGCAAATGGCGGGTGCGCCTGAGAAAATTCTTGCGCTTGAAATGGGTGGTAATAACGCATTGATTATCGATGAAATTGAAGACATTGATGCTGTAGTTAACCTTACTATTCAATCTGCTTTTGTTTCGGCTGGTCAGCGTTGTACATGTGCGCGCCGTATCTTAGTCAAAAATGGTGCAGAAGGTGATGCATTTATTCAACGTTTTGTTGAAGTTGCTAAAAACCTGAAAGTTGGTCGCTGGAACGACGAACAACAACCATTTATGGGTGGCGTGATTTCATCGGTTGCTGCAACAAACATGATGAATGCTCAGCAAAAGTTACTTGAGCTTGGTGCAAAAAGCTTATTGCCAATGACACGTCCTCAAGAAGACAGCTCGCTACTTACTCCGGGTATTGTTGATGTAACAGGTGTGGCTGGTATTCCAGATGAAGAATATTTTGGTCCGCTTACCACCATTCAACGTTATGACAGCTTTGATGAAGCATTGAAAATTGCCAATGCAACTCGTTTTGGTTTGTCTGTTGGTTTGGTTTCTCCAAAACGTGAACTCTTTGATGACTTACTGATTGAAGCACGTGCCGGTATTGTAAACTGGAATAAGCCATTAACAGGCGCTTCAAGTGCTGCGCCATTTGGTGGTGTTGGAGCTTCGGGTAACCACCGTGCAAGCGCGTTTTATGCTGCTGACTATTGTGCTTGGCCAATGGCTTCACTTGAAAGTGAAAGCTTAAGTTTGCCAGAAAAATTATCTCCAGGGATTGTGTTGCCTTAACACTAGGGAAAGAAAAAATGAAAGGATATGAAGTAAATTTTGATGGTTTAGTGGGACCAACACATCACTATGCGGGTTTGTCTTTTGGTAATGAAGCATCAACCAAAAACCGTAATAACACCTCGAATCCAAAATTAGCAGCGAAACAAGGCTTATTAAAAATGAAAGCCTTGGCTGATATGGGAATGAAACAAGGTGTACTTGCTCCGCATGAGCGTCCACATGTTCCAATGTTACGTCGTTTAGGTTTTACTGGAGATGACATTAGTGTTGTTGCTCAAGCAATGCGTTATTCACCAGAGCTATTGTCATCTTTAAGTTCAGCTTCTCCAATGTGGACTGCAAATGCTGCAACAGTTTCACCTTCGGCTGATAGCCAAGATGAACGCGTGCATTTTACAGCAGCGAACTTGAACAATAAGTTTCACCGTTCAATTGAAGCTGAAACAACGAGCCAAGTTTTACAAGCCATCTTTAAAAATGAACGTCACTTTGTACACCATGAAGCTTTACCACAAGTGGCTTTATTTGGTGACGAAGGTGCAGCAAATCACAATCGTTTAGGTGGTGATTATGCTAAGCGCGGTGTTCAGGTTTTTGTTTATGGTCAACAACATTTAAATAATGGCTTACCGGGACCAAAACGTTATCCAGCACGTCAGACACGTGAAGCAAGTGAAGCAATTGCACGTTTACACCGTTTAGATGATGCACATACGGTTTTTGTTCAACAAAACCCAGATGTGATTGATCAGGGTGTTTTCCATAATGATGTGATCGCGGTAAGTAACCAACAGGTTTTATTCCACCATCAACATGCTTTCTTAAATCAAGATCAAGCTTTTGCTGAAATTCGTCAAAAAATGGCAAGCATTGGTGAAGATTTTATTTCGATTGAAGTACCTGAAAACCGCGTTACTGTTGATGATGCCGTAGCAACTTATTTGTTTAATAGCCAGATTTTGACTCGTCCTGATGGTGGTATGACCATTGTTGTACCAGAAGAGTCTCGCCAAAATGCTGCAGTGTGGAGCTATTTGAATGATATGATTCAAATGGGTACACCAATTGATGCAATTCAGGTGTATGACCTACGTGAAAGTATGCGTAATGGTGGTGGACCAGCATGTTTACGCTTGCGTGTAGCTTTAAACGAAACTGAATTAAATGCTGTAAATCCAAAAGTCCTCATGAATGATCAGTTGTTTGGCACACTCAATCAATGGGTAGATAAACACTATCGTGATCGTTTAGCTCAAGAAGATTTAGCAGATCCGCATTTGCTTATGGAAAGCCGTATGGCGCTTGATGAACTCACCAAAATTTTAGGTTTGGGTTCGGTTTATCCTTTCCAAAAATAATGAGGAGGTGACATGCAAGATTTTCTAGCATTAACCTTACAAGGTGAGCAACCTACAGTACGCGAGGGAAAACAAGAAAATTTTTCTTGGCGTTGGTTAGGTGAGGGACTTCTTGAATGTACGCCACATGTACAGTACGACAAAGCTGTCGTACTGTCAGCTGGGGTACATGGTAATGAAACAGCACCAATTGAATTGTTGTCTCAACTTTGCACTGATTTATTTGCTGGACGTTTAAACCTTGCTGTGAGGTTGCTGCTTGTATTGGGTAACCCGTATGCAATGCGTCAAGGTAAGCGTTATGTGCATGATGATGTAAACCGAATGTTTTGTGGTGGATATAAAAATTTACCCGTAACAGAGGAATCTAAGCGAGCTGAGGTTTTGGAACACGCAGTTGCCACTTTCTTTCAGGAAAGTGAGAGTGAGGCTAAGCGCTATCATTATGATTTGCATACCGCAATTCGGGCTTCATTATTACCAACCTTTGCTTTATTGCCTTATCAAACGCATGACTACGATGCTGATTTGATAGCAAGTCTTGATGCTGCCGATTTAGATGCTTTGGTTTATCACCGCGCTGCAGGTAAAACCTTCACACATTTTACCAGTGAGAGTTTTAAAGCTGCGAGTGCCACCTTGGAGTTGGGGAAAGCCTTGCCATTTGGACAAAATGACTTGAGCCAGTTTGCTGCAATTGATGAAGTCATGCGTCATGTGGTTTCCGAACAAGCTTTACCGACACGACATAAATCGAAAATTCGAGTGTTTCAGGTATCTGACTCTTTAATAAAAAAAGATGAAGAGTTTCACATGAATTTATCTGCTGAGGCTCCAAACTTTTCAACTTTTACTAAAGACGAAATCATTGCGATGCAACCTTCGGGTAATTATGTAGTTGAGCAAGAGCAGGTCTGGATTTTATTTCCAAACCCAAATGTGAAGATCGGTTTACGTGCAGGCTTGGTTTTAACTGAAACACGCTAAATAACTTTTAGATCAATAAAAAAGGGCAATAAATTGCCCTTTTTTATTGATAACTGATTAGTTAGTACCGAAAAGACCTTTAACGAAAGATTTCTTTTCAGTTTTTTGTGTAGAACCTTGAGCCCCTGCATTTACGTTTGCATTTGCACTAATTCCAACTGGAGCAACATTAACACCAACGTTTACACCTGTTTGAGCGTTAACTGCATGAGCTGGTTGAGCTGCATTTAATTGTGCTTGAGCATCAGCTTTAGTGCCAGCAACAAATTCTTTTTGCTCTGCTTGGTTTTGAGCTACGCGGGCTTTAACTGCATCTACACGTGCTTGAGCATCAGCTTGTTTTTCAGCAGTAAATTCTTTTTGGTCGGCTTGTTTTTCTGCAACTTTAGTTTTTACTGCATCAAGATGCGCTTTTGTATCAGCTTTAGCTTCAACTGCTAAGTTTTTAGTACCCGTTGCGGCTTTAGTCGCTAAATTTTTTGTTCCTGTTGCTGCTTCAGTAGCAAAATGTTTAGTGCCTGTTACAGCATCAGAAGAAAGTTCAGTCACTTTACCTGTTGTTTTTTTAGTTGCTTTAACTGTAGTGTCAGCCGCTACATGACCAGCATGTTTTGCAGTATGGCCTACAGTGTGAGCAGTATTTTTGACTGTATTGGCTACGCCACTAACAAGTCCACCTGGTTGTACATTAACTTGGGCAGAGGCACCTGCATTAACGCCCGCACTTTGTGCAAAAATAGAGGCAGAAGCAAGAACACTTGCAGTCACGATAGCTGTTTTCATCATTTTCATTGCGATATCCTTCAAAGAATATACCCTTTAGTGAGGTATTTCATAAACGCAATCGCATCATAGTCAAACCTTGATTCGCTTGGGAATCACCTTCATCAAAACGTTACAACAGCATTACAGTCAATAAACACATAAGGGAGAAATTGTGGAGAAAGAAAAATATTAATAATAAAGTGAAATAGATATCGATATTTTATGATTTAAAACCAGCAAAATATTTTCTCTCTTTTTGTTCTCTGAAATAAAAACAATTAAAAGCATTCAACATAACCATTTTTCTATATCTCTAAAGATGATTCTTTTTTCATTTTTTATTGGAGTTAACGGCATAGTTATTGCTTATTATGAGAATAGGGTGCTTTTTGGCGCTTTTTTGAACCATATTCTGCCAGAAATATAAACGTACAGGGCAGAACTGTATTTTTGCTTATTCGGGAAAAGGTGTTTTAGCTTTTCTCATGTTTATATATTTCAAGAAATAGAAATTTCACATGAAATATATCTAAAGAAATAGCGCCTTATTTCGAATAATCAAAAATAAATGTAGATGTCTATAAACAAAAAAACAGAGATCTTAAATG
Organism: Acinetobacter sp. V110_1; assembly: GCF_031798975.1. Lineage (NCBI taxonomy): Bacteria > Pseudomonadati > Pseudomonadota > Gammaproteobacteria > Moraxellales > Moraxellaceae > Acinetobacter > Acinetobacter sp. V110_1. Next base: position 78,122 of record NZ_JAVQNN010000015.1, on the reverse strand, counting down.
ATGAAAATTATTGCTTCCCTTTTCATATTGGTCGGCTTAGTCGCCGTTGTTCTTTATTTTAAGCCAACAAGCGGTGCATCTGAGGTGTTCAATTCTGCTTTACATAAGCCGAATTCATCACAACCAGACACTTCATCTTTACTTTCTAAACTTAAGGAGCCTGCTCAACCTAAAAACGTATCTTTAAATTCAACTCAACCCAGCCCAGTATCAGCAGATACTGTTCCTTTCTATGACACAAAAAGTGATCTTTCTATTCAACCGATTGATCCAGAAAAAGATCCAGCAAATGAAATAAAAGCGAAATAAGTAAATTGTTAGTCGAAAGACTACGGAGAAAAATAATGCAAAGTAAAACGTTATTTCTATTAGGTCTATGTACGATCTTAAGTACAACTGCATCTGCTCTTCCTTTGGACTCTAAAGGTGCTAAACAGCAGTTAAATCAGGCAGCAAAACAAAAAGTATTTCAGGGTAAAATTGATTTAGATGCCTTGGTCACCAATGATTCTAATGACCTTATCGTTGAATACAATATCCCTTCGGAAAGTGTAGCTTCAGGTTTGGAGCGGCGAAGTTATATTGCTGCAAATAAAAAGAATATACAATCGAGGTTTAATCGTGGTGTAGGGGTACAAGTACTTCGGGACTACAATAATTTGCCTTTAGCTTTTTATCGAATTAGTAATAGAGAAGCTTTAGTTGATTTACTTAACGATCCGAACGTTAAGGCCGTATATCCAAACCGAATCAATCAGCCTACGACGATGGAAAGTCTGCCTTTAATTAATCAGCCTCAGGCCAATACTAAAGGTTTTAATGGAACCGGTTCTAGTGTTGCTGTGCTGGATACAGGGGTAAATTATTTACATTCGGATTTTGGCTGTACGGCGGTGAATACACCTTCAAGTACATGTCGTGTCGTTTATTCATTTGATAGTGCTCCAGATGATGGCTCACTTGACGATAATGGTCACGGTAGTAATGTTTCAGCGATTGTGTCTAAAGTTGCTACCAAAACAAAAATTATTGGAATAGACGTTTTTCGATCAGGTTCAGCCTATGATAGTGATATCATTGCGGGCATTAACTGGGCAGTAAATAACGCTAAAACATACAATATTAAAGCGATAAATTTGAGCCTTGGTGTTCCTGGTGTTAAATACAAATCTGAATGTAGTAATAGTAGTTATGGAACAGCATTTGCAAATGCGCGAGCTGCTGGAGTAGTACCAGTAGTCGCAACTGGTAACGATGCATTCCCTGATGGTATTTCTTCACCTGCTTGTGTTGCTGGAGCGGTAAGAGTAGGTGCTGTATATGACAGTAATATTGGTGGTGTGTCATGGGGGAACCCAGTGAAATGTTCTGACCCAACCACGGCAGCGGACAAAGTGGCATGCTTTAGTAACGGGGGCAGCCTTGTGACTTTATTGGCACCAGGGGCAATGATTACTGCGGGTGGCTATACTATGGGAGGTACTTCTCAGGCGACGCCACATGTGGCTGGCGCAATTGCATTATTAAGAGCAAACAGTGTTACACCAACTGAAACTATCGATCAGACCATTAACCGTTTAAAAACCACTGGTAAACCTATTACTGATTCAAGAACGGGCTTAGTTTTCCCACGCATTGATTTACTGGCGGCAACCAATGGCTTAACTGTTAACTAAATAGCATATTTATAATTTTTTATTAGGTCCAAGAAATTTAAAATGGCTATGGCTCGTTGCAAAAGATTACTTCTGCAACGAGTTTTTTTATGGAAAATTTTTAATCACATTTTTCTAAATTGGTTTTACTAAAATTGCTCTGGAGCTTTTTAAAATTATTTTGAATTGCTGGATCTTGAATATTAAACGTGGTTGAGCTTTTTGTCGTCGAGTTGGTGGCTTGACTTAATATGCCGGAAGAATCTGGATATTGTTCCGTAAATGATTGAGCTGAAATCAGGCCTTTATTGTTAAAAATCCAGTGCTCAGTCACTTGTCCTCCACCTAAATAACCCGTAAATTCAATCATGCACGCTTGTTTATCGTGTTTAATGAGTTTGGCTACATTGCCGGTGGTGGTTGGATAAGCTTCGATATTCGTATCTTGTTCTAAAACTTGTGCCTGAGAATAAGAAGAAACAGATTTGGTGGTCGCACACGCAGTTAATGCTACACAACATAGTGTTGAAAAGAGAAGTTTTTGACTATTCATAAGGCAGATTCCTAGCTCTTTGTATTTGGTGACATTTCTTTTTAAAGTATATATTTTTTGAAAAGCGCGACATGATCGCGCTCCTCAAACCCAATTTTAATTGGTCGTCGTGCTAGATTTGCTTAACTCACCTTGTTCTATCGGTATGTTTTCACCATTTCGACTACTGGTAATATTTTGTTTGGCTTGCTCTATTTTCTGTTCAGTAAAGACTTTTGCTGTATCTGCTTTTTGTTGAACGACTTCTGCTTTTTCAGCTGTAAATTCTTTGGTGTTTTTCCATTTTTCACTAATTTTATTCGAGGTTTTTTCTGAAGCACCTTGAATAGAGTCTCCTAAATTTTGTATGCCTTTTCCTGTTTTATATAACAGGACACGTCCTAAACTTGGGTTATCACCATAAGGTTGAGTCTTAGATGTTGCTTCATTTACTTGTTGAGGCTGTGTTGTTTCAGCAAAAAGGGTTGATGAAGCCAATATAGAGCTTGCAACGCATAACAATTGTAAGGTTTTCATTTGGATCAATCTCCCCAATTACTTTAAAAGTTGAAGTGCTGATCTTACTGTTAAAAATATACCTTGTGCAGCCATGAGATAAAACCCATACGATTTGATTACGAGAATTCATCATTTAATAGCAATAGACTTACTATTCCGAATACTCATAAATAAAATTCAGACTTAATTAACTCTATAAATGTATCTCTCGCTTTGTGGTTGCTCACATTTTTATGCCAGAAAAAGTGATTTTGCATAAAGGCAAGATGTTCAAACTTATAACTCTGAATATGCGCTAAATTTTTATATTGTTCATAAATACTCTTAGGGACTAAAGCCACGCCAGAACCCGCACTCACACACCCAATAATGGTGGCATAACTGGTAATGCTGGTGATGGGAAGTGAAATATTCTTGAGTTTAAGCCAATCTTCGAGAGCTGCACGGTAAGGGCAGCCTTCAGTCCACATAAAAATTTCTTTACCAATCAAATCTTCTTGGCAATGAATTTCACCCAAAGAGTGAGACGCAATTAGGACCATGTCTTCTTGATAAATACTGAGTTTATTGAGCATAGGGAACTCAATATTGCCTGCGACAATTGCACCATCAAGTTTGTGCTGAGAAATATCGACTAATAGCTGTTTCCATGTGCCAGTAATAATTTGAATGGAAACTTCCGGATAACGTTGATGATATTTCGCAAGTAAGTTAGGTAGACGAGTTGTAGCAGAAGATTCAATAGCTCCAATTTTTAATGGGCCAGAGGGCGGTGCATCAGGGTGAATACTTCGTTTGGCTTCATCACAGAGTGCTAAAATTTTACGGCAATAATTAAGGAAGATTTCTCCTGATGGCGTGAGTTTTAAACTTTTTCCTTCACGATAAAACAGCGGTGCACCGAGTTCTTCTTCAAGTTGTTTAATACGCGTTGTGATATTGGAAGGTACACAATGTAGTTGCATTGATGCCTTTGCCATTGTTCCGCATTCAACTACGGTCTGAAACATTTTTAACTGGGCGATATCCATATTTTATCATTCACTTTTAATGAATATATGACTCAATATAAATTAATTTTATTCAACTATCCATGCGCATATGATGGAAGTGTTCCATTTTATTAATGCAGATTTAACATGGCAATTTCTCTTGCTGCCGAAACCCAGCCTCCCGCAGTTAAGCTCTATTTATGTATTGCTGTTACCGTTTTTTGTTGGGGTTATTCACCCATTGGCGTACATAGTGCCTTGCATTCATATACACCGCAGCATATTGCCTTGCTCCGTTTTTTGATTGCATCCGTTTTCTTACTTCTTTTAGTCATGAAAAAAGGCATTCAGCCTTTAAAGTGGAAAGATGTTCCTGCGCTTGCTGTATTAGGATTTTTCTCTGTAACTCTGCATCACTTACTTATAAATACCGGACAGCAGTATGTGACTGCAGTGGCCTCTAGTATTTTGAGTCAATCTATTCCGCTATTCACTTTTATTATTTCAGCTTTGCTTTTTAAAGAAAAAATTAGTTTCAAACAGTGGTTGTGTATTTTACTTGGCCTTTGTGGCGCCGTGTTGGTGGTTAGTGGAGATCATGGTTTTGGTATGCCGAGTCCTTACAGTTTGTTGATTGTGTTAGCAGCAATTGCGTGGGGCCTTTATTTTAATTTATATAAAAAATTTGCTTTAAATTATGATGCCTTGAGCATGATGTGCTACATCATTTGGTTCGGTACCATTCCTTTACTATTTTATAGTGCTCATTTGCCTGATGAGATTTTACATGCTACTTGGCAAGCCAATATGTCTATAGTTTTGTTGGGTATTTTCCCAAGTGCGATGGCTTATGTACTTTGGGGGTATGTACTTAAAAATATGCCGTTAACGATTGCATCGAATTTTTTGTATTGCTCGCCGATTGTCGCGATGAGTTTGGCGGTTCTCTTCTTAAATGAAAAACCATCAATGATGGTGCTACTGGGTGGAGTGATTATTGTGGGGAGTTTGGTGTGGATGAATTGGGGGAATAGGCGTACTATCGAATAAGCATATGTAATGCGCTACTTGCTTTAAGAGAATGAGATGATTGTTGTTACCTTGACCTTTAAAAAACCGTTAGCCGAAGTTGATGCTGTACTCAAAGAACATATTGCGTTTTTAGATCATTACTATGAGCAAAAGAAGTTTTTAGCGTCGGGCCGTCGAGAAAATAGAGTAGGTGGGGTGATTTTGGTTTTAAGCTCTTCGATTCAAGAAGCCGAAGAAATCATGAAAAATGATCCGTTTTATATTCATGATGTGGCCGATTATGATTTTATGTGGTTTGAGCCATCGAAAAGTTTAGAAGAAATTAAGGCGTTTATTTAACGTAAAAAATAAAGGGATCTATAAAAGATCCCTTTATTTTTAGTCATAATCTAATTAGCCTTGCAACACACTCACATCAGCAGCAGTAAATAAGCCACATAACTGAGCCAATAAACGTAGACGGTTTGGTTTCAGGTCAGCATCATCTGCTATCGCTATTAAGCCATCAAAGAAGGTATTTTTTAGGTACACAAAGTATTACAAGCTCAGCATCTTTACTTAAACTATTTTCTAAAGCTCTGGCAAAAAGAAGAACAGCACAATAGCTCCAAAAATTCCGCTTAAGATCAACCAGTCTTTTTGACGCATATCTGCAAGGCGAATCACCGAAAGATAAACACTGCTGAAAAAAACCAAAACAAAAACCAGCAAAACTAGCGGATTATTGAAGAAGAATTTACTGATGCCAAATAGTATGAAAATAATGCTACTAGAAAGCCAATACAGCAGAGCCAAAATAAATTTGTTCACTGATAAATTATGAACAGAACGATCTAAACGAGGCAAAGTTATAGCGAGCATAATCAGCCCTGCGAAACCGCCTAGAATAGAGATAATCATAAAGAACAGGCCGCTCATATCTGGTTTGGTCTTTATATGAGGATATAGCTTCCATAGACCATAACCGAATGCCATCAAAAGGGTGTGGCAAAGAACAAGGTAAGCATCTATACGGTAAAACTTTTTAATTGAAGTGGTATTCATTATGATAACTGCTGATTTATTCTTAATATTAAAAAACCCCACTAATTTTATAGCGGGGTTTATTTTAAAGATCAAGTATTATAAATACTTAGCCCTGCAACACACTTACATCAGCAACAGCAGTAAACAAGTGACGTAACTGAGCCAATAAACGTAAACGGTTTGCTTTCAGGTCAGCATCATCTGCCATAACCATTACACCATCAAAGAATGCATCAATCGGCGCGCGAAGTGCTGCAAGCTTAGAAAGGGCAGCCGTGTAGTCTTTCGCTGCAAGTAATGGCTCAACCACTGGTGTCACTGCTTGAAGCTCAGCAAATAATGCTTTTTCAGCATCTTCAACTAAGTTTGCTTCAACGACAGAACCTTCTGGGGTTGCTTCTTTTGCAAGAATGTTAGCAACACGTTTATTTGCAGCAGCAAGTGCAGCAGCTTCAGGTAATGTACGGAAGTGGTTAACAGCATTTACGCGCTTGTCAAAATCAAGTGGAGATTTTGGTGCAAGTGCTTGAACAGCTTGAAGTACGTCAACGGCAACGCCTTGGTCTTCGTACTTAGCACGGTAACGACCTTCCAAGAACGCAACAGCATCAGCACGAGTTTTGTCATGGTCTTTAACGATATCGCCATAACCTTGAAGTGCAAGATTAACTAGCTCTTCAATCGTTACATCTAATTCATTTTCAATGATTAAACGTAAGATACCAATTGCTGAACGACGAAGTGCAAACGGGTCTTTAGAACCGGTAGGCGCTTGTCCAATACCGAAAATACCAACAAGGGTATCTAAACGGTCAGCAAGGGCAATGGTTGTACCTGTTTTAGTTTTAGGTAAAACATCACCCGCAAATTTTGGTAAATATTGCTCACCTAAAGCTTCTGAAACTTCAGTGTTTTCGCCTTCAATACGTGCGTAGTAAGTACCCGCAATACCTTGAAGTTCTGGGAATTCACCAACAAGCTCAGAGGTTAAGTCGCATTTAGCAAGTAATGCAGCTTTTTCAGCATCTGCTGGGTTTGCCCCAGTGATCGGAGACAACGCAACAGCAAGTTTTGCAATACGTGTTGATTTGTCCCAAAGCGTACCAAGTTGTGCTTGGAATACCATGTTTGCTAATTTTTCTTTACGAGATGCAAGCGGTTGCTTTTGATCTTGTAAGAAGAAGAATTCAGCATCAGATAAACGAGGGCGGACAACTTTTTCGTTACCTTCAATAATTTGAGTCGGGTCTTTAGACTCAATGTTTGAAACAGTAATGAAGTAAGGCTGTAATTTACCTTCTGCATTGATCAAACAGAAATACTTCTGGTTGTCTTGCATTGTCGTGATGAGTGCTTCTTGAGGAACAGCTAAGTAGCGCTCTTCAAAAGTTGCACGTAAAGCTACAGGCCATTCAACGAGGCTTGTTACTTCATCAAGTAAGTCAGCTGGAACAATCGCAGTTGCGTTCACTTCATCAGCTAACTTTTTCACTTGTTCTTGAATAGTTGCTTGACGTTTTTCAAAATTCGCAACAACGTAAGCTTTTTCTAAAGCAGCTAAATAGTCATTTGCATGCGCTAAAGTCACAGCTTCAGGTGCATGGAAACGGTGACCATAAGTCACATTACCAGCTTTGTGATCTTGAATAGTCGCGTCAACAATTTGGTCGTCTTTGAGTAAAAGAACCCATTTCACTGGACGTACAAATTCGGTACGGCTTGCAGCAGAACGCATACGCTTAGCAATTGGTAAATTGTCTAATGCAGTTTGTAAAATCTGTGGAAGTAAAGCATCAAGGCTTTGACCTTTTACATCTTTTAAATAGCAAACTTTTTCAACTTTACCTGCTTGGAAAGTAGAAAGCTGATCAACTGTAATGCCTTGACCACGCATAAAGCCTTCAAGTGCTTTAGTCGGTTTGCCTTCTGCATCGTAAGCCGCTTGAACAGCAGGGCCGTCAAAACGTTTTTGTGTATCAGCTTGAGCAGCATCGATATCAACAATTTTAAGCGCTAAACGACGTGGAGCTGCGTAAGCTTCAATTGCTGCGAAGTTTAAGCCCGCATCTTTTAAGCCTTTTACCGTCTCTGCCTGTAAGGCATCACGTAAGTTTTTTAAGCTTTTTGGTGGAAGCTCTTCACAGCCAAGTTCGAATAAAACAGTATGTTTGCTCATTAGTTTTTCTCCGCCTTTGCTGCTTCACTTTCAGCTTGTGCTTTTAGCTGTGCCAATACTTCATCACGTAAGTGTGGTTCTGCCATTGGGAAGCCAAGCTCTGCACGTGCTTGTACATAACTTTGTGCGATAGCACGCGCCAAAGTACGTACACGTAAAATGTAACGTTGACGCTCAGTCACAGAAATTGCGCCACGTGCATCAAGTAAGTTAAAGGTATGAGACGCTTTAACCACTTGCTCATAAGCAGGAAGAGAAAGTTTTGCTTCAATTAAACGGTTTGCTTCTGACTCGTAAAAATCAAACAGTTCAAATAATTTTTCAACTGGAGCGTATTCAAAGTTATAAGTCGATTGCTCAACTTCATTTTGATGGAATACGTCACCGTAAGTCACGGTACCGAATTGGCCTTTGGTCCAAACTAGGTCATAAACCGAGTCAACACCTTGAAGGTACATCGCAAGACGTTCTAAACCGTAAGTGATTTCACCTGTTACTGGATAACACTCAACGCCACCAACTTGTTGGAAGTAAGTGAACTGAGTCACTTCCATACCGTTGAGCCAAACTTCCCAACCTAAGCCCCAAGCCCCAAGAGTTGGAGATTCCCAGTTGTCTTCTACGAAACGAATGTCGTGAGTAAGCGTATCAATCCCGATCGCTTTTAAAGAATCGAGATAAAGCTGTTGGATATTGTCTGGGTTTGGCTTAAGTACCACTTGGAACTGGTAGTAGTGTTGCAAACGGTTCGGGTTTTCACCATAACGGCCATCTTTTGGACGACGTGAAGGTTGAACGTATGCCGCGTTCCAAGTCTCAGGCCCTAAAGCACGTAAGAATGTTGCGGTGTGGAATGTTCCAGCGCCCATTTCCATGTCGTAAGGTTGTAATACGACGCAGCCTTGTTCGGCCCAGTAGTTTTGTAGGGCAAGAATTAAACCCTGAAATGTATCAATATGCGAGATGGCGCGACTCATGTAGCATCCACGAATTTATGAGAAAAATTGCCCCTAAGTATAAGGATTTTGTGGGGGAGTGGCAAAGGCTTAATCAAAGGAATGCGCGATTAGCCTATTTGTTTTCGGCTTAGCCACTTCAAGCTTAACCAGTAGCAAAAGCTGGTAAATAAAATCATGAGATAAAAACTGTAGATCTTATAAATATCCCCCCAAGGAGAAGGGAATGAACCGACAAAAATTAAGCGCGTAATAGGGCTAATCAAAATCCAGATGACAGTTGCGCAGATAAAAATACTCATCAGATTTAAACGATTTTTACGAGTCAGAAAATAGGAAATGATATATGCGAAAGGAATAACTAGAAGGCCATAAAAAAGTAAATAAAATAAGAAATGGGCTAGTAAAATAACTCCAATCGAATAAAGGCTAAATTCAGCATTTAATATTATGACCCCTAAGGCAGATAAACTCAGCAATGGTATGGGTGCAAGCGCAAGTGCGTGAATAATCATTTTTTTGTTATATTGAAGCATATTAAAAATTATAGAACTGAGAAGAAGTTATGTTGAAATTTTGCTGCAAACTTATTGTTTTATCCAGTCTTTTCTGTAGTCCGTGGCTTCATGCGCAAACCGAAACTGATGAGCAAGATGAATACAATCAATGTGTAGACCAGACTATTAAAGAAATGAAGCTTGAAAGTATTAATAATATGGTCGTGTATAGTTGTTCTGAACAAGCTAAAAAGACTTATGAAGAAAAAATTGTTGCTCTGATTGATCAAATTCGTGCACAAAGCGAAGAATACAAACAGCCAGAACGTTACCAAGATATTTTAAAATCTCAGCGACTTTGGAAAGCCTATGTAGATCAGGAATGTAGTAATGCAGGTTCATACATTGGTTCACCGATGTATTCATATTGCCCAATGCAAGAGTATGAAAAGCGTGTAAAGCAGCTTGAAGAATACGTTAATTAAGCTGGTTCATTTTAAACGTCATCTCATGACGCTGAGCGTACTTTACTAGATTAAATTTAAGAATGCGAAATGATATTTTTTAAACGATGCCACAAATGAGTCGTTTGATATGTCTGATCGCATTCGAGAAAAACTACAGATTCTTGCTGATGCTGCTAAATATGATGTGTCTTGTTCATCAAGTGGCAGTGACCGTAAAAATAAAAATAAAGGTCTGGGTGATGCCAGTCATTCGGGTATTTGTCATAGCTATACCGAAGATGGGCGCTGTGTATCTCTCTTAAAAATTCTATTTAGTAATGTTTGTATTTTTGACTGTGCCTATTGTGTTTCACGCCGTTCTAATGACGTCCAGCGTGCAGCATTTACAGTGCAAGAAGTCGTAGATTTAACTATTAATTTTTACCGCCGTAATTATATCGAAGGGTTATTTTTAAGCTCAGGCATTTTTAAATCGGCCGATCATACGATGGAGCGTATGCTTCAAGTTGTGAAGAAGTTGCGCCTTGAAGAAAACTTTAATGGCTATATTCACCTAAAAACTATTCCGGGAGCATCGCCTGAATTGATTCATGAAGCAGGTTTATATGCTGACCGTATGAGTATTAATTTAGAGATGCCGACCGAAATTGGGTTAAAAACTTTTGCGCCAGAAAAATCACATCAGGAAGTACAAAAAGATTTAGGTTTAGTCCGTGACAGGCTCATTCAGCTTAAAGATGAGCGACAAATCATTAAGCATGTACCGAAATATGTACCAGCAGGGCAGACCACCCAAATGGTTGTTGGTGCTCATCAAGAATCAGACCAAGATGTCTTATTTATGGCAGACAAGCACTATAAAGAATTTAAACTCAAGCGCGTCTATTTTTCGGGTTATATCCCAATTAATACTGAAAATAATTATTTACCAGCAGTGGGTTCTGCACCGCCTTTGCTTCGTGAAAATCGTCTATATCAAAGCGATTGGCTGATGCGTTTTTACGGTTTTCAGGTCAATGAAATCGTCAATGAAAAACACCCAAATTTGGATCTTGATGTAGACCCGAAATTAAGCTGGGCTTTAAGGCATCCTGAACAGTTTCCGGTAGATTTAAACCGTGCAGATTATCAAATGATTTTGCGTGTACCGGGCATTGGAGTGAAATCGGCCAAGAAAATTGTGCAGGCTCGCCGTTTTGGAAAAATCCATATCGATTTACTTAAAAAACTAGGCGTGGCCTACCAGCGTGCAAAATTCTTCATTCGCTGTGAAGACAGTCCGAAATTCCAAAAGGAACTATCATCAAGTTTTATTCGACAGCAAATTTTAACGCAGGGATCTTCGAAATATGTGCAGCAACTCTCGCCACAATTAAGCCTTGGGTTTTAGCCATGTTTAATGAGGAAGTCGCTTACTATTTTGATGGTTCAATGGTTGGGCTGCTAAGCTGTGTTTTTCGTGCATTTCAATTTAAAGAATTACAGGTCAGGCTCTGTTTAAATGATGCGGCTCAACATGGCTTATTTGCCGATAAAATTGAGGTTGCAAATAACGAGCAACATGCCGAACGTGTGTGGTCTGCGCTACAAAAAAAGCTTTCATCTTCTTCGTTAAAACAATTTTATTTTGCTTATTTATCTGAATCTTTAGATGCCTATCAGCATTTATTTAATTACTGTATCTATGTGTTTACTAGCCATGTTTCCATAGAAAAAGATTATTTAAATCCAAGTGTGTTAGCGATTGCACAATGGACGAAAAAGGTCGGGCGAGAGAAGCATAGAATGGAGGCTTTTATTCGGTTTAAGAAAACTAAAGATGAGCTTTTTTTAAGTCTGGTTCGTCCTGATTTTAATGTTTTACCGCTTATCCAGCCGCATTTTAAACGGCGTTATCAAGATCAGCGTTGGCTCATTTATGATGAGCAACGTAAGTTTGGAATTTTTTATGATTTACGTGAAATACATGAAGTTTCACTCGAAGCTTCTGAGGTTGACCGTAATTTAAAAAATGGCATGAGTCAAAGTTTTCAGCTTGAGTTAGATGAGCAGGAAGTTTTGTATGATCAGCTTTGGAAAGATTATTTTAAGAGTGTAAATATTATAGAACGTCAGAATATCAAACTCCACGTGCAGTATTTGCCGAAACGGTACTGGCGTTATTTGAATGAAAAACTAATTGAATATTAAAGTTTTAAAATAGTAAGAATACGTTCAACAAGTTTTCTGATATTTAAAAGATATAATTTAAATGCACTTTATGTGGCTTTGGGCGTATACTTTTGCCCGTTATAAATAACGGCATATCCCCTAAGGTGTACTGTGAGTGTTATACAGCGAGAATGGTTACAGATTTTAAAGCCGAATTTTAAGGTTTTACCACTAAAAGAGCGATTGCTTTGCGGTATTGGAGCACTATGTGGTTTAGCAATTTCTTCCTTAATTAGTTGGTATGTTCTTGGCGGAATTAATGCTTGGTACATCGCGCCTATGGGGGCATCATCTGTTCTTTTATTTGCAGTATCAGCCAGTCCATTGGCTCAACCATGGAATGTTATTGTCGGTAATACATTAGCCGGAATTATTGGGGTTGCTTGTGCGCAATGGATTCCTGATTTAACTACAGCTTTTAGTGTGGCTGTTGGGCTTGCCATCTTTTTAATGATGACCACCGACTCTTTACACCCGCCGAGTGGAGCAGTCGCAATTACGGCTGTACTGGGCGGCGCTGCCATTCATAAATTAGGTTTTTATTTCGTTTTTTATCCAGTTTTACTCAACTCTTTGCTTCTACTCGGTTTCGCTATTTTCTTTAATCGATTGATTGGGCGACATTACCCAGTTACCGCACATTTAAATGAGCGAAGTAAGGATCCAACGCCAACTCAGAAAGTGTCGATTCAACCGAAAGATATTGAGTATGCATTAGAGCATCACACTGAACTGTTAGATATTAGCCAGTACGATTTAGAAAAAATTATTTTAGAAGCGCAAGAGCACGCTAATGAACGTATGGTGAACCAATATATCTGTCAGGATATTATGAGCCGTGATGTGATTAAACTACATGAAGATGATGATATTCATCAGGCATTAGATAAGTTTAAACAGCAGAATCTCATGAGTTTACCTGTGGTCAATGTAGAAAACCATTTGGTCGGAACTTTAGCGTTATATGAAGTCGTAGAATGGTTTAAAAGGGCAGCTGATCCAAGAAACTCTTGGCAGCATTATGTAAAGCAGATCATGAGTCGTCGAGTGGTTACTGTACTACCAACTCAACCTATTCAAGATTTAGTGCCATACTTTGTTGAAAAGTCGTTTAACTACATTCCTGTGGTTGAAGATCGTAAGCTTATAGGAATGATTAGTCGTGCAGATATGATCGCGGCTTTACAGCAACAGTTAAATCGAAAACTATAATTTTTAAAATAAAAAAAGCTACGGTTGATTAGGGGATGCAACCGTAGCGACCAAAATAAACTAAGTTATTTAATGTATTTGTTCTTCTCGTACAGTACGAACAGGTTGTTGATAACCTTGTACTTGTTCAGGCTGTCTTTTAGGAATGACTAACCATAAAACCAAGTAGACTAAAATCCCTGGGAAAGCCGCACTCATTACCGAAACCAATACGAAAATAATGCGTAATAAATTTGCGTTCCAACCAAAACGTTCAGCAATACCGCCCATTACACCGGCGATCATGCTTTGTCGGTTCGAGCGATATAAACCAGAATTGGTCATGTAGTTCTCCTCAAATATATAAATGACAAGGGATATTTATTTCCCTTGGTTAGTAGAAATATGGCGTCAAAATTAGCAAATTAAAGTCCGGTAAAACTAAAAATAGTTAAAATATGTAAATGGTTTAAATGAATGAAAGCAACATCAACTAAAATGCACTCTTTCGGGGCTGAAAGTGTTTGTAGCAGTGATGAGATCGTTCTTGAATCCTAGTTTGAACTGTAGCATTGCTGTTGTATGTAAATGATGTATATATCTTTGAAGTCGTCTGGTCTTTTAATGAAACATTTGGGTTTGGCTGCCATTTTATGTATAGGACTGAGTGCCTGTGATGCAAATCATGCCGATTCTAAGGATCACTCAGCGGTAGCAACGACCTCTAAACATGAAGATAGTTTAGTTAAAAGTACTACTGTGGTTAAAACTTTGGATGATGCCGCGGGACGAACTTTCTTGCCTGATGGTGTGCAAGATAAGACGTCAAAATTATCTGAAACAGATCAACAATATGCGGGTCGCTACCATACTCGTATTTCGTGTGAAGATAATTTTGCCGATTGTGAAACAGGTGAAGCAGAATATATTTTAAATTTATTACCTGATGGTACTGCGTATTGGAATGTTATTCATTTTGGCCGAATTAGTAATAAAGACGGTGCAAAAAGTGCAGCCATTAATCAATTATGTCCTTCTTTGACGTGGAAAGTTGATTCTGATGCTCATGAGTTAAAAATTCAATGTCCAACATCAGATGTTAATTTTTATTTTAATATTATTTCAAAACAAAAATTAATCGTAAATTTGGAGAAGTTGTTCTACAGCGATTATGGTAAAAATCGTGAATTTCTAGAACAAAACTATTTTGTTCCCACAAAAGCCTATGTGCTTAATAAAGAATAAAGTTAATTTTAATTCAATAAAAAAGAGCGCAATTTATATTGCGCTCTTTTGATTTTAATACTTACTTATTATTAGTAGTCGAAGCTAAAGTGTTCAACTGGTAATGAAGTAAGTGTACGAGACGTAGTCACCATTGATTCTGCATGACCTTGTGCACGTGGCAATAAACGGTCGAAGTAAAAATCAGCAACTTTAATTTTTGCTTTATAGAATTCAGGAGTTTCTTGGCCGTTACCTGCTTCTAATTTTTCAGAAGCAACCACAGCTTGTTGAGCCCAGAAATAAGCCATCATGACATAGCCTGAGAACATCAAGAAATCTACAGAAGCAGAAGATACGATGTCGCGGTCTTTACGTGCAGCAAGCATGATACGAACTGTTAACGTATTCCACTGCGCACAAAGCTTGGTTAAGTCCCAAGCAAAACGGCGTAAGTATTTATTACGTGCGTGAGCAGCACAGAATTTTAAGATTTCAGCAGTATATTCACGTACTACTTTACCTTTTGAACTTAACAACACTTTACGACCAATTAAGTCGAGTGCTTGAACGCCAGTTGTTCCTTCGTATAAGGTCGCAATACGTGCATCACGTGCGATTTGCTCCATACCCCATTCTTTAATATAACCATGGCCGCCATAAACTTGCATACCGTGGTTAGCAGCTTCTAAACCAAGTTCAGTTAAGAAACCTTTTAAGATCGGTGTATAGAAACCAAGTTTGTCATCGTAGTCTTCAAAAGCAGCTTGATCACCACGTGTTAACGCATCTGTCATTTTGTCAGCGATTTGTGCAGCGTAGTAAATCATTGCACGACCGCCTTCAGCGATTGCTTTTTGAGTTAAAAGCATACGGCGTACGTCTGCATGGTGAATGATTGCATCAGCAACTTTGTCTGGATCTTTCTTACCAGAAAGGGCACGCATAGACATA
Source organism: Acinetobacter sp. V110_1 (assembly GCF_031798975.1). Classification (NCBI taxonomy): domain Bacteria; kingdom Pseudomonadati; phylum Pseudomonadota; class Gammaproteobacteria; order Moraxellales; family Moraxellaceae; genus Acinetobacter; species Acinetobacter sp. V110_1. The sequence continues at coordinate 62,690 of NZ_JAVQNN010000015.1, read as the reverse complement.
CGGTCTTTAGCATATGGAAGAGCACCTTGGAAAGATAATTCAGCATGTGCAATACCTTGAACCGCAGTACCGATACGCGCTGTGTTCATGAAGGTAAACATTGCATGTAAACCTTTGTTTACTTCACCAATCAGGTAACCTGTTGCATTGTCAAAGTTGAGTACAGCAGTTGCAGACGCACGAATACCCATTTTGTGTTCGATTGAACCACAAGTCACTGTATTACGTTCACCAACACCGCCATCAGCTGTAGGCATAAATTTAGGTACGATAAACAAAGAAATACCACGTGTACCCGCTGGTGCATCTGGAAGACGCGCAAGCACAATGTGAATAATGTTTTCAGTTAAATCGTGTTCACCAGCAGAAATAAAGATTTTAGTACCCGTGATTTTGTAAGTACCATCTGCTTGAGGTTCAGCTTTAGTTTTTACCTGACCTAAGTCTGTACCACATTGAGGTTCGGTTAAGCACATTGTGCCGCTCCATGTACCTTCAACAAGTTTAGGCATATATGTTTGTTTTTGCTCATCTGTACCGAATTGCAAAATAGTGTTCATACAACCTGAACTTAAACCTGGGTACATGGTAAATGACCAGTTTGCAGTACCCATCATCTCTGATTTGATCAGGTTTAAAGACATTGGCAGGCCTTGACCACCAAATTCTTCAGGATAAGAAAGCCCTTGCCAGCCACCCATTACGAACTGATCATAAGCTTCTTTAAAACCTTTTGGCGTTTTTACTTCGCCGTTGTCAAAATGGCAACCTTCTTCATCGCCAGATTGGTTAAGTGGTGACAGTACGTTTTCACAATAATCGGCCGCACCTTCAAGAATCATATCTACAGTATCTGGATCTGCGCTTTCACCATTTGATAAAGTTTTATAGTGAGCAGGGTAGTCTAGTACTTCATTCATTAAGAAGCGGATATCGTGTAAGGGAGCTTTATATGCTGGCATGGCTTTAATCCTAATTTTGAATCATTGTGGGATTATCTCAATCGATGATTTGATTATTCACTCGCATGATAAAAATACAATGTTAATCACACCCGAAAAGAATGTCAGAAAAGCGAATTTTGTCGAAAATAAATACACTGGAAATTATATTTTCTGATAAAGTCAGGTCTTATACTTTTATGTGAAAAAACAACTAATTTTTTATTTTTAGCAAGTTTTGCTGAAAAGATAAAGCGATAAGGTTTTAAAAAAGGTTATGCATTTAAAATATCTCAGTTTATGTTTATTTAGTTTGGGCTTGACGGCATGTGCGCAACACAGTGTGCGACCACAAGTGGCATCTGCGAATTTAGAGCAAAAAGCTATTCAAAGCGTTAACGCGATGTATGAATATCCAAGTTACGATTATCGCGGAAACTTTAAAATTACGGTTGATCCATCACAAATAAAGCAAAACTCAAAAGCTGAAAATACACCTAAGCTTAATGCTGAATTACAAAAGAAAGTTGATCAGTATCTACGTGAGCAAAAAGTTAGCTTAAGTAAAGCGCAGAAACAGACCTTATATGCAGCTATTGCAAATGAACAAGGCGATTTGGGACTGACCTCATCAGCACGTTCTGACAAAGTAAACGCCGTATTAATTAATTTATTAAATGATCTTCAATTTAGCTATGACGGCTCAATTCATTATCGTCAAAAAATGGGCTCATTTAACCTAACTGCCAGATATGAAAAGCCAACGCTATTGGTTCAGGCAAAATTGCCAATGGTGCTTGATTTAGAAAATTATAAGTTTTACGTAAATTACTTCGGTTTAATGCCGTATTTAGTCAATAAAGAAAATCAAAACAATTTAGCTTATATTGATTTTTCAAAGTACAAAGACTTCTTTAAAAATGTCGATATGAAGAAGTTTATTGAATATGTTAAATCATCTAGTGCGGTCTCTTATCGTTTGGCTGACCCGCAAAACTTACAACGCGTATCTCTGACAGATACTGATCGTAAGGCTGGGGCTGTTGATAAAATTCGTTTAAAAACTACGATTGAAGAATTACTTTTAGAAGTTGAGTTGTATGGTCAGGTCAATGATAAGTACCTTCAAAAAAGTGTTTTAGGTTTCGACAACGAAAAGATGGCAGAAAAAGTAGCCAATGAGCTTGCTGCTGCTGAAGCGAAAAAAGGAGCTGCTGATAAAGAAGAACAAAAAGTTTCTTCGGATGATGCCGCTGCTGTAAGTCAGGAACTATATAGTTTAATCAACGCACACTTTGATGGTGCTCTTTCTTCATCAGATGATGAAGGTGAAGATAATTTAAGTGCGGCAGCACAAGCTCCGGAAGCTGCAGATGCTTCGGCTTCTGAAGACGAAGATGTCAGTGAAGCAGCAGATGGTGTACAAGATGCACAAGCTGAAGATGTTGTAAACCTCACTGAAGATCAATGTATTGAATTAAAATCACTGAAGGAACCTGTTGCTTTAGGTGATATTAATTATTGCCAAGTCTACGGTATAGATGTGCTTGATCAAAGCGCTGCAAGTGCTGAAAAAGTTCAAACCAAGTCTCGCCGAGATGCTTTAAAACAAACTTTTGAAGCTTATAACCAAAACCAGTTTATCAATGATGAAGCATTCAAAGCACTATGGCTAAAACACAAAGCCGAGATTGAACAAGCTTTACCGAAGCAAAGAAATCCAATTACGATTGATGTAGCTTTAGATGACAAAGGCCGTGCAGTGAACATGACTTATGATGTTGCTTATACGCCAGCTGAGTTTAAACACAGCTTTAATATTAAAGCGGATATGCAAATTTTAAACTACGGTAAAGCAACCTCAATTGATCAGCAGCAACTTAAACAAGCCAAGTCTGTAGCTGAAGCAAGTAAAGGCTCTATGCTGGAAAACTTTATTAAAGGCTTTGGAGAAAAACTTGGTCAAGGTGATGTGTTAGAGCATCCAGTAGGCACACATAGTGATGTACAAGATTTAGATACAAATCTGGCTGTACTTGCAGATAAAACCTATGATGCAACGCATGCTTATGACAAAACTTATAAAGCAGTATTTATTGCCAAATTGACTGCCGAAAAACCGTCATATATTAAGTATTACTCTGTTCAACAGCTACAAGAAATTGCTGAGGTTTATGCTTACTGGTTCTCTGAGGAAGATACTTATAATCCTCAAGGAAAGGCTTTAGAACGTATTACAGCTTTACAGCAAAAGCATCATCTTGAGCAAGATGAGCAGTTTGATCATGAATTAGGTCGTGCTGTAGATCATATTGTAATAGAGACTATACAAGGTAAAGCAGGGCGTGAAGCTTGGCAGAAACTACAGAAACAATATAAACAGCCAGCTCAACTTTTCTCAAAACAGTATCAGTTAGAATTTGAAAAACAAAACGGTGTTTCTGCTGAAGAAAAGCATTTGTTATCAGAAACGGCTGATATTTTAGGGAATGTCTATGTAGCCGCTCGTAAACAACAGCTTACGGAAAAAACAATTCAGAAATTAAAACCTGAACATAATGAATTTATTGATTATGAAATTTTCCGAGATGTTTATAAGCAAATGGTTGCTGCTAAAAAATAGTAAATAAGATAAAAAAAGAACCTACTTTAAGTAGGTTCTTTTTTTGTTTATAAGAAATCTTTTAAGTCTGGTCTTACACCATTCCAGATATAAAAAGCTTCAATCGCTTGGCCTACTAACATGCCAAAACCTTCTGCATAAGGCACATTACGTTGTTTAGCTTGATCTAGGAAACTAGATGGCTTGCCGTAAGCCATTTCGTAAGCATGTTTGAATTGTAATTTTTCAGGTAACTGTAAAGCATCGCCTGAAAGGCTTGCAGAAGTCGCATTAATTACAATATCAAAATTCCCTTCTAAGTCATTTAGGGAAATTGCTTGTAGTTGAGCTTGCGGAACTGCTGTTTTTAAGTCATCTACAAGTTGCTCTGCACGAGCCAGAGTTCGATTTGCAATCACAATCTTTTTAGCACCAGCCTGTACAAGTGGGTAAATAACACCACGAGTTGCACCACCAGCCCCTAAAATTAAAATAGTTGTATTCTCAAGATTCCACTCTAATGCTTGAATTGCGGCAACTAAGCCTTGACCGTCAGTATTGTCGCCATGCAATTTGCCATTTTCCATCCATAACGTATTTACAGCTTTAGCAATTTGGGCACGCTCAGTTAACACATCACATAAAGCAAAAGCTTGCTCTTTAAACGGAACGGTAACGTTCATACCACTTCCGCCCTCTGCAAAGAAACTACGCATGCTTGATTCAAAGCCATCGAGAGGGGCAAGACGTTTTTGATAGTCGAGATCAACACCTGTTTTTTCAGCGAAAGCATGATGCAATTCAGGAGAGCGTGATTGTTCGATCGGGTTGCCAATTACTGCAAACTGTTTGGTCATTCTTGTATCCAAAATTTTAAAATGGCATAAAGCAGATAAAGCCTATACTGAATATTCAGCAGGCCTCACTATAAGTCAAATTGGCACAAGAAAAAATATTAGGAGGGTGTCAGAAAACTTGAAAAATAAAAAAGGAGATTCTTTAGGGTGGAAGCCAAAGAATCCCCAAAACAAAAAAATTAAGCGACTTTTTCTTTTAAACCTAACCAATCACGAGGTTTTAAGTAATAGTCAGTTAAACGCTTCTCTGGAGAGTCTTCATCCCATTCAGGACGATAAGACCATGCAGCTAAATTAGGAAGACTGACTAAAATAGATTCGATACGGCCACCTGTTTGTAATCCAAACAACGTACCACGGTCATAAACCAAGTTATATTCAACATATCTGCCGCGGCGATAAAGCTGAAATTCTCGTTGAGCTTCGGTATAAGGTTGTTCACGGTGTTTTTCGAAAATTGGCAAAATGGCATTTAAATAACCGTTGCCTACAGCTTGAATATATTTAAAGCAAGTTTCGAAATCCCAGCAATTTAAGTCATCAAAAAATAAACCACCGACACCGCGCTGTTCGTCGCGATGCTTTAAATAAAAGTAGTCATCACACCATTGCTTGTGTTCGTTATAAACATTGTCGCCAAAAGGTTTACATAGGTCATAAGCAGCTTGATGCCAATTTAAAACATCTTGGTCATCTGGATAAAATGGCGTTAAGTCAAAACCACCACCAAACCACCAAATTGGATCTTGTCCTTCACGTTCTGCAACGAATAAACGGACATTTGCGTGAGAGGTTGGAATATTTGGGTTTTTAGGGTGAATAACTAAAGAAACACCGAGTGCTTGAGCTTTAGCACCTGCAATTTGAGGGTGACGTTCAGTAGCAGATGCTGGAAGTTTGCTAATGTTGATGTGAGAAAACATTACACCGCCTTTTTCGATCACTGTACCATTTTGCAGCACACGTGAACGACCGCCGCCGCCTTCTGGGCGTTCCCAATCATCAATAATAAATTCTGCCGTACCACCGCCAGCTTTTTCTTGTTGTTCTAAACCAGCGCAAATACGGGCTTGTAAATCGAGGAGAAATTCGCGGACACGTTGAATATCTGTGGAAGTCGGATGTTGCATAATGACCCTCAAAGATGATTGATATAAATTAAATACATCAAAACATAAAACCATAAAAAAAGTAAGGGATTTTTTCTAAATCTTGAAAAAATCCCTTAAACATTGTTTTTAAACTTTACACCTGAAATCAAAAATCATCTTTTTGATAAAGGTGATCCATTCTTTCACGCTTGGTTTTTAAATATTGTTCATTAAAAGGATTACGACCTACGGTTAACGGTACACGGTCTACAACGTTAATACCTTGATCTTTGAGTGCCTGAATTTTCAAAGGATTATTGGTAATTAACTTCACTTCTTTTACTTTTAAGTGGTCGAGCATAATGCTACACATATCGTAACGACGTGCATCGGCAGGTAAATTCAGTAGTAAATTAGCATCTACAGTATCGTGTCCCTGATCTTGTAGGGCATAAGCACGAATTTTATTGGTTAAACCAATTCCACGACCTTCTTGGCGTAAATATAGAATTACGCCTTGTCCTGCTTCATTGATGAGTTTTTGAGTGGCTTGTAGTTGTGGGCCACAATCACATTTTAATGATGCAAAAGCATCACCTGTTAAACATTCAGAATGTACACGGACTAAAACAGGGCCTGTTGGCGGATTTTCTAACCCTTTAGAAAGTGCCACATGTTCTTCACCTGTTGCTGGATCTTGAAACACAGAAATATTGAATTCACCAAAAGCGGTCGGGAGTTTTGATGTTGCAATGAACTCTATAGGCACAGATTAACTCATCTTTTAACCGAAAACGGTTTAAAGTATAGCGTAATGCTGGGAGATTGGTCGAATTGTCATAATCATTTTGCACACTAAGGTTTTCTTTTTTGTATAAAGAAGACGATAATAGTTGATAAATAGTCAGATTATTCAGGATAATCTGCCAACCATACCCATAATGTATGAGAGACTGCTTTGCATGATCTCGTTCGCAAATGTGGCTGATTGAAGGTGACTTCATTCGATTGTATGATCGACCCATTTTGACCCAGCTTAGGATTTGCCAGGCTTATAAAGGCTTTGCCACATATGTTGTATACCGAAATTCCAACTCAACGCCCTGTTACGCCATTGTTAGATGCAATTGATCATCCTCAACAATTACGTCAGCTCGAGCATAGTCAACTGGTTCAAGTGGCTGATGAGTTGCGTCAATATATTTTATATGCAGCAGGCCAGAGTGGTGGCCATTTCGGTGCTAACCTCGGCGTGGTTGAGCTGACGGTTGCGCTGCATTATTGCTTTAATACACCAAATGACCGTTTAGTTTGGGATGTGGGTCATCAAGCATATCCACATAAAATCCTGACTGGTCGCCGTGAACAAATTACAACTATCCGTTCAAAAAATGGTTTAGCAGCTTTCCCTGCTAGAGAAGAATCGGTTTTTGATACCTTTGGGGTAGGGCATTCATCAACAGCCATTTCAGCTGGCTTGGGTATGTCACTTGCACGCCGCTATCAAAATGACCCATGTGAAGTTGTTTGTATTGTGGGTGATGGTGCAATGACTGCAGGCATGGCATTTGAAGCCATGAACGATGCTGTCGCACATGATGCTGACTTGATTGTTGTACTTAATGACAATGACATGTCAATTTCTTGTAGTACTGGTGGCTTTGCTAAACATTTAGCTGCAATTTGGGAAAAAGGTCATTTAGTCAATGTAGATGAACATGGTGAGGCTTACATTCAACCTCACCCAAAATGGACCTATAACTCTCGGTTACACCAATCAGCAACTGATGCAGCAGATAATCTATTTAAAGCAATTGGTTTTGATTATTTTGGGCCATTTGATGGGCACGACGTTACTCAGTTGGTTCAAGTGTTCAATGCGCTTAAAAAACGTAAAGGCCCACGTTTAGTTCACGTTTATACTAAAAAAGGCAAAGGCTTTGCTCCAGCGGAAGCTGACCCGATCACTTATCATGCGATTGGCAAAATTAATGCTGCTTCAGGCGGTAAAACACCGCCAAAGTATTCCGATGTCTTTGGTGAATGGTTGTGTGACGAAGCTGCTCAAGATGAGCGTTTACTTGCGATCACGCCTGCCATGTGTGAAGGCTCGGGCATGGTTAAGTTTGCCAAGCAATTCCCACAACGTTTCTTTGATGTAGCCATTGCAGAGCAGCATGCTGTGACGCTTGCAGCGGGTATGGCATGTGAAGGCCTAAAACCTGTTGTTGCAATTTATTCGACATTCTTGCAGCGTGGTTACGATCAACTTATTCATGATGTTGCATTACAGAATCTTGATGTAACTTTCGGGATCGACCGTGCTGGTTTAGTAGGTGAAGATGGCCCAACACACGCAGGTGCATATGACTATGCTTATATGCGTACTGTACCGAATATAGTAATTATGGCGCCAAAAGACGAAAATGAATGTCGTCAAATGCTTCATACAGCTTATGCCTATAATGGCCCTGCCGCAGTACGTTATCCACGTGGTGCTGGTGTTGGTGTCGAAATTCAAAAAGAAATGACTGTTCTTGAATTAGGTAAAGCTGAAATTGTTGTAGAAATTAAACCAAATAGTGATGAGCAAATTACAGTTCTAGCATTTGGTAGCCGTGTCATGGTTGCTATAGAAGCTGCCGAGCAACTTGCACAAAAACACGATGTTGGTGTGCGTGTCGTAAATATGCGCTTTGTAAAACCGCTTGATGAACAAATGATTCGAGATTTGGCTGAACATACTCATTTGTTCGTGACAGTTGAAGAACACGCGATTATGGGTGGTGCAGGTAGTGCTGTGAATGAGTTTATGGCGCAAGAGCAAATTGTGAAACCTATCATTAACTTAGGTTTGCCAGACTCATTCCTGCATCAGGCTTCGCATAATCAAATGCTGCAAGATTGTGGTCTAGATGCTAAGGGTATTTTGAACTCAATTGAGAGAGCTTGGCTTAAGCAAAATCAGGTCGTTTAAGCCTTTAATAAAATTTTTGAAACATTTTTTCCCATAAAGCGCATTCATTTGCTAAAATGTATGCGCTTTTATGCATTATTCTTTGTCAAAATCTTCAAATTTGTATTGTAGTGGGTGTTCAATGGAACCTATGGTGGTTATGGCTGCGCGTGCGGCTCAAACAGTTGGTCAAGAGCTTTTAAAAGCGCATCAAAATCGTCATAAACTCGATTTGCAAGTTGAAGAGAAAGGCATTGATGGCCCGGTAACACGTGTAGATCGTTATTTAGAACAATTAACGATTGATACGTTACGTAAAAGTTATAAAAACCATAGCTTCTTAGGTGAAGAGTTCGGTTTGCAAGAAGGCAAAGGCCATGATGCAGACTGGTGCTGGGTAATTGACCCACTTGATGGCACGCAAAACTTTATTAATGGTTTCCCTCATTTCTGTATCTCTATTGCAGTTCAACATAAAGGCGTTACTCAACACGGCGTAATTTACGATCCTGTACGTGACGAGTTGTTCTCTGCAAGTCGCGGTCGCGGTGCGGTAATGAACCAACGCCGTATTCGTGTAAATGTAAAAGATAGCTTAGAAAATACATTCTTGGCAGTAGGTCACCCTTACCGTGCTAAACGTGCTGGTGAAATCGTATCTTATGCAGAGCAGCACTTTGCTTCATTATTAGCTGTGACTCAAGCGGGTGCTCAAATCCGTCGTGGTGGTTCAGCTGCTCTCGACTTAGCTTATGTTGCTGCTGGTCGTTTCGATGGTTTCTTTGAACTTGGTTTAAAACCATGGGATATCGCTGCTGGTGAGCTTATTATTAAAGAAGCGGGCGGTGTAGTGGTTGATGCTCGTGGTGGAAATGATTCACTTGAAAATGGTCAAGTGATTGCATGTTCACTTAAAATGTTAAAGCCATTAATGCAAACAGTTGTTCCTGCTTGGGACAAAGCTGCAAAATAATTTAGAAATGCTTTCAATGTTAAGACCCTCTTTTTATAGAGGGTTTTAACTTTTTAATGATCGGTAAAATACAAATAATAGTAGAAATAACGATAAAGTTGATTAAAACACATGACTTTTAAATTCTTTCTGCTATAATCCGCCCACGCACTTAAATTTCCGTTCATTACCTGAACATTCTGTTCTATTCATTGTAAGCGCACGCTGTCCATAGAGAGGACCATTTCTTGCGCCCCGATCGCTCAGCGATTCTTCAGGTTCGGCCGTAATCAAGCGTGCGTTTAATCCACATCGTCGTTACTCGGATTGCCGCTGAATAATAAGGTTCAGCTAATTTTGCTTTGCCGCTTTGTGCCGATGTCTATTTTGTACTTATTAAAAATGGAGCACCCACTAGGGTGAAACTCTCTATGAGCAAAACTTTTGCCGAATTTTCTTTGCATGAAACCTTACAACAAGCGCTTGAAGGTTTAGGTTTTACTACCCCGACTCCTGTGCAAGAACAATCTATTCCTGCAGCTTTAGAAGGTAAAGACCTTTTAGTTTCTAGCCAGACTGGTTCTGGTAAAACTGCTGCATTCTTGTTGCCGACATTAAATAACTTGGCAGGTCAAGAAACTTTCGTTCCGTTCAAAGAACGCATGAAAGCTGTAACACAACCGAATATTTTAGTAATTTCACCAACTCGTGAATTGGCGCAACAAGTAAGCCAAGATGCAATCGCATTTGTACGTCACATGAAAGGTGTTCGTATTGCTGCCATCATGGGTGGTATGCCGTTTGCTAAACAAATCCAACAGTTAAAAGGCGCGCAAGTTGTTGTTGCAACACCAGGCCGTTTACTTGACTTGGTAAATCGTCGTCAAATTAAATTAGACCAAGTAGATGCTTTAATCGTTGATGAAGCGGACCGTATGCTTGACCTAGGTTTCTCTGAAGACTTAGAAGCAATTAGCGAATTAGCGGCTAACCGTAAACAAACATTAATGTTCTCTGCAACATTTGCTGATCGTATTATTCGTCTTGCAGCATGCATGATGAAAGATCCAATGCGTATCGCAATTGAAACAGGTCATTCAACCAATACAGATATTACCCAAACATTGCATTGGACTGATGGCTTTGAGCACAAGAAAAAATTACTTACTCACTGGTTAAGTGATGAAAACTTAGATCAAGCTGTAGTTTTTGCAAGCACTCAAGAAGACACTGATATGTTGGCTGAAGAACTTGCAGAAGCAGGTCATTCAGTTGTTGCACTTCACGGTGCAATGCCACAAACAGTTCGTAACCGTCGTTTACGTAGTATCCGTGAAGGTCGTGCGAAGATCTTAGTTGCAACTGACGTTGCTGCTCGTGGTCTTGACGTACCAACTATTTCTCACGTAATTAACTTCGGCTTACCAATGAAGCACGAAGACTACGTACACCGTATTGGTCGTACAGGTCGTGCTGGTCGTACAGGTCAAGCGATTACTTTAGCGACTTATCGTGAACGCGGTAAGATTCGTGCACTTGAAGAATATTTAGAAGCACGTTTAAGTGTTTCTGAAATTGAAGGCTTAGAGCCATCTCCACCTCCTGCTCGTTCAGGTCGTGACGGTGGTGGTCGTGGTCGTGGCGGCAACGGTGGTCGTGATGGTCGTCGTGGTGGTGGCGGTTTTGGCGGTGGTCGTCGTTTTGAAGGCGAAAGCAACTTCAAACGTCGTGAAGGTGGTCGTGATGACCGTCCACGTCGTAGCTTCGATGACAAACCACGTGGTGATCGTCCATTCGGTGGTGAAGACCGTCCGCGTCGCGAGTTCAATTCTGATCGCCCACGTCGTGAGGGTGGTTTTGAGGACCGTCCACGTCGCGAGTTCAATTCAGATCGTCCACGTCGTGAAGGTGGTTTTGAAGACCGTCCAAAACGTAGCTTTGGTGGTGAAGATCGTCCACGTCGCGAGTTCAACTCTGATCGCCCACGTCGTGAAGGTGGTTTTAACGATAAGCCTCGTTTTGATTCAAATGATGACAATCGTGGTAACCGCGTAGACTATAAACCACGTCGTGAAGGTGGTTTCGGTGACCGTCCAAAACGTAGCTTCGGTGGTGAAGATCGTCCACGTCGTGAAGGTGGTTTTAATGACAAGCCACGTCGTAGCTTTGACGACAAACCACGTGGTGAGCGTCCAGCGTTTGGTGGCGAAGATCGTCCAAAACGTAGCTTCGGTGGTGAAGATCGTCCGCGTCGTAGTTTTGATGATAAACCGCGTCGTAAATTCGACCGTTAATCTTAAAAAGATTTAAAAAAAGGCCAGTTAACATACTGGCCTTTTTTATTTTTCAGTTTTGTTATAAAATAACAAAGTGTGAAATAGTTCAACATTTATTGTAATAATGCGTAAAAGTAAGCGAAAAGAGACTCCATTGGCATGGTTGAGTAAATTATTACTTCAACATGGTTTGCCATACCTTTTTATTGCACTCGCTTTGTGCAATGGAATCTATTTTGCGTATGCTTTGTTAACTGGCCATTTCGTAGATCAGTTTCAAGTTCTCAATCAATAAATTTCTTTTTAAAATCTAGCTCATATTTATAAATGAGCTTGCTTTTGCTTTTGTCAAAATTACAACAAGATTCCCAAAATTCAGTGTTATAGTATGCGGGCATAAAAGTGCAGGAATGATTGCCATTATGAATAATAAAACTCCTCTCTCGACTCAGTCACTGATTGAAGTGAAAAACTTGAGTTTTAACCGAGGGGAACGCGTCATTTATGACAATATTAGTTTAAATATACGTCGAGGCCAGATTACGGCCATCATGGGACCATCTGGTACAGGTAAAACGACTTTATTGCGTCTGATTGGTGGACAGCTTGTTCCTGATCAAGGCGAAGTTTTGCTTGATGGGAAAGATATTGCACAAATGTCACGTCAGGAATTGTTTGCAGCCCGTGCGCGTATGGGAATGCTATTCCAAAGTGGTGCTTTATTTACCGATATGTCGGTTTATGAAAATGTCGCTTTTCCAATTAGGGCACATACCAAGCTTTCTGAAAATTTGATTGCTGAACTGGTTGCTTTAAAGCTTGAGTCTGTTGGCCTGCGTGGAACAGAACAGCTCATGCCTACAGAGTTATCAGGTGGTATGAATCGACGAGTTGCTTTGGCTCGTGCAATCGCACTTGATCCAGATTTAATCATGTATGACGAACCATTTGCTGGGCAAGACCCGATTGTAAAAGGTGTTTTAACTCGTCTTATTCGTTCGTTGCGTGAAGCTTTGGATTTAACCACCATTATTGTCTCGCATGATGTTTCCGAAACCCTATCTATTGCTGATTACATTTATGTTGTAGCGGAAGGAAAGATTCAAGGGGAGGGAACGCCGGAAGAATTGCAAAAATATGCTTCTCCTTTTGTAAAACAGTTCTTAACCGGTTCGGCAGAAGGTCCGGTTGAGTACCAGTTTAGCCACCAAGCTTATTTAGATAACGAGGTTCGTCCATGAATACGATTGCCTGGTTAGGTAGACTCGTTATTGAGCGGATTCGAGGGATTGGTGTTGCGGCACTGATGCTCTTACAGATTATTTTTTCATTACCTTCATCGGGCGGTTTTGGGCGTTTCGTCTATCAAATGCATCGTGTAGGGGTAATGTCTTTACTTATTATTACGGTATCAGGTTTATTTATTGGTCTGGTACTCGGATTGCAAGGCTACTCAATATTGGTCAATGTGGGTAGTGAATCAATGCTAGGCACGATGGTGTCTTTAACCCTACTACGTGAGCTTGCACCAGTTGTTGCTGCTTTATTATTCGCTGGTCGAGCAGGTTCTGCATTAACTGCTGAAATTGGTTCAATGAAACAAAGTGAACAGCTTGCCAGTATGGAAATGATTGGTGTTGACCCTTTAAAGCAAATCGTATCACCACGTCTTTGGGCTGGCATAGTCAGTTTGCCAATGTTAACCGTTATCTTTGCTGCGATTGGTATTGTTGGCGGCAAAATGGTTGGCGTTGATTTTCTTGGCGTTGATGAAGGCTCCTTCTGGAGTGGTATGCAAAATAATGTTCAATTTGGCCATGATGTTGTAAATGGCATCATTAAGAGCATTGTATTTGCTTTACTTTGTACATGGATTGCAGTTTTCCAAGGGTATGCATGTGATCCAACACCTGAAGGCATTGCAACAGCAATGACCCGGACGGTTGTATATTCTTCATTATGTGTTTTAGGTTTTGATTTCGTGTTGACTGCGGTCATGTTCGGAGGGATTTAATGAAATCACGTACTAGTGAGCTGGCCGTAGGTATCTTTGTCATTATCTTCGGTATCGCTTTATTCTTTTTAGCAATGAAAGTAAGTGGTTTGGTAGGTACAAACTTGAGCGAAGGTTACACCATGAAAGCTCAGTTTGATAACGTTAACGGACTTAAACCACGTGCTAAAGTAACGATGAGTGGTGTAACAATTGGCCGTGTTGATTCAATTACGCTTGATCCAGTTACACGTTTAGCTACAGTAACTTTTGACCTTGATGGAAAACTGACAAGTTTTAATGCTCAGCAGTTAAAAGAAGTTCAAAAAAATGCTTTAGACGAATTACGTTATAGTTCTGATTATACGCAAGCGACGCCAGCGCAACAAAAAACAATGGAACAGCAACTGATCAGTAACATGTCATCCATCACCAGTATTGATGAAGATGCTTATATAATGGTTGCAACCAATGGTTTGTTGGGTGAGAAATATTTAAAAATCGTACCGGGTGGTGGTCTTAACTACCTTAAACGTGGCGATACAATTTCTAACACCCAAGGAACGATGGATTTAGAAGATTTAATTAGTAAATTTATTACTGGTGGTGGCGCAGGTAAAGTTGCCGCTGGTTCATCATCCTCAGCAGAAGAAAAAGCTCCTGCAAGTACTGACAGCAGCGCACAGCCGTCATTTGTTGAGTAAGAGATTATTTGAAGGAGTGGTTCCAGGTGAATACGTTGTTTAAACAAACCCTGACAGCAAGTATTTTGTCTACTATGATTGCAGGTACAGCTTTTGCTGCACCTTCAGAAGCACCACCTGATTTTATTAAGCGTGTTGCTGATGGTTTGATTGCTCGTTTGAAAACAGATCATGCCAAGTTACAAAACAACCCTGCTTTAGTTAAATCAATCATACGTCAGAACTTAGATCCGTATGTTGACTCACAAGCGTTCACTCGTATTGTGATGGGTACTTATGCGACAAATCAGTATAGTACAGCTGCACAGCGTGCTCAGTTTGAAACAAACTTCCGTAATACATTAATTGAGAATTACGGTAGTGCATTTGCTAAGTATACAAACCAAACTTACACCATGCGTCCTTATAAAGCGACAGCAGGTAAAAACCCTGTTGTGACTTTAGACTTCAACCACAATGGCGACAAAATTCCTGTGTCGTTCCAGTTGGCTGACAAAGGTTCACAGTGGAAAATCCGTAACATCAATGTATCTGGTATTGATTTAGGTTTACAGTTCCGCAACCAGTTTGCTGCAACTGTGAAACGTAATGGTGGCGATTTAAATAAAGCAATTGCTACATTCCAACCTGATGCAGATGCTGCTGTTAATCAGAACAAACAAAAATAAGTAGGTGAAGAGTGGTTCAGTATCTTAACCAAGAGTTAGTTGTTTCAGGCAAAATCGATTTTGAAAATGCTGAACAACAATACCAAGCTGGATTGGCAATTATTAAAAAGCAGACAAGCTTTCCTCTAATTGTTGATTTAAAACAGCTTGAGCATGGTAATACGTTAGCATTGGCTGTGTTAGTCCAATGGTTACGTCAGACGCCACAGAAGTCTGGATTACATTTTAAAAATGTTCCAGAGAAGATGCTGAAAATCATTCAAGCTTGCCATTTGCAAGAAGATCTACATTTGGTCTGATTATGCAAAAATAAAAAAAGCACCTAAATTTAGGTGCTTTTTTTATAGAAATTAATAGATTGTAAGTGCAGACTTTAAATCCATTTTTTCCAGCGGAAGTAAATGATAGGGCCAATAAAAAAGCCAGCAATAATTAATAAGACGGCGATAAAACTACTTTTACCATGAGCAAAAGGCAATACTTCAGTGTTCATACCATAGATACTTGCGATGAGCATTGGTGGTGCCAACATACTTGGCAAGATCGAGAATCGACGAATCGTATCGTTTTGTTCGGTGTTAATGAACCCAGACGTTGTATCAAGTAAGAATCGTACTTTTTGGAATAAGAATGCATCATGTTCTACAAGCGAGCGGACGTCTTCACTGAGCTCTCGAATATCGGCATCATAGATATGACTGCCTAAGGCACGTGGACGAGATAAAAACGTTAAGACACGTCGTAAATCAATTAAACAAAGTTGTGCTTTTCCGAGCATGTCTTCTTGTTGTGCCAAACGGGTAATCATGTCATCAAGGTCTAAAATCTTCTCACGTTGATGGTTGTTAAGAACCTCAGTAGAGTATTTTTCTAGATCCTTGTGGATATCTTCTAAGATATCCGCAAGCTCATCCAACTTTGCTTCAAGTAGGCCTAATAAAATCCAAGTTGGATCTTTATAGTCCATTTCATAGTCATTACGGCGAGCTCGGGCACGAAACGCACGAAACGCAACGAGCTTTTCACCACGTAAAGTAAATAAACGATCTTTGTGTAAAATGAATGCTACGGTTTGCACCATGGCAAGCATATGCGATGACTCTTCAGCATCACCATCGACCTGATAATTTTTATTTTTCGTTAAAAAATAGGTGCTGATATGCAAAATACCGTCATCATCACGGTAGAATCGAGCAGAAGATGAAATGTCTTCTAGCGATTTTAGTGTAGGTAAGTTCTGATCGTAGGCATCTAAGACCCATTGTTGTTCTTCTTGAGAGGGTGCAATTAGATCAAGCCATACTAATTCGGGATGTAGATCAAATCCACCGTTGATGGTGGCATCTTCCAGACTTCCGCGTTCTGTGGCATAAAAGGCTTCAAGCATGTGTCTTTTTTCCTCACGCAGTCTGATGGAAATCGATGGGTGTATTTTAGACAAGGATTTGCCGAAAAACACTTGCCAATACGCTATTTTGCAAAAAAAAACTCTGTCGATAGTCTAGTTTGTCAGCATGACAGTTCAATAAAACGGTTTTTATACTATGAATTCAATTTGCATTTTCTGTGGTTCATCTCTAGGTTCAGACCCAATCTTTCAACAAATTGCTCAATTAACCGGTCAAACTATTGCCAAACAAGGTAAAACTCTCGTTTATGGCGGCGGTCGTTCAGGTTTAATGGGCGTTGTCGCTGATAGTGCTTTGCAAGCCGGTGGGCGGGTCATTGGCGTCATTCCTCGTGCTTTAGTCGATCGCGAGTTAGCTCATCCCGGACTGACAAGATTATATGTCGTCGAGAATATGCATGAGCGTAAGACCAAAATGGCAGATCTGTCGGACGGTTTTATTGCTTTACCAGGTGGTGCAGGTACATTGGAAGAAATCTTTGAACAATGGACGTGGGCGCAATTAGGTATTCATCAAAAGCCGTGTGCTTTTCTAAATGTAGCGGGCTTTTATGAAGATTTGCTTAAAATGGTTCAAGGAACTGTAGATAAAGGTTTTAGCCAAGCGCGATTCGCTGATAAATTGATCGTATCGGATAAAATTGAGGATATTCTTCAACAATTTGAACAATATCAACCACCAGCTCCAAAATGGGCTAATGCAGACGTTCAACCATAAACGAGGTTAAATAGGTGAAAATAATTACGGTCGCCGCTGCGGTGATCTTAAATGAACACAATGAATTATTGCTTGTTAGAAAGCGTAATACACAAGCTTTTATGCAAGTAGGCGGTAAGCTGGAGCCGAATGAGGCTCCGGAAACAGCCATACAACGTGAAATTTTGGAAGAAATAGGCAGCCCGTGTGTAATAGAACAGTTTATAGGGCGTTTTGAGACAGCGGCTGCTAATGAACCTGATCATACGCTGATTAGCCATTTATATTTGGTTCGATTAAAACAATCTCCACAAATTGCAGCTGAAATTGCTGAAATGAAGTGGGTGAAATTTAATGATTCCGAGACCAAACTTGCGCCATTAACTAAAGAAATTGTAATTCCATGGTGTGAGCAAAACTTATCTACAGTTTGATTATTTTAATACGATGTAGATGAGGCAGCAGCTAGGCAGCTTGCATAAATAGAGGTGCAACCTAGCTGTTTGAGTGTCTGACTTAAAGCGGAAATTGAACTTCCTGTTGTGATTACATCATCAATAATCAACACACGACGGTAGCGTCGTTTTTCTTGAGTTATCGCAACAAATTGCTGTTCAATATTTTCAAATCTTTCGAGTCGAGATAACCCTTTTTGAGAGCGCCCATTTAGGCGCTGTACAGGCTGCCAAACGGGTATTCTTAATTGCTTGCTTAGAAGTTTGGCAAGTAATAATGATTGATTAAAACCACGTTCCGTTAAACGTTGTTTAGAAATAGGCATCGGTACTATGGCCTGTACTTTAGGAAATTTTATCTGCTGTAAAACTTCAGCAAGTAAGGTTTGGTAATGTAATTTTTGTTCATATTTAAACTGCTGAATTATGCGGTTAATTGGATAGGCATAATGACAGGCCACAAGAACAGATTGATCATTACGCTGAACTGTCTGCTTAAGCCACGGTAGTTGTTCCCAACATTCTTTACAAAGCGAGTGCTTACCCCGCGTTCCTATTTCACATAACAGGCAAGGGGATAATAACTGAAAAAGATATTGAGGATTGAACAACTTAAACATAAGCGTATCGGGGCGCTTCAGGTAGCCAGCGTTTCAAGAGGGCATCAGCTTGCTCAGGGTAATCTTTTAGAACTTGTTGTGCAACGTAGTGTGCTTGACTCAATAAATGATCATCTCGCTCTAAACGTGCGACACGGAAACCCATATCACCTGTTTGTTTTGTTCCTAATAACTCACCCGGGCCTCTTAGCTCAAGATCTTTTTCAGCAATAACAAAGCCATCATTACTTTCTCTTAAAATTGAAAGTCTTTCTTGCCCATTTTGTGAAAGTGGTGGTTTATAGAGAAGAACACAAAAACTGGCTTTTGCACCTCGTCCTACACGCCCTCGTAATTGGTGTAGCTGTGAAAGTCCTAATCGTTCAGCATTCTCAATGACCATAATTGACGCATTGGGTACATCTACACCAACCTCAATAACGGTTGTGGCAATTAGCAGCTGTAGCTCATTGTTTTTAAATGCTTGCATGACGGCCTGTTTTTCATCGGCTTTCATTTTGCCATGAACCAAACCAATATTAAGTTCAGGAAAGCGCTCTTTCATTTCTTGATAGGTGGCTTCGGCGGCTTGAGCATCTAAAGTTTCGGACTGTTCAACCAGAGTACATACCCAGTAGGCTTGTTTACCTTCTCGGCAGTTTGAAGCAATTCGATGCAGTACTTCTTCACGACGATCTAGCGGAATCGTGACGGTCTGAATTGGAGTTCGGCCTGGCGGTAATTCATCAATAATTGATGTA
Source organism: Acinetobacter sp. V110_1 (assembly GCF_031798975.1). Lineage (NCBI taxonomy): Bacteria > Pseudomonadati > Pseudomonadota > Gammaproteobacteria > Moraxellales > Moraxellaceae > Acinetobacter > Acinetobacter sp. V110_1. Next base: position 43,730 of record NZ_JAVQNN010000015.1, on the reverse strand, counting down.
TCTAAATCGCCATAAGCACTCATTGCCAGTGTTCTAGGAATTGGCGTTGCAGTCATGACCAGTTGATGTGGGGTGAGCTGTTCGGCGCCTTTATTGCGTAAGGCTAATCGTTGATCGACCCCGAATCGGTGCTGTTCATCAATAATCACGAGTCCTAGTTTTGCAAATTCAACGTTATCTTGAAATAAGGCATGAGTACCCACAATTAGTTCAGCATGGCCTTCTTTAATTTGTTGCTCAGCGTGTGCCCGCGCTTTCCCTTTTTGTTTGCCTGATAACCAAGCGACCGTAATGCCTAAAGGTTCAAACCAACGTTTAAAATTTAAATAATGCTGCTCTGCCAAAATTTCGGTAGGTGCCATTAATGCAACTTGCCAATCTGCTTCTAATGCATGACATGCTGCAACTGCCGCAACTAAAGTTTTCCCTGCACCTACGTCACCTTGTACCAAACGCAGCATAGGCTGGTGTTGTTTTAAGTCGCTTAAAATTTCTTTTGATACACGCTTTTGTGCATTGGTCATTTGAAAGGGTAGAGCTTCTAACAGTTTTTTTGCCAGTACCTTACTACTTGGGAAAGCGGGTGAGGCAATTTGACGAATATAAGCACGTCGTGTGAGAAGACTAATTTGATGGGCGACCAACTCTTCAAAAATAAGACGCTGCTGAGCAGGGTGCGACCCTTCGGCCAATTGAATCATATTGGCATCGACAGGTGGCTCATGAATGTAATGTAATGCTTCTTTGAGCGCGTATCCATTTGTATATTGCTTGGGAAGCAGCTCAGGTAGAGCATCACTATGATGCTTCAACGCCTGTTTAACATATTCGCGTAATTTAGGTTGTGTTAATCCATCAGTACTCGGGTAAATTGCTGTGAGCTGTGTTTTTGGCAGTGGTGTATGTTCATTAATGAGCTGAATTTCTGGATGGTAAAGCTCAAGCCCTCGTGCACCCACGCGAACTTCACCAAAAATACGTAAACGGTTACCAGGTTTTATTTTGTCGGTTAAGTTTTTATAAATATGATAAAAACGTAAAGTCACCTTACCAAATTCATCTTGTATTAATGCAGCCATAGATTTACGTTTACCTGGAGGGAAATCAACAGATTTGACTTCACCCTCGAGTAAATAACTACGACCAACCACCAACTGATTCATAGGAATAATGGTACTGCGATCTTCATAATCACGGGGCAGATGAAACAGTAAATCATCTGTGGTAAAAATATTTAGTTTTTCGAGTAGGGCTGCTGAAGCCGATCCAACGCCTTGTAACTGATGGACTGAAGTCATGTCCCCTCAACGAGTTTTCTATGCATATATTATTTATCGGTTATGGTAAAACATCTCAGCGTGTTGCTAAACAACTATTTGAGATAGGACATCAAATTACCACAATCAGCCGCAGTGAAAAAACAGATCCTTACGGAACGCACCTCGTGCAGGATATTTTTACGCTCGACTTAAGTGAAATTGCGCCTGTAGATGTAGTTTATATTTTACTTTCTCCGGACGATAGTACAGTTCAAGGTTATCAACATACTTATGTGGACAGTATTGAACCTATTCGTCAGGCTTTAAAAGCTCATCCAGTCAAAAGATTGATTGTTGTGTCATCTACGCGGGTATATGGTGAAAATTCTGGTGAAACGATTGATGATGATAGCCAGATTCATCCGAATGATGCTCAAGGCCATATTCTTCATAATATGGAATTGCTATGGCAGAAATACTTTCCATCTCAATGCGTGATTGTACGTCCTACAGGTATTTATGGCGCTTCGGTCGACCGATTAAAACGAATGGCTGAAAACACACAGACTTATCCAAATATTCATTATAGTAATCGTATTCATATTGATGACTTGGCAAGATTTTTAGCATTTTTAGCCGATTATGAAAAACCGCATAGGAGTTATCTTGTTGCCAATAATGCCCCTGTGCCTCTACATGAAGTCATTCTTTGGTTTCAAAGCCAATTAGACTTACCGCTACTTACCTTGGATTCAGCTCATGTTTCAGGTAAAAAAATATATGCGAAACACTTATTTGAAACAGGTTTTCAGCTTGAACACCCGATTTGCTTTAATGACTATTTATTATGTTTAAATGCTCATGGTACAAATCAAAATTTAGACTAAACTTTAAATAACAATAGAAATACCTGAAGAGGCAAATAAATTGCCGATAAAGATAAAAATGTTGAAAGTAAAGAAATTTTGTTTAGCTCTTATTTTGAGTGCAATGTCTGTTGCGAGTTGGGCCGAGGATCAGTTGTGGTGCACATATGATCCTATGGGTACCCAAGGGGATATAACGCGTCGTTTAAATGACATCCGATTATATGCTCAGCAATATAATGTCAAATTCAAAGTTGTCAGTTATCAAAAAGAGCAGCAAGCCATTCAAGCTTTTGATGATGGTAAATGTTCAGGTTTAGCAGCTAGTAACTTTAATACGTATCAATATAACCATTTTATGGGAAGTAGCTCTGGGATTGGCCTTATACCTAATAACAGGACTGCTCGAAATTTATTGCAGCTTTTAAATCATCCTACAATTGAGAAAAAACTAATTAATCAAGACTATGAAGTGGTGGGTATGATTCCAGTTGGAACTGCCTATATGGTTATGAAAAACAAAAAAATATCGAAAGTAGCACAGCTTAGAGGTCAACGAGTCGGTGTGTTAGCCAATAATCCGCCACAGCAGGCTTTGGTGAGAAGTGTAGGGGCGCAGCCAGTCTATGTCGATTTATCCAATGCGATTGCACAATTTCAGCAAAACAAAATCGATATCATGCCTGCACCGATTTATGGGCTTTTACCTTATAACTTACAGAAAGATTTTGGGCCAGATACTCAGGTGATTAACTTTCCACTGGCTTATTTCGGAGTAAATTTAATTATTAAACCTCAAGCTTATCCTGCCAATTTTGGCCGAAAAATTCGAGCTTGGTTTGTGCAAAATAGCCAATTATTAACGAATCGAGCGATACAGTGGGAAAACCATTTACCTGCCTATTATTGGGTAGATGTTTCTTTTTACGAAAAGCAGAGCTATGACATTATGGTGGCCAAAATACGCAATCAATATGTTCGCTCTGGATATTATGATGCTTACTTTGTTGAGTTGATGAAGCGTTTACGTTGTATCGATGATCCACGTTATTTTGAATGTTCAATGCGTAGATAAAATAAAAGGCAACCTGAGTTGCCTTCTATTTTGAGTAAAATTTTAAGCTTTTTTACGTTTTAAACGACGTTTCGCTTGTTGAGATGCCATTGCTTCAAGAGCTTCTTTTAACTCTTCATCAGTAAAGGTCGTGATGTGTTGCAACATCTGTAACGTTACTTCATCAAGTACTAACTGTGCGCCTGCTGCCATTTGACGGAAATTATCATCAAACTCGATTTGGCCTTGGTCATTTGTGCGAATGTAATTTTGCTGAGTTAAAACTTTAATAAAGCTTTGGAACAGTGCTTTGTCAAAGAACTCAGGAGAATTAAACTCATAAAGAACAGACAAGCGTTGTCCTAACAAATGACTTAATTCTTCAACTTGTTTTGCTGAAATATTGCCTGAACCACGCTGAGTAATTAAAGCTAAAGTCATGTAATAGCGTTCTAGACTTTGCTTAACAGGTGTTGCCAATACAACAAGTTGATTGTGCTCCTCAGTGTTTGGTGCAGAGCTAATCAAGTTACCTTCTTCATCTTGATGAATAAGGTTTGATTGAACCAATGCATCTGCATATTGTTCAATCTGTTCTTTAAGCTCACTGCTTTGCCACTTAAGGAATAGTTCAGCTTTTAAGAATGGATAAAGCGTATAGATGACATTACTTAAATCAGCACGACTGATTTTACCGTTATGCTCAACAAGCGATGCAACCAATGAAGGTAAAACGAAAGCATGCAAAATGTTATTACGGAAGTATGTAAGCAGAACTGCTTGATTATCTTCAATCGCAATAATATCGCCAAGCGCATGTTGTACACGCTTAATCAATTTAAGCTTTAAGCCGTAAGCAATAATTTCTTTGCCAGATAGTGGTGTTACTTCTGTACGCTGATCATAAGGGAAATTCGATGCTAAATTGCGGTAAGCTTCAAGCTGCTTAATACAGATTTCTTCATCAAGCGTATGCTTTGGAGTTGCAAGTAAGATAATAGAGAGTAAGGAAACCGGGTTAATAACTACCGCACGGTTAATATTTTCTAAAATTGCATGTGCAGAGCTATTTACAGCATCTGAAACGGCTTGAGGAATTGGGTCGTCATTTTTCTCGATATAGACATTTTCTGCGTTATGCTGTTTAAGCAAATCATCAAGAAAAACGGGTTCACCAAAGTTAACGTGTACCTTACCGAAAATGCGCTCAATTTTTCGTAATGTTTTAACAATACCAAAAATAGATTCAGCTTCTTTTGGCTTACCTTGCATTTCGCCAACGTAAGTCGAACCTTCCATCAGACGTTCATAACCAATATAAGTTGGTACAAATACAATTGGCTTTGTACGGCCACGTAAATGACTATGAACAGTCATGGCAAGCATACCGGTTTTCGGTGGTAATAAACGACCTGTACGCGAACGACCACCTTCAATAAAGTATTCAAGTGGTGTATTGCGAGAAAGAATGCTGTATAAATATTCTTTAAATACAGTTGTATAAAGACCATTGCCACGGAAAGAGCGGCGAATAAAGAAAGCACCACCACCACGTAAAAGCTGGCCCACGAAAGGCAAGTTCAGGTTATCACCAGCAGCAATATACGGAACCATTAGACCACGTCTATAAATCACATAAGACAATAATAGGTAGTCAATATGGCTGCGATGACACGGTGTATAAACAATTTCGTAATCTTTCGCGAGTTCACGAACAGTACTAAAGTTGTGAACCTCTACGCCGTCATAAAGCTGAGTCCATAGGCGTGTTAATGCCAAATCTGCAAAACGTACTGCTGAGTGTGAATAGTCAGATACGATTTCATTAACATAACCAATCGCACGACGTTCTGCTTCAAGCATACTAATTTTGCCGCGAATACTCTCGCGTCGAATGGCCTCTTGCACATCACGAGACTTTACAACTGACTGCATGACATTGCGGCGGTCTGATAAGTCAGGACCTAAGACCACTTCACGCTGACGGTCAAGGTAGTCATTTAAGGTACTAACAATATAAGTCGCTGGTGAAAGGTTTGGATAATGCTGTTGAGCATACTCAACGAGATCACGTAAAGACTGCGGTTCATGGAACTCCAAATAAGATTGGCGACCATGTAAACTGATATTCACAAGCTGCTTAACTGTACTTGGTGTTGCCCATGTATCTGAGAACAAGAGTTTGAACCAAGAGTCTTCTTTATCTGGCGAACGGCCCCATAAAACGGTTACTGGAACCAGTTCTATGTCGAGCTCAGGATTTGCCTGTAAAACTTCAATCAGTTTAATTAAGCGAGGTGGAAAAGCATGAGGTGGGGGATTTAACAGGTTATTTTCATCATTATGCTGTAAAAATAAAACTGATGCTTTTTCCTGATGAGAACCGATAACTAACGGATCTAATGCCGGCTTTAAATTTAAACGGCGAGTTTCCCCATCCACCACTAAAGCGTTACTGCGAGAATGGTTTTGTAAGACATAGCACACCACTTTTTGGCGCTCAGTCTTTGCTTCAGTTTCCGCTGTTTCTGATACTGGTTCAGTAGGAACTTCCCCAAGAACATGTGGTGTTACCACGAGGTCAAGTAGCTTACTCGAAAGCCGACGATACATTTGACCAAACCCACTCTTGGACATAAGAACTCCTACTTCTTAAAGACAAATCCCGGCACCAAATGCAGAGGGTAATTATTTTGAGGCATTTATTAAAAAAAACAATATGCTACTTTCTTATAAATTATAATGCTTTTGGCATTTTTTATCGTTAAAAATCGTATTTTTAGCTGTTTTAAGGGCAATGTTCGTCAGAAGTTGACTGATTGTTCCATGTACAAATAGTTTTTTATGGCACAATAGATTCTACACATCTGTCTTTTAATGCCAATTTTGCCTGCAATATGAAGGTATCTCTCATGAATGCGTTAACCCAAGAACTGGTTGAGCTGCTCACTTTAGAAAAGCTTGAAGAAAATATTTACCGTGGCATGAGCCGTAATTTGGTCGGTAAACGTGTTTTTGGAGGTCAGGTTTTAGGTCAGGCTTTACGTGCTGCCTCTTATACAACCGACCGTCCTGCGCATTCAATGCATGCTTACTTTTTATATGGTGGCGACATTAATGCTCCAATCATCTATGAAGTAGATCGTTTGCGTGATGGTAAAAGCTTTGTTAGCCGCCAAGTTCGGGCAATCCAACATGGACGAGTTATTTTCTCGGCAATGGTGTCTTTCGCCAACCCTGAAGAAGGTTTGAACTACCAACATTCAGAACCGGAATACCCAGCTCCTGAGACATTAAAATCGGAAAGTGAGCTTAAAGAAGGTATTCTTAACTTTGTACCAGAAAATGTCCGTGCAAGTTTCATGCGTGAGCGTCATGTTGAAATTCGTCCGATTGATCCAGTCAATCCATTTCAGCCGCAACCCGAAGCTCCCTATAATGCGCACTATATTCGTACCCATGATCGTATTCCAAAACAGCTAGATGACATTGCTTTACACCAAGCAATTGTGGCGTTTTATTCAGACTTCACTTTAATGACTACGGCTTTAAGACCACATGGCTTAAGCTATATTTCTCCAAGTTTGCAATGTGCCAGTATTGATCATGCCATTTATTTCCATCGACCACTCCGTGCTGATGAATGGATGCTTTATGACATGGAGGCAACGGTTAGTGCAGCTTCTCGCGGATTGAATTTTGGCCGTATGTGGCAAAATGGCCAACTTGTATGTAGTACGGTGCAAGAGGGTTTGATCCGTTTGCGGGAAATTGAAACGCAATAAAGAATAAAGGGCCATCGAAAAGATGGCTTTTTTATTTTTAATTCAAAGGATGTGACAAAAAATTGCTCGAATGAAAAGCAAGCTCATGTCATATTTGCAAAAGGATTGCCTACTGAAAAAAATAATGTTGATATGAACTTAAATACACAAATTCTGATTGCCGCGATTTTAGGTCTAGCCTTTGGCTTCCTACTCACCATGTATCCAGACACTGCTTTTGTAAAGCATAGTTTATATGGCTTGGGCGTATTAAGTAGTGTTTTTATTGGACTACTTAAAATGTTGTTAGTGCCATTAATTTTTACTTCCATTGTGGTTGGAGTTTCAAATTTACAGGCAGGCGGGCAGTTAGGTCCCGTTTGGAAAATCACATTTTTATGTTGTATCACCACTACCACCTTGGCCTTAATTTTAGGTATTAGCTGTGCTCATTTATTTGAGGTGGGTCGAGGCGTAGATATTTCAATTTTTCAGGCATCCATGCAAAGCTATCAAGCACCAGATAGTTTAAACCCGGCAACTTTCTTCACTAATTTTATTCAAAATACTTTAATTAACCCATTTAAAGCATTTAGTGATGGAAATGTCCTGGCGGTTGTCGTGTTTGCACTATTTGTGGGTGTTGCTTTAGTTCATGGTGGTGAGCGCTTTAAGAGTATCCGCTTATTGAGTCATCAGTTTTTTGAAATGATGATGATGCTAGTAGGTTGGGTAATGAAATTGGCGCCATTAGGAATTTTTGCATTACTTGCTAAGTTAATGGCTACAGAAGACATCTCAGTATTAAGTCGACTGGCTGAATTTGCCGTTGTGGTAACCGGAACCACTATTTTTCATGGTGCTGTTGTTTTGCCATTACTGCTTTGGATTTTTGGTCGTATGAGCCCTTGGACTTTTTTCAAAGGTACACGTACAGCTTTAATTACTGCATTCGCAACCAGTTCTAGCTCTGCCACAATGCCGCTGAGTATGAAATGCGCACAAGAAAACTTAGGCGTACGTCCTCAAACGGCGGGTTTTGTGATTCCATTAGGTACGCAGCTCAACATGGATGGTACCGCACTATATGAAGCAGCAGCTGCACTGTTTGTGGCAAATCTAGTAGGACTGGATTTAAATCTGACCCAGCAAATTGTCGTGTGTTTAACAGCAATGATTGCATCACTTGGAGCACCGGGAATTCCGAGCGCGGGTATGGTTACCATGATTATGGTTTTACAGTCTGTAGGCTTGCCAGCCGAAGCGATTGCAATTTTACTTCCAATCGACCGTCTACTTGATACGGTAAGAACAGTGGTAAATGTTCAGGGCGATATGATGATTAGTGTGGTTGTAGATCGATATACTAAAGAGAAAGATATCAGTATCTGATCACTAAATAAAAAAGCAGGATTTATATCCTGCTTTTTTATTTTTAAGCGGCTTGTAGCTCGGCTCTTTTTGCTGCTGGAGATTGAGATAAATAACTTACCGCATCTTCAGTGCTACCTTCTTTAACTGGATCATACCAAGGCATAAGGTAGTCAATTTGCTGAGCAATAAGCCAGATTGGGTTTGGTAAAACCTGATTATCTTTTCGGCTAATTTTATACCACTCTACAGCAACCCATGCTGGGAAAAATCTCGACTTAGCAGCATCAGCAAAGCGAGGGTCTTGCTTCATAATATGTGCAGCGCCGTCTACCCATAATCCAAGTACCAGTACAATCACTGCAAGGCTTAAATAGTAACGTGGGATATAACCACCGCCCAAATGGCGATATAAATCAAAAGCTACGGTACGGTGTTCAATTTCTTCTGAACCATGCCATTTAACCAGATCGACCATTTCTGGATCTGCACCTAGTTCCTCCCAACGGTTGTTATACAGCGCATATTTACCGAGTACACAGGTCATATGTTCAACCGTTGCAATAACGCCTAAACGGAATAAATCCCATTGCTCTTGCAAGAATTGAGGAACTTCTTTGTCAAAAGGTTTATCTGCCAAAGCAGTGGTAAATAGATAATTCATAATGTCCAGATTTCTCTGGATATCAATATTACGTGCGCTCAAATATTCTTTATTGGCAGAAGTATGTGCATTTGCGTGCATTGCTTCTTGGCGAATAAATGCTTGAACATCCTGTTTAAGTTTTTCATCGGTAATACGAGGCAAAACTTTGTTATAGAGTCGGCAGAACCAGAACTCTCCAGCAGGCAGGATATTATTAATTTCATTAATAAAATAACTTGCAAACGGTTGGTTTGGAATCCAGTCTACAGGAGTATCTTTCCAGTCAAATTTTACTTTGCGTGGAAGAATTTTATAGTCAATAGAAGAACCTAAAGCCTTGTTCTTCAAAAAAGATAACAATTTCATCATTTAGTCCTGATTTTTAACTCGATGAAGTTATAACGAGTATAAAAAAAGCCCCTACATTTGTGTTTAGCAATAGGGGCCAATTGAATATAAATTTAATGAAGAAATTGTATCTGTTTTGACGATTTACTCTTCAGCATCCTCATCGCTTGCCTCAGGGATCGCGTCAACGTCAAATTCTGGCTCTTGATCAAGTGTGAAATGTAGACGACCAGCCATCACACTTGCGAGTTCTTCTAAACCTAATTTGTTAAGTGATGAGAAAAGCTGAATAGAGAAATCAAGCTTCATTTTTTTCAATTGTTGTTTAACTTCAAGCAAGACTTTGTTTGCTGGACCACGGTTCAGTTTGTCTGCTTTGGTTAAAAGAATATGAACAAATAGATGGCGTGAATAAGCCCACTCTAGCATCATCATGTCAAAGTGCTGTAAAGGGTGGCGAATATCCATAAGTAAAACTAATCCTTGTAAGCTTTTACGATGGATTAGATAATTTTCTAATTCTTTTTGCCAAACACGCTTCATATCTTCTGGTACAGCTGCATAACCATAACCAGGAAGGTCAACTAAGCGTTGATCAGGATTACCTAAGCTGAAGAAGTTAATCATTTGAGTACGGCCAGGTTTTTTTGAGGCACGTGCGAGTTGTTTTTTGTTGGTTAAGGCATTAATAGCACTAGACTTACCAGCATTTGAGCGCCCTGCAAAAGCAATCTCGTAGCCACTATCTTCAACACAAAGTGCCAATTTAGGAGCACTCATTAAAAACTCAGCTTGGCGTAACCAGTTCAGAGATTGCACAGCATAAGCTGTGATTGCTGGATCTGGTTTCTTTTCATAACTGATCTTTTGCTTGGGTGCGAGTCTGGCTTTGGTGTCTTTCGATTTTTCACTACGACGCATAAAAAATAACTTTTTAAATGAGAGGGCTCGCGCCTAGTATAAAGGAGCTTGGTTATTCTTGCTAATTTTCAGTAAGCTTGCTTGCAAAGATAAATAGAATACGGGCACTAGATTTGTAAAAAGTCTATAGGTGAGGTGTTTGAAGCAGATTTAGGCTGTTGTAAGACTTCTCCCAGCGTATATTGGTCTAAACTTTGATAGAAGCTTTCTAAAGCTTGATCAAGAATTCCTTTTAAACCGCAATGCGAGCGTAGAACGCACGGTGGAGTGTTGCATTCAACAATTTGATGGTCACCTTGTAAAATTCGGACAATTGCACCGAGCTTTAAGTCTAAGGCTTTGGGGTTTAAGCGAATTCCACCACCTTTACCACGAATGGTGATAATCCACTCTTGTTTACCCATAAAATGGACAACCTTCACGAGATGATTTTGCGAAACATATAAATCTTGAGCGATTTCTGCAATTGTGTACGGCGCGTCACTTGGGCGAGCGACATACATTAATATTCGCAAAGCATAATCGGTAAATTTATTAAGTTGCATGATCACCAAAAACTAAAGGTTAAGAGGTTGATCATCTTAGCCTGAAAGTCTAAAGAATAAAACTTTCAGGCTAGCGCTTTTTCAGTTACAGCGTTAAAGGGGCTGAAACTTGTACTTGATCACCCACTCTATAGTGTTCAAGCAAAATGTTCGAGACCGAAAACTCTGTATGGTTTTCTTCAGGTTGAACATCAAAATGATAAGTATTGTTCTCTTGAGCTTCTGTAAATTTAAAAGCTTTAGGTTGTTCGAGTTTTTGATCAGGAACCTGAACTTTTACTGAAATAAAAGCATTTGCTGGGCTAGTCAGTACATCTTCATGATCAGTCGCTTTTAATGTAAAGCGTTTGCCAGACTCAAGTGGATCAATTTGTGTAATTTCAAATGAACGCCAGCCAGCCCATCCACCTTTTAAGCTTTCAAGCTGTTCATATTTTTGTTTTTCAACACCAATTAAAATATCTGCCAACTGTAAGTAAGCTTGTTTCCACGCTTCAATGAGTTCTGATTCAAATGGAACATTTAAAACTTCACTAATTGAATGAAGTAAGTTGTCGCCCACAATTGCATATTGATCTGGTTGAATATCTAAACTCACATGCTTAGTGGTAATACGTTCAACTGCTTTGGCAAGCACTGTAGGATTTTCAATATTTTCAGCATACGCGAGGACTGCTGCTGCAAGAGCGCGAGGTTGGCGCAGGCTGGTCTGATCATCAAGATTAAATACGTTTTTTAATTCTGGGTTGTTATTCAACATACGCTTATAAAAGTATGTAGTCAGCGTAACGCCATGTTCACGTAATACGGGTACAGTAGATTTAACGAGTTCAATTTGTTGTGGAGTCATGGCTAGACCTTAATTATCTGGCTATATAAGATGTATTTAAAATACATCTTTAAAAAAATTGTGGCAATAGCTTTTTTACAAAAACCTTAAAAAAATTAAGGGATATTAAATCCCTTAAAATAAAATAATGATCTGGTTAAGTTTTTTATTTTCCAAATAATGAGCCGAGTAGCCCTCGTACCAATTTCTGTCCTGTACTGCCGCCTAAGCTTCGAGCAGCACTTTTTGCAAAAGTTCCAACAATATCTTGAGTTAGTTTTGCTCGTTCTCTTGCAGCACGTTCTTCTTCCTTCTGTTGGTCGCGTGCTAAACGTTCTTGTTCCTTGGCTTGTTGCTTCGCTAAAGCTTCTTGCTCTTTGGCAAGCTCAGCATCCTGTTTTTGCTGCTCACGTTCAGCGACTTTATTTTGCAGCATTTCATAAGCGCTCTCGCGATCTACAGCTTGCTCATAGACGCCAGCAATAATACTTTGAGAAATCAGAGTCTTTCGTTCTTCAGGCGTAATAGGGGTAAAAGAAGAGTAGGGAGGCATGACCCAACCGCGCTCGACAATTTGTGGTGTACCTTGCTCATCTAGACAACTAATGAGTGCTTCACCTACGGCTAGCTGTGTAATCGCCTCATCCACTTTAAAATTAGGATTGGAGCGGAACGTATCCGCGGCGGTTTTTACTGCTTTTTGGTCTTTAGGTGTAAAGGCGCGTAGGGCATGTTGTACGCGGTTACCAAGTTGACCCAAAACACTTTCTGGTAAATCGAGTGGATTTTGAGTAATAAAGTAAATACCGACCCCTTTAGAGCGAATTAAACGTACAACTTGCTCAATTTTTTCTTGTAAAGCTTGACTGGCATTATCAAATAACAAGTGAGCTTCATCGAAGAAAAACACGAGTTTTGGTTTATCCATATCACCAACTTCGGGAAGTTGTTCAAATAACTCAGAAAGCATCCATAACAAGAAAGTAGCGTATAGCTTAGGTGTATTCATGAGCTTATCAGCAGCAAGAATGTTGATATAGCCGAGTCCATTAGCATCAGTTTGTATAAAGTCCAGAATATTTAAAGCTGGCTCTCCAAAGAATTGATCTCCACCTTGGTCGGCAAGAGCGAGCAAATTACGCTGAATCGCTCCTAAACTGGCTGGAGATAAATTGCCATATTCGGCTTTAAATTCTGCCGCATGTTCACTCACAAACGTGATCATAGCTTTTAAATCTTTAAAGTCGACTAACAATAATCCTTGATCATCTGCGATGCGGAACACAGCAGATAAAACACCTTCTTGAGTGTCATTTAGGTTAAGTATACGTGCTAATAAAATTGGACCAATCTCAGAAATAGTAGTCCGAATAGGGTGGCCTTGTTGCCCAAATAAGTCCCAAAAAATAACGGGATTGGCAGCAAAAGGAACACTATCAATTTGTAGAAGCTTTAAGCGTTCATTAAATTTATCTGAAGCCTCTCCAGCTTTTGCGAGGCTAGAAACATCACCTTTTGCATCGGCAAGAAAGACGGGAACACCGATTCGAGAAAAACTTTCTGCGAGCACTTTTAATGTGACTGTTTTACCTGTACCTGTAGCACCTGCAATTAGTCCATGCCGGTTGGCAAATTGAGAAAGCAAAACAATTTCTTTTGATGTGTCATTAATATTTTTAGCAATAACAATCGGTGTACCCATATATTTTTATCCCTTGGAGCGAGCCACTATTGATGTTGTCGTTTTACAAATGTTTCAGTGCACTTTCGATATCTTGAATTAAATCTTGCGGATCTTCTAGACCTATACACAAACGAACCAATAAACCTTGTTGTAAATGTGTATTCTCAAGTTTTCGCATCATTTTTAAATCATAAAGCATGACAAGGCTAACTGGTCCACCCCAGCTAAAGCCAAGTTTAAATAGCTTAAGAGCATCACAAAAACGGCGTACTGCTGAAATGTCATAATCAGGTTTAAATATTACACTGACTAATCCTGCACTCTTACCTGTTGTGCAAATCTCTTGCCAATATTGATGGCCTGGGGAAGCCTCATCACTCGGATGTAAAACTTGTGCAAACTGCGGCTGTTCCTTTAACCATTTCAGTAGTGTTTTAGCATTATTTGATTGTTGTTCATATCTTAACGACATGTGGGCAAGGCTACGTTGAACTTGAGCTGTATCATCGCCAGATACTGAAATTCCTAAAATGGCATGCATTCGGAACAAACGATGATGTAACTTCTCATCACGTGTTACAACACTTCCCATTAAAATATCACCACCACCACTTGGATATTTTGTTAGCGCATGAACGGTTAAATCTACCGCCAAGTGCTCATCAGAGAAATCAAAAGCATTAAATGCAAGTCCAGCTCCCCAAGTATTATCTAAAGCAGTTACAACTCCATGTGCCTTTGCTTTTTTAACTAACTCTTTAAGATCAGGGAATTCGAGAGTGACAGAACCTGCTGCTTCTATCCATAAAAGTTTGGTTTTTTCAGTTGGTCTAAAGCTTGAGGCATCAATTGAATTATAAACTTTGACGCTAACACCATATTGATCTTTTAAATAGTTTAGATGCTCCAGATTTGGACCATATATATTGTCTGGTACCCAAACTTCATCCCCTGTTCCTAAAAAAGCAGAGTTAACTAGATTTATTGCAGATAACCCACTTGGTGCAAGTAAACAGTATGAACCACCCTCTATTTGGGCAATATTGTCGCCTAAGGTAAACGTTGTTGGTGTGCCGTGTGTACCATAACTATAGTCATAAGGATTGGTCCAATGACGGTCAAAAAGGTGCGCAGTCGATTTAAAAATAATAGTCGATGCACGAAATAAGGGAGGTTGCACGGTCTCGATGAATTGAGGTGCTTTTCGTGGTGCATGAATGAGTCGGGTTTGGAAATTGTTATGCTTTTTCATGGGGCGCTATGCTTTAAATAATAAGATTAGATTAAGAGAAAACTCACTTATTCGCTAGATTTTTGATTAATTCTAAGAGGTTTCGTTACTGCTGTAACATTCACTAAAAACTTGGCTTTATTTTTGCAAAGATCAAACCAACATTCTAACAACAATAGGTTTAAGCGCATGAAGTCGCATTTACGTGTTCACTATTTTCAACATATTGCTGGCGAAGGGTTTGGAAGCTGTTATTCATTTTTAAAAGCTCATCATGCCACTATTAGCTCTACGGAATTCTTTGCACTTCCGGTTGATCGGTCACTTGAAATAGAAGCTTTACCACGAATTGAAGAAGTAGATTTACTATTAATCATGGGTGGAACCATGAGTGTAAATGACGAGGCAAACTATCCATGGCTTAAAATAGAAAAAAGATGGTTGCGTCGATATTTGGCGGCAGGAAAACCTGCTATAGGTCTTTGCCTAGGTGGGCAGTTAATTGCAAATGCATTAGGTGCAGCTGTTAGTCGCAATCGTTATCAAGAACTTGGATGGTCGACAGTTCAAAGAGTTGCTAACTTACCCCAAGAAAGCTTTCCGCTACCTGAAGAAATTAATGTGATGCAGTGGCATAGTGAAACATTTGAAATACCTAAAGGTGCTATACGTTTAGCTGAGAACGTTGCTTGTCGTAATCAGATGTATCAGATTGGGAAAAATGTATTAGGTTTTCAATTTCATCCGGAAATGACACCGGCAGCTTTAGAACTCTTACTTGAAAATGAAGAGGAGCTATCTATTTTTGACGGTGAATATGTTCAATCGGCAAGAGAACTGCAATATTCGGAAGCACAAAAATTTGAACAGGGTAATCAACTCTTAAATAAAGCGATCGAGTTTGTAATAAGTGCATAGAATGAATTACTCATACTTGGCTAAAGCAGGATTTGAACAAAAAATAGAAAAAGAGAATTGCATAAGACTTAAACAATCGTTATAATGAGCGACCCTCAAGAAGAGGGCATTTACTGCGAAGAAAGTAGTAAATGTGCATTACAGTCGTGGCATCGATCACGACCTTGGTGATTATCACTGCCTTTGACACTTACCAATAGGTGAGATGCGTCAAAGGTGATTCTTTATATATTTGGCTTGGAGTTTACTGGTATGTCTAACCAGAGAATTCGTATCCGTCTTAAGTCTTTTGATCATCGTCTGATTGATCAATCTGCTCAAGAGATCGTAGAAACCGCTAAGCGTACCGGCGCACAAGTTTGTGGTCCAATTCCGATGCCTACTCGCATCGAACGCTTCAACGTTCTTACTTCACCGCACGTTAACAAAGATGCGCGTGACCAGTACGAAATCCGCACCTACAAACGTTTGATCGACATCGTTCAACCTACAGATAAAACTGTTGATGCATTGATGAAGTTAGATCTTGCAGCTGGTGTTGATGTTCAGATCGCTTTGGGTTAAGGCTTTCGGTTAATTAACGATTAGTTAATTAGGCCGCTTTTTTAGAGGTTTATGCACATGGCTATTGGTTTAGTCGGTCGCAAATGTGGTATGACTCGCATCTTTACAGATGCTGGTGTTTCTGTACCTGTTACAGTCATCGAAGTCGATCCAAACCGCATTACGCAAATCAAAACACTTGAAACTGATGGTTATCAAGCTGTTCAAGTAACTACTGGTGAACGTCGCGAATCTCGCGTAACTAACGCTCAGAAAGGTCACTTCGCGAAAGCTGGTGTTGCTGCTGGTCGTTTAGTTAAAGAGTTCCGTGTTACTGAAGCTGAGCTTGACGGTCGTGAAGTTGGCGGTACTATTGGCGTTGATTTGTTCACAGTTGGTCAAATTGTTGACGTAACTGGTCAATCAAAAGGTAAAGGTTTCCAAGGTGGTGTTAAACGTTGGAACTTCCGTACCCAAGACGCTACTCACGGTAACTCAGTTTCTCACCGTGTATTAGGTTCTACAGGTCAAAACCAAACTCCTGGACGCGTGTTCAAAGGCAAAAAAATGGCTGGTCACTTAGGTGATGAACGCGTAACAGTACAAGGTCTTGAAATCGTATCTATTGACGCTGAACGTTCTGTTTTAGTTGTTAAAGGTGCAATTCCTGGTGCAACTGGCGGTGACGTAATTGTACGTCCTACCATCAAGGCCTGAGGGGAAATACCGTGAATTTGAAAACTGTTTCCGGCTCTGCTGTTGAATTGTCTGAAGTTGCTTTCGGACGTGAATTTAACGAGGCTCTTGTACACCAAGTTGTTACTGCTTACTTAGCAGGTGGTCGTCAAGGTACTCGTGCTCAAAAATCGCGTGCAGACGTTTCTGGCGGTGGTAAAAAACCATTCCGTCAAAAAGGTACTGGCCGTGCTCGTGCGGGTTCTATTCGTAGCCCTATCTGGGTTGGTGGTGGTAAAACTTTTGCTGCTCGTCCACAAGATTGGTCTCAAAAAGTAAACCGTAAGATGTACCGCGGTGCAATGCAATGTATCTTAGCTGAACTTGTTCGCCAAGATCGCCTTGTATTAGTTGAAGAGTTTGCTGTTGCAGCTCCAAAAACTAAAGAATTGCTTGCAAAACTTAACGACTTAAATGCTGCTCGTGCATTAATCGTTACTGACGCTGTAGATGAGAACTTATATCTTGCAGCACGCAACCTTCCGCATGTAGATGTGGTAGATGCAACTGCAATCGATCCTGTAAGCTTGATCGCGTTTGATAAAGTTGTGATGTCTGTAGCTGCTGCTAAGAAAATTGAGGTAGAACTCGGATGAACAACGAACGTATCTATCAAGTCCTTAAAGGACCAGTCTTCTCAGAAAAGGCACAAGTTTTAGGTGATACTGTTGGTGTTCAAGTATTTAAAGTAGACATCAATGCTACTAAGCTTGAAATCAAAAAAGCAGTTGAAAAACTTTTTGGTGTAGAAGTTGTTAAAGTTAACACAACTATTACTAAAGGTAAGACTAAGCGCTTTGGTCGTACATTAGGACGTCGTTCTGATGTTAAAAAAGCATACGTCACCCTGAAAGCCGGCCAAGATGTTGAAATGGCTGACTTGGGCGATACCGCTGAAAGCGCAGCGGAATAAGGACGAAAATTATGCCGATTCAAAAATGTAAGCCAACGTCTCCAGGACGTCGCTTTGTAGAGAAAGTGGTTCATGACCATCTTCACAAAGGCGCTCCTTACGCACCGTTGGTTGAAGCTAAAAAACGTACTGGTGGTCGTAATAACAACGGTCACATTACTACTCGTCACGTTGGTGGTGGTCATAAACAACACTACCGTATCGTTGACTTCAAACGTAACAAAGACAGCATCCCAGCTGTTGTAGAGCGTATTGAATACGATCCAAACCGTACAGCACATATTGCTTTATTGAAATATGCTGACGGTGAGCGTCGTTATATCATTGCACCTAAAGGTTTACGTGCTGGCGATAAAGTACAATCTGGTAACGATGCTCCAATTCGTCCAGGTAACTGCTTGCCACTTCGTAACATGCCGATCGGTTCTACACTTCATAACGTTGAACTTAAAATTGGTAAGGGTGCGCAATTAGCGCGTTCTGCTGGTGCTTCTGTTCAGTTGTTGGGTCGTGATGGTTCTTACGCGATTATTCGTCTTCGTTCAGGCGAAATGCGTAAAGTACACGTTGAATGCCGCGCTGTAATTGGTGAAGTTTCTAACCAAGAAAACAACCTTCGTTCATTGGGTAAAGCTGGTGCTTCACGCTGGCGTGGTGTTCGTCCTACCGTACGTGGTATGGCGATGAACCCGATTGACCATCCACACGGTGGTGGTGAAGGGCGTAACAAAGGTATTCAACCTGTAAGCCCATGGGGTCAAAAAGCTAAAGGGTACAAGACACGTACCAATAAGCGTACGACTAAGATGATTATTCGCGACCGTCGCGTCAAGTAAAGGAATCTGACTAATGCCTCGTTCTCTGAAAAAAGGCCCATTCGTCGATGCGCACTTGTTCGCTAAGGTTGAAGCGGCTGTTGCTAGTAACTCTCGCAAGCCGATCAAAACTTGGTCTCGTCGTTCGATGATCCTTCCAGATTTTGTTGGTTTAACAATCTCTGTTCATAATGGTCGTAATCACGTTCCAGTAATTGTTACTGAGCATATGGTTGGTCATAAACTCGGTGAATTCGCGCCAACTCGTACCTATCGTGGTCACGGTGTTGACAAGAAATCTAAACGTTAATAGGTGTCATGATGGAAGTAACTGCTAAATTACGCGGTGCCGCTATCTCGGCACAAAAAGCACGTTTGGTTGCAGATCTTATTCGCGGCAAATCTGTTGCGCATGCTTTAAACATCTTAAACTTCAGCAATAAAAAAGCTGCTGTTTTAGTAAAAAAAGCATTGGAATCTGCGATTGCAAACGCTGAACACAATAACAGTTTAGATGTTGACGATCTTAAAGTTTCTACGATTTACGTTGATGAAGGCATGAGCCTTAAACGTATTATGCCACGTGCTAAAGGCCGTGCAGATCGTATTACTAAGCGTACTTGTCACATCACCGTTAAGGTAGG
Source organism: Acinetobacter sp. V110_1 (assembly GCF_031798975.1). Taxonomy (NCBI): domain Bacteria; kingdom Pseudomonadati; phylum Pseudomonadota; class Gammaproteobacteria; order Moraxellales; family Moraxellaceae; genus Acinetobacter; species Acinetobacter sp. V110_1. The sequence goes on along the minus strand of NZ_JAVQNN010000015.1, from coordinate 24,644 downwards.
GGTTTGATATGGGTCAGAAGGTTCATCCAATCGGTATCCGCCTAGGTGTTGTGAAACGTCATAACGCTAACTGGTATGCGAATCCGAAACAATACGCTGAATACTTGCTTAAAGATCTTCAAGTTCGTGAGTTTTTAACTAAAAAACTTAAGAATGCGATGGTAAGCAATATTCTTATCGAACGTCCATCAGGCGCTGCTAAAGTAACTATTAGCACAGCTCGTCCTGGTATCGTAATCGGTAAAAAAGGCGAAGATATTGAGAAATTACAGCGCGAACTTACCAGCATTATGGGTGTTCCAGCGCAAGTAAGTATCAACGAAATTGATCGCCCAGACTTAGATGCGCGTTTAGTTGCTGAAGCAATTGCTTCTCAATTAGAAAAGCGTGTTATGTTCCGTCGTGCTATGAAGCGTGCGGTTCAAAACACTATGCGTGCTGGTGCTAAAGGTATCAAAGTTGAAGTGTCTGGCCGTTTAGGTGGTGCAGAGATTGCTCGTACAGAATGGTATCGTGAAGGTCGTGTACCTTTACATACTTTACGTGCAGACATTGACTATGCAACTATGCGTGCAGAAACAACTTACGGTACGATTGGTGTTAAAGTTTGGATTTTCCGTGGCGAGATCTTAGGTGGCATGAAACAAGTCATGAACCCTGCTCCTGCTGAAGATCGTCCAGCTAAACGTGGTCGTGGTCGTGGTGAAGGTCAAGAGCGTCGTGGTCGTCGCGGTGACCGTGCTGCTGACAAGGGAGAATAATCCATGTTGCAACCTAAACGTACCAAATTCCGTAAAGTGCACAAAGGCCGTAACACTGGTCTAGCGCATCGTGGTAGTACAGTATCATTTGGTTCGATTGCAATTAAAGCAACTGAACGTGGTCGTATGACTGCGCGTCAGATTGAAGCTGCACGTCGTACTATTAGCCGCCGTATTAAGCGTGGTGGTAAAATCTTTATTCGCGTATTCCCGGATAAGCCAATTACTCAAAAGCCTCTTGAAGTGCGTATGGGTAAAGGTAAGGGTAGCGTGGAATACTGGGTTTGCCAGATCCAACCAGGTAAGATCCTGTACGAAATTGAAGGTGTGAACGAAGAGTTAGCGCGTGAAGCATTTGCTTTAGCTGCTGCTAAACTTCCGTTTAAAACCACTATCGTGACTCGGACGGTAATGTAATGAAAACTAAAGATCTACGTGAAAAATCGGTAGAAGAGTTGAAAGCTTTGCTTGATGAGCAACAGCTTAACCAATTCCGTCTTCGTATGGCGAAAGCAACTGGTCAGTTGGGTAAATCGCACGAAGTGCAAGTTGCTCGTAAGACAATTGCTCGTATTAAGACACTCCTTACCGAAAAACAGGGGAACGGACAATGAGTGAAAAAACAGTCCGCACGTTAACCGGCAAAGTCGTAAGTGACAAAATGGATAAATCTATTGTTGTTCTTATTGAACGCCGCGTTCAACACCCGTTGTATGGCAAGTCAATTCGCCGTTCAACTAAGTTACACGCTCATGATGAGAACAATGTTGCTAAAATTGGCGATGTTGTAACCATTAAAGAAAGCCGCCCAATTTCTAAAACTAAAGCTTGGACTTTAGTGGAAGTAGTTGAAGCAGCTGCTGAGTAATTCGACGTTCTTGTTGCATCATCGGTCAATTTCGAGTACTCTTTGAGCCTTTCGAAATTGTGACCGGTGATGCTCGGTTTTGGAGTAGGGCAATGATTCAAACCGAAACTATGCTCGACGTAGCAGACAACAGTGGTGCTCGCCGCGTACAATGTATTAAAGTACTTGGTGGTTCACATCGTCGTTATGCTTCTGTTGGCGACATTATTAAAGTTACTGTAAAAGAAGCAATCCCACGCGCACGTGTTAAAAAAGGTGACGTGATGAATGCGGTTGTAGTTCGTACTAAATTCGGCATTCGTCGTCCAGATGGTTCTGTGATCCGTTTTGATGATAATGCTGCAGTTATCTTGAACAACAACAAAGCTCCGATTGCTACTCGTATCTTCGGACCAGTGACTCGTGAACTTCGTACTGAACAGTTCATGAAAATCATTTCATTGGCTCCTGAAGTTCTATAAGAGGCAATCATGGCTAAGATTAAAAAAGGCGATCAAGTTATCGTGATCGCAGGTAAAGAAAAAGGCAAACAGGGTACTGTATTGTCTGTTTCTGAAGACCGCGTTAAGGTTGAAGGCCTTAACTTAGTGAAGAAGCATCAAAAGCCTAACCGTGTAACTGGCGCTGAAGGCGGTGTAGTTACTCAAGAAGCTTCGCTTCATATTTCAAACGTGGCAATTTTAAATGCTACAACCCAGAAGGCTGACCGTGTTGGTTACCAAGTGATTGATGGCGTGAAAACTCGCGTTTATAAATCAAATGGTGAATCAGTGGCGGTAGCGAAGTAATAGGTTGAAAAGGCAATGGCCAGACTTAAAGCACGTTACAACGATGAACTTAAAGCAAAGTTACAAGAAGAACTTAGCATTAAGAACGTGATGGAAATTCCACGCATCACAAAAATTACCCTAAACATGGGTGTAGGCGCAGCTGCAACTGATAAGAAATTATTAGATGGCGCTGTAGTCGACATGCAATTAATTGCTGGTCAAAAACCAGTAATTACACTTGCTCGTAAATCTATCGCAGGTTTCAAAATCCGTGATGGTTGGCCAATTGGTTGTAAAGTTACTTTACGTGGCGACCAAATGTACGAATTCTTGGACCGTTTGATCTCAATCGCAATCCCTCGTATCCGTGACTTCCGTGGTTTCTCTTCGAAATCATTTGATGGTCGTGGTAACTATTCAATGGGTTTGAAAGAGCAAATCGTTTTCCCTGAAATCGATTTCGACAAGATTGATCGTATTCGTGGTATGGATATTACTATTACTACGACTGCTCGCACCGATGACGAAGGCCGTGCGCTTATGCGTGCATTCGGCTTCCCGTTCAAATAAGAGGTCGATATGGCTAAGAAAGGTATGATTAATCGCGAATTGAAACGCGAAAAAACAGTTGCTAAATACGCTGCAAAACGTGCTGAATTAAAAGCTACGATTGCAAACGTAAATGCAAGTGAAGAAGAGCGTTTCGAAGCGATGTTAAAGTTACAAGCATTGCCACGTAATGCATCTCCGGTACGTCTTCGTAACCGTTGTGGTTTAACTGGTCGTCCTCATGGTTACTTCCGTAAGTTCGGTTTAAGCCGTAACAAATTACGTGACACAGTAATGCAGGGTGATGTACCAGGCGTTGTTAAGGCAAGCTGGTAAGGAGCGACTAAATGAGTATGCAAGATACCGTTGCCGACATGCTAACACGTGTTCGTAACGCACAAATGGCTAAGAAACAAACTGTTTCTATGCCTTCTTCTAAGTTGAAAGTTGCAATTGCAAACGTACTTCAACAAGAAGGTTATATTTCAAATGTAGAAGTTGCTCAAGAAGAGACAAAATCTACTTTGACAATTACTTTAAAATATTTCGAAGGCAAACCAGTTATCGAAATGGTTAAGCGCGTAAGCCGTCCAGGTCTTCGCCAATACCGTGGTAAAGATAAACTTCCAAGCGTTAAGCAAGGTTTAGGTATTGCAATTGTTTCTACAAGCAAAGGCATCATGACTGATCGCGCTGCACGTGCTGCGGGCGTTGGTGGTGAAGTTATTGCTTTTGTTTCTTAATAGGTGATTCCTCATGTCTCGTGTGGCTAAAGCCCCAGTAACTGTACCTAATGGTGTAGCAGTTACTCAGAACGGCCGGCAGGTCGAAGTGAAAGGCACTAAAGGTACATTGTCTTTCAACCTGCATGTGCTGGTCGAGCTAAAACAGGAAGAAGGTAAACTTCAACTTGCTCCAGTTAAAGAATCGAAAGATGCTTGGATGCAAGCTGGTACTGCTCGCGCTGTATTGAACAACCTTGTAAAAGGTGTTAGCGAAGGCTTCGAACGTAAGTTGCAGCTAGTTGGTGTTGGTTATAAAGCTGCGGTTAAAGGTACTGTTGTAAACCTTAACCTTGGTTACTCACACCCAATTGACTACGCTTTACCAGAAGGTGTAACAGCGGAAACTCCAACTGCTACTGAAATCATTTTGAAATCAGCAAACAAGCAGTTGTTAGGTCAAGTAGCGGCAGAAATCCGTGCATACCGTGCTCCTGAACCATATAAAGGTAAAGGTGTTCGTTATTCGGATGAAGTCATTCTTCGTAAAGAAGCTAAGAAGAAATAAGGCGCGAGGTTCTTATGAACGAAAAGAAACAATCCCGTTTGCGTCGTGCGAAAAGCACACGCTTGCACATTCGTGCATTGGGTGCGACTCGTTTGTGTGTAAACCGCACTCCGCGTCACATCTATGCTCAAGTTATTTCAGCAGATGGTGGCAAAGTTTTAGCGCAAGCTTCAACTTTGGATGCATCTTTACGTAGCGGTACTACAGGTAATGTAGACGCGGCTACTAAAGTAGGTGCTTTAATCGCAGAACGCGCGAAAGCAGCTGGTGTAACTAAAGTTGCATTTGACCGTTCTGGTTTTAAATATCATGGTCGTATCAAAGCCTTGGCTGATGCTGCTCGTGAAAACGGCTTGGAGTTCTAATCATGGCTAAAGTTGAACAAAACGAAGGTCTTGTTGAAAAGCTGGTTGCCGTTGATCGTGTAGCCAAAGTTGTCAAGGGCGGTCGTATCTTCTCTTTCACAGCATTAACTGTTGTGGGTGATGGTAATGGTCGTGTTGGTTTTGGTCGTGGTAAAGCACGTGAAGTTCCTGCTGCTATTTCTAAAGCACTTGAAGCTGCTCGTCGCAACATGATCACTGTAGACCTTGCTGGTACTACTTTACAACACCCTGTGAATGCTCGTCATGGTGCAAGCCGTGTATACATGCAACCTGCTTCAGAAGGTACTGGCGTAATCGCTGGTGGTGCAATGCGTGCCGTTCTTGAAGCTGCAGGTGTACATAACGTACTTGCTAAATGTTATGGTTCTACAAATGCTGCTAACGTAGTAAACGCAACTTTTAAAGGTTTGCGTGATATGACTTCTCCTGAGAAAGTCGCTGCGAAACGTGGTAAATCAGTAGAAGAAATTCAAGGGTAATCAATCATGAAAACGATTAAAGTTACCCAGACTAAATCTTCTTCACATCGCTTGAAAAATCACAAGCTTTGCTTACAAGGTTTAGGTCTGCGTCGTATTGGTCATACTGTAGAAGTGCAAGATACGCCTTCTAACCGCGGTATGATCAACAAAGTCTACTATATGGTTAGTGTAGAGGAATAAGCCATGACTCTGCGTTTAAATGAGCTTGCACCTGCAGAAGGTGCAAAACGTGAACACCGTCGTTTAGGCCGTGGTATCGGTTCTGGCGTTGGTAAGACTGGTGGCCGTGGTGTCAAAGGTCAAAAATCACGTAAAAGTGGTGGCGTTCGTCCAGGTTTCGAAGGCGGTCAAACAGCGATTTATCGTCGTTTACCTAAATTCGGTTTCACTAGCCAAATCGCTTTAAAAACTGCTGAAGTACGTTTGTCTGAGTTAACTAAAGTGGAAGGCGACATCGTTAGCCTTGAAACTTTAAAAGCTGCGAATGTTGTTCGTCGCGATCAAATTCGTGCTCGTATCGTGCTTTCTGGTGAAATCACTCGTGCATTCACTGTTCAAGGTGTTGCATTGACTAAAGGCGCTAAAGCTGCAATTGAAGCAGCTGGCGGTAAAGTCGAGGAGTAATCTCGAGTGTCTATGTCTCCTAGTTCTTCAGGTCATGTCAACATGATGAAAGGTCAGCCATTTCATGTGAAATACCGTGAAATTATTCGCCGGATGAGTTTTCTAATCGGTGCATTGCTGGTCTTTCGACTAGGAGCGCATATTCCAGTACCAGGCATTAATAATGCTGCGTTAGAAAATTTATTTCATGCAAACCAAGGAACTATTCTTGGGCTATTCAATATGTTTTCTGGCGGTGCTTTAGAGCGAATGTCGATTCTTGCTTTAGGGATCATGCCTTATATTTCTGCATCAATTATTGTGCAGTTAATGTCAACGGTGATTCCTTCTCTTGAAGCCTTGAAAAAGGAAGGAGAGCAAGGTAAGCGAAAAATTAATCAATATACGCGTCAAGGTACATTACTACTTGCAGTGGTTCAGGCAGTAGGTATGTGTGCGGGTCTTATTGGTCAGGGTATTACTCTGTCTACAGGACTTGCATTCTATATTCCTGCGGTTACGTCACTTATCGCTGGAACTATGTTCTTAATGTGGTTAGGTGAACAAATCACTGAAAGAGGTATCGGTAATGGTATCTCAATGATTATTTTTGCAGGTATTGTAGCTGGTTTGCCTAAGTTAATTATGCAATCAGTGTCATCTGTAGATAATGGTCAAACAAGTTTAATTGGTCTTGTTATCTTTGGTCTTTTGTCTCTTGGTGTATTGGCTGCGATTGTGTTTATTGAAAAAGCACAGCGTCGTATTCCAGTAAACTATGCGCAGAAGCAGCAAGGGCGTCGTATATTTACAGCTCAGCAAACACATCTACCATTAAAAATTAATATGGCTGGTGTGATTCCTGCGATTTTTGCAAGCTCTTTACTATTGTTCCCAGCAAGTCTTGGTCAATGGGTAGGTAGTGCAGATCCGAGTGCTGGTTTAATTAAACGTAGCTTACAAGATTTAGCTTTGGTATTGTCGCCTGGACAGCCTTTGTATTTGGTGCTCTTTGGTGCGTTAATTATCTTTTTCTGTTACTTTTATACGGCTTTAGTATTTAGCCCTAAGGAAGTATCAGAAAATCTAAAACGCAGCGGAGCTTATGTGCCTGGTATTCGCCCAGGTGAGCAAACTGCTCGTTACTTAGATCATATTCTTAATCGTTTGACGTTTATTGGTGCGATTTATATTACAGTCATTTGTTTGATGCCAATGATTCTACAAAGTTCTTTTGGTATTCCATTCTACTTGGGTGGTACCTCATTACTGATCGTAGTCGTTGTTGTTATGGACTTTATGGCTCAGCTACAAGCGCATTTAACATCTCATCAATATGACAATCAAACATTAATGAGAAAAACGACTGCTCATCCTAAGGGATAAGCGCACTTAGAGGTTTCATCATGAAAGTACAAGCTTCTGTAAAGAAAATTTGTGGTAGCTGTAAAGTTATCCGTCGTAATGGGGTTATTCGCGTGATTTGTAGCGCAGAACCTCGTCATAAGCAGCGTCAAGGTTAATCTAATCAAGACCTGTTGATTTCAGTAGGCGAATTGGGTTAATATCCGCCCCTCAAGATTTTTGTGGGGCGGTTGATTATCTCTACTGCCTTTTTGGAGAAAGTGAATGGCTCGTATTGCCGGTGTAAACATTCCGGATAACAAGCATGCTGTTATCTCCCTCACTTATATCTTTGGTATCGGTCGCCACACTGCTAAGAATATCTTAGCTTCAGTTGGTATTACTGAGACTACTAAGATCCGTGAGTTGGACGATGCACAGCTTGATGCGATTCGTGCAGAAGTTGCTAAGGTTCCTACCGAAGGTGACTTACGTCGCGAAATTTCCATGAACATTAAACGTTTAATGGATTTAGGTTGCTATCGTGGCCTTCGTCATCGTCGCAGCTTGCCTGTCCGTGGTCAACGCACCAAAACTAACGCACGTACCCGTAAAGGTCCGCGCAAACCGATTAAAAAGTAAGATTTCTGGAAGCTAAAAGATGGCTAAAGATACTCGCACACGCAAGAAGGTCACTCGTACCGTCTCTGAAGGTGTTGCACACATTCACGCGTCTTTTAATAACACCATTGTTACGATTACCGATCGTCAAGGTAATGCATTGGCTTGGGCCACCTCAGGTGGACAAGGCTTCCGTGGTTCACGTAAATCAACTCCGTTTGCTGCTCAGGTAGCTGCTGAAGTTGCTGGTAAAGCAGCTTTAGATTACGGTTTGAAAAACCTAGACGTCCTTGTAAAAGGTCCTGGTCCAGGTCGTGAGTCTGCGGTTCGTGCATTAGGCGCAGTGGGTTATAAGATTAACAGCATTACCGATGTGACTCCAATTCCTCACAACGGTTGCCGTCCACCTAAAAAACGTCGCGTGTAAGGAGAAACATTCATGGCTCGTTATATTGGTCCAAAATGCAAACTCTCTCGCCGCGAAGGGACAGACCTGCAACTTAAATCTGGCGTTAAACCATTTGACGTCAAAACTAAAAAAGCTAACAAAGCACCTGGTCAACATGGTCAGGCTCGCGGTGGTAAGCAATCTGAGTATTCACTACAATTACGTGAAAAACAAAAAGTCCGTCGTATTTACGGTGTGTTAGAGCGTCAATTTAGTAACTACTATAAAGAAGCAGCTCGTGTTAAAGGCGCAACTGGTGAGAACTTGTTGAAATTGCTTGAAAGCCGTCTTGATAACGTTGTTTATCGCATGGGTTTTGGTTCTACACGTGCAGAAGCTCGTCAGTTAGTAAGTCACCGTAGCATTACTTTGAATGGTCGTCGTGTAAACATCGCATCTATTCAAGTTAAAGCGGGTGATGTAATTGCGGTTCACGAAGGTGCTAAACAACAATTGCGTATCAAAAACGCGATTGAATTAGCTGCTCAACGTGGTATTCCAGCTTGGATTGATGTTGATCATTCTAAACTTGAAGGTACGTTTAAAGCTGCACCAGATCGTTCTGATTTACCTGCTGAAATCAACGAAAGCTTGATTGTAGAATTGTATTCTAAATAATCCTTGAGGTAGCAATAATGACGCGTACTGCAAACGAGTTTCTAACTCCGCAAGCGATCAAGGTCGAAGCGGTTAGCGGGACCTCGGCAAAAGTGATTCTAGAACCTTTAGAGCGTGGTTTTGGCCACACTCTTGGTAATGCTTTACGTCGCATTCTATTGTCTTCTTTACCTGGCGCTGCTGTGGTTGAAGTAGAGATAGAAGGTGTCGAGCACGAGTACAGTACTTTAGAAGGCTTGCAGCAGGACATCGTCGAGCTCTTGCTGAACCTAAAAGGATTGTCTATTAAGCTGTTCGATCAAAATGAAGCTTATTTAACATTAGAAAAACAAGGTCCTGGCGATATTACTGCTGCTGACCTTCGTTTACCTCATAATGTTGAAGTGGTTAACCCAGATCATTTAATCGGTACTTTGAGTGCTTCAGGTTCATTAAAAATGCGCTTGAAAGTTTCTCAAGGTCGTGGTTATGAAACTTCTGATTCTCGTTTCCCTGAAGGTGAAACACGTCCTGTTGGTCGTTTACAATTAGATGCTTCTTATAGCCCAATTAAACGTGTTTCTTACACCGTTGAAAATGCGCGTGTTGAACAACGTACCGATTTAGATAAACTGGTAATCGATCTTGAAACAAATGGAACGGTTGATCCTGAAGAAGCAATCCGCAAAGCGGCAACAATCTTGCAACAACAAATTGCAATTTTTGTTGATCTTCAGAAAGACCAAACTCCAGTTGCTCAAGAACCTCGTGAAGAAGTTGACCCAATCTTGCTTCGCCCAGTAGATGATCTAGAGCTTACTGTTCGTTCTGCTAACTGTTTGAAAGCAGAAAATATTTACTACATTGGTGATCTCGTTCAACGTACTGAAGTTGAGTTGTTAAAAACTCCTAACCTTGGTAAAAAATCGTTAACAGAGATCAAAGATGTTTTGGCATCGAAAGGCTTACAACTCGGTATGCGTCTTGAAAACTGGCCACCAGCTAGTCTTCGTATGGACGACCGTTTTGCCTATCGTAGCCGTTAATTAAGTAGGACTATCACCATGCGTCATCGTAATAGTGGTGTGAAATTAGGCCGTACAAGCAGCCATCGTAAAGCGATGTTCCAAAACTTGGCTAATTCTTTATTTGAACACGAGTTGATCAAAACAACTGTGCCTAAAGCTAAAGAATTACGTCGTGTTGCTGAGCCTTTAATCACTCTAGCAAAAAACGATACTGTAGCAAATCGTCGTTTAGCATTTGCTCGTACTCGTAATGCTGCAACTGTAGGTAAATTATTTACCGTACTCGGCCCTCGTTACAAAGAACGTAACGGCGGCTATCTACGTGTTCTTAAAGCGGGCTTCCGTGCTGGTGATGCAGCACCGATGGCTTACGTTGAGCTTGTAGATCGTGAAGTTAACACTTCAGCTGAATAATTGATATTATTCGGAAAAGGCCGGCTTTATGCCGGTCTTTTTTATTTTCTGGGATCTATAAAAATAAAAAATGTCCTCAAGTGACATAAAAAAACGGATAAACGGTCAAACTTGACATTGTGTATTGTCAAAATTGTGCTTTAATAAAGTCATATTCTCAACAATGGGTATAAAAATAAAATGGAAAAGCAAGTTGATATTTTAATCATTGGTGCAGGCATTTCAGGAATCGGAGTTGCTGCCCATTTATCTAAAAATTCTCCGCATCGTCAGTTTGAAATTTTAGAACGTCGTGAATCCTTTGGCGGGACTTGGGATCTTTTCCGTTATCCTGGTATTCGTTCAGATTCTGATATGTCTACTTTTGGTTTTAATTTTAAACCATGGCGTAAAGCAAATGTATTGGCTGATGGTGCTTCTATTAAAGGGTATCTAGGTGAAGTGATCGATGAGTTTAAGTTAAAAGAAAAAATTCACTTTGGTCATCGTGTACTCTCTGCAAATTATGATTCTTCATCTAAGAAGTGGCATGTTGTTGTCGAAGATAGCAATAAAAAACAGCAGACTTGGGTAGCTAATTTTGTTGTAGGCTGTACTGGTTATTATAATTATGACCAAGGCTATGCGCCGACCTTCCCAAATCAAGAAGCTTTCAAAGGTCAACTCATTCATCCGCAACATTGGCCAGAAAACTTAGACTATACAGGTAAGAAAGTAGTAATTATTGGTAGTGGAGCTACTGCAATTACTCTGGTACCAGCAATGTCAAAAGGTGGAGCAGGTCACGTGACGATGTTACAACGTTCGCCTACGTATATTGCAACTGTTCCTTCTATTGACTTCATCTATGAAAAGACTCGTAGATTTATGTCTGAAGAGGCGGCTTACAAATTTACCCGTGCTCGTAATATTGGTATGCAACGCGCAATTTATGCATTGTCTCAGAAGCATCCTAAAACAGTTCGTCGTTTACTCTTAAAAGCAATTGAAATGCAGCTTAAGGGTAAAGTAGATATGAAACACTTTACGCCTTCTTATAATCCTTGGGATCAGCGTTTATGTGTAGTGCCTGATGGTGATCTATTTAAGATTCTTCGTGAAGGTAAGGCGAGTGTTGAAACTGATCAGATTGAGAAATTTACAGAAACTGGTATTCAATTAAAGTCTGGTAAACACCTTGATGCCGATATCATAGTATCTGCAACTGGTTTGCAAGTTCAAATTATGGGTGGTGTTCAAGCTAAAGTTGATGGTAAGCCAATCAACTCCTCAGAACATATGCTTTACAATGGCATTATGCTAAGTGATATTCCAAATATGGCCATGATTATTGGCTATGTGAATGCATCTTGGACATTAAAAGTTGATATTGCAGCTGATTATATTTCCCGTCTATTAAACTATATGGACAAGAATAACTATGACGAAGTTATTCCAGCGGGTAATAAAAATGAAATGGAAGAAGATACTGTGATGGGTAAACTATCTTCTGGCTATATTAGTCGTGCAGCTCATGAGCTTCCAAAGCAAGGTAAGCATGCTCCATGGCAAGTAACCAATAACTATCTTGAAGATAGAAAGTCATTACAAAATGCTAAGTTCGATGATGGTATTCTTCATTTTCATAAACATTCAGATGTAAATACACGTAAGCCAAAGCTAGTGTCTTAAGATTTGAAATGAAAAAGGAGGCAGATGGCCTCCTTTTTTATGTATGGTATTAAAGTGTTCTGGAAATTAACTCTTTCATAATTTCATTGGTGCCTGCATAAATACGGTTTGCTCGGTGATCAATATAAGCACGAGCAATTGGATATTCCAGCATGTAACCATAGCCTCCATGTAATTGGAGACATTCATCAACCACTTTTGAAAACATATCAGAAATTTTATATTTTGCGGCAGCAGCAGCTTCGACACTTAATTTTTCATCAAGTTGTAATTCCATACAACGATCTAAATAGGTACGACAGAAATCAATTTCTGTGCGTAATTCTGCTAGTTTAAAGCGTGTATTCTGGAAAGCACTAATTGGCTTGCCAAATGCTTTACGATCTTTTGTATATTGAACAGTATGTGCAAACGCTGCTTCTGCACCAGCTTGGCAGATAATTGCAACCAACATACGTTCCCATGCTAATTCTTTCATGAGCATAATAAAGCCCATACCTTCCATGCCTAAAAGATTTTCTTTAGGAACACGAACGTTATCGAAGAAGAGTTCACATGTATCTTGACCTTTCATGCCAATTTTGTTGAGTGGCTTACCTTTAGTAAAACCGGCACGGTCAGCTTCCACAATAATAAGTGATAAATTGGCAGAGCCTTTATCGCTGTTACCTGTTTTACAGACCACGATGGCCATATCGCACAAATAGCCATTGGTAATAAATATTTTTGAACCATTAATGACATATTCATTGCCATCAAGAACGGCTGTTGTTCGAACAGCTTGTAAATCTGAACCCGTTCCTGGTTCTGTCATGGCAATTGCGGTCACTGTTTCACCAGTCGCCATCTTAGGGAGCCATTTTTGCTTTTGTTCTTCATTTCCAAAGTTATTGATATAGTTGGCGACAATATCGGAATGCAGCGAGAAACCTGTACTTGAGTCCATGGCATAGGCTTGTTCTTCAATAAGAATCATACTGTATAGACGGTCTACACCTGAGCCACCGTATTGTTCTGGCATGGTTGTGCACAGTAAACCTAACGCACCCGCTTTATTCCAAAGATCTCGGTCCACATGTTGTTGTTTCTCATATTTTTCAGTATTTGGCACCACTTCTTTTTCATAAAACTTGCGTACAGTTTCTCGGAAAGCTTCATGTTCTTCATTTAATAGATGGCGAGGTAACATATTTGGAATGGGACGAATAGCACCAGATTGCATTGTATTTCTTCCTTGGTTTGGGCTTGATGTTATAAGTCTAAAATACGGGAAGCTCACTAGGTCTAACAATGTGATGAATGCTCATTTATAGCTATGAAGTGATAAGTTTGGTCAATTTGATATTTTTAGCGAACTTTCTTATGTGATCAGGTAAACTAGGCGCACTATCAACGCAGATGGGGAAATAAATGTCTGAAGAAATGACCTTGGAAGAACGTAAAGTAGTTTATCGCGCACGCCGCGGTTTAAAGGAAATTGATGTCTATTTTGACCCGTATGTGAAAAATTATTACTTAAAGGCAGATCCAGCAGAAAAAGCATTATTTGCTGAATTAGTAGAGCAGGAAGATCCTGATTTACTTGACTGGTTTATGGAAGTATCTGAACCACCACGTACTGAATTACGTGATTTCATCCATAAATTAAAGCATTATGTACATGGCTGATTGGTTTTGGTCAACCAATTGAATTTTAAACTGAAATATAGTCGTTTCTCGATTATATTTCAGTTTTTTATTGGTTTAAGTTTAGCAGTTCTATTTTATCAACTCCTATCAATACTCTGGTGGTTGGTTACGGTCAGTTTACTATTCATAAGTTTTGTTTTCTTTTTCAAGCGGCCACAGCTTACTCAAATTGCTTATTTAGATCAGAAATTATGGTCACTTAGCTTTCATTCAGAGCAAACAATTTCTCGTGTAGAAATTTTAAAAATAATTGATTATCAGATTTTCATAGTGGTCTATTTTGAAGGGCATGAAACATTAACTTCTGTGATTTGGTTTGATCAAATGCCTTTGTCGCAGTGGAAACAACTTAAAACCTTAGAAAAATTCTATTAATTGTTAGACAATTCTACATTTGTATATTTATTTAAAAATTTTAAAAATCAAACAATTAAGATTTATTTCTTTTCGGAAAATGTAAATTGTCTAGTTAAAATACAGAAAAAAGAGCAAGAAAGCTAATTGTCCGACAATTTCTCAATATGGTTATTATTCTATCGGTTAAAGTACAAACACCAACGTAAAGTGTGTCGGAGGTCTCAAATGGAGATGCCAACATGGTCGTTCTTGGTCATTGCCATCATTCTGGCAGTGGTGATAGGAAGAGCAGGAACTTTACTCAGGGAACATCTTAATAAAGCTAATTATAGCAAAGTTAAGAGACAGAGGATGCAAAGGTCGTCGGTCAGTCAATAGTTTAATTGGTTAATCGATTAATTTCATCAAGTGTCCAGTTTTACTGGGTGCGAATGTAGTAAGGAGGTCTCTCATGGAGATTTCAATGTGGATGTTTCTGTTAATTGCAGTTGTTATGGCTGTAGTAGTAGGAAGAGCAGGAACTTTACTCAAGGATTATATAGAACAACAATAATATAAGCCGTTAAAAGCTTATCCCAGTTAATAAGTAGCATGTGCTGAACCGTCGCAATGCTACTTTTTTTTGCCTAAAATTTTTGTTTCCCTGAAAAACTGTCAATTTTATCTGCTGTGAAGTGTGTCAAAGTATAAGCGCTACAATTAGAGTAATTACTCTTTTATTCAAGATATGCATCTGCTAATGTACATCTGAAAAGGAAAAAACAAATTACATCGAGGACAGGAAGATGTCTAAAGTCCAAAAAATAAGCCAAGGTTTGGCGATGAGTTTTCTTGCAGCTTCAGTTTTATCAGGTTGTTCATACGTCGTAAAAAGCGGAGCAAATGTTGCTTTAGGTTTTACGGAAAAGCACGTCGTTCCACCTATTTTGGCAATGCAAGATGCTGAAATGGTTTGTAATACTGGTAGTGCCTTAACTCCTGCAATCATGTCGACTAAAGGTATGGGTGCAGATCCTACTCGTGTTGCTGTCTTAATGTATGCTGCTTCAGGTGTATGTGCGGAAAACCAAGCATTAGAACAGGAGTTACGTTATTTGCGCGCTTCAAAAGCAGGACAAGTAACAGAAGCTCAAGATGCACGTATTGCGCAGAAGCGTTGGGCTGCAATTGCTGCAGAGCGACAATATACCGGCTATAAATTATTCGCTGATCGTTGGGAATCTAAATATAAGTACCATTTAGGTGACTCTTGTCCAACTATGCGTAGTGATACCGATCAGACGGTATATCTACTTGGAATGATCAGTGGCCTTCAAGCGGTGACAAATGACATTAACTCGGGTGGTTCTGTCAATGTTCCGAAAGATATTGCTGCTATTGTAGAACGTGGCATGGTTTGTCTTGATAACCAAAAGTTCTGGGGAGCACCAAATGCAACACGTGCGGTGATCTGGACTTTATTACCAGGGGCTAACGAAGGTAAACCAGACCCGTATGAGACGTTAAAGCAGTCAGTGCAAATCGGTGAGCAAAAAGGTGTTCGTTTGTCTCATGCACTCTACGCTGTAGCGGCTCAAGCGAGTGGTGACGATACCAAAATCCGTGATGCATTAAAAACTTATGCAGCATCTCAAGCAGATGACAAGCCAGTCAATCCGAACTTCAAGTTAATTGATAGTATGGCGGGTTTAATTGTCCGTGGCATTTCTGACCGCTACTGGACTGAGCATACAGGTGTTCGTACGGGTGATAATGGTATGTCTCATTTCTGGGATGAGAAAAACGAAGGTTCAGCAGAACTGGATGAGTTGTTTGATGGTGGGGCTGCATCAGAAGTTCCAGCTGACTCGACCTCTGCACCTGCACAGTAAACAGATCTGAAGAAACTCACTCCTTACGGTTACTAACTCTAGTAATCGTAAGGTGCTTGGTTTAAAAGGAGTGTGCTATGAAAGATCATGTACTCAATAAAAAAGTGCTTTTGGTCGCAGGGTGCATTTCTGTTTCTGCATGTCTACAAGTATTTCCAGACTATTTTATTTATTGGCGCGAAAGCTTACTCGGTGAGTTTTGGCGTTTGTGGACAGCGCACTGGGTACATGTTGGCTGGATTCATTTTCTTTTAAATATGATGGCATTCGCGTGTTTGCCCTTCATATTTCCGCATACCAAAGTGTGGCACATTTTAAGTCTTCTTTTTCTTTTGCCGCCTTTTATCAGTTTGGTGTTCTATTTTTATTTGCCTTATATCGATGCATATGCCGGTCTATCTGGGGTACTCCATGGGCTGTATACGGCTGTTGCTTTAGTTTATTTGCAATACCGTAAAGAACGGAATTTTGCATTACTAGTTTTAGGGTTAATTATTGCCAAGCTGATTTGGGAAAACACCTTTGGACAAACAGGCACAGCACAGTTGATAGGGAGTCCTGTTTTAACCGAAGCTCATTTATATGGGGCGATAGGCGGTGCAATCTTTGGAGGATGCTATTGGCTTATACAAAGGTTCAAATAGAAAGATTGACAATACAAACTGTTAAAAAAGAGATTTTAGTCATTCTTTATTGATAAAGTTTGATGCAAATTTGATCGTTGAATAAAGGGATTGGTAGAAGGGGAATGGACGATACCCCTGACCAAGGAAATTGCATGACTCAAAGCCTTTGTTATGAGGGGGTTGAGAGAACAAAATTGGAATATTTATGCAAGAATATCAAGAAAAAAGATCTGGATTAGGTCTGCTGGGTTATATATGGAACGAATGGATCTCAACATTCGTGATCCTCATTTTACTATTAATGACGCTCATAATTGGTACCGGGGAAATGATCCACGGACAATTATTACGTATCGGGGAACGTCTTTATGGTGACCCTGCTATAGGCATGCAATATTCGTTTTTGCGTGCGGAGCCTGAAAAGCCGTCTTGTGATCGACATCCAAATATTGATGCTCAAGTAAAAGAGCAAATGAAAGCGAATGCATCTGATGATTTCGCAAGCTTCTTTGGTGCTGCCTCAGAAAGTGATGTCCGTGCATCCTTACAAGCAGCACAGCAGCAATGTGAAGATAAATATCTGGCTTACGATAAAACCATTAAATATATTGAAGCAAATCCAGGGGTACGTACATATCGTACGATTGAAACGGGTTTCTTTGGCATATTTAAATTTGGTACAGAGAACCGCGCAATTTTACTAGTCTTTATGGTCTTAATCTCAGCGATTACTGCATCGTTGAAGTTCCACCATATTGGTTTACGTAACCCTGCAACCAAGCTGGACTACAAAGTGTATGCCTTCTTTATGTTGCTTGGTAATGCATTGCTTAGTTCTTCAGTAATTAGCCAGTACCGTTCTGTGATTAATTCAGGGGTTTCTCCAACTCATGAAACAATCATTATTTACTGGTTATGGATGATTTTATTTGTCGTCCTTACCTTAATTAGTCTTTATCAGCTATTTGTTTCCCCACCAGCAAAACGTGAGGGTGGCAATATTGGCTTAGCTTTATTATGTGTGCCTTTGTATGCATATATGGCTGTGATTACAGGTGTTGCATTCACGTTCTTTATGGACTATCCAATGGGGCAAGGGATTTACCTTGGTCAGTTGGTAGAGTTCTCGGGCATTTTCTTAAACCTTGCCTTATTTATTTGGGCAGGTATGTTGCTCACGCAAACACGTGTGATGGACTTGTTCCTAAACGTACTTCGTCCATGGAACTTGGCACCAGAAACTTTAACTTGGTTAATTTTAATTGCTGCTGCTGTACCAACTGCCTATACAGGTGCTTCTGGAATTTTCGTTATCGCAGCCGGTGCGATTATTTATAAAGAAGTCTGGAATGCAGGTGCTCGCCGTCAGTATGCACTCGCTGTATCTGCAATGTCTGGTTCACTAGGTGTAGTGGTACGTCCTTGTCTTTTGGTCGTTCTAATTGCGATGTTGGACAGCCGTCATGTTACATCTGATGAATTATTTGGACATGGTATTTATGTCTTCTGGTTAACTGCATTTATTTTCTTGGGTGTCTCTCTTTTCTTAGCAGAAGAGAAGTTCCGCGTGAACTCACCGAAAGTAGCACTTCCTGGTATGGCACGTGCTTTTGTACCTGTTATTCCATACATCTTGATCACTGTAGTTGTTCTTGCATTTTATAAATATGCATTAGATACAGGAATGAACGAATTTACTGCACCAGTGATTCTGCCTCTCGTGCTCATTGCGATGATTTTGTACGATAAAATGGTTATGCCTAAAGAGGCGCCAGCGTTAAATATTCATGAAGCAATTGTTCGTGAACATGAGAAAAAATCTCCATTCTTACAGTCACACGATCCGCATAGTTCACAGTTCCGTTTAGGTTTTGGTGGGGCACTACGTTTTGCAACATCAGAAACAGTTGGACATATTGGTGCGCTTATTATTTTAATGGCGTTGTCTGCAAGTGTGGGTGGTTTAATCGAGCGTACCGAAATTGTTGAAATGTTGCCGACTCACTTAGGTAATATTTATATTTCGCTCGCATTTATTGCATTACTACTTGCCATTATTGGTATGTGTACAGATCCATTTGGTGCTGTAATTTTAGTAGCAGCAACGATTGCCCCTGTAGCCTACGAAAATGGTATTCATCCAATTCACTTCTGGATGATTGTATTGGTTGCATTCGAGTTTGGTTATGTAACACCACCAGTTGCCTTGAACCATCTACTCACGCGGTTATCCGTTGGTGATGATGAGGTAAATGCTGCCGATGCAGAAGCCAAAGAGAAATACACAAGTTTCTACTACCGATATGAACGTTGGTTATTACCAATCATTGTTTTGTTCTCATCATTGGTATTAGTCACTTATGCTCCATTAGTGCTGAAACTATTTGGCTGGTACAAGTAATTTAAAAATATAAGCTGAGTAAAAACACTCTCTTTAAGAGGGTGTTTTTTTATGTGGTTATTATTTTGAACAGATAAATTGTTAATAAATAAAAAAGCTAGCTCAGTGTGAACTAGCTTTTTTGCATCATATTTAGAGTTAAACAAATACTATTGTTGTTTAACCTGGGCCTCAAGGAGCTTCACTTGCTCTTCTTTTAGCTTAATCAGTTGATCTGCATCAGCATGTTGAGCTTTTAGTGTCTCTTCCTGATCTTGCAGCTGATGATGAATGTCATTGAGTTTAGACACTTCTTCTTTTGCTAAAGACTCTTGAGCTGGGACAGGTTGTTTGAGCACATCTTCATTTACAAGCTGTTGCGAGTTAGCAGTTTGTGTTTGAGCGACAGGCTCAGAACTTGCAGATGGTTTTGTAGTTTTTTGAGGTGCAGGTGTCGAGACAGGTTGAGGATCAACCATTGGTGCTGACGATTCGATTTTTTTGAAAAACCATTGTGCTGCGAAAAAAAGCACTACAAGAATGCTTAAGCCCCCAATTAAAATCCACAAGAGTTTTGAGTTTTGTTTTCTTTGTAGTGGCATGTTTAAGACCTTTAGTCAGAACGACGAGGCTTGAACTGTATTACTCCAACTTCGTCAGGTATAGCAGGTGTTTCTGGCTCATCAATATGAGTCGGACGATTTTCGCTATAACCGCATTCGATACATTCAATCCATTCGTCTTCAGCGGTGGTTAGCATGACAATCCGATCTATGGCTTCACATTTTGGACATTTAGCCCCAGCAATGAAACGTTTTTTCATCTTTATCACCCTAACCACACGATCAATTTAGGCCCATAGTTTAAGCGGTTTTGTTGTCGTTCGTCCAACCTTGATGACGTAACAATGCATCAATTTTTGGTTCACGGCCACGGAAATTGACAAATGCTTCAAGAGCAGTATCTTTCCCACCCACAGCTAAAATTGCTTGACGGAATTCTTTACCCGTTTGAGTGTTGAAAATACCTTCATGTTCAAAGCGATCAAATGCATCGCTCGCTAAAACTTCTGCCCACTTGTAAGAGTAGTAACCCGCTGCGTAACCGCCTGCAAAAATATGACTAAAGCTATGTTGGAAGCGGTTGTAGTCGACAGTTGGAACTACTGCGTACTGTTTGCGAATGTCATTTAAAGTCTGCTGAATTTGCTCACTATTCAACGCAGGAGTCTTGGTGTGAATAGTTAAGTCAAATAGTGCAAATTCAAGTTGACGTAAAGTTTGCATGCCAGACTGGAAGAAACGAGCATTTAATAATGCATCGAGTAACTCTTGAGGTAAGGTCTGCTTGCTCTCAATATGTTCACTTAAAACATCAAGACTTTCTTTGTCCCATGACCAAAATTCCATAAACTGACTTGGTAACTCGACTGCATCCCAAGCAACGCCGTGAGTACCTGCAACCGAGATATTATCTACTTCAGTTAACATATGGTGTAAGCCATGTCCAAATTCGTGGAACAGTGTGATGACTTCATCATGAGTCAGTAAGGCTGGCTGATTACCCACAGGTGGAGTGAAGTTACACACCATATAGCAAATTGGTTTTTGTAAACCATGAACAGTTTGCATACGTGAGCGGAAGCCACTCATCCATGCACCGCCGCGTTTACCGGTACGTGCATATAAATCAAAGAAGAACCCGCCAACCACTTGGCCTTGGTCTTCTAATTCAAAATAGTGTGCATCTGGATGCCAAACTGGAGCCTCACGTTCAACGATGTTAATACCGTATAGGCGCTGAACAATCTGGAATAAGCCCTGAATGACTTTTGGAGCAGGGAAGTAAGGTTTTAATGCTTCTTGAGATAGGTTGAACTGTTGCTGTTTAAGCTTTTCAGAATAGTAAGTCGTATCCCAAGGTTTAAGCTCATCAATCCCATCTTGTTTGGCAATTGCTTGTAGCTCAGCAACTTCTTGGAGAGCAGGGGTACGTGCATGCTCAGCTAAGTCGGCTAGAAAGTCGTGAACTGTTTTGACATCAGGAGCCATTTTGCTAGCAAGAGAATATTCAGCGTAGTTATTGAAACCAAGTAGTTTTGCCATTTCTTGGCGAAGGCTCAAGATTTCTTCCATAATTTTGCTGTTATCAAACTCTGTTTGTTCAGATTGATCCGATGCACGAGTGACATAAGCTTTATAAAGCTCTTCACGTAATTCACGGTCATCTGCATAGGTCATGACTGCAAAATAAGCTGGGAAATCTAAAGTTGCTACAGCTTGGTCAAGCTCGCGCTGTTTACCGTACTGCTTTAGTAACTCAACATTACTTTCTGGAAGACCTTTTAGCTGGTCTTCTGTAAGTGGTTTAAAGTAGGCCTGTGTCGCATCAAGTACATGGTTTGAGAAGTCAGAAGAAAGCTGTGAAAGTCGTGCAGAAATTTCTGCGTAGCGTTTTTTCTCTTCACCTTCTAAAGCAACGCCAGAAAGTTTAAAGTCACGTAATGCGAGTCGGATAGCACTTTGTTGAGCAGGACTTAGCGTTGAATAGCTCTGACCATCATGAATGTGTTGATAGGTCTGGTACAGCGCCGTGTGTTGGCCAAGTTGAGTGTAATATTCACTTAAAGCAGGTAAGAGTGACTGATAGACTTCTCTAGTTTCAGCATTACTCATCACTGCATTTAAATGTGATAAAACACCCCATGATTCACTGAGATTATTTTCAAGGGTATCAATTTGTTCAAGTACAGCAAGTTGCTGGTCTGTGTCAGAAGGTGCAGCTGTAAGTGTGTTTAAGAACTCTTGTCCTGCTTGAATCGCTTGTTGAATATCTTGTTTTAAATTATCTAATGTAATTTGGTCAAAGCGGGGAGTAGGTAGAGTCGCTTGCTGTAAAGTCATTGCTAATAGCCACATTATTTTTTAAACATAGTATTAGATGTAGGTATTGTTAGGCAGGAAATCAAGCTTAAATTGAAAATAAACGTTCTAAAAATATTAAGCCCCCATGTTTGGGAGCTTAATAACAAAGAATAGAAACACCTATGAATTAGTCAGCCTTAGACTTGGCATTCGACTTTTTCTTTTTTGGTTTCGCTTTTTTCTTTACTTTTTCTGGCTTGGCCTCTGCTTTCGTAGTGGTTTTTTTACCAGACTTTTTAGTATATGAACTTGGTTTACCTTTTTCCTTCTTTTTACGGACAGGTTTTTCCCCATCATTAGAAGTAGTAGTTGGTTTACCAAAAATTTCTTCAGTTGCTTGTGTTGCTGTTCTGGTTGTACGTGGGGCACGACTACGAACTACTCGTCCAGCATGGGTCACTTGCTGAATAAGTTGGAAATCGATCTTACGTTCTTCCAGATTTACACCAGCAACCTGAATTTTAACTTCATCACCTAAACCGAAGACCTGACCACGATTTTGTCCAATAAGGTTTTGACTTGCTTGATCATAAATAAAGAAGTCGTCGCCGAGCTGGCTAATATGAATCATGCCATCAACATAGAGGTCTTTAAGAGTAACGAATAGACCAAATTCAGTGACAGCACTCACAATACCAATGAACTCATCACCTAAGTGCTGTTGCATATAGTGACACTTCAACCAAGTCGTTACACTACGAGATGCTTCATCAGCACGGCGCTCGGTTTGAGAGAAATGTTCACCAGCATCATCTAAAGCTGCACCAGAAAGCGGATAAGGCTTTTGTTTCAAATGAGCTTTAATAGCACGATGTAACAATAAGTCTGGGTAGCGGCGAATTGGTGATGTGAAGTGTGTATAAGCTTCATAAGCTAAACCATAGTGACCGGCATTTTTGGCACCATAGTAAGCTTGCATCATTGAGCGTAATAACACTGCATGAATACTTGGCGCATCAATACGGTCTTTAGTTACCTCAATAACTTTTTGATAATCTGCTTGGGTTGGTTGATCTGGGAAAGGTAAGCCAAGAAGTTTAACAAAATCTTTTACTTTCTGAATACGTGAGAACTCAGGCGCTTCGTGTACGCGATATAACATTGGAACATCATGTTCTAATGCATATTCAGCCGCGGCTACGTTAGCAAGCAACATACATTCTTCAATCAGCTTATGTGCTTCATTACGTGTACGAGGCAAAATTTCTTTAATTCCGCCTAGCTCATCAAAAGTCATGTACGTTTCAATGGTTTCAAATTCCATTGCATGACGATCAGCACGTAAATTTTTCAGAATTTGATAAAGCTGAAAAAGCGTATTTAGCGATTTGTGAATATCACGATCTTTTGGAATTGCGTCGGTTGCACCGTCAAAGTATTGCGCTACCTGTGTATAGGTCAAACGTGCTTTTGAATGCATTACCGATGGATAAAACTCATAACCAGTTACACGGCCAGTACGAGAGAGTTTCAAATCACAGACCATACATAAACGGTCTACATGCGGGTTAAGTGAACACAATCCATTTGATAATGCTTCTGGTAGCATTGGTAGTACAAAGTGCGGGAAATAAACCGAAGTACCACGTTCTTCTGCTTCTTCGTTCAGAGCTGAATCTAAGCGTACATAATGGCTCACATCAGCAATTGCTACGACAACGCGATAACCACCACCTGGACGTTTTTCTGCATACACGGCATCATCGAAATCTCGAGCATCTTCACCATCGATTGTGACGAGCGCTAAATCTCTTAAATCAACTCGTCCTTCACGGTCTTGTGCAGAAGGTTCTTTAAAACTTTCAGCTTCTTTTATAACTTCATCTGGAAATTCGTAAGGTAATCCAAACTCAAGAATAGTCTGCGGAATAATAATTTCAGTATCCGCTTTATCTGCCATAGATTGAATAATATGCGCCGTTGCAAACTCTTCACGGGTTGGGTAGGTATCTATGGCAACACGAAGCATATCGCCAACATTTGCTTTGGCATGTGCAACTAATTCTTTTTCTAATGGAATAGGTTGGTGCTGATTTGGATTATTAGGTTGAATAAAGTATTCACCTTCGTGTACCGATAATTTACCAATTAACTGTTTTACACGATGTTGTAGAACCTCGGTAATGAACCCCCACGGTTTACCTTTTCGGTCTACTGAGGTCTGCCGAACTCGGACTCGATCACCATTAAAGACTAAACGTAACTCACGCTCAGGAAGTAAAAGATCATCTTGACCATCAATATGTGCGGTGCCTAAGCCTTTACTATTAATATAGACGGTCGCTTCATAAGTGGGTTGGTCTGTCACTAACTGAAACTTGAACCCGTCTTTCATGATTTGGCCATCACGAACCATTGCACTTAAGCGATGGCTTAAAGCTTCGATACTTTTTTGGTCTTGAATATGAAAATGGTCAACAAGTTCTGCATGAGATTGCGGTGTTTGCAATTGTTCCAACGTATCTAATATTAGAGTACGGCTTGGAATAGGATTGTCATAACGTTCAGCTTCAGCTTTCGCTTCGGGATCAGCCCAGTTTTTTGTCATGTCTTTTGATTTCACGCTTGGCAGATAAGTTTAGCATAAGCCATGCAGACCCGAACTGCACGTTTAGGTTTGCAATAATGTGTTATGCACTACTGTATTTTAATGAAGAAATAATATCTATCTTAACAAGCGTTTGATCGAAAAAGACGAAAATAATAAGGAAATTGCTTAAAAAATAATTCATTGAACGAAAAAATAAGAAAATTTCAGTATGATGACTTGAACAATAGGGTTTTAGTTTGTATTATGGCGGCTCGTTCCGGTGAGGTGGATGAGTGGCTGAAATCACTTCCCTGCTAAGGAAGCATACCTATTACTGGTATCGAGGGTTCGAATCCCTCTCTCACCGCCATTTACTTAATGCGCTCATAGCTCAGCTGGATAGAGCACTTGGCTACGAACTAAGGGGTCGGGAGT
>NZ_JAVQNN010000014.1:0-183844 GCF_031798975.1 Acinetobacter sp. V110_1 | reverse complement strand
GTCTTGCGAAAAAGTAAGAGATAATCAATCTCGACTATCTACTCACAACATGTTGTTCGTCTTGCGAAAAAGTAAGAGATAATCAATCTCTTACTTTTTCTCAGGTTTGAAGCTGTCTTTCAAATCAAGAACACGGTTGAACACTGGTTTTTCAGGAGTGTGATCGTGTTGATCTGCAACAAAATAACCTTCACGTTCAAATTGGAAACGGTCTTCAGGACTCGCTTGAGCTAAAGCAGGTTCAATCACAGCCTGAACAACTTTTAAAGAATCCGGATTTAAGTTTGCCAAGAAGTCATCATCTGCATCAGGTGCGGCTTCAGTAAACAAACGATCATAAATACGTACTTCAGCAGGAATACCTTTAGTAGCAGACACCCAGTGAATCACACCTTTTACTTTACGACCTTCCGGATTTTTACCTAAAGTTTCAGGATCGATTGAACATTTCAGCTCAATCACTTCACCATTAGCATCCTTAATGACTTCATCACATTTAATCACATAAGCATGGCGTAAACGCACTTCACCATCAGGAATTAAACGTTTAAAGCCTTTCGGCGGTACTTCTTCAAAATCTTTACGGTCAATATAGATTTCTTTAGTCAATGGAATAACACGTTCGCCCATATCAACATTTGGATGACGAGCATGCGTAAGATCTAAATCTTCCGGTAAATTTGTAAGTGTTACTTTTAAAGGATCCAACACCGCCATACCACGCGCTGCAGTATTCTCCAAAGATTGGCGAATACAGAACTCAAGCATTGCAACATCAACAATACCGTCAGTTTTAGATACGCCTACACGTTTACAGAAATCACGTAAGCCTTCTGGTGTAAAACCACGACGGCGCATACCAACAACAGTTGGCATACGTGGGTCATCCCAACCATTTACATAACCACCTTCAACCAACTTACGTAATTTACGTTTAGAGGTAATAGTGTAGTCTACATTCAAACGAGAAGATTCATATTGGTGTGGAACGGCTTTAGATTTAACCTTTTCAACAATCCAGTCATAAAACGGACGGTGATCTTGGAATTCCAATGTGCAAAGTGAGTGAGTGATTCCTTCAATTGCATCAGACAATGGATGAGCATAGTCATACATTGGGTAGATTTTCCATTTATCACCAGTTTGGTGGTGCTCTGAATGCAAGACACGATACAAAATTGGATCACGCATATGTACGTTCGGGCTTGCCATATCAATTTTGGCACGTAGAACTGCTTCACCTTCTTTCAGTTCACCACTACGCATTTGTTCAAAGCGAGCAAGGTTCTCTTCTACAGAAGCATCGCGATATGGTGAGTTTTTCCCTGGTTCAACAAAACTACCGCGGTTTAACTTAATTTCTTCTGGAGATTGTAAATCAACATAAGCATCGCCTTGCTCAATGAGTTGAACAGCCCATGCATATAATTGATCAAAATAACCAGAAGCATAACGTGGTTCGCCATTCCAGTTAAAACCAAGCCATTTCACGTCATTAGCAATACCATCAACATATTCTTGTTCTTCTGCATCTGGGTTCGTATCGTCAAAACGTAAATTACAAAGACCATCAAACTCTTCAGCAACACCAAAGTTTAGACAGATTGCTTTTACGTGACCAATATGTAAATAACCATTTGGTTCTGGCGGAAAACGCGTTACGATTTGTTTTGCACGTCCGGCAGCCAAATCATCAGTAATGACTTGGCGAACAAAATCTAATCCAGCCTGTTGTTCTTGCTGCGCAGAATCGACAGAGGCATGAGTATTCGGTGTCGGGTTGTTTGGCAGGTTCGAGACAACATCATTAGGCTTCATAGTGTATCAATCACTTCTTTGTAGATAAAATTTCGAAAAAATAAACGCTATCTTCATTTTTCACAAAGATTTTAACGTTTTTTACTTGCCTTGTAGTTTACAGTTTGCTTATGCTTCTCTCAACCAAAAAACCCATGGTCATAAGCCCATGTTTAGGAGATTAATGTAATGAGTTTTCCTCAAGTCGAATTAAACACCAATAAAGGTCGTATTGTTCTTGAACTAAATACTGAAAAAGCACCAAAAACAGTAGCAAACTTTTTAGAATACGTACGTGACGGTTTTTATGACGGCGTTATTTTCCACCGTGTCATTGATGGTTTCATGATCCAAGGCGGCGGGATGGATGAAAACTTCAAAGAAAAAGCAACTCGCGATGCGATTGAAAATGAAGCTGACAACGGTTTAAGCAACGATGTTGGTACGATTGCTATGGCACGTACTCAAGCGCCTCACTCTGCTTCTGCGCAATTCTTCATCAATGTAAAAAACAACTCTTTCTTGAACCATACTTCAAAAACTGCTCAAGGTTGGGGTTACGCTGTATTCGGTAAAGTTGTTGAAGGTATGGACGTTGTAGAAGCAATCAAAGGCGTACGTACAGGTAACCGTGGTTATCACGCTGACGTTCCTTTAGAAAACGTTGTTATCGAATCTGCTAAAATTATTTCTGAATAATTTCAGGACAAAGCTGTGACCTATCTGTTTATTTCAGATTTACATTTGTCACCTGAACACCCTCGACTCGTTCGAGGGTTTTTAGATTTGTTGGTACATTATCAAAATAAACAAACACAGCTTTATATTTTAGGTGACTGGTTTAATGCTTGGATTGGCGATGATTATTCAGCGCCGTGGCTTGATGAAATTGTTGAAGCCTTAAAGGCGTTTAATCAAAAAGGTAATCGAGTTTACTTCCAAGTTGGTAACCGTGACTTTGCTTTAAATCAGGTTTTCCTCAATAAGTTTAATGGTGTATTACTTCCTGATATCTATTATCTTAATATCGCAGGTCACCAATATCGCCTAGAACATGGCGATGCGTTATGTACAGATGATATTTCCTACCAAAGATTTAGAAAAATTATTCGAAACCCGCTTTTAGTCGCTTTTTTACGACGAACACCTCTAAGTTTCCGCACAAAACTTGTCAATGGTTTCCGTAAAAGAAGTCATTCGGACAAACAACACAAAAGTTATGAGATTATGGATGTCAATAAGCAGGCTGTTCTCTCTGCCATAAAAGATGTCGACATACTTATTCATGGCCATACTCACCGTCCAGCTATACATGAAGTACAGCACAAACAACGGATTGTACTAGGTGACTGGAAAGAAGATCATGCACAAATTTTAGAAATTGATCCCTCTTCACATCTGCAGCAAATCAAACTAACTGCTTGGCATTATTAATTAATAATCATTTATTTTTCAAATGTATAGCTTGTTTATTTAAATCAAAATCCCAGATCATACATAGACAGGTAAGGAATACAAACTTCCAGTTTATATGTCCATATTTTTGATATTCGATGTATAAAATTAAAAGACACAATACAAATGCAAAAATTAGAAAGGCTTTAACAATTCTAATTTCTCGCAGCTTACTCTTTGCATCTTTGGGCATTAAATCAAACATTTTCAATAAATTATTAAAAAATTTATATAAGTATTATATTTCTTTATCACATTAAAATGCAGATGTTTTTCTCTAAAATCGCGTATGATGCCAAAGATTAGAACCCTTCCATTGTAATAAGATTGATATGGAGTAAAGTATGGATTTATTAAGTACGGTTAAAAGTCGCTACACCACAAAAGCGTATGATCCTGAGAAAAAAATTCCTCAAGAAAAATTCAATAAGTTATTAGAAATTTTACGCTTTACCCCTTCTTCAGTGAATATTCAACCTTGGCACTTCTTGGTTGCTGACAATCCTGCGGCTAAAGAACGTATTGCTAAGGCTTTAACAGGGCGATATGCCTATAATGCACCAAAAGTTCTTGAGTCATCACACACACTCGTATTTTGCACAAGAACAGATATTTCACCTGAATTTTTAAACCAGTTACTTGAGCAAGATGATTTAAGTGGCAGATTTAAAGATGAAAAAGCAAAACTCGGTCAGAAAGATACTCGCCATGGCTACGTCGAGTTCTATCGTAATGAGCAAAAAAACTTATTTGGTTGGATGGAAAATCAAACTTTTATTGCTTTAGGACAACTACTTTTTGCAGCTGGTCTAGAAGGAATAGATGCAACACCTATGGGCGGCTTTGACGAAGATATTTTAAACGAAGAATTTGACTTAAAAGAAAAAGGCTTACGTAGCTCTGTAATTGTTTCACTTGGCTACAGAAGTGAAAATGATTTCAATGCCAAGTTGCCAAAATCTCGTCTGCCGGATGAAGTTATTTTTACACATTTATAAGAGCTTAGTGGAGTTCAAAAGAACTTTCTCTTGAACTCCTATTTCATGGTAAATGCTAAACACACTAGACCACTTATTCCTAAAATTATTCCTAACATTGTTGGCAATTTTAATTTTTCTTTATATAAAACTACACCACAAGCTATCCCAAGCAATACGACCAAAATATTCATGCTGGCAAAGACAATTGCTGGAGAGTCTTTAAGTAAAATATGTGCTTTAACATACAGAGCTATATTTGCAAAATTCAAAACGCCAAGCATTAATCCAGCCAATGTATTTTTAAAATGCCATGCTGACTTTTTTTGCAGTAATAAATAAATAATTGATAAAACAAAGGCCATTATAAAAATTAGATTCAAAGCCAATGTAAACTGTAAACCTAAATTACTCGTATATTTTAGTAAGATATCTACTGCTGCATAACCAAACCAGACACTCATCAATGCGAAAATTGCTTTTTTTGATTGATGCCCAGAAAATGCATTGAATTGCCCAAATACAATTAAAAGAACAGCAAAAATTCCTAAACCTATGCCTAATAATTTAAGAGAATTAAACTGCTCTTGGAAAAAGAAATAAGCTGCTAATAAAGAAAGCACCACAGATAATCGCTGGGCAATTTCTGTTTTCACAATACCTGCATATTCTAATGATTTAGCAAGACACAAAAAAATACTCGGTAGAATGATTCCTAAAGCGATAATGAGCCACCAAGGCGTGTGTTGTATAGAAATATGCTGAATATCTGGCTTAAACCACCAGTAACATAACAAGCTAGCACTTGCATAATTCCATGCAATCATCTGCATGGGTTGATATCCCTTTTTCTTTAAATTTTTTAGTAGTACAGAAACCAGAACACTGCACAGTGCTGCAGCAAATATTAATATCATTTGCAAAGAACCTATTAACCTAAATTATAAGCAAGAGAGATCAACCACAGACAGCTTTAATATACTTTTTATATTTTTAAAGCTATAAAAAAACCAGTCATCACTGACTGGTTTTTCTAAGCTAATCAATTAACGATTATTTTCGTCGTCTTGACCATCTTCAAATTTAGAATCGTTGTCGAAACCGCCTTGATGACCACCAAAGCCGCCTTGACCACCGAAGCCACCTTGACCACCGAAGCCGCCTTGACCGCCGAAGCCGCCTTGACTGCCGAAGCCGCCTTGACCGCCGAAGCCACTTTGACCGCCGAAGCCGCCTTGACCACCGAAGCCAGCGCCTTGAGCACCGCCAAAGCCAGCGCCTTGACCACCGAAGCCACCTTGACTACCACCCTGAGCTGGAAAACCTGCACCTTGTGCACCTGCTGGACGTGGGTTACGAGCTGGAACAACCGTAGAAATAGCGTGTTTGTAAACCATTTGACTTACAGTATTTTTTAATAAAACAACATATTGGTCAAAAGATTCAATATGACCTTGTAATTTAATACCGTTAACAAGGAAAATAGAAACTGGGATACGTTCTTTACGGAGAGAATTTAAGAACGGATCTTGTAAAGTTTGACCTTTAGACATTTTTAACTCCAAAAAAAAATTTTTAAATCAGCGCAAAAAAACTATCTTTATTTTTCAACTAAAAATTATAAAAAGACAGTGTGCAAATTTTGCTTTATCCATAAGAGTTTCGCAAGTCTTCTTTCGCCTGCTTTATCGTCAAGTAAGTTTTAAAATCGTGTATTTCTTGCAAAGAACGTAACCACGTATATTGACGTTTGGCAAGTTGTCGTGTTGCAAATAAGGCTTTATCCTCCATTTCCTGCTTTTTTTTGAGACTCATATCACTTTTTAATAGAAATTCGAGAGCTTGTCGATAACCAACAGAACGCATAGAGGGTAAATTTTCATCTAAATCGTATTTTTCAATTAGAGATTCAACTTCACTCAAAAAACCGATATCCCACATTTTGCTTAATCTTTGCTCAATGCGTTGATGTAATTCTAACCGATCTGGAAGTAAAGCGTAGTTATGAAATATGTATCGATATGGTACGTTTTTTGGTTGTTCTGCCTGCAATTTGGTAATAGGTTCACCAGTAATGCGGTAAACTTCCAGCGCCCGAATAATTCGTTGTTTATCAGAAACCTTAAACTTCACTCCAGCGGCTGGATCTACAGCAATCAGCTCATCATAAACAGCCTGCCACCCTTCATTCGCTGCTTTTTCTTCAATTGCTGCACGGACATTTGCATCCGCACTTGGTAAGTTGCTTGATAAGCCTTCTAACAGCGCCTTGAAATACAACATGGTTCCTCCTACCAAAATAGGAGTTTTGCCACGTGAATGCATCTCGTCAATTAGAACACAAGCATCTTCAACAAACTGGGCAGCCGAATAGACCTCAAGTGGAGTAATAATATCTATTAAATGATGTGGATATAACTCCTGCTCTTCGCGAGTTGGCTTAGCAGTACCTATATCCATATCTTTATAAACAAGTGCAGAATCAACCGAAATTAACTCAAAATTTCCACGCTCGAAAAGTTCACATGCCAAAGCGGTTTTTCCGCTTGCAGTTGGTCCCATTAAATTGATGACGGGCAATTGATTTGACATGTAAAACTACTCTCCTCGAGCAAATAATTTATCTAATTGAGATAATGGAAATGCACGCCAAGTTGGGCGACCATGGTTACATTGGCTCGCAAATTCGGTTTGTTCCATTTGACGCAATAATGCGTTCATCTCTGAAAGGCTGAGTTGTCTATGCGCTCGCACTGCTCCATGACATGCCATACCAGCCAATAGCTCATCACGCTTTTGTAGTAAAACTTGAGCTTCATCATTTGGATCTAAATCATTTAGAAGCTCGGGAATAAGATTTTCAAAATCTGCTTTTTGCAAAATAGCCGGCACACCACGCACAATGACTTGCTCATCGCCATACAAATCAATTTCCAACCCTAAACGCTCAAGTTGAGGTTTTAAGTCTTCAACCCGTACAGCTTGCATACGGCTAATTGAGATCACTTTAGGTATAAGCAACTGTTGAGATGTCCAAAACTCAGGTTTATCCCAAGCATTTTTCATTTGTTGCAGCAAAATACGTTCATGTGCTGCATGCATATCAACAATAATCAAACCTTCAGTATTTTGCGCCAAAATATAAATTCCATGAAGCTGAGCAATCGCAATACCTAATGGAAATTCATCGACTTTAGCGACAGGCTCAATATTTTCATCAACTGAAAAATTGGTAGCAGGTTGATCACGTAATGGGGCCAAGTAAGTCTTTAATGCATTATTTAACTGCGCAGAACCATTATATTTGGGAGTTTGTTCTGCATAGTGAATAGCTTGTGGACGACTGTCATTAAAATCAGTTAAAAGTTCAGTAGAGGGCTGATAACTAGTAGGCTTATCTAGTGTTGTATCAACAGCTTGGTCTGTGCGATGCAATGTGAATTGTTCTTGATATTTAGGTTGAGACTGTACAAATGAAGCCTGAGTATCGTTCACTTTCATAGCTTGTGCTAAATCAGCACTCGCTGTCTGAAATTGTGCTAGTGTTTCTTTAGCGTAATGTCTTACAAACTCATGTACTTCGCGTTGATTTAGGAAACGAATCTCATGTTTTGTTGGGTGAACGTTAACATCGATATTTTCAGGATCAACTTCTAGGAAAAGTAAATAAGATGAATGCTGATGACCATGTAAAATTCCGTCATAAGCCATTCTTAAAGCATGCGAAATCGTTTTATCTTTAACAATTCGGCCATTTACATAGACATATTGTAAGTCTGCTTGAGCACGTGCATCTGAAGGATGTCCTAACCAACCCGACAAACGCATGTTAATACTGTCTGCATCAATCCAGTAAGCATTTTGAACAAACTGTTGACCCAATAATTGCTGTACACGCTGAAATCTTAATTCACCGCTATCTGCTATTGGTAAATTAATTCGAATATTATCGTTATGCTCAAGTACAAAACGTATATCAAAATGCGTTAAAGCCAAACGGCGTACAATTTCTTCAATATGACCAAATTCAGTCGTTGGCTTTTTTAAAAATTTACGGCGAGCAGGAACATTAAAAAATAAATCCTGAACTCGAATATGAGTACCCTTTTGTGCAGCTACAGCTTGTACTTGTTGGTGGTCAAAGGCTGTACCATTCACTTCAACCTGATGACCAATTCCGCTTTCATCTTGACTACTGGTTAAAGTCAATCGTGAAACTGCTGCAATAGAAGCAAGTGCTTCACCACGGAAACCTAAGCTCACAATCGCGTGTAAATCTTCTGCTGTTTTAATTTTACTGGTTGCATGGCGCATCACTGCCAATGGTAAATCATCAGGATGAATCCCATGTCCATTGTCAATAATCTCGATTAGTGTTGAGCCACCTTGTGCAATCCGCACAATGAGCTCCGTTGCACCTGCATCAATTGAGTTTTCTAATAATTCTTTTACAACCGATGAAGGGCGTTCAATCACCTCACCGGCAGCAATCTGGTTGGCTAACGCGGCGTCTAATGTATGAATACGACGTTGTGTTAGCTTTTCATCAGTCATGAAGCTGTTCCTGCAAAGTCTGGTACAAATGCTCTGTTGGTAAAGTTAAGGTGACGAAACGATTGAGTTCATCATCTGATTTTTGAATATCAATAACGATATTTGCCTCAGGGATTTCGTCTCCACCTTTCGATGGCCACTCAAATAAAAATAGAGCATCCTGAATATCTAGATAATCACGGATTCCCATTAATTCAAGTTCGTACGGATCATTGAGACGGTATAAGTCAAAATGAAAAATTTCTTTATTATTGATTTTGTAGGGTTCAACCAATGTATAAGTTGGACTTTTAACCGAGCCTTTATGCCCTAGAGCCTGCAAAAAATAACGGGTCAATGTCGTTTTACCGGCGCCCAAATCGCCAATCAGATAAATCACACCAGCTTGAACATGCTGCGCCAATGCCTGAGCTAAACGCTGGGTATCTTCTTCATGATTTAAGACCATTTTCAATGAATACGACATAACACACATAACATGATTCAAAATAATCGATATGATACCATTGCCCTGCTTTAAAGCCTACTTAAGTCCTTAAAGTTGGCTTTTTTTACACCACATTTATTAAATATTGACACACTTTTATGTCTAGTCCGATTGAATTTTTCCCACCTATGGTTGATGGTGTAAGCGCAAGCCAAGTCTATCTACCACCGCAAACAAATGCCCACACCATCTATCAATTTCTTTGTGAAAACTTTCCTCATATAAAAACAGTAGAGTGGCAGCAACGTTTTCAAGATGGACTTATTTACGCGGCAAATGGCGAAAAATTAACATTAGACAGCCCTTATATAGCAAACACCCATATTTTTTATTATCGATTCCTTGCCTATGAAACCCACGTTCCATTTGAACATCAAATTTTATTTGAAAATGATGACTTGCTTGTTGTAGATAAACCTCATTTTTTAACCATTAGTCCAACTGGGCAATATGTACAAGAAACGCTATTAGTCAGATTAAAAAAACAAACGGGTAACGAGTTTTTAACCCCAATCCATCGATTAGACCGTGAAACTGCGGGAGTCGTTTTATTTTGCAAACGACCACAGTCACGCGGGGTTTACCAACAGTTATTTGCAGATCGTCAAGTTCATAAGATTTATCACGCAATCGCTCAATATAAAGCTGAATTAAAATTTCCTCAGACTTTAAAACTATATTTAGATAAAGGTACCCCCTTTTATACAATGTGCGTTATCTCCCATACTAAAACCAATACAGAAACAAAAATTGAGTTGCTTGAGCATAACCAATCTTGGGCCAAATACTGTTTAACACCCACTACAGGAAAACAACATCAACTCCGTGTGCATTTAAGCTATTTGGGAATTCCGATTAAAAATGATCCTTTTTATCCAGTAGTTCAACATAAAGCCGATGATGATTTTTCTCAGCCACTACAGCTTTTAGCTAAACAAATTTCTTTCATAGATCCACTGACAAAACAGAAAATGGTGTTCA
Source organism: Acinetobacter sp. V110_1 (assembly GCF_031798975.1). NCBI lineage: Bacteria > Pseudomonadati > Pseudomonadota > Gammaproteobacteria > Moraxellales > Moraxellaceae > Acinetobacter > Acinetobacter sp. V110_1. Next base: position 173,593 of record NZ_JAVQNN010000014.1, on the reverse strand, counting down.
GTTCTCAGTCTGAATTGACACTGTAATCACGCCGTAATGACAAAAAGATTATTTTTTATGCGGAAAGACATTGAAATTACATTGCGATGGTTTAAAATAAATCCCTAAAAATTAAAAATCATTTGGTTTTGTTATTCATGCGAAAAACAGAAGTTTATCAGGTTCGACTTGACTCCCAAGAGAAAAAACAGGCTTTTGCTGTTTTTAAACAATTGGGGATTACCCCTGCCCAAGCAGTGCGACTGTTCTTTAAACAAGTCGTCTTAACTAAATCTATTCCTTTTGCGATCGAAAATCAGAACATTAATATGGAACAATTATTAAAACTGAGAAAAGCGAAAGCATCTTCATTAAATCAGAACTCTTCAACTTTAAATGAAGATGATGACCATGAAGATTTATTTGAAGAGCTAAATGCTCTATTAGGTGAAAGTGACAAAACTTAACGGTGTTGCATTTTTAAACAACTTTTAACGTCAGTTGGTTGGTTTTTTAGTTATGCTCTCTTTGTAAAAATATAAACATAAATACAAGGAGCGCCTAATGATTGTAAGACGAGCGACCTATGAAGATCTAAGTCAACTTGCTGTTCTATTTGATGAATACCGTCAATTTTATGGTGCATCTTCTAATCTTGATGAATCACATCATTTTTTAAAACAACGTTTTGAGAATAAAGAAAGCGTGTTTTTTATCCATATTAAGGATGAAAAAATCACAGGTTTCGTTTTACTTTATTTAGGCTTTTCTTCAGTTGCTTGCTCAACTTACTATATCTTAGATGATGTCTATGTTACCCCTATGTTCCGTCGTCAGGGTTCAGCAAAACAGCTCATAGATACAGCGATTTTATTTGCAAAACAAGAAAATGCTTTACGTATTAGCCTAGAGACTCAAACGAATAATCATGAATCTCACCGTCTCTATGAAAAAATGGGATTTATTCGAGACAGTGAATTTCAGACTTTCCACTGTTTTCTTAAATAATATTTTGAGCGAGTTGTTTCTCCTGCTCAGACAAATACATCCAATCCCCTTCCTCAATTTCAGGTAAAACCAATTGACCTATTTGATATCGATGTAATTTTTCGACTCTATTGCCAACAGCTGCAATCATTCTTTTGACTTGATGATATACACCTTGATGAATGGTCATTGTTAACTGATGAGTTCCTAATAGCGCCACATCTGTCGCAGCAAATGTACCCTTTTCTTGGTGTAAATTAACACCTTGAGTAAGCATTTCAATTTGCTCAGGTGTCACTGGATCTATCGTCGTAACATGATAAACCTTTGGAACATGTTTACGAGGATGAGTTAAAGCTTGAAGATATTTACCGTCATCTGTGAGTAAGAGTAAGCCCGTTGTATCTTGATCTAAACGACCAATGGCTTGCACGCCACGTTGAATCATGATTTCAGGGAGTAGACTAAAAACACTTTGATGATGCTGAGGATTGTGTGAACATTCAAAACCTTGCGGCTTATTTAAAGCAATATAAACTTTTTCTCGATATTGATAGGTTTCCCCAAACAGAGAAAACTCTAAATTTTCAGGGGAAAACTGTTTTTTAAGATCGCTCACTACCTCCCCATTAATACTTACAGAACCATTTTTTATTAACTGCTGGCAATATTTACGTGAACCAAACCCTTGTGATTGCAAAATTTTTTCCAGCAGCATAAAGCTTTCTCTTTAAAACGAAACCATTATTTTAACGCAGTTTCAGAGCTTTATTACTTTTTGCTTGTTCATCTTTGTACTTAATGTCCATTAATTTTGAGTTATTCTTCAATGACGCGATAAATATTTTCGTTTTGTTCACTTTCAAATAATAATTCAGTGGTAGGTAAGATCACTTCATTATCCACAATAATATGTTCAATACGCTGACTTAGCTTTAACGGCTCATTTTCATGTTCAACTAAATTTTTCTTTAATTGAGCCTTTGCATCATGAATTTTGTCGAACTGATCTTTAATCTTGATATCTATAATATCCATACGACTAACTCCGCAATCATGAGTAGTGATTATTTTTATATCATACTCTCTCAAAAGAAGGGTTTTTAAGTTGTTAATTTATATAACATTGTGTCCAAGCGTAACTAAAAATAAAACTTCTTATCATTGAGGCATATACATTAAAATTCTTATTAAAAAGGCCATCTTTATACTTTATCGCTTTTGAAAAGCTCTCACATTTTGGCTCTCAATTATTATACAATTCAAATTATTTGCTTTTCTTGCCGCCTCTCATGCTTGCCCAATTCGATGTTAATTTAGTGGTTTTATTAGTTCTACTTATCTGCGGTTTACTAAGTCAAAATGCAGCTGTAACTATCGCCGCAGGCATCTTAATCGTCATTAAAATTACACCTTTAAATCAATTTTTTCCTTATATTCAAGCTCATGGTCTCAACCTAGGAATTCTCATTTTAACCATTGGCGTACTGACTCCCATTGCCAGTGGTAAGCTTAGCGGAGAAAGTATTTTAAAATCTTTTATAAGTTTTAAATCTTTGCTGGCTATTGCTATTGGTCTACTTGTCGCTTGGCTAGGTGGCCGTGGTGTGAAACTCATGTCAAGCCAACCTGATGTAGTTGCAGGCTTACTTATTGGGACAGTTGCAGGCGTTGCCTTACTCCGTGGTGTACCTGTTGGTCCTCTGATTGCTGCCGGCCTGCTGTCTTTATTCATTGGTAAATAAATAATAGATATTAAAAAAGGTGCTTAATTGCACCTTTTCAACACTTAGGCTAAATTATTTGTTTTATCCAGAATAATAGGCATTTCGTTTTAACGAGAACTTTTCTAGCTGCTTTAAAAATCCTTCAAAATAGCTCTTCTCTTTTTCTTCAGTTCGGTAGCCTGCATATAATGTACGTCTTAAACCAGCTGAAGAAACGCAGTCTAAACGGCGGCTAGTCACCCAACCTTTTTGTTCATATTCATTCACGACCCAATCTGGTAAAGCAGCAATACCTCGGCCACTTGCTACAAGTTGAATCAGCATTTGAGTTAAATCTGTTGTTCGAATTTGTTTTGGTTGAATATTTGCAGGTATAAAAAGTTTCGACATAATATCTAAACGATGCTTATCAACTGGATAAGTAATGAGAACCTCTTCTGCAAGATCCTGAACTGTAATATTTTCAGCACGAACCAATCGATGAGTATTTGATAAAACCAAACGTGACTCGTATTCAAAAATTGGAAAATACTCGATTCCTTTTAATGCAATCGGATCGGCTGTAATAAGTAAATCAAACTCACCGTTTTGTAAAAGCTCATGTGGATTTGCTTCAAAGCCTGAAGCAAAATCTAAATCTACGTCTGGATACTGTTGTCGATATTGATTTAATAAAGGCATTAACCAGTCAAAACAGCTATGACATTCTGAAGAAAAAATAATTCTGCCTGTTTGTCCATGAACAATTCGCGTAATGTCACTCTGTGTGATCTGAATTTGCGGTAATACATCGTCAGCCAATTTCAGTAAACGCTGCCCAACATTCGAAAAGCTAACAGGTCTACTTCGACGATTCACCACTTCCACACCATACCAATGATCTAATTCTTTTAATTGGTGAGAAATAGCAGACGGTGTTAAACACAGATCATTAGCAGCCGCAACAAGTGAACCATGTTCACGTAAAGCAACTAAAGTTTTAAGATGACGAATTTCTAACATGGGCAAAAGCCTGAACAAATTGATTTATCTATTAATTTTTAAACTCATCTGTTGTTTGGTAGCAAATAGAGTCAATTTAGATAAATCACTATTAATGAACAGTATTCATGTTATCACAATATTAATTAATTTACCTCAACATGAACTTTACTTAATTATTTTTATAAGAAGTGAATTTTCATAATTTTAAAGTTAAGTATTTTCTCTAAATAGAAACTAGTAAACCTTTAACATAGATAAAGAAAAAGGCCTAATGGCCCTATTCATTTCATCATTGTGCTTTTGCTTTGGGAAATGCCTGCTCAAAATCGATGAGCTTAAAGCTTTTCACCAAGTCATCTTGCCCATACGTTACTTCGTAAGAAGTTTCTTTCCCACTAAAATATGTTTCAGTTGGTGTTCCAAATACTTCCCATAGCCCAAATGAGGCAACATCTGCTATGCCATGGCCAAATGCACGGCTGACTTTCGCCCATTTTGGATAACCTTGCTGGAAAGTATAAATTTCGACTCTTGTACCATCACGATATTCAGAAAGTACAGGTGCTCCAAACTCAGCAATAACATAATTGCGAGAACTACCCGGATTTAAAACATTTAAATTTTTTTTACTTGGTTGATTACCCGCCATAAAGACTGAGCAACCAGACATAGATAAAATGACCAACCCCATAAGGCAGGCAATACTTAATTTTCTCACGATTTAGATTCTCTATTTTTTAAATATTTATACAACTTGTTGTAATACTTAAAGTATTACTCAATCATCATATATAATTTATTAAAAAATTTCGATAAATTATTCAAAATGAAGATAAAATGCTTTTGCTTAAGATGTGCAAACATACTCTCAATATTTTAGTTTTTTATTATTTTGATCTCTTTTCCCTTATACTTTCATTTTTGAGTCTCTTTTTTAATTTATTATGGCGTCACCCCAATCTTCTTCATCCACACATCGGCATTATTCACTCTTTTTAGCAATTTTTTCACTCGCAGTAGGCGGTTTTTGTATCGGAAGTACAGAATTTGTCGCAATGGGACTTATTCAAGAAATTGCTCATAACTTAAACATTACAGTACCTGAAGCTGGGCATTTTATTAGTGCTTATGCATTAGGTGTGGTTATTGGTGCCCCTATTATTGCTATTTTAGGTGCCAAAGTTCCTAGAAAAACGTTATTACTCGGTTTAATGCTGTTTTATGGTATTGCTAATGCTTGTACCGCTTTAGCGCACACACCAGAGACCGTTTTAGTTTCTCGTTTTATTGCAGGTTTACCTCATGGCGCATATTTTGGGGTCGGTGCCCTCGTAGCTGCCGAACTTGCAGGCCCATCACGCAGAGCTTCAGCGGTTGCACAAATGATGATGGGCTTAACCGTTGCTACTGTTATTGGCGTACCTTTAGCCACATGGTTAGGTCAACATTTTGGTTGGAGAGCAGGTTTTGAATTTTCAGCAACGATTGCATTTTTTACTTTAATTGCCGTAGCTTGCTTTGTACCCAATATCCCAGTTCAAGCTACTGCTAGCATAAAAACAGAATTAGCTGGGCTTAAAAATATAAATATGTGGTTAACTCTTGCAGTTGGTGCAATTGGCTTTGGAGGTATGTTCTCGGTATATAGCTATGTCTCACCCATTCTCACAGAATACACAAAAGTTAATATCCAAATTGTTCCTATTGCGCTAGCGTTATGGGGAATCGGAATGGTGATTGGAGGTTTAGCCGCGGGTTGGCTAGCAGATAAAAATCTCAATAAAACCATTGTCGGCGTACTCATTAGCTCAGCAATTGCCTTTGTTGTTGCAAGTTTCCTAATGAGTAATATCTATACTGCGATTGCTTCTTTATTCTTAATCGGACTAACTGTAATGGGTTTAGGTGGGGCTTTACAGACACGCCTGATGGACGTTGCAGGCGACGCGCAAACGCTAGCAGCTTCACTTAATCACTCTGCCTTTAATATGGCAAATGCATTAGGAGCATTTTTAGGTGGTTGGGTACTGAGTCATCAAATGGGTTGGATTGCACCGATTTGGGTAGGTTTCGTACTGAGCCTTGGTGGTCTTATTATCTTACTCATTGCATTTGCTGTAGAAAAAGCAACTCAAAAAGCCTGATTCTCGTCAGGCTTTTTTGCTGAAATACTAGTCTGTTAATTTTTCGCCACAGTGCGGACAATAGCATTTCTTCTCTCTCGCAGATTCTTTTTCTTCTAATACCTTTTCTCGCATAATTTGGATAATCAAATTATGCGCTTGTTCTTTTGGTAGCCCTACTTTTTGCCGAATACGTTCTATTTCAACTTCATCATGCAAGATATCAATACCACGCACTTGAAGTAACTCACGGAACTCTTGTTCAAGGCGCTGATTACGCTGGTTAAGTTCATTGGCTAAACCAGAAGCTAGAATACCAGCTGGCAAAGCAGCAATCCCTACCCCTAAAATTGTAATTAAAGCCCCTAGTAGTTTTCCTAAGCTGGTCACAGGTGTGACATCACCATATCCGACTGTGGTTAAGGTAACGACAGCCCACCACATTGCTTTAGGAATAGAGCTAAAAGCTTCTGGTTGCGCTTTATTCTCAACCACATAAATACCAGAAGCAGTCATAATAATCATAATGATTAAAATAAAAATCACTGCCTGAAACGAACCTTTTTCTCTTTTAATGACACATAGCAATATTTGCAAAGAGATAAAATAGCGAGTTAATTTTAATAGTCGAAGTAATCGTAAAATTCTGAGCATACGAAGGTCTATTCGTACGAAGAAATTTAAATACGCCGGCAAAATTGCCATGAGGTCAATCAGCGCCTCTCCGCTTTTCATCCACGCTAAACGCTGCTTCCATGCAGCTTGTGTAGGATCACGCTCTACTACACTCCAGAGGCGTAAGAGGTATTCAACACTAAAAATCGTGATTGAAATATTTTCAAAGTAGTCAAACCATATACGATAGCTGTAATACAGATCGTTTACTGTTTCTAGCAATACCGCAATGACATTCCCAATAATTAAGAAAACCAAGAAGTAGTTAATACACCTACTCACTGTTGTTTCGTAATCATGGTCATGAAGGTTGTTATAGAAGAACTTACGTAATGTCTTCCAAGCTAAAATTCGCATACGGTTCTGAGCCACATTATATTGAACATATATTAAGCTCACATACGTAAATTCACCACTACAGTGACCAATAAAATATTTTATTAATTGTATTAACTAAACAATCATAAATAATATTTCATATTTTCTAATTATATTTTAATGAGCAGCGACATATCTAAACTCATTTTCTTCCCACCATTGCACATCATAAATACCTGCATGTGACTTCAAAATGACATTAATATAATTTTGAAGCAGCATAATATGATGAGTAATATCTAACTTTCTAAAAAGAAATCTTCTCAAAATTGGTGTATTTGGTGAAATGAATATTGCAAAGCCATTACTGTATTCTTCATACACACTAATACCGATATACATGGTGATCTCAGGTAATGGTACTTCTATTTCCCAGCCCCAACGTTCAGCAGTTAATTCAATACTTAAGTGATATCTATTTTTCAATATACTATAAATATACTGTGCAATATCTTCAGTTTTCTGTACTAACGTATTTCCGTCTTCTGCTGATAAATTTTGATCATATAGATGGTAATCATCAAATTTAAATTCAACAATTGTCTTTAGCATTTTTAAGTTCCATATATAAAATACCCATGTTCTTTTTAATTATTTTTAAGTTCGTTCAATTATTTTAAAGCAAAATCTTCTTTAATATCTAGCCTTATATTTATTTTTACATTTTAAATAAACAAAACATGATCTATTTAATATTTTATTTGAGAACTAGGTATTAATTCTCTTTTAAATAAAAAAGGAGCTGAATAATCAGCTCCTTTTTTGTACTAAATCGACAAATTAAGTCAATTGAGCAGCAGCAATTTTCTTAGTATCTACTTTATCAGCAGCATTTGTATATTCGCCCATTTGGTCGAAATTCAAATATTTGTAGATGTCAGCAGACATACTGTCAATTTGAGCTGCATATTGTTGGTATTCTTCTGGAGTTGGTAATTTACCAAGTACAGCAGCAACAGATGCAAGCTCAGCAGATGCTAAGTAAACGTTAGAACCTTGACCTAAACGGTTAGGGAAGTTACGTGTAGAAGTCGATACAACAGTTGTGTTCGGCGCAACACGTGCTTGGTTACCCATACATAATGAACAACCAGGCATTTCTGTACGTGCACCAGCACGGCCATAAGTGTTATAGAAGCCTTCTTCCATTAACTGATGTTCGTCCATACGTGTTGGTGGAGCCAACCATAAACGAGTTGTTAATGAACCGCTTGGTACTTTTTCAAGTAACTGACCAGCAGCACGGAAGTGACCAATGTTAGTCATACAAGAACCGATGAATACTTCATCAATTTTGTCGCCTTGAACGTCAGAAAGAAGTTTTGCATCATCTGGATCGTTCGGGCAGCAAAGGATAGGTTCTTTGATGTCTGACAAATCAATTTCATAAACTTTAGTGTATTCAGCATCAGCATCAGCTTTAAGTAAGCTTGGGTTTGCTAACCATTTTTCCATGTTTTCAACACGGCGAGCCATAGTACGAGCATCACCATAGCCTTGTGAAATCATCCACTTAAGCATTGTGATGTTAGAACGTAAGTACTCAGCAACTTTCTCTTCAGAAAGTGTGATTGCACAACCAGCAGCTGAACGTTCAGCAGAAGCATCAGAAAGTTCGAATGCTTGCTCAACTGTTAAGTCAGTTTCCATTTCTGTTAAGTCGATTTCTAAGATACGACCAGAGAAGATATTTTTCTTACCTTTTTTCTCAACAGTAAGATCGCCTTCTTTGATTGCATAGTAAGGAATCGCATGTACAAGGTCACGTAAAGTGATACCAGGCTGCATTTTACCTTTGAACTTAACAAGAACTGATTCAGGCATATCAAGTGGCATTACACCAGTTGCAGCAGCGAAAGCTACAAGGCCAGAACCTGCTGGGAACGAAATACCAATTGGGAAACGAGTATGCGAGTCACCACCAGTACCTACTGTATCTGGAAGAAGCATACGGTTTAACCAAGAGTGGATAATACCGTCACCTGGACGTAAAGATACACCACCACGGTTCATGATGAAGTCTGGAAGTGTATGTTGCATTTGTACGTCAACTGGCTTTGGATAAGCAGCAGTGTGACAGAAAGATTGCATTACTAAATCAGCAGAGAAGCCCAAGCAAGCTAAGTCTTTTAACTCGTCACGAGTCATAGGACCAGTTGTATCTTGAGAACCAACTGTAGTCATCTTAGGTTCACAGTAAGTACCTGGACGGATACCTTGACCTTCTGCAAGACCACATGCACGACCAACCATCTTCTGAGCTAAAGTAAAACCTTTGCCAGTGTCAGCAGGTTGTACTGGAGTACGGAATAATGTAGATGGAGCTAAACCTAAAGCTTCACGTGCTTTAGCAGTTAAGCCACGACCAATGATCAAGTTAATACGACCACCAGCACGTACTTCGTCTAAAAGTACTGGAGTTTTAAGTTCAGACTCAGCGATTTGTTCGCCATTTTTGAACGCAGTAACTTTTGCAGCAGCATGATCGATTTTAAGAGTAACTTCGTCACCCATGTTCATGTTAGAAACATCGATCTCTACTGGTAATGCACCAGCATCTTCCATTGTGTTAAAGAAGATCGGAGCAATTTTACCGCCTAAGCACACACCACCGTCTTTTTTGTTTGGAATGTGAGTAATTTCATCACCAAAGAACCAAAGCACAGAGTTTGTTGCAGATTTACGAGATGAACCTGTACCAACAACGTCACCTACATAAGCAACTTGGTTGCCTTTAGCAATAAGTTCTTTAATTTGGTTTAATGGACCAACTTCACCTGGTTTTTCAGGGTTGATACCGTCACGCTCGTTTTTCAACATTGCGTTTGCGTGTAATGGGATGTCTGGACGGCTCCACGCATCTTGAGCTGGAGACAAGTCATCAGTGTTTGTTTCACCTGTTACTTTGAACACAGTGATTTTGATTTCTTCTGGTACGTCTTTACGGCTAGTGAACCATTCAGCATCAGCCCAAGACTGTAAAACAGCTTTTGCATTAACATTGCCAGCTTTAGCTTTATCAGCTACGTCATGGAACGCATCAAATACAAGTAAAGTTTTTTTCAATGCTTCAGCAGCTAAGCTCGCTAATTCAGCATCATCTAGAAGCTCAACTAAAGGTGCTACGTTATAGCCACCAAGCATAGTACCTAGTAAATAAACTGCACGTTCTTTAGAAACTAGCGGAGATGTCGCTTCGCCTTTTGCAATCGCTGCCAAGAAAGCTGCTTTTACGTAAGCTGCTTGGTCAACACCTGCAGGAACACGGTTTTCAAGCAAATCAACCAAGAATGCTTCTTCACCTGCCGGTGGGTTTTTTAATAACTCAACAAGTTGAGCAGTTTGAGCATCATCAAGTGGCTTCGGTGGGACTCCGAGTGCGGCACGTTCAGCAACGTGTTGGCGGTAAGCTTCTAGCACGGTGTTCATTCCTCTTTTTTTAAAAAATTACTTGTAAATTCCAGCTTTCACAAAGCTTCACAAGTAATATGGACTACAAAATTTTACTAGAGTTCAAGCTAAAAGTTAATGCGCGCGGGGTGTTTCTCCGTGATGCCCATTATTTTGTAACTAAATACCCCTGTGTAAATAATGATCTTAATGACTGACTTATCATGCGATATTTTGATTTGAAAGAACACTCCACCTTAGTGGAGTGTTGACGATGTCTTGTACACTTAGAACTTTTTGTAGTTTGGCATTTTGTCGTGTGGTGTAACTAAGCACTCATCTGCCATTTGTTTTCTAATTTTTTCTTGTAGGGCTTCTGGGTTAGTTTTTAGTTCATCTTGTGGAATAGCATAAACTTTTTCAATAATATTCAAGATGAATTTTTTGGTGATCTCATCTTCAATTTTATTTGCATGTTCAACCGCTTGAGTCTTTTCAATTGCTTGCTGACGATCAAACACAATACTTCTAGCTGCATTTCCAACACTTGTACAAAAGCCATGCCATTGTTCTTCAGGTGTTAAAGGTTTTTTCTCTGTACAGCCGACTAACAACATACCCATCAAAACAAATAAAACTTTTTTCATCATTACTCTACACAGACTAAGCTGCCCACATCATACTGAATCTGACAAACTTTGCAAAAACTGCCATAAAAAACCGAGATAGAAATTCTCGGTCTTTTATAGGAAGTGTTAGAAATACTGATTTATCAATTCAGATTAATTAAAAAATTTAATATCAGTAGGCGTAGATATTTTTGCAGCATCGCCAGCAGGTTTTAAACTACCGCTTTTTGCATCAAAGCGGAACAAACTGATGTTATTACTATATACATTCGTCACATATAAATATTTACCTGTTGCATCAAAGGAGAAAGCTCGTGGTTCAATACCATTAGCGTTATAAACGACTGGTTGATCTAGCAAGCCATTTTGTTGAATTTTAAATACCAAAAGTTTGTTGTCTGCACCACGATTGGCAGCAATTACATATTTGCCATCTGGACTAAGGATAATTCCACTCGCACTTTTAAATTCGGGGGTTTTATCTTCATGTACCAGCTTTAGCTCAGCAATTTTTTTCAAATGTCCATCTTGTACATTAAACGCCACAATTTCACTTCGCATTTCTGCGGTAATGTATGCATGCTTGCCATTTGGTGAAAAGACCATATGACGTGGACCAGACCCATGAATAAACGTCACATCTCGGCTACTATCCGCTTCAAGTGGTTGCGTTTTACTTGGGTTATAACGAAAGGTATAGATTTTGTCATTTCCAAGATCGCTCGCATATAAATACTTACCATCTGGGCTGAAAGTTGTCGAATGTGCATGACCACTTTCCTGACGACCTTTGACATGACCAGAACCTTCTGCGAACACAATATTTTGTACCATTTCACCTAAATGTCCATTTGGCAAAATTGGCAAAACGGCTACGCCACCACGACCTTTATCGAATGCGGAATAGTTCGATACAAACAGGAACTTACCATCTAAACTAATTGAGGCATGTGTTGGATGTCCACCATGGCTATCCACTGTGTTCAGTACCTCTACCTTTCCGTTTTGAACTGATAAAGCAGTGACTTCCCCTGAGTTTTCTTCATTTGTTGTATATGCAAAACGGCCATCTTTCGATTTCACAATCCATGAAGGACTTTTCATTTTTAATACTTTAACAGGAGTTAAAGTCCCATCGGTATTCACTTGAAGCTGGTACAAACCTTCACTGGCCTGTTTTGGTTTTTGCACAAGTGGTGCATTAGGAATTGATGTCCAGGTTCCCACTAAAGCGATTTGTCGATCTGCAGCATTCACAGCGTTACCCCAACCAAGTGATAAAAACGTCACTGATAAGGTTGTTGTTAATTTTTGAATTAGCCCACGATATTTAACATTTGGCTCGTTATCCCTATTCTCTTTAATTTCAACACAAGTATCTTTTTTCACTGGCATTTCCTTGGAAAACTCACCTTATTTGCAATGATCAACAAGGCATTATCAATCTAATTTCATTTAATGATTCTGAAAATTAATTTATAAAACTGCAGTTTTCAAGTGAATTTTCTTTAATAAAAAAACCTATTTAAAGCGTGACTCCTGCTCAAAAATTGATGATCTATATGATTAATATCCAACTTTTTAAAAACACTATAAATATTTAATAAAATAAGAGCCCACTAAAAGTGAGCTCTTAATTCATACATTTAGAAACGCCAGTTGTAGAATAAGTCGATTGCTCTTTCTAAAGACTGACTTGCTTCTAGGTATAAACGTCGATTCATTTGATAACGTAAAGTGAGTTTGTTTACAGGAGTAAACACCCCAACACCATAGCGAATAAACAGATCTGGTGTGATATAACCCGTTAAACTCACTTGCGTATCATCACCTGTACCTTGTGCATCTAGTGCAAGTCCACTTAAACCAAAAGTACGACCAATTTGATTCGTTAAAGCACGTGTACCACCCAAGCCCATACTAATACCCGCAGCAGCAATGGTGTTGTTTACATCAGATTTAAAACCTTCTGAATTACTTAAACCGCTAGAACCTTCATTAATACGACCTGTTACCAATGCATTTAATGCTTCTTGTTCAGATAAGCCTGCATCGTTATAAACTTGAATGTTTGGTGATGATGCAGTGCCTGTGACACGAACGCCCACCATACTGCCCTGAACATTCTTATTCGCATCAATATCTAAAGTCGGGTTTGCCAACGGACCATTGAAACGGGCAATTGCACGGTTTAAATCTAAGCTTTGACCATAAGCTTCAATTTTCACTTTTTGGCTCACACCAATAGCACCCATTGCGCGCATTGCAGTTTCATAACCACGCTGAGTTAAGTTCAAACGACCTACTAAAGGAATATTACTGTTAAAGCCTTGGAAGATAACCTGATTACCAATATTGACTGAAATATCGGCACGAATATCCCAAGGTTTTGCTGCACGTAAAATTGCAAGTGGATCTTGGCCTTGACGGACAATACGAACATCTGAAGATGTATTAATGACAGGTGCCGTTGTTTCAGGCATTGAAATACGTGCACGAGGGACATCTACCGATCCTTTCAAACTTAGACGTTTATCGAAAGGATACATATCGAGTGTCAAATTCGGATTTGCAATTGCAGTAATTAATGGTGCTTGGCGTACCAGTAGGTTATCACCTTTTAAGTTCAACTGTAGACGTGGTGAATCTTTCCAGTCGAAACTACCTTTAAGTAAACCTACCCCTTGCCCACTGTTAAATGCACCATCAATTGTTGCCATATCCTGACGAATAGACGAGTACACTTGTACGTTGGTTAAGTTCACTGGCAGGGAAATCATACTGATTGCCCCGTTTTTCAAACGCATTTCACCCGTAAACTGCGGTTGGGTTAAAGTACCATTCACTTTACCTGCTAAGGCTAAGGTACCACTCATTGAACGTACATCTTGAATGAATGGTTTTAAAACTTTTAACTGTACATCGTTAAAGGCCACCTCACCATGCATTGGCATAGAAGGTTGGTATGGATTAATAATGACATTTGCATAGCCAGTACCAATATCAGGTGTTTTTACATCAACACGTAACAATAGACCATCTGAAATACTCTTCGCGATTACGCTCAGTTCATCATAAGTCAATGTCGTTGGCGGGTCTTGAGGATCTTCCGCAGCTAGACCTAGCTCACCTTTTCGTGTCACTAAACGTGCATCAAGTTTAGGATGTCCACCATTTACCCAAGAAGCTTTTGCATAGCCATTGAGTTGACCCGTCATTGCCAAACCTTCTGGCATAAACGCAGCAAAATCGCCTAAATCCAGATTTTGGGTAACAAATGAAATATTGCCCTGTGCTTTACTGACACGTACAGGTTGATCAAGACATAACTGACTATTTCTACTTTGCCAACAATGTTGTCCCACATATAACTCAGAACGTGCTGATGAGAAAACAACAGGTGCATTTTGATTTTGTGCTAAACGAATTCGACGCGAATCAAAACTACCTTTTTGAATTTGCCCCAACCAATCATTATTCTGGTTAAAACCGCCTGCTAACTGCACATAGAACTTAGAAACATTATTATTCGCCTGCACTTTTAATAAGTGCGCTTTTCGTGTTCCGGCCAAATTCACCTCAGCAGACTGGATTAGACGGCTACCACTACGCAAATTGTCTAGCTTTGCTGTGAGTTGAGTTGGTGTTGTTTCAGAAGTTGGAAGTTCACCCTGTACACGCAGTTTTTTAATACTCACTAAATTAGTATAGGCAAAGTTATCAACTGCAATATTAGCTGTAGCTTTCAAACGTGGTTGAGATTGGACACTCAAATCTCCATACGCACGGCCACTTAAACCAGGATACAACTCATAAAGTGCAGGTGCATTGAGCTTAATTTTTAAATTCTGCGCATTACCAGTCGCTTGCAACTGGTTCTGTGCATACACTAAAAATAGATTATTCGCTTCAAATTGTTGAGGTAAAAAGCCCTTTTGGTTCGAATCCATAAGTACAGATAAGTTACCTTTACCTCTCACTGGTTTGTTATTCAAAAATCCTGCAAGATTCAATTGTTGAATATCAATACGCTTTAACTTATCGGACCAAACACCTTGCGTTTTTACATTTCCTGAAATTTCGCCTTTTACACTAGAAACAAAATATTGAGGTTTAAAGCGCACAAGCGAACTATTGATATCCCAAGCAATACGATCTTTTAAATTTAATGATCCAGTCGCATAGATTTTTCCAGCAACACCATCATGTTGTAACTGGTTAATTCGAATAAATTCTGGAGTACCTGCAATAGAGAACTTTAACAATCCATTAGCCTGATTAAGTGCTTTTAAAGATCCATCATAATTAACGGCAAAACCTTTAAAACCGCCACCAGCTTTAACATCATTAAATAATAAAGCTGCTGTACTTTTTCCAGATAGCGCAACAGTTTCTTGGTTTGCTTGAGCCAATTGGCCTTTTAAATCAATTTTTTCCAGTTGAATAATTTGTTGATTTGGCTTTGCAAAACCACTTGCCTTAACTGAGCCATTAAGTAGGTTAACCGGTGCAGCTGCATGAATACTTTGTGGATTAAAGTCTTTTGCATTTAATAAGGCATTCCATGCCAGCTGACGTTTTTCAGTAGGCAATAAAACTTTGGCCTGACCTGAGAGACTACCTTTTTGAGCCACAAAATTAAAACTAGGAACATTAAGAATATTATCTTTAACATTCAACGTTGCCAGATATTGCCCTGCTGGCAATAAAGTCTGTTCATGCTGATATACTTTTGTCGAGACTTTAATATCTTGCTGACCATCTCGCAGAGTCAGATCAACTTGACCACTATCACTGCTTAACCAACCTATATATGGCATAGCACGGTCTATTTTTGACCAAGCCACATTCATAAACATTGGCTGAGGTTTTTTATTCTTTTCAGGAGCTTGGTTTAATTTAAGTTTCCAAGACTCGTAGCGGTCAAAGTCTACATTAGCTAATACTTCAGTACCTTTTTCCAAAGAACCCGTTGAAGAAACGGCTGCATCTAAACTTGGTGGCAAGAAATCCTGAACGACTTGAGGAATCGCTTTATCTTTAGGATTAACATGATCTAAACGACCTTTTACATCCCAAGTGACATGATCTTTCCAGTTCACTAACCCTTTAAGGTTAATTGCACCTTTCATAACCTGACCATTAAAGTCAGTAATATTCAACTGGTGAACCAGATCGGTATTCATTAAGGCATTGTATTGGCCTTCAGGTAAATTCTCACCTTTTAAATCTGTATCAAGTGCTAAGTTCAGTTGTTTCACATCCCCCTGAAACTTGATCACGCCATTTTTAGCAAATAATTTTTGTTCGACCAGTAAAGGCAAGTGATAGTTTTTGAATAACAATGCACCTTGCATAGGTACTTCATGACGAACAGGATGTAGAACGACCCAACCTGTTAATAAGTCTGGTGTGGTGGTTGCTACACCAGCTTGCAAAGTGTCTAAACTTCCTCGGGCTGCTACTTTAATATTTTGGATGTTTAAACTTTTTAAAGAAGGAATTCTTAAATCTGCAGTCGCATTAAGTGGATATTTACCGCTAAAGTCCATATTTCCTGTTGCGTTATGAACAGAAAGATACCCCATATCCATACTTGAATTTTCAAACTTTAGCTTTGTTTCTGACCACAACGCATCATTTAGATGAACATCATGAAAATTTACAACAGAACCTGAATTTTTAATTTCTAAATGATCGACATCTGCCTGATCTACCCGCAGCACAAATGGCAATTTAATGGGTTTAAATCCAAATGGTTTATCTGATGGCGGAGCTTTATTAATAATGATTAAGTTACGTACATCTGCATTACTCAAATGTACTTCTTTTTCTAAAATTAAAGAACGCCACCCCAAGCGAACATCAGCTCTATCTAAAGTAACATCGACTTCTGCCAACTGAACAATAATATTTTTGAGGATAATTCCTTTAAGTAAATTACCCCCTTCATATTCATATTTAATGACTTGCTGCGCCTGTAAAACACGATCTAATAAGAAACGGCTTCCACGGTCAGTCGACATCATAATAATGATAGAAGCAACAAGTAATAAAAGTATGATTAATATCGTCAGCAAGAAGCTACGCAAAATGCGTCGCTTCTTAGGAGAGTCAGGTGCCGAAGTGGGCTGCTGTTCTACTTCCGCCATAAAATAAACCTAATAAATTTTATTTTTAAAGTTGTGGACCAATAAAGAAATGCAAACGAATCGGATGATTATCATCAGAAATACCTGAAGCCACATCTAAACGAATTGGTCCAATTGGTGACTTCCAACGAATACCGACACCAACACTATAAGCACTCGGATTACTAAAATTCTTATCGTAAGCATTACCAAAATCAGAAAAAACAGCTGCTCTCCATCCCTCTTTGAATTGATAGTTATATTCCAAAGAGCCAATAGCTAAAGCTTGTCCACCAATCTTATATCCATTTTCTTCTGGTGAAAGACTTTTATAATCAAAACCACGAATTGTCTGATCACCACCAGTAAAGAATCTTAAATTATAGGGAACTTTATCAAATTCATCGGTAAAAATATAACTAAGATCAGATCGCCCCACAAACTGATGGTTATCGTTTTCACCTAAAGAATAAATAAATCTCCAACCCGCTGTTGCAATCGCCATATTAGCATCGGAAAGTAAACTACTACTTCCCAGTTCTATCTTATAGCTTTGTTTAAATGCTTTAGTTGGGTTTAAACGTGTATTACTTGAAGTTTTAGATGTTTCATAACCGAATAACAATGCTTCTTGTTCTGATGCAGCAGCTTTAAAAGCATCTGGTAACTCAGAAATATCAACATCCCCTTTTTGAGTTAAACGGTCCAGACGGTAACGTACCCCAATCGTATGTTGCCAGTTTCCTAATGGCTTTTTAATGACTCGCTCACCACCCAATACGGCAGATTCAGTTAATAAACTCACATCAGGACCGATATTATCTCTAGTCTCGCGCTCATAACCACCCACAATATTAAAGTAATCATTTAATGGGTGCTTATAAGGAATACTATAACGGCCATCTATAGACTGCCGAATTTGTGAAAGTTCAAAGTTGGCATCAAATGAATGACCATATTCATTGACAATCGAGCGGCGATATTGACTACGTAAACGAGCTCCCGTGTCAGTACCATAACCAACACCTGTTTCCAGACTATTTAGTTTGTCAGCATTTAAGGTCACAATCACCGGAATTCGTTTTTCTTCACGTGCTTGGGCTTGTAAACGGTCTTGTTCCGATTCTTGTTCTGCGTGTTGTACTGCAGCAGTTTTTAAAGCAGCGGGCGCCGCAGCTAATTGTGCATTTTCAGTTCCAGCAAATTGTTTTTCGTCCACAACATTTTGAGTAACTTCTTTACTAGATGAAGCTAACTGTCGTGCTTTAGCAAGCTGTTGTTGCTCAGGGGAAAGCAATTTCGATTCATCAATAGTGACATTTTGCTGATCGACCAATGCTTGCAAATCTGGCGGTAATTCAAGTGGTTTTTCAATTGGGTCAGGTTTAATTGAATCGACCAAAGTGTAGTTAAAATAACGCGAGTTAGTCAGGTTATTGGCTAAAGCATTTACACGCCAGAATGTGTAGTCATCACCCTCTTGCCAAGGTGCCATACTTTCCAAAATCTTTAACTTGATTGGCAATGGTTTGGATGGATCGCTCATACGAAACTCAACCTTACCAAGCTTATAGCGCTCACCTGTTTCATACTTGAGATTAATATCTGCTTTGTTTTCAGGTTGACTTACTTTCACATCATGTAAACGCCAGTATGCATCAAAATAACCGTTATTCGATGCAGCATCGACAATTCGGCTTTTGGTTGTTTCATACAGACCATGATTAAAAATATCACCTACATCTTGATCTGGCACTAAACGAATAACCTGAAACTGTGGCTGTTTTGCACCAGCTCCACTAAATTCAATGTTTTGTTCATTAATTCGTACAGGCTCATTTGGAGTAACGTTAACACGAACGCGGCTTGCACTTAATTTTTCAAAACGAAACTCAGCATTGTAATAACCCACAGCTTGGGCAGCCTGATTACTCAAGCTTCTTAATTGCGGCAATGCAGCATTAAAATCTTCAAATGATTCTTGGGTAAAAGTAGATAATTTACCTTTAATATTTTTAGCGAGATCATCTGAAGCTCCACTGACCTCAGCAGTAATACGAGGTATTTGCTCCATCGGAATCACACGCGGTGGACGGATTTTATTTATTATTCGCTTAAAGAAACCTTTTTCTTCGGGTGGTTCTTCAGTCGCAGCTGTAAGCTCGGGTAAAGTTTTTCCTGTTTCATTGGCTTCGACTACAATCTTACTATCCGATTGAATCTCATGCATAAGCTGATCAATATTTACAGGTGCTTGAGTAATTTCATGTAATTCTGCTTGAGATGCATCATTGACTACCATTTCTGGATGTTTTTGAGTTCCATTTTGGAAGTTTTGCGCTTCAGTTTTTGCCTCTTCTGCTACCCGATAAATTTCATTTGCCATGTTCTGGTCAACAGGCATAACAGGTAAGTCATCAAGGTTATCAAGCGTGATTGGCTTAAATTCTTCAATCTGATTTGGAAATTGTTCTTGTTGTTGCAATATAGCCAAGCTATCTTGTTGTTGCTGTGCTTGGGTTACAAGAGTCGCAATATCAGTAATCGGGACATCATTTGGGTTATTTGTATTTGTTTGCTGTAATGATGAATCAGCTACCGTCTGGTTTGCGACTGGTGTTACAGTATCAGCCGAACTTTGAGCATAACAAGGACTAACACATAAACTTAACAATAGGCTGCTACAAATAAGTTTAGGTATACTCTGCATTTTCAAGATTAAATGCATAGAGTGAGAAAGAGTTGACTGTTTAAACTTAATTTTAGAAGGCATGGAAAACTCTAAACTTATTTTTTAATAAACGCACCAATATGAGGATAAAACTCACTCGAAACCATTGATTTTTCATTTAATCAAGCGTTAAAAATATCATACATGGTTTTCGATGCAAATTAACACTCCGTCACATTTTTTAATAAAACTCAATGAAGCTTGCACATGATGAAACAAGATGAATCCCTGATGACATCACGTCGGTTTGTACCGATGTTTTTTACACAGTTTTTTGGCGCATTAAATGACAATGTTTTTAAGCAAGCTTTATTGTTAGTCATTACGTATGGTTGGATTCAACAACAATCTGCCCCAGTAAGCACACTCAATAATTTAGCAGCATTATTGTTTATATTGCCATATTTCTTTTTTTCAGCAACAGCAGGACAAATTGCAGACAAATATGAACGTGCACAGCTTGTGCGTGGCATAAAAATATTAGAAATCATCATTATGCTTATTGGATCTGCCGGTTTCTTATTGGGGCATTTATGGTTGCTTCTTCTCGCTTTATTCTTAATGGGAACACATTCCACATTTTTCGGACCTATTAAATATGCAATTTTGCCTGAAATTTTAAAACCGAATGAACTCATGTCGGGCAATGCCTTATTTCAATCCGGTACATCGATGGCAATCTTGTTCGGAATGATCTTAGGTGGTGCCGTAATTGCATCATCAGAAGGTAATTTACTGTGGATTAGTCTGACTGTAGTTGCTATTGCTTGTATAGGCTATGTGTTTAGTCGCTTTATCTTGCCTCAAAAAGTTGCTGCACCAGATTTAGATATTGACTGGAACTTTATTCGTACAAGCTTCCAAACCATTACATATGCCAAAAGCTTACCGTTAGTGTTCACAATTTTATTAGGTAACTCATGGTACTGGTTTTATGGGGCGACTTATTTAACGCAAATTCCACAGCTGACTCAGCAAAATCTCCATGCATCAGAAAATGTGGTTAGTCTATTACTCACGTTCTTCTCAGTCGGAATTGGTGTCGGTTCATTACTTTGCCGCAAAATTGGTGGTTCAGAAATTAATATTAAAATGGTGCCAATCGGTGCAATTGGCCTTACTGTTTTTGCACTTTACCTTGCAGCCAGTCTAGCTTTTGTACCCGAAAGAACTGGTGCATTACTGACTTTAAAAGATATTTTCACTCAAGGCTGGGTTTACTACCACGTCATGATTGCTGTGACTTTATTGGGTATTAGTGGTGGTTTTTATATTGTTCCTTTATATGCCATGATGCAGGCTTATTCGCCTCGCTCCCATCGTGCCCGAGTGGTTGCAGCAAATAACATTTTAAATGCTGTATTCATGGTTTCTTCTGCAATTTTCTCAATCTTAATCTTAAGTGTTTTAAAAATTGATATTAAAATACTATTTATTATTACAGCTGTACTTAGTGCAATCTTTAGTATCTGGCTTCTTGCCCGACTAAAACCAATGCTTGCCACAGCACATCTTTCTTTGGAGGACTAATTTATGCGCCACTACACGGGAATTGATCAACTTATTAACTCCTTTGATCAGGCATTACGTAGTCTTGTTCCAGGTGCAACAGCAGCACAGCGCCAAAACCCAGCTGAAACGGCTGAAACACAACTTGGTGTAGAAGATGCTCGCCATGTTGCAGGCCTAATGCGTGTTAACCATAGTGGTGAAGTATGTGCTCAAGCGCTTTATCATGGACAAGCATTAACGGCGAAATTACCGAATGTACGCCGTGAAATGCAACAAGCAGCAATTGAAGAACAAGACCATTTAGCTTGGTGCGAAGACCGTTTAAAAGAGTTGAATAGCCATACAAGTTTATTGAACCCAATCTGGTACGGCCTTTCATATGGTATGGGCGCTCTTGCTGGTATTGCTGGTGATAAATATAGCTTAGGTTTTGTTGCTGAAACTGAACGTCAGGTAAGCATGCATTTGCAAGACCATTTAAACCAGTTACCTGCTCAAGATGATCGTTCTCGTAAAATTTTAGAGCAAATGAATGAAGATGAATTACATCATCGCCATACAGCCCTTGAAGCAGGTGGTGTTGAATTACCTTATGCAGTAAAAATCAGTATGACTGCTATTTCAAAGTTAATGACTAAAACGAGTTATTATCTTTAAAAAAACAAAGGATTGATCTCATTCGGATCAATCCTTTTTCAAATATTATTTTAAACCATGATCATATTTGAAACGTTCAATATCTCGAATTGAGTTCCAATAGTTGCGATTAATACGGTCACGATCAATTTGTAGTTCTCTTAAAAGCTTGCGATAACGTTCACGCTCTTCTGGCTTTAATTTTTCGTTATAAGCACTGTCCGAATACTGCTTAAACTTTTCATCATAACGGTCATATTCATTTTTTGCATTGTAGTAATCTGAGGCAGCTCGATAATAAGGTCTTAAACGATTACGCTGCTCGATTGGACATACATTAATATTCCCATTCCCTTCCAAAGCGTTATAAAAAATGTTTGATGGCTGGCAATAATACCCTAGACCTTCTTTATATCCACGTTCATATGACTTTTGATCTGGAACAATATTGGCTTTTCCACATGCTTTGTAATATTGATCTAAACGCGGTGAAGAACCTTTTGAACCATCTTTCTCGCCCACTAATGACCAATTTGCAGTCTTACATTCTTCTACGCTCATTGCAGCACAACCCGAGAGGCTGATTGCCAAAATGGCTAAACCGATATTTTTCATATTAAGAGAACTCAAAAATAAAATTTAAAAAAACGCAAAAATAAAATTCCAGTACATACACGATGTAAGTCCTACTTTATTCGAGACTTATACATAAATGTTTAACTGGATAAGCGTTTAAGTTTAAAGCAGTTTGACCATCTCACCAAATTTAAGGATCACAAATTCTAATTATGTTTAATTTTTAAAAGCGAAATCATGGACTATCAGATGGCTCTTATATGTTAATTTTACTTTAATAATTTATTATCAAAACAAAGCTCAAACCACTGATTATGAATACAAAAAATAAAAATTACTTATAAAATACTCTTTAATTATTTTACTCTTTTTTTACGCGATTTACTTCAAGGGCTAAGGTAGGATTTTAGCTAAATAACCACCAAGGTTTTTTATAATGAGTACGCTTATTTACCCAAATTTAAACTTAAAAGATTCTCACTTTAAGGTATTTAAAATATCAGATGATTTTATTGCACCGACACAAGATAACACTTTCAACGCAGAACTTTTTTTAAAAGAAGTTGATGAATATTTAAGTTTATATCCTCAGACTCAACACATTGATATTTGTCTACATGACTTAAACGGCCATATTCGTGGTAAACGAATTGACGTTAAAAGCCTCAAAAATCTCTCTCATGGATGTTATTTTCCACTTTCCGTTTACGCCATGAGTCTGGATGGAAAAGTGATTGAAGAAACAGGCCTAGGAAAATATATTGGTGAACCAGATAGACTTTGCCTGCCCATTTTAGGCAGCTTGCAACCCAGTGCCTTATCCCCTGAATTAAATGCCCAGCTTTACCTATCCATGCAAGAAGAAGATGGTACAGACTGCCGTTATGAACCACGCAATATATTAAAAAAAATATTAAATCAGTTACACGATCATAATTATTTTCCTGTCATGGCTGCCGAGCTAGAGTTTTATCTTTTCTCACCTCAGTATCAGGCTGAAACCTGCATAGAAAACCAATGTTTCGATATAGATGCGCCAAATAATTATCAACAAGTCCTAGATGAAGTTGAAAAAGCCGCCCTACTGCAATCTATTGAAATTACAGCTATTGTTGCGGAATCATCTCCTGGACAATATGAACTAAATCTTCAACATAGCCATGACATTTTGAAGCTATGCGATCAAATTAATGCTTTAAAAAGAATTGTAAAGCAAGTTGCAAGAAAGCATGACTTAACTGCTTGTTTCATGGCGAAACCGAACTTGGCAAAAGCTGGTAGTGGCATGCATTTTCATATGAGCATGCTGAATCAATACCATGAAAATATATTTAGCTCAGAAGAAGAAAAAGATGAGCTGGCAGCCAAATTACTCAGCGCGATTAGCGGACTCATTGAGTTAATGCCTGCATCTATGGCGATTTTAGCGCCTAATATTAATTCTTATAGACGTTTTAAAATTGGTCATCATGTGCCATTAGAAGCCAATTGGGATACCAATAATCGTAATGTCGCAATTCGCATTCCATGCTCGGATGTACAAAATCAACGCTTAGAATATCGTGTTGCAGGAGCTGACTGTAACCCATATCTGGTTACAGCCACTATTTTAGCGGGTGTATCTTACGGCTTATCTCATAAGTTACCGCTACCAAAACCTGCACATCTTTTGAAGTTTCAAGATGAGCATATTTTATTAGCCAACAACCAACCAGAAGCCTTAAAAATATTTAAAGGGAGTCTTATTTTAAAAGGGTATTTAGGGGCAGACTTTGTAGAACATTGGTACACAGTGAAACAAGCTGAATATCAAAATATTTACAGCCAAATGACTGAAGCAGAACAACATTGGGATATATAAATAAAAAAAGCAAAAAAACTATAAACCACTTTGCAAACCCTTAGGGAGAAATACCCTAAGGTTTTTTTACATCTCATTAATGATTTTTCTGTTGAGCTAAAAAGCGTAATCCCACACCAGGTTCAGTAGCAATATAACGTGGTTGAATCGCGTTATCTCCCAGTTTACTCCGCAACTTACCCACCAAAATACGCAAATAATGCGTATCTTCCTGATGAGTTGGTCCCCATAGTTCTTTTAAGAGCTGTGGCTGTGTTAAAAGCTGCCCTTGATAGCGCATTAATAGTGTCAAAAGTTGAAACTCTTTCCGAGTTAAAGTAATTGGTTGTTGCTCGACCCAAACCAAACGTTGAGTGACATCGACTTTAAGATAACCATCGTCATAAACATGTGCTTCTTGCTGAATGGGTTGATTTCTTAAGATGACACGTATGCGCGCCAAAAGCTCTTGGACACTAAAAGGCTTGGTCATGTAATCATTTGCGCCAGCATCTAACAAAGCAACTTTTTCGTATTCATCAGCGCGTACAGATAACACAATAACAGGCACATTTGACCAGCTGCGTAACTCTTGAAGCACTTCTTTCCCATCTAAATCGGGTAAGCCCAAATCTAGAATAACCAAATCAGCCCCTTGTGTTGCTAAAGCTTCTAGACCTTTATAACCCGTTTCGCAGAGCGTGGTTTTATATTTTTGAGTTCTTAAAGCAATGTCTAAAAATTTACGAATTTGAGGCTCATCATCAATAATCACAATGCGTGTTTCTACAGGTGATGTTTCGGAACTTATCATGAATTTACAACTTATTCTTTTACTGGGTGAATGGGTAATCTGATTTGAATTAAAGTACCTTTATTTTGGCGCCCTGAAAATGCTTCTATTGTACCCATATGAGCACCAATAATCGCTTTTACGATTGTAAGCCCTAAACCAGTACCAAATTTTCCACGGTCTCCTCGTTCCATCGTATAAAACATATCAAAAATACGATGTCTTTCGTCTTCAGGAATTCCCGCACCTCTATCTTCAATTTCAATTTTTACTTCATCTTCTGATGAAAGTTGAGCACGAATCATGACTGATTCATCTGGAGGTGAAAAGTTTGCGGCATTTTCTAAAACATTAAAAATAGCTTGCTCTACCAGCGCTGGGTGAACATACAAACTAATCGGTTTCTCAGGTAACTGAACCATCACTTGAGTATCTGGTTTATAACGCTTTAAACGGCGGGTTGCCGAACCAATTAACTCATCTACTCCAATCCAGTCTCTTTTTAAAGTTAAGCCTTCGTGACCTAAGCGCGTCATATCAAGCAAATTTTGAATATAACGGTCTAAACGCTCACCTTCTAAATGAATTGTTTCAAGTAAATCTTGCTGGTCTTGTTCGGACATATCAGCTTTAAAATTGGCAAGCGTGTCTGCTGCTCCAATAATAGAAGCTAGTGGCGAGCGTAAATCATGCGATACCGAAGATAATAAAGCTGAACGTAAGCGCTCTGTTTCACTGGTGACTTTTGCTTGTTCGAGTTCATTGACCAATTGGGTTCGAAGTGCTGCCTGTGCAATATATTCAATTACACTTTCAGTTAGTTTCTTTTGCTCAAAATTTAGAGAAACTACATCATCCTTAAAGTAAATTCCCACTATACCTAGGCTATTTTTCTGTTCTAAAAGTGGTAAAAACCACCAGTTTGATTGACTAAGAGTATCGGTAAAACGCCCGCAAGGTTGTTGATGTTTTAAGCACCATTCTGCGGCTACTTTTTCTTTATCGTTTAGCTCAATATCAGATGAAATGACTCTATCTTGAATAGAAATCCACACTTTAGTTTGAAGCTGGGTTTCTAAAGTCATACGTCCTGTTTGCATGACTTCTTCAAGGTTCACCGCACTAGAAAGCTTACGTGCCAAGTCTTGCATCACTGTGGTGTAGGCATTGGCAGCTTTTAAAGACAAAACTTGCTGGCGTAACTGAGAAGCCAACCGCCCAGCGATTAAAGCTGCTGCAAAAAAAGCAACAACGGTAACTACACCTTGGTGTGCTGAAATTTGAAATGTAAAACGTGGTGCTATAAAGAAAAAATTGTAGGCTAAGAAACAAATAAGAGCGGCTACTACTGCAGCAAGCATTCGGGTTTTCGTTGCTACAATTAAAACTGAAATAATGAAAATGACAGAAAAGTCTTCAATACCCAATAGAACTTCGGCAAAGTGAGCTATAAAAATACTGACACATGTAACCGCTAAAACAAAAACACTTTCTTTTAATGATAAAAATGATGGCTTTTCAAGTTGAGTTGTCTTTTTAGTACCCTGTTCTGGATGCAAAATCGTTAAAGCAATCGAATTTTCTTGATTTAATAATTGCTGAGCTAAATTTTTCTTAAATAACTTTAACCACCACGGCGAAATACTTTTGCCAATGACCAAATTGGAAATACCTCGATCAAGTGCAGCATCCATTAACACTGAGGCAACTCGATGCCCATATAAAACTTCTGTTCGCCCCCCGAGTTGGCGAGCCAGCTCAAATGCTCGGTCAATTTCAATATATTCTTTTTTATATGAATTTCCTGAACTCTGCCCAAAGTCCAAACTTTTAGCAACATTCACTACAGTCCACGTAGCACCATTACGCTCTGCTAATCGACAACCTGCTCGTACTAAATACTCAGAAGAACCTTGTCCATCTATCGCAATCATCAATTCATTTTGCAGCGAAATAGACTTCAAACCCTTAGAGGTGTAACTCTGTTTTAAATCTAAATCGACATGCTCAGCAACACATTGCATTGCCAGTTCACGCAATGCTGTTAAATTTGAAATGCTAAAAAAGCCTTGTAATGCCAAATTTGCTTGCTCTGGCACATAGACTTTTCCTTGATGGAGCCTTTCAATGAGTTCACTAACAGGTAAATCAATTAAACGAATGTCTCGAATACGATCAAATACCCGATCTGGTACCGTTTCATTTACTCGAATGCCCGTAATCTGATGTACCACATCGTTTAAGCTTTCTAAATGCTGTATATTAATGGTCGTAAATACATCAATACCCGCATCTAGCAATTCATTGACGTCTTGCCACCGTCGTTCATGGCGACTATTGGGTATATTGCGATGAGCCAACTCATCAACCAAAACAATTTCCGGATGCCTGAGTAAAATAGCATCCAAGTCCATTTCTTCTAAAATGTGCCCCTGATATTGCATTTCCTTTCTAGCAATCTGAGGCAAACCTTCCAAAATTTTTAGAGTTTCTATTCTTCCGTGGGTTTCAACAATACCCACAACAACATCTGTGCCCTGTTGAAATAACTCTTTAGCGCGGGCAAGCATGGCATAGGTTTTTCCAACACCAGGTGCCGCACCGAGAAAGACCGTTAGTCGACCGGCTTGATATCTATTCACATGATTTAATAAGGCTTCAGCCTGATTTTCGCGATTGCTTTGCACTTGATATCATCCGGTAAACTAACAATTTTATTTTCAAGTTAATGTGTAGATTGTAATTGATCTAAAGCGATATTTAGCTCTAATACATTAACACGAGCTTGCCCTAGTACACCAAACTGAACTGGTTCAATATGCTTTTGGAGTAACTCTTCTACAACTTTAGGGTCTAAATGACGCGCTTGAGCCACTCTAGCAACCTGTATTTGAGCAGATTCAGGGCTAATATGCGGATCGATACCACTACCCGATTTAGTCACTAAATCACTTGGAATAGGGGCATTACCTGTGTGGTCTTGTTGTTTAACCGCAAGAATCTGAGCATCAATTTGTTTTTGAAGCTCTGGATTGGTAAGGGCTAAGTTTGTGGCCCCCATAGAGATTGGGTCATAAGCAACCGCTGACGGACGTGGATGAAAATAAGCCTCTCCAACAAATGGCTGAGCGACTAATTTTGACCCTAGAACTTTATGGTTTATTTCAATCAAACTACCATTCGCTTGATTGTTAAATAGCACCTGTCCCGCACCTGTAGCAATCGCACTATAAACAGCACCACAACCGACAAGTGTAAAAATTAATAATCCCAAAGATGCTCTTAAGGTCTGACCCAAATTTGCTTCTGAATTTTGTACATAAGTTTTCATTTCAAACTCCAGATTACAAACCAAATAATTGAACAATCACTACATCAATCGCTTTGATGGCAATAAATGGTAGAACCACACCACCCACTCCATAAATCAACATATTTCGACGGAGTAACTGAGTTGCAGTTGAAGGTTTAAATTTCACGCCACGTAATGCGATTGGAATCAATAGCGGAATAATAATCGCGTTAAAAATTAATGCCGATAAAATCGCGCTGCTTGGACTTGCTAAGTGCATTACATTCAATACTTGCATTTGTGGAATCGCAGCAGCGAACAATGCAGGCAAGATGGCAAAGTATTTAGAGACGTCGTTTGCTAACGAAAATGTTGTTAAAGCACCACGGGTAATTAGCTGCTGTTTCCCAATCTCAACTACAGCAAGCAGTTTGGTCGGATCAGAGTCTAAATCAACCATATTGCCGGCTTCTTTCGCAGCTTGTGTGCCTGAGTTCATAGCCAAACCAATATCGGCTTGTGCCAATGCTGGCGCATCGTTGGTTCCGTCACCAACCATTGCAACTAAACGACCTTGTTGTTGTTCGGTGCGAATACAAGCCAATTTGTCTTCTGGTTTTGCTTCGGCAATATAGTCATCTACACCAGCTTCCGCAGCAATCGCGGCCGCAGTTAATGGGTTATCACCTGTAACCATAACGGTTTTGATGCCCATTTCTCTTAAACGAGCAAAACGTTCTTTAATACCGTGTTTAATCACATCGGAGAGTTCAATCACACCCAATACATGATGTTGATTTGCGACAACCAATGGTGTTGCACCTTTTTTAGCAACTTGTTCAACACGGGCTTTTAACTCTAGATCTTGAGAATAATCTTCATCTACAAATTTCAAGATTGCATCTAAAGCACCTTTACGAATTTGCTCCCCATTCGGTAAATTCACACCAGAAATTCGAGTCGAAGCACTAAAAGAAATAAATTCGGCTTGCTCAGGTTCTTGCTGTTTTAAACCCTGTTCTTTTGCTAACTTAACAATCGACTTGCCTTCTGGTGTTGGGTCGGCAAGTGAACTTACCCAAGCAGCAGCTCTCAACTCAGACTCGGTTACCGAGGTTAAAGGATAAAAAGAAGTCGCTTGACGGTCACCATATGTAATGGTTCCTGTTTTATCGAGTAAAAGTACATCAATGTCACCCGCAACTTCTACCGCTTTACCTGATTTTGCCAAAACATTGGCTTTGAGTGCACGGTTCATCCCCGCAATACCAATCGCAGGTAATAAGCCACCAATCGTTGTTGGAATCAGGCAGACCAATAACGCCACGAGCACAACTGGATCAAGTTCAATATGCAAATACTTGGCAATAAATGGCAAGCTAATCACGACAATTAAAAACGTGATTGTCATCACCATTAACAAAAAGCCAAGCGCAATCTCATTCGGAGTTTTTTGGCGATTTGAACCTTCAACCAAAGCAATCATACGGTCTAAGAAACTTTGACCAGATTCAGCAGTCACTTGCACAACAATACGATCTGTAAGAACTTTGGTTCCGCCAATAACACCTGAACGGTCTGTTCCAGCTTCACGTAGCACAGGTGCTGACTCACCTGTAACAGCTGATTCATTAATAGTGGCAAAGCCTTCTACAATCTCACCGTCGGCAGGAACAAGCTCACCTGCATGTACTTCAATAAAATCATTTAAATGAAGTTCAGTAGCTGCAATTTGAGTGGTTTGACGGTCTGTCAAAGAGTTGAGTCTTCGAGCCGTTAAATTTTCTCTTGCTGCACGTAATGAAGATGCCTGTCCACGACCTCTGGCTTCTGCAACTGCTTCAGCATAGTTAGCAAATAAAATGGTAATAAACAGAATTGCTGTGACAACCAAACCAAACACCAGTGTGGCATATCCCATTAAGGTACTTAGAGCAGTGATTACGGTTCCAAGCCATACAATTGCCATGACTGGGTTTTTAATTGCATGCTGTGGTAGCAATTTTACAAAAGCATTTTTCCAAACTTCAAAACTTGGTACTGCCACAGTCGTTTTATGGCTATTTACATGAGTTTGTGTATTCATTTTCACTCGCCTCCTTAGCCTTTAATCAACAAAAGTTGATCGGCAATTGGCCCAAGGACAAGAACTGGCATAAATTGTAATAAGGTAAGCAATACAACAATCGTAATCAGCGTTAAGGCAAAGGTTGGAGTTTCAACCTGAAGACTACCTGTTGTTTCGGGTGCTTTTCTTTTTGCTGCTAAACGTGTCGCAATCATTAATGGCAAAATTAATGTCGGGAAACGTCCTAAAAGAAGTGCAATGCTACAAGTGACATTCCACCATACCGTGTTGTCTCCAAGGCCTTCAAAACCTGAACCGTTATTAGCAAACGCAGAAACATATTCATAGAACACTTGGCTAATACCGTGTGGTCCAGGGTTTGTGATACCTGATAATCCCGGAATACTAAGACTCAAGGCTGTAAAAGCCAGAATAATAAGAGGCTGAATTAAGATAATAATCGCAAGTAACTTGATCTCTGCTGCTTCAATTTTGCGTCCAAACAATTCAGGTGTACGACCTGTCATTAAGCCTGCAATAAATACCGCAAGTAACAGATAAATCATAAACTGTTGCAGACCACAGCCCACACCGCCCCAAATTGCATTAATCAACATGTTAATGAGTTCAACCAGCCCAGTAAGCGGCGCAGAAGAATCGTGCATCATATTGACCGAACCATTATTCACTTGTGTGGTCAGTGCAGCCCAAACTGCCGATGCTGCAGGTCCAAATCGTTGCTCTTTACCTTCCATTACAGCAATTTGAGATGCGGTCGATGACATACTTTCAGACCAGACAGCTGCTGCACCTGAAATAACCGACATTAAAAGCATGCTACCAAACACAAAGTAGGCAAATTTTTTACGTCGAGTAAAATGTCCCACCATAAAAACGACTGTAATTGGAATGAGTAAAATCGCTATCATTTCTAATAAATTAGATAGCGGCGTTGGATTTTCTAAAGGTACAGAACTATTTGGACCATACCAGCCACCACCGTTACTACCCAATTGCTTAACAGCAACCATGGGTGCAACTGGACCTAATGGAATTTTTTGTGTTTGTACTGTATTTGCTTTATCAATAAGCTGTACTTCCGGCCCACCCTGAAAAGTTGCTGGTACGCCTTGGCTGTTAAGCAACAATGACCAAACAAAACACAGAGGAAGCAAGAAACGGACTGTAGGGCGTATTACATCTGCCCAATAGTTACCAATTAAAATTTGATCTGGCTGTTCAGCAACATCCGCTGCAATATGGCTAGGACGTTGATAAAAGAAAGCTCTTAAAGTCGCGACAACTAAAGCCAGCCCCATCATTGGTGTGATGACTTGCAAACCTACAATACCTGTCATTTGCGACAAATAAGACAATTGAGCTTGACCAGAATAATGCTGCTGGTTTGTGTTTGTTAAAAATGAAATAACCGTGTGTAACGCTAAATCCCAACTCATATTTGGTGCATGATTTGGATTTAATGGTAGCCATGCTTGCGTCATAAAAATAGCAAAAACGGCCACAGCTAGAAAAACACAGCTAACAACAAATGCTAAAGAATATTGTTTCCAGTTCATCTGTTGTTGTGGAGATATACCTAACAAGCGATATACAGGATTTTCAATCCAACGAAATAATCCATCACCCCACATCGGCTGATTTGCCATTACTTTGGATAGATATTTACTCAGACACCATGCTAAAAAAATAGCAATAAATAAAACAAGTATAAGTTCTAACATGGCTATTCTCCTCTATACCCCATGGCTTGATTTGCCAAAATAGAAATAAGGAGAGATGAAGAAATATCATTTTTTTTGAGTCCGCATAAGGCTATGGCAGACTGATGCAAGATGCGCATTTGAGAATTTATAAGCATCTTTATTGTCCTGAAATAACACTAATTTAGTGGATTTCAGTATGGATAAAATGCTCGTAAATTCTCTATTGAGGAACTCAAAGACCGCGTAAATTTTGCGTAAATTTTAGTTTTAAAGACCTGAAACCTTAAAGTTGACGACTGGATAAAGTGTTCTATCAGCCTTTAAAGTCTCACAATGCCAAAGCTCATATAAAGGGATTTTTACATCAAGGGCCAAAGGTAATTTTTTTGAATTAAATTGCATATGCTCCAGATCAACTCCCCATGCAATCAAATCTACATCTAAAGAAATATGATGCGATGGACGCACACGCCCCGAATCTGTCTCAAGTTTTTTTAAAAAAGATTCAATTTGCTCACAGGCTAAAGTGCTTCTTAATAGACATGCTGAATTCCAGTAATCATCTCCAATACCATCTCGGCATGGAATTTGATAAACAGATGAAAACTGCACACTCCCTAAAGTTGCTAATTGCGTATAAGCAAAAGTAAAGTGCTGATCTGCGTCTAAATTACTCGCTAGGGCGAGTGCAAAAATTGTTTCTGGTGCGTTCAAGACGAATTCCTACAGCGTTTGCTTCTGCAATGATGGCTGGCTTACGGATGGTTATGGTAATTTTTTCAATTGTTGGAAAGGTTTCAAATAAACATTGCAAAACCAGATGAGCTGCGTGCTCGATTAACTCAGGTTTAGCTTGCTGAATGGTTTGAGCCGATAACTCACAAATCTGCGCATAGTTGAGTGTATCCTCAAGCTTGTCAGATGCTGCAGCTCGGCTCAAATCATTATGGATGGTTAAATCCAACATTAAAGGTTGAATGATTTGTCTTTCCCAATTGAAACAGCCAATCACTGTCTCAACCTTCAAGCCTTCAATAATAATGGCATCCATAAATTTAAACTGACCTTAGTGCTTTAACAACGAAGCAGGTTCCATATTTTGAACCATTTTCAAACGTTGGTCTGCATAAATATCAGTATATGGTGCGAGTACGCGCATAAAACGATCGAAATAAAGCATTTGCTTAAATAACAAGGCAAAATCTCGTGGGAATTTAATACCGTGGCGCTCACCAACCCCTACCATATCCATCATAATGTCGTTTAAATCGGCTGGATTGGTAGACAAAATCTGCTGTGGATCAGCCATTAAGACGCCATTAAACAAACGCTCTAAATCTTGAGCTAAAACATGAACATCAACCTTGTTATGGGTCATGCCCATTTTCAGCATATTTTCAGCCATAGCCTGATAATCAGTTTTTTGTAAGGCATCCATAAACGCGATACATGCTGTCCAGACTTCTGGCTTTAACTGCCCCACAATACCGAAATCGATAAAACCAATTCGGCCATCTTCGAGCAACATTAGATTTCCAGCATGTAAGTCAGCGTGGAAACTCTTACAGAGCATAAGAGTGCCAAACCATGTATTCATGGCAGTAATCAGTACTTGTGACGGATCTTTAGCATATTGTTTTACGACACTAAAGTCTGTCAAAGACACACCGTATAAACGCTGCATGGTCAAAACACGGCGTGTAGAAAACTGATGATAAACTTTAGGCGCTGTCGCAGCGTGGTTTTGAGAAATATTTAAATATTCTATAAAGTCATCTAAGTTTTGGGCTTCCTCAATGAAATCGACTTCACGCACCATACGAGTTTTAATTTCATCGACAATGTCAGAAAGAGCAGCAAACTTGATTTTAGGTACTGCACGTTCAAGTAGTTTGGCTGCCCAATGCACCACATTTAAGTCAGTGTATAAAATAGTTTCTACGCCAGGTTTTTGTACTTTAATAACGACATCTTCACCAGTCGTCAGTTTAGCCGCATGAACCTGAGCAATTGAAGCAGAAGCTAAAGGTTTTTCATCGATATAACTAAAAATCTGGTTTAAATCACGCCCTTCAAATTCAGAGGCAAGCACGCCTTGAATATAACTAAATGGCAGAGTTGGTGTCTGATCTAAACAACCTTGAAATTCTTCTACATATTCACGCGGAAATAGCGATGGTGTACTCGCGATAAACTGACCAAGCTTAATATATGTTGAGCCAAGCGACTCAAAAGTCTCTCGCATGAGTTTGGCATTACTTGGCTTATCAGTTGCGTACTTAATACCAGCTTTAGCCGCAACCACTGCGGTTTCACCGATACGGGCAACTGAGCGCAATCCATCAAATAAAATATTTTTTTTCATATTTCTTTAGAACCAGAATATTCGTCTCAAGTTTAGCAAATTTTGCTTTATTTGCTGATTAGCTTGCCTGACAAAGTGGACAATTTATATCTTTATCAAAATTAACAATACGTTGTGTCATATTTAATCCATCCCAAAGTAACAGTTTTTGTTTCAGAGGAGTGAGATTAAGCCCTAAATAAAGTAAAGTGTGATGTGCTTGTAATGACGCTATCATTACAGGAGTCGTTGCAAGCACTCCTGACTCTGCACAGCGCAGGCCTTCATTGTCATGCTGTTCTTTTGGGAATAAACATTCATAACAAGCTGATTCACCTTCAACCATAAACATTTGCGTCTGAAATCCAATTGCAGAAGCACTAATTAATGCGACCTGATGTTTCTTACAAGCACTATTCACTAAATAGCGAGTTGTAAAGTTATCACAACCATCTAAAACGACGTCTTGGTGTTCAACAAGTCTATCAATGTTATGTTCGTCTAAACGTTCATTAAAGTATTCAACACAGATATAAGGGTTAATTTTCTGTAACCGTTTTGCTAGAACTTCAGCTTTATAGCGACCAATATCTTCATGACCAAATGCGATTTGGCGCTGTAAATTACTTATCTCAATGGTATCTGCATCAATGAGTGTAATTTTTCCAACCCCTGCTCGTGCGAGTAGTTCTGCACTGCTACAGCCTATGCCACCAGCACCCACAATCAGTACATTAGCAAGTTTGAGCTTTTCCTGAGCTTCAATATCCCATCCATCAAGTAAAATCTGACGGCTATAGAGATGCATTTCTTCATCACTTAACTCTACAAAATCGATATCTTGAAGCTCGGTCACACGTTAATCCTTTCACTTAGAAGCCAAATGATTTTATGACTAAGTCAATTATTATGAAAGCTATAAAATAGAAACAGTTTTTTATTCGGTTACTGCTCTATTGTTCACATTACTTCTTTCAAACTTTCTGCAACAATAGAACGAATTAGTTTCTTTGTTACTTAGGCTAAATATGTCCGAATCATATATTGCACCAGTAGAGTTAGAAAAAGCTTATCGTTTATTAAATCATGGTCCAACTGTGCTGGTTTCTGCACAACATGGTGACGACTGCAATGTAATGGCTGCCGCATGGGCATGTGCATTAGAATTTAAACCTGCCAAAGTGTCTGTAGTTTTAGATAAAAGTACGAAAACCCGACAGCTTGTCGAGCAAAGTGGCTATTTCACACTACAAGTTCCTTGCTATGCACAGCTCAATATGACCAAGCAACTTGGTACCATTAGTAAGTTGGATGACCCACAAAAACTTGAACACTGTGGAGTTGAACTATTCTATCAAGAAGACCTGAGTAGCCCACTTGTATCAGGTTGTATCGCATGGCTGGTTTGTAAACTTATTCCTGAACCGCACAATCAGTCAGTTCATGATTTATTTATTGGTTCTGTTGTAGGTGCGTGGGCAGATAGTCGTGTTTTTAGAGATGGGCATTGGCATTTTCAGGATGCACCAAAAGAACTTCGTAGCCTGCACTATATTGCTGGTGGAACCTTTTACTTGATTGGTGAAGAAGTGAAAGCTGACCTCTAATATAAAAAAACAAAGGGAAATATTTAAATATTTCCCTTTGTTCAAACTTAGCTTGCGTAGGCTTGCTGCATTTTTGCAATTTCTTGCTGCTTCAATAATCCTCTTTGAATTTTTCCGCTCGTGGTTTTCGGTAGGCTGTCCACAAACTCTATTTCTTTTGGGTATGCATGCCGAGATAAACGGTTACGAACATATTGCTGTAACTTATCTTTTAATGTTTCACATGCTTGATAAGCAGGCTTAAGTACCACAAAAGCTTTCACTATTTCGGTTCGTTCCGGATCTGGCTTACCAATTACTGCTGACTCTAATACCGCCTCACACTCTAATAAAGTACTTTCAACATCGAATGGTCCAACTCTATAGCCCGATGTTGTAATGACATCGTCAGCACGTCCAACAAAATCAATACCGCCATGTTCGTTTAAAGTGACCGTGTCACCTGTTAAATAATACTTACCAACAAATGATTTGCGATTATTGCCACCATAGCCTTTAAACCACATTAGTGGGGATTGCTCAGAATCCATTGCCAAAATACCCACACCACCTGTTGGTAATTCTTGATAATTTTGGTCTAACACCGCAAAACGATGCCCAGGAATTGCAAAACCAGCTGAACCTACTTTTAATGGGTGCTCAAGCGCATGGTGGTTCGCAATCACCATGCCGAGTTCAGTTTGTCCATATTGATCAAAAATATTGACCTCTAAATCCTGTTTAAACCAGTTCACAACCTCAGGTGTTAATGGCTCACCCGCACTACTCACTACGCGTAAATGTTGTTTAATTGAAGGGTCAAATTTTTCCTTAAATCCAAAGAACATTCGAAATGCTGTTGGCGATCCTGTTAAATTACTTACTTTATACTTTTTAATTAACTCAATTGCCTGATCTACATTAAACGAACGCTCATCCATAATAATGCTATGCCCCAAGCTTAAAGGGCCTGTAATGCCATAATACAAACCATACGCCCAGCCCGGATCTGCCAAATTCCAAAACATATCCTCTTCACGCAAATCGACAGCATGAGTCATATAACCTTTAAATGCCAAAATTGCTTTTAGTGGAACGGGGACAGACTTAGCAAGTCCAGTTGTGCCTGAGGTAAACATCATTAAAAAGTCATCGTCAAAGCTACGATTTACTGGCTCACATTGCTCAGAATAGCGCTGTAAAGATTGCCAAAAATCGAAGTCATGCTCAGACAAAGAACCAGTCTGATGAACAGTGACAATAACCGGAACATTCAAGGTATTCAGTTTAGGGCGCTGTTCATCATTGGTCACAATCAATTTAGTTTGAGCAGTCGTAATACGGTGGTCAATCGATTTTGCTTCAAAGGCAGTAAATAAAGGCTGATAAATAGCGCCTATACGCCACGCTGCCAAAATTGTAATTAATAACTCAGGCGTTCTCGGTAGAAGTCCTGCAATACAATCTCCAGCTTGAATTCCTTGTGCTTTAAAGAAGTTAGCAAGTTTTCCAGAAAGTTCAGCAAGTTGTTCGAACGTATAGTGCTCTGCCTGCCCGTTTTTTCCCTCCCAAATGAGCGCTGTTTTATTTTTTCCTATATAACGCTCACAGCACTCAACATAAGCATTTATTGCTTGGGGGTGCCCAACAAGTTGCTCTTCGATGAGTTGTGGAAGATCAAATTGCTGATAAGCTTCTGCCAAAGTTTTC
The DNA here is from genome assembly GCF_031798975.1 of Acinetobacter sp. V110_1. Taxonomy (NCBI): domain Bacteria; kingdom Pseudomonadati; phylum Pseudomonadota; class Gammaproteobacteria; order Moraxellales; family Moraxellaceae; genus Acinetobacter; species Acinetobacter sp. V110_1. The sequence goes on along the minus strand of NZ_JAVQNN010000014.1, from coordinate 135,778 downwards.
ATGATGCTCACCTTCATTCCGTTTGATGATTGATTTTGTGTTAGACCACAAAATCCGTCCTGACTGTTATTGTTTTAGCTAAAGCTCGAAGAATATTTCTTCAACTTTTCCATCTATTTCAAACAAAACTAATAGCAAAAATGTTCCATTTCAATTGCAAGAAACCGCACATGATGTGCGGCTTCTTGCAGTTTTAAGTATAAAAACTCAATATCTTATGAACTAAACTTGAGCCACTTCACGAGCAATCACTAAACGTTGAATATCTGAAGCACCTTCATAAATCTGGCTTACACGAACATCACGATAAATTCTCTCAACAGGGAAATCACTGACGTATCCATAACCGCCATGAATCTGGATTGCATCCGAACATACTCGCTCAGCCATAGTTGATGCAAAGAGTTTCGCCATTGAGGCCTCTTTTAAACAAGGTAGTCCCGCATCTTTTAAAGTTGCAGCATGCAATACTAGCTGATGTGCAGCTTCAATCTGAGTTGCCATATCAGCTAAGCGAAAACCAACCGCCTGATGCTGAACCAGCTCTACACCGAAGGCCTTACGTTCGTTTGCATATTGCACGGATGCATCAAAAGCCGCTCTTGCCATACCAACAGATTGAGCCGCAATACCAATACGACCAGCCGCTAAATTAGATAACGCAATTTTATAACCTTCACCTTCTTGTCCCACCAAATTTTCTAAAGGAATCCGGCAGTCGTCAAGCGTAATGGTTGCGGTGTCCGAAGCATGTTGACCCATTTTGTCTTCAATACGAGTGACTAAGTAACCTTGTGTATTGGTCGGTACAAGGAAACATGAAATGCCTTTTTTGCCAGCTTGTTTATCTGTAACCGCAAATACCAAAGCCACTTGAGCATTTTTACCACTGGTAATGAATTGCTTTACGCCATTGAGTACCCAATGGTCGCCATCTCGCTCGGCTTTACATAAAATCGCGCTCGCATCGGAACCGACATGTGGCTCAGTTAAACAAAAGCATCCTAGCCATTCGCCAGAAGCAAATTTTGGCAAATAGGTTTGTTTTTGCTGCTCTGAACCGTATGCCAGTGTAATACCGCAAATCAAAGAGTTTTGTACGCTGACGATTGTCGAAATAGCACCATCACCTGCAGCAATTTCCTCAATTGCGAGTACTAAAGAAACATAGTCCATTCCGGCACCGCCCCATTCATCGGGCACAGTCATTCCCATAGCGCCTAGTGCACCTAAATCTTTTAACTCCTGAGCCGGAAATTCATGGGTCTTATCGCGATGTGCAGCTGTTGGTTTTAACTGATTTTGCGCATAGTTACGCATCATCTCCTGAACCATGCTTTGTTCAGCATTTAGAATCATTTCAACATCCTTATTTTATTATTTTGCTGCCATGCGAATTGCACCATCTAGACGGATGACTTCACCATTTAAGTAAGAGTTTTCAGCAATATGAGCAACCAAACGAGCAAACTCTTCTGGTTTTCCTAAACGAGAGGGATACGGAACCATTTGCCCCAAAGCATCTTGTACATTTTGTGGCATACCCTTAAGCATTGGAGTTTCCATAATCCCCGGTGCAATGGTCATAATACGAATGGCATGTCGCGCAAGCTCACGTGCAATTGGCAAAGTCATCGCCACAATAGCGCCTTTTGATGCAGAATAAGCTGCTTGTCCAATTTGACCGTCAAATGCCGCAACAGAAGCGGTGTTAACAATAACTCCACGGTCCTCTTCACTTGCTTCAACTGTATTTTTACTCATTGCATCTGCTGCAAAACGCAGCATGTTAAATGTACCTGTGACATTAATATTTAAAGTCTTTGCAAATAATCCCAAGTCATGAACACCCTCACGGCCAACTACTTTTGCAGAAGGGCCAATACCTGCACAGTTCACCAAACCATGCAAATGTCTATGTTTAACCAACACATCTTTAAAGAACTGTTCAGCAGCAAGTTCATCGGTTACATCAAGTTTTACAAAGTCAGCTTTTGGCCCTAACTGTTTCGCCTGCTGCTCACCTGCTTCTATATTCATGTCAACCAACGTGACTGAGGCGCCTTGTTGCACTAAATATTCAGCCGTTGCAGCTCCTAAACCAGAGCCGCCACCTGTAATCACGAAATGTTTTCCTTGAATTTTCATTATGTAACATCCTATAGAAATGTTCTTTAACCTTAGTAGTGAGAGTAAAAGTTGTTTTTTTCCGATACAATTTCAAAAAACCTCAAAATGCTTGCAGCTTTTGATCAATCCAAATTTTGAATATGAAATATTTCACTTGAAATACGTAAAAAATGAGTCTTTGACATGGTTGTCCAATCTTCTTTAAGTAAAGGAACAATTTCGATTGCACTGGTACATGAAGCATTAAGTGCGGCTTATACCAAAGGGCTAAATACTCAAATTATTCTGAATAAAGCTGGTATTCCTACTGAATTACTCATGACACCCAAAGCGCGTGTTCCGGTAGCAACATATGCAAAATTATGGATTGAACTTGCCAATGCCATGAATGATGAATTTTTCGGTATGGATAGCCACCCTATGCGTCGTGGTAGCTATAAATTACTTACAAAACTCGTCAGTACGGCTGAAACTTTAGAAAAGGCTCTCTATGATATTTTGAAGTTTTTTAACTTTGTTTTAGATGATATGCGTGGAGAGTTAATTCGAGAACAAGAAAAAGCTTATTTGGTCATTCGTGATCATGACCAACCCAAACGTATGTTTACCTACGCAACCTTTTTAATGTTGGTACATGGGCTTATGTGTTGGTTAGTAGATCAGCGAATTGGCTTAAACAGTATTGCAGTACGTTGTCCAAAACCGAACGATATTCAAGATTATCTCGTCCGTTTCTGTGAAGATATAAAATTTAATGCCGATATAAATCAGGTTGAGTTTGATGCCCACTATTTAGATATTAAAATTAAAAAAGATAAAAAATCGCTTTATGATTTTTTAGAACAAACTCCGCAAAATCTGTTAGTTCGCTTTAAAAATGAAAATGCCTTGAGCGTTCTTATTCGTCGTCATTTATTAAAGCTTCATCCTGCTCAATGGCCCGAACTTAAAGATGTAGCACAACAACTCAATATTTCGGAAGCTACTGTTCAACGTCGTCTCAAACACGAAGGAGTAAGTTATCAACAAATTAAAAATGAAATTCGTTGCGATATTGCGATTGAACGCTTAAGCAAAAGTAATGATTCAATACAAGACATTAGTGAAGACTTAGATTTCCACGACCCAAGTGCTTTTCACCGTGCTTTTAAAAAATGGACAGGTGTTAGCCCAGGTGCGTATCGAGATAATTTAACTACACACAAGCAATAGCATATGCTTCCAACGAAGTTTTAAAACTTAAGCTTATGATATTTATGTCTTTTAAATTGAATATTTCATATAACGCATTATTTAAAACTTAATAATGCCTATAAAACATTAACTTATAATTTTATCTAAACTTTTATCTTTCAAACTGATTTACAAATCAAAATAACTAAGTTTGTAAGCCACGAAACACATGAAAGGATGATTTATTATTTTATTTCGGTTTTATTTTTATCATGTCTTTAAAATCAAAATTTTCTATACCAAAGACTTTGTTGGCATCAACATTGGGGTTTGTATTTGCTTCATCTACTTTTGCAGCAATTCCGACTACACTTAAACTTGATTATGCCTACTACGCACCAACCAGTTTAGTCGTCAAAGATCAAAAACTTCTTGAGAAAGCACTTCCAAATACTCAAATTAAATGGGTTTTTAGTCAAGGCAGCAATCGTTCATTAGAATACCTCAATAGTAATAGCATCGATTTTGCTTCTACCGCTGGATTAGCAGCTGTATTAAGCCGAGCAAATGGTAGCCCAATTAAAACTGTGTATGTACAAAGCCAACCTGAATGGACCGCCCTTGTTGTTGCAAAAGACTCACCAATTAAAAGCTTAAAAGATTTAAAAGGTAAGAAAATTGCAGCGACAAAAGGAACAGATCCTTTCTTATTTACACTACAAGCACTAGAAACAGTAGGCTTAAGCAAACGCGATGTACAACTAGTCCATTTACAACATCCAGATGGCAAAACCGCATTAGAACGTGGCCAAGTAGATGCTTGGGCGGGGCTTGATCCATTAATGGCTTCAGCTCAAATTCAATTGGGCGCGAAATTACTTTATCGTAATGTAGCATTTAATAGTTATAGCGTGCTTAGCGTGAAAGAAGACTTTGCAAAGCAAAGCGCTGAAGCGGTTGAAGCAGTTATTAAAGCCTACGAACAAGCCAGAAAATGGGCAAAAGCCAATCCAGATAAAGTAGCAGCACTTTTAGCTCAAGAATCAAAACTCCCTCTACCTGTGGCTAAACTACAACTGAGCCGAACCAACTTTGATCAAAGCATTCCAACGGCAACTCAAGCACAAGCGCTAAAACGTTCTGGAAAAATTTTGACTGAAGAAGACTTGGTTAGAAAAGGCACCAATGTCAATCAAGTGGTTGATCAGTTACTAGATCCACGTTTTTCTCAAAAAGTCGTGAAATAGTATATGAGTGATTCACTTAACAAAGCTGAGCTAAATCACTTCTTAGCTCAGCAGGCTTTAAAATCACAGAAAAAGCATTTAAACCACAAATTTACACGGTGGTTTAAAGCGCTACTCATTCCACTTATTTTTTTGGGGGCTTGTGAATTTTTAGTCAGAAATGGCTATATCGATGCTTATCTACTCCCTGCACCGTCTAGTTTATGGCAATCTTTTTTAGATTTAGCTCATAGCGATCTATTTGCCCACATTTATATTAGTACATGGCGTGTTCTGTTGGGCTTTATTATAGGAAGCGGTTTAGGTTTAATTTTTGCGATTTGGGTGGGATTAAGTAAGGAAGCAGAAGCTTATTTAGAACCGACCTTTTCAGCAATTAAGTCGATCCCAAGTCTTGCGTGGATTCCATTGTTATTACTTTGGTTAGGAATTGACGAAGGTTCTAAAATTACATTGATTGCAATCGGAGCATTTTTTCCAACCTATACCAATACAGTTGCAGCAATTCATAACGTAGATAAAAAGCTCATTGAAGTTGGAAAAGTTTATCGGCTTAATGCTTTTCAGCGGATTATATCTATTATTTTACCAGCAGCCTCTCCGGGCATTTTAACGGGTTTACGCAACAGCTTAAGCTTATCTTGGATGTTTATGATTGCAGCTGAACTGATTGCAGCCACACAAGGAATTGGCTATTTACTCAGTGATGGCCGAGAAACGTCTCGACCAGATATTGTTATCATTGCAATTATTTTATTGGCTCTCTTGGGTAAAGTAACCGATACCTTAATGAAACTTATCGAAAACTGGTTATTACGTTGGCGGGATACACTACAAAAGTAATTTTAAATCCAGCATGCCAAAGTGACTCGATCATTTTGGCCATAGTCTTGAATGGTTTTAATCTCACTAAAACCATGCTCAGCAAATATATTTCGAACAGCTTGCCCTTGGTCATAACCATGCTCTAGTGCAATCCAGCCTTGTGGTTTTAACCAGTTTTTCCCTTGAGCAATAATAATTTCAATATCAGCCAGTCCCTGATGCTCTGCAACCAATGCACGGCGTGGTTCTGTTGCCAAAGCTTGCATGTGTTCATCTTCAGGGTCGATATATGGCGGATTAGAAACAATTAAATCAAATTTTTGTGGCTCTAGTGCCTCAAACCACGCGCCGCAAGCGAATTTTACACGTTGCAAATTATGAGCTAGTGCATTTTCTTTTGCGACTTCTAAAGTAGGTGCATAAATATCAGTTGCTGTGACGAACCAATCCGGACGTTCACTCGCTAATGCAAGTGCAATTGCACCTGTCCCCGTTCCCAAATCCACAATATTTGCATTCTTTGGCAAATTTAGATTTAAAACGGTTTCAACTAAAATCTCAGTATCCGGACGCGGTACTAAAGTATCAGATGTTACTTTTAAATCGAGCGTCCAAAATGGTTGTGAACCTGTCACATAAGCTAAAGGTTCACCATTTTGAATGCGCTCAATACCAGCTACATAGTCTTGCTCTTGCTGGGCTGTTAACTCTTGCTCAAGTCTAAACTTTAATTCAAGCGAATTGATTTTTAGAAAATGCTCAAGCAGCCAAGCATTTTCTTGTCGTTCATAACTGTCAGGCTCACCACGAATTGCAAGCGCTTGAGCAATATTCATTAGCCGCCATTTTCCTGTGCAAGCATTGCAAGCTGATCTGCTTGATATTCACGATGTAAGCTATCGAGCAATTCAGTTAAATCACCTTCCATAATCGCGTCTAACTTATATAAAGTTAGGTTAATACGGTGGTCCGTCATACGACCTTGCGGATAGTTATACGTACGGATACGTTCAGAACGGTCACCAGAACCAACCAAATCACGGCGCATTTCAGAAGTTGCTGCATCTGCTGCTGCACGTTTAGCATTTTCTAAACGCGATACTAACAATGCCATCGCCTTAGCTTTGTTTTTATGCTGTGAACGCTCTTCTTGACACTCAACTACTGTACCGGTTGGAATGTGAGTAATACGCACCGCTGAATCGGTTTTGTTAATGTGCTGACCACCCGCACCTGATGCACGGTAAGTATCGATACGTAAATCTGCCGGATTAATTTCAACGTTGGTATCAACATCAATTTCAGGCAAGATCGCAACTGTACATGCTGACGTATGCACACGACCTTGTGATTCAGTGGCAGGGACGCGTTGCACACGGTGAGCACCACTTTCAAACTTTAAACGGCCATAAACGCCATCACCATCTACACGGCAAATAACTTCTTTAAAGCCACCATGTTCGCCTTCATTTTCAGAAAGGACTTCAATACGCCAGCCTTGTGTCTCGGCATATTTGCTGTACATACGGAACAAATCGCCTGAGAAAATTGCAGCTTCATCACCGCCCGTTCCGGCGCGAATTTCTAAATACGCAGCATTAGAGTCATTTGGATCTTTTGGAATCATCAAGATATTGAGCTGGCTTTCTAGTTCTTCAAGCAATGCTTTATTCGCTTGAATTTCTTCTTCTGCCATATCTTTAAAGTCAGGGTCCGACTTCATCATTTCAGCAGTTTCAATGTCTTCTTCTGCTTGACGGTATTTGCCCCAAACTTCTGTAATTTCAGTTAAATCACTATGTTCACGAGACAGTTTACGGAAACGTTTGTTATCGGAAATCACTTCTGCATCTGCAAGCAATGCGGTAAGTTCTTCATGACGATCACAGAGTTGATCAAGTCGTAAACGGAGTGACGCTTTCATAAGAGGAAATATCTCAAAAGTCCAAAAAACTTATCTAGATAAATATAAGAAGATAAGCCAAATCATAAAAATAGCGCATAGTTTACAGATTATGCTGATTAAATGACATATGTAATCCTTTAATTCCTGAACTTTAGAAAGGTCTATCCATCATCTGTAAACCTATTAAATTATATATTGACCCTCTCAAGCACTTATGACTTACGTTCACTAATTTTTATTGTTCAGTTTTTAGATAAGATTGATGGTTTTCCATTCTGTTTTAATAGAAAGCATACAAAGAAGACACTAAACTCTAATAATCGAGTGATGGTTCTCCACATTTGAAGAGAAGTGTTTTGTTACATTTGCCGTAACGAAAGATATAAGGTCCTGCAACTTGGGACATGGAGTAAATGATGAAATTAAATACTTTGTTATGTAGTGCTGTTTTAGCTACTTCTATGATGACTGTAGCACATGCAGACAATACAACTCACGTAGCAGCTGCTTCGGCTTTAGGTAGTGTTGCAGGTACTGCAATTGGTAAAAGCATGGGTGGTACATCTGGCGCAACAATTGGTGCTGCTTTAGGTGGTGCTGGTGGTGCAGCAGTTGCAAGTGATCGTCGTCACCGTACAGAATCTGCAATTGGCGGTGGTTTAGGTGGTGGTGCTGGCTATACTGTTGGTAAAAGCATGGGTGGTACAAACGGTGGATACATCGGTGCTGCTTTAGGTGCGGCAGGTGGTGGTGCTTTAGGTAATAAAATTTCTAAAGACCGCGATTATGATCGATCTTCTAAGCACTGGAAGAAAAAACACCGTCATCACCACTAATCACAGTGAAGACATAGACCTAAAAACACCTTCGGGTGTTTTTTTATAGTCAAAATTTTTCCATCCCCCGATATATCGTTCATGATTTATTCACATCTTAATATAAACCATACAAAGCAGACACAAAACTATCGTATCAGCATGGCCCTTCTCCATAATTTTCACGAAATTTTTAATTACATTTAGCTCAAGTTATAAAGATTGCTCTTCAGCAAAATGAGCATGGAGTTCAAAAATGAAAATGAATATTTGGTTAGCAAGTGCATTAATCGCAACAACCTCTATGGTGTCAGTTGCACATGCAGATAATGGTACCCGTGTAGCGGCAACTTCTGCTCTAGGTAGTGTAGTAGGTACAGCAATTGGTAAAAGTATCGGTGGTACATCTGGCGCAACAATTGGTGCTGCTTTAGGTGGTGCTGGTGGTGCAGCTGCAGCAAGTGACCGTCGTAACCGTACAGAAGCTGCTATTGGTGGTGCTTTAGGCGGTGGTGCTGGTTATACCGTTGGTAAAAACATGGGTGGTACAAACGGTGGATACATCGGTGCAGCAGTGGGTGCAGCTGGTGGTTCTGCTTTAGGTCGTAAAGTTGGTCAAGACCGTAACTATGATGACCGTTATGACCGTCGTTATGATCGTGATGACCGCCGTTACGATCGTCGCTATGATCGTGATGACCGTCGTTATTACAATGATCGCGCTTATTATCGTCATGATAATGGCTTACACCGTGGTTGGTATAAACACCACTAATTGGTACATAGATATTAAAAAGCACCCTAGCGGTGCTTTTTTTATTTGGGAGTGAAATTTATATCGAAAAAAACCGATATACATCACTCCATTTATATCGTATTATTTCGATATAACGTTTTTTGAGAATATCGCATGCGATCACTTCAAGACACCAAATTTTCAATTTTGGAGCTTGCTCCTATACGTGATGATAAGACAATCGAATTTTCATTACGTCATGCATTAGAGCTCGCCCAACATGCAGAAAAATTAGGTTATGACCGTTTTTGGCTTGCAGAACATCATAATATGGATGGAATTGCGAGTTCAGCAACCGCTGTTTTACTTGGCTTTATCGCGGCTCATACCCAGCGCATTCGTTTAGGTTCAGGTGGTATCATGCTACCAAACCATGCACCGTTAGTAGTTGCAGAACAATTCGGTACATTAGCAACCTTATATCCAAATCGTATTGAGCTAGGTTTAGGTCGTGCTCCGGGTACAGATCAGGTCACTATGCGTGCCTTACGTCGCGGGCATCAGGAAACGGAAGATCAGTTCCCAAGAGATGTTGTTGAGATTTTGCAATATTTTAAAGCGCCTCAACCCGGCCAAAGAATTATTGCCACTCCAGGACAAAATACTCATGTGCCTGTCTGGTTATTGGGTTCAAGCTTATTTAGCGCGCAATTGGCTGCGAAACTAGGATTACCCTATTCATTTGCATCGCATTTTGCACCACGCATGCTTGGTCAAGCGATCGAACTTTATCGTGAAAATTTCGAACCTTCTGAATATTTGGACAAGCCTTATGTTTCAATGGGTGTACCTGTTGTGGTTGCCAATACAGATGAAGAAGCTCAGTTCCTAGCAACAAGCGCATACCAACGTGTTTTAGGATTAATTCGTGGTGAAAGTTTGAAACTGAAGCCACCGGTTAATTCAATGCAAGGACTATGGAACACAGCAGAACAACTTTCAGTTGAAAATTTCTATACGATGGCACAAATCGGTTCAGCTGAAACAGTAAGTTCAGGTTTAGAAAAGCTTTTGGCTACATATGAAGTCGATGAGTTTATTTTTACTTGTGATGTCTATGATACAAATAAACGTTTAGACAGCTTTACTCAATTAATGCAATTAAAATCAAGTAATTAATATATACACAAAGTCTCATGCTTGAATAGGTTTCAAGCATGAGATAACCACCTATCTGAAAATACTTTACCCAAACTACTTGCTTGGTTATTTATATTAAAACGATAAAAAATCATCATAAATGAAAACCAAAAGGACTTTTGGAAAATGAGTATTGAACTTAAAAATAATGTTGCTAAATCAGCTACTTTTCAAAATGCAGTTCAGGATTTTGACGCCTTTACTGGTCAAATTCTTTTATCAAATACAATCAAAGCATATAATTTTTCTAATTTAAATGTAGCGATTATTGGAACAGATCAGGAAACTGTCACGCACTTAGAAAAAATTTGCCAACAAGCAAAATTTGTAACTGTATTTCAAATTACACCACATTTTATTTTGCCCCATAGTCAAATCGGCATACATCGCCTCATTACCCACCCGCTTATTGCCAAAAACCGGAGGTTATTTAACAATCGGGTTAAAAGCATCCTAGCTCTACGTTTTCTTGAAACTCAAGTAAATGAAACATGGCTGAGACGACTTTTAATGCCTAATACAGCACAAGCCAATAAAACCTTTTTTAAATCTGATAGCTACTATTCAGCTTTGCAAAGATCAAATTGTAAATTGCAGACTTGGCCAATTATCAAAGTTACCCAAACCGCTATTTATAGTATGGATGGCACTCAACATCCTTTTGATGTCATTATTAGAACAACATCTTAAAAATAAAAAAAGCATGGTTGATCGACCATGCTTTTTACTCATTTCAAATCATACTGTTTTAAATGACCCTGATCATCGTAATGTAAGACCACACGTTGTGCATTTTGTAATTCTGATAAAGACTCTGTATTTACCATAAATTGTGAAGCCAATAATTCAACAGAACTATTGGGACCCTTACTACGTCGATCATCACCATGAAATCTAAGCCAGTTATAACTTGCCCATAAAATTAAAACCAAAGCACTTAAGCAAATTAAAAGAAGTAAATGCAGTAAAGTTTTGACTTCCGAAATATGATCTACCCACACATAGTCATAAATAAGATGTGCTTCAAAAAACCACAGAAATAATGACACTAGCGGAAAAAGCAGCCACATTAAACAAAACCAACCTATTGTTTGCAAGGTATAGTTCGCGGTCTTATTTTTTACATATTCAGGCTGATCAATATATTCAGGTATATCTAAAATTTCTACGTCAGCCTTTTCTTCATTTTTCATGAATTATCTCCACGGAAGCCTCGATCGGGACTAACCCAGCGGGCACGTTTTTTCGTGTTAAATATAGTTTTAGGTACAGCAACCACGCTGGTAAATAACGTTAGTAGCCAGAAAAACAATGGATACCAAATGACCCAAAAGTAATTTCTAAAAAGACGCCCACGGTCATAATGATGATCAATCCATAAACTGACTAAAAATTGGATGAGGCATGTTCCCCCTAATATCACACCATACCACTGTGGCATTAGAGAGTTGATTTGCCATTGCTGAGGCAAGTCAATAAACAGCCCAATCAGGAAAAGTAAGAAAATAAATATCATCACATATGACCAAACAATACTGACTAAAGCTTCAAGCATGACTGGCCACATACGGCGCAAGCGAACTTTGAACATTTTAGGAATATATTCTAATAAGACTTCTACCCCGCCTTGTGCCCAGCGTAACCGCTGTTTCCAAAGTCCTTTAAAAGTTTCAGGCATGTAGATATAACAAAGAGCTTGAGGAATATATTGAATATCCCAGTGATCCATTTGAAGTTTCCAAGAGATATCAATATCTTCGGTAATTTTGTCATCAGACCAAAAATCGACACGAACCAAAGCAGTTTTTCTAAACGCTACAATTACCCCCGATACTGTAAAAATACGACCATATGTTCGCTGCGCGCGCTTAATTAAACCAATAATTGAAGAAAACTCCCCAACCTGTAATTTCCCTAAAATACTTGAGCGATTTAAAATTCTAGGGTTACCAGTGACAGCCCCAATACGTGGAAATTTTAAAAATGGCTGCATAAGCCAAAGTACAGCATGAGGATGTAATAAAGCATCCCCATCAATACAAACTAAATATTCGTACTTACTGACCAAGACTCCCGATCTTAAAGCGACTGCCTTACCTTGGTTTTCTGCTAAGTGTACAACTCTCAGACGAGCATCTTGTGTTGCTAACTCATCAAGAATCTCTGCTGTTCTGTCACTACTACCATCATTTACAGCAATCACTTCAAAATTTGGATATTTTGTTTGCAAGGCATAACGAATGGTTTGCCTCACTTGAGCTTCTTCATTAAAACAAGGAATAATAATGCTGCACCCTTCATTTGAAGGCTCAGGTAATTGCTGTTCATGATATTCCCGTTTAAAGAAAAACCAGAGACCACCTACCATCCATGTCCACGCCATAAGTAGCGGATATAAAAAGGCAAAAGCAAATAGAATATCGAGTAATACTCTCATTACTTTTTCCCCTCATTCGCTAGACCTGCAAAGGGCTGATACATCACAGAACTGGAATTTAAGCTCATTGGGTTATATAAATATTCGTGAACACTTTTTGAATTTTTAGGGCTATAGCCATCAACACCAAATTTCTGAATACCTATACGTTGAATATCAAAAAGACCTTGTTTCACTTCTTGCCAAGCATTTTTCTGGTCATTTTCTGGCAATGTTAATGTCAGCATAATTCTTTGCTTGTATTTCGCATCAAGCGTGTTTAAAAGCTCTAAGGCTTGTTTAAATTGTTTTTGCTTACCCACCATATTAAATTTTAGATTCACTAAATCATTCTGGGTTAAGAGTGATTTTAAAAGCGCTGGTAACTGCTCAATATGCTCTAAGTCTGGTGTCAGCAACAAACTAAACTGGGCCTGATTACTCATATTCAAATAAGGCTTTGCAGCTTTTTGAGTCAGTTGATTCAGTTGTGACAATTGCTTCACTTGTTGAACACAGTTACTTTCGTTCAGCGTTGTATTTTGCATTGCACAATTTAAAGCAGTTCCAGCATTAAGTTGAATACCACTTAAATTGCTATTAAAACGCGCAATATCTTTAGCTAAATCTGCCACCAAAAACGGTTTATTTTTTTGAGGATAAATAGGTAGTTCTAAAATAACCGCCTGACCTGCACGAGTTTGTGCCTGCCATAAACTACGGTTCAAAATATCTTGCTTAACTGGCATTTGAGTTGTTGGGAAATAAGCAACGTCATATTGCCCATCCCCATCTTGGTCATCTAAAGGTTTCAATATCAGCGTATTGTTTTTTAAGCTATAAAGTTTGGATAACAATAACCCTAATTTTTCATCTGACTGAGTATTGCTTAAAGCAGCTAATTGCTTTAAATCCATACTCACAAAATGTTTTGGCTGCTTATATAAATCCTTCTCTGCAGAGTTCAAAATATTAAGCAACGTCTCCGATAGCTGCTCAGCTGTAGAGTTATCAACCATAAGACTGCGTTTGAAGGTAACGTCATTAATTTGGTTCACCCCATCACGCCCTAAACTAAAGGAAAAAGTAAACCCTGCTTGTTGAGCTATTTTTTCTAACTGCTGATTGACCGCACCATACGGCCATACAATCGCTTTCGGCTCTACACCCAATTCTTTTTTTAAGACATCATGAGATTTTTTTAAATCGTTCAAAATACGTTGTTGATATTCCGCGTCGGTTTCGTAACGTGCCTGTGATTTTAAATACATATAAGAAGTTGCCGCGGGTTGTTCATTCCCTTGAGGGTTAGCAAGCACACCATGATGCAAATCATCACTATGGCTTGCAAACTCAGCTAAGCCAGAAGCCTGCATTTCTCGTGCTTGCTTCCAATTGACCAAGTTCCCTTGTCCATAGGCTTCATAGCCAGCTTTTGTATTACCATTTAGCCAACTGGTTGGGAGTGCAAAAACTGCCGGAATCTGATATTGCTTAAGCAGCGGAAATATACGACTGTAGCTACTTAAAGCACCATCATCAAAGGTTAACAAAATGGCATTATGAGGTAACTCTATGCCTTGCTTACGAGCCTCTTCAATATCTTTTAAGCGTATTGGCTTCCACTCAGATTGACTGAGCCAGTCAAAGAACTGCGCTAAATTTTTAGTTTGAATTGCATAAATATCCCGATCGCCCTCTTTTAAAACATCATCTCTGACGTCATGAAAAGTTAAAGAAACCACATGATTTTTTGGTAAATCTTTTTCTATCTGGGCATATGCAAATTGCAGAGGTAACAATGTCGAGGCTAAAGCACAGCCCAACATTTTCGAAAATAAATTATTCATTAAAAACGCCCTTCAAATCCGAAAATACCATAGGTATGCTGTTCACCATGTCCATCGTAAGGATGGTATTGCCAGCCAATTCCATAATTGAGTTGCCATGTCCGTGATAGCTGCCATTGATGTTGATACTGCAAAGAATAGGTTGGTTTAGTGGAATAATCGGCTTGTTTATAAAAGCCCACCCCAGCCTCGAAATGCTGTTTAAATGAACGCTCATATTCACGCCAAGTCACCCAGTCATGACTTAAGTTCAACTCTGCGCTGTAATGCGAACTTGGGCTAAAATAAGCAGTTTGATCTTGGCTATTACTGCCGAAAAAACCACGGACAGTGCCATAAGTAATGTGATGCGGCGCTGCAAATAGTCTTTCGCGCCAAAAAGTTGAAAATTCTTGTTGTTTATTGCCATCACTAATATCAGTCAGACCGTAACTTGCGCCAATTTGACGAGATTCATCCTTTTGCCACGTCAACGCAGCTCGGTAAGATTGACCATCTTCTCCTGCATCAATCGCTTGTAGAGGAATGTCAGCCTGACTGTTATATTGCAATTGATACTGCCAGTGATCATTTAACCACTGTGACCAATCAAGACGAACACCAGCTTGTCCGCCATCTGTACTTTGCGACAAGATCGCAGATAACGCCTTACGATTGGCTTGCCATTCGGCCCCAACACCATAGTGCTGGTTATGCACGTCGCCAAAATTGTATTCGCCATAACGATCTTGATGCCAAGCGAATAAACGATAATTATCTTTTATCCACGGACTATTAAGGCGAGTTTCCATCTCACGGTCTTTTAAACCGTTTTGTCCACTTACAGAATCGCTATTATTAGCTTTACTTTGGCCCCAAGTCGTTGAATGTGAAATCGTAGCTCTATTACGATCATCCAACTCTTTGCGACTTTTAATAACGCCACTATCTTCGGGATAAAACTGCACTAAGTTTTGCGTTGTTTTACGCCATGTCTGGATATCACCTAAAGCCTGAGCATTTTGCATTTCATTAATGCGAGTATCTTTAGCAATCGGATCTATACCATTTAAACGAGAAATTGTTTTTTTTGCTTCTAAAGGCTTTTCTCTCCAGCGCTCTACGCGGGCAAGGTTATTAATCAAACTCTCATTTGCAGGTGCCTGCTCTACTGTTTTTTCAAAGTGTTTTTCAGCTTGATCTAAATGATTTGCATAAGCTAAATGCATCCCTTTTAAAGCAATATAATCGTCTCGGTCAGGATGGCTCGTTTTATCTACACCTTTTGCCTGACTATATTTATAAGTCGGAATAAGGTGATCAACTTTTGCCAAAAGCTGTTCAGCTTCCTTATATTTTTCTTGTTCAATATAAGAATAATACAACCCACTATAGACGATCATATCCGGATAATTTTTTTCGGTTAAAAGTGTCTTATAAACAAGTTCAGCTTGCTTCGGCTTTTGCTCAGCTAAATAACTATCAGCAATTGCATGACGTACATATGCAGGTAATTTCTCAAGCGGAATATTTAATTGAGTAAAATTATCTAAAACCGCTTTTGCTCGCCCTCTAAAATCTAATGCATATAAATAATCGTAGTGAAACCTTAAATAGTTAGGATCTTCTGGCTTTATTTGCTGTTGTAACTTTTGCCCCTTTTCTAACACGCTATCTAATTCAGCAAAACTTTCTGTATCTGATAAGCCTTGGCGATTTAAATATTTATAACGGGTAATTGAATTATTGACCTGCTGAGAAAATTCACTGACTTGTAAAGTTTGCTGTAATTGCGCAGTTTGCTGATTTTTTTCGCTTGTTTGGAGTAATTGCTGAGCTTTTTTATATGCACCAATAGCAATCAAGTCATAGACATACTCTTGTAAAACGGATGAAGACTTAGGTTGTTGCTGATAAGCATGCTCAATTGTAGCTAAAGCATCTACAGGCAAATTAATTAGACGGTAAGCATATGCAATACGTACCAATTGATCAGCATTTAAATTTTTAATATTGATTTTAGATAACAGAGTCTTAGCATTCACTGTGTCTTGCGATTCAGCATATAAAACAGATAATAAAATGCGCCCATCAATCGTTTTTTGAATATTAAGCTTATTTGCCCATTCAAGCGCTATTTTAAAATATTTAAAATCTCGAAAATTTTGAATTAAAGGTAGCTTTGCATATTCCGGAAAATTCACATAATTAATATTTACCAATAAATCTGTAAATTTAGTTAGATCCTTTTTTTCATTAGACATAACAATTAAATAATCAGCCAACAATTTTTGATCATGTGGGTACTGTTTTAACAATTGATCTAGCTGATAAACAGCGTGTTGAGTTTGCCCTGCTCTATAATCTTGAATAGCCTGCTCACGCAAGACATCCACTTGAGCGGCGTACAATTGAATTGGCAAGAGATATACCAATGAAAAAACACATTTTTTTAGCATTTTGATAATCGGATAGTCCCATATCGAGATGGGAAATTATAGTTAAAAATGTGAACTTCATCACAATAATCAAAATGCGCATGATATTTACAACAAATGTAAAATATGAATAAAAAAAGTATTTGTATTTTTAAAAAATAACTAAAAACAAATATTTATAAAAACATAGATTATTAGTTTATATACATTTCTTTTCAAAAAGCTTATTTTAACTCACAAACTGTAGTGTAAGAGTTTACTCGCTGATAACTAATCAGAAACGATTCATTAACTTGGCGTTTTATATTTAAAACTTTTATTTTTAATATGTATATAAATTTAAAACCATTCAATCTAATTAACTTTAAATTATTTAAATTGAATGGCCAAAATAAACAGTTGATTTAATTAACCGATACGTCGTTTTAAACCAGTCATTTGTAAAATACGAGTAGAGATTTCTTCAATTGACATTTCAGTGACATTTAAATATTTAATACCTTCTGAAATATAAATACCTTCAATCGCTCTTAATTCCATTTGACACTGACTAAAACTTGCATATCGACTATTTGCTTTGCGCTCGCTTCGAATAGCAACTAAACGTTCCGCATCAATCATTAAACCAAAAAGCTTGCTACGGTGTTCTCTTAATACCGCTGGTAGGCGGTTATCATCTAAATCTTCTTCGGTTAAAGGATAGTTAGCAACACGAATACCGAACTGTAAAGACAGATAAATAGAAGTTGGTGTTTTTCCAGAACGAGACACGCCAATTAAAATTAAATCGGCTTTGTCATAGTGGCGGGTGCGTGCACCATCATCGTTATCAAGCGCGAAATGAACCGCATCAATACGAGCCTTATAATATTCTGAATCGGTTACCGCATGTGTTTGCCCAACCAGTGTTGTTGGTGGTGTGCCAAGTTCCTGCTCTAGCTTACTAATTAATCCTTCAAACACATCCAAATTAACCGCTTTAGCCGTATTAATAATTTCTCGCACATGCGGATCAACTAAAGTATCAAATACTAATGGTAGGCATCCATCTCGGGTTTGGCATTTATTAATCTCAACCACAACCGCCATCGCTGCTTCTTCAGTTGTGATATAAGGCATGATGTGAATATCAAAATCCACATTAGGAAATTGGGCTAATAACGAATGTCCAAGAGTCTCGGCAGTAATTGCAGTTCCATCAGAAATAAAAAAAACGCTCCGTCTAAACTGTTTACTTTCTGACATTAAAATTCTCCTTAAACATTTGTCTTAGTGCTATATAATCTTTATAGTAAACTGATCTTACATGACTGTCGCTTAGTATAATTCTCAACTAAGCACTTTATTTTTATAATTTCATGCCAAGATAGACATTAATACTGCAAAAGTGGAGTGAAAACTTTGGAAGCGCGCGTAATCGGTCTAGAAAAATTAGGGAAACACGATGTCGAACTCGTAGGTGGGAAAAACTCATCTTTGGGTGAAATGATCAGCCATTTATCAAATGCTGGTGTATCGGTACCTGGTGGTTTTGCAACTACTGCTCAGGCCTATCGTGAGTTCTTAGACCAAAGCGGTCTTAACGCTCGAATTCAAGCAGAACTTGCACAGCTTAACGTTGATGACGTAAATGCACTTGCAGAAACAGGCGCTAAAATTCGTCAATGGATTGTAGAGACTCCACTCACTGCAACCTTAGAACAAGAAATTCGCGCCGCTTTTACAGAACTTTCTAACGGCAACCCTGATATCGCGGTTGCCGTTCGTTCATCTGCAACTGCTGAAGATTTACCAGATGCATCTTTCGCGGGTCAACAAGAAACTTTCTTGAATATTCGCGGTATTGATAACGTACTTATCGCCATTAAAGAAGTATTTGCGTCTTTATATAATGACCGTGCTATTTCTTATCGTGTACACCAAGGCTTCGATCATGATGTTGTCGCATTGTCTGCAGGTGTTCAGCGTATGGTGCGCTCTGAAACTGGCGCTGCGGGTGTAATGTTTACCCTTGATACCGAGTCTGGTTTCCGTGATGTCGTATTTATTACTGCATCTTACGGTTTAGGTGAAATGGTTGTACAAGGTGCAGTTAACCCTGACGAATTCTACCTATCTAAACCATTATTAAATGCGGGCAAACATGCGGTATTACGCCGTAACCTAGGCTCTAAGCACCAGAAAATGATTTATGGTGAAGAAGGTTCAGCAGGTAAATCTGTTGTTGTTGTCGACGTTGAAAAACAAGAACGTCAACAGTTCGCATTAAATGACCACGAATTACAAGAGTTAGCTAAACAAGCGCTTATTATTGAGCAGCACTATGGCGCTCCAATGGATATCGAGTGGGCAAAAGATGGTGACGATGGTCAAATCTATATTGTTCAAGCTCGTCCAGAAACTGTAAAAAGCCGTCAAAATGTTGGCACAATGGAACGTTACCTTCTCAAACAAAAAGGTACAGTACTTTGTGAAGGTCGTTCAATTGGTCAACGTATCGGTTCTGGTAAAGTCCGTATTGTTAACTCAATTAAAGAAATGGACAAAGTACAAGATGGTGATGTACTTGTATCAGACATGACTGACCCAGATTGGGAACCAGTAATGAAACGCGCTGCTGCTATTATTACTAACCGTGGTGGCCGTACTTGTCACGCTGCAATTATTGCACGTGAACTTGGTGTACCGGCAATTGTAGGTTGTGGTAACGCAACAGAAGTATTGACTGATGGTCAAGAAGTTACTGTTTCTTGTGCTGAAGGTGATACCGGTTTCATCTACGAAGGTGCGTTAGACTTTGAAGTTCAACGTAACTCTGTTGAGTCTATGCCGAAACTTTCATTCAAAATTATGATGAACGTAGGTAACCCTGACCGAGCTTTTGACTTTGCTCAAATTCCAAACGAAGGTATTGGTCTTGCTCGTTTAGAGTTCATTATTAACCGCATGATCGGTGTTCACCCTAAAGCCCTTCTTAACATTGAAAGCTTACCTCGTGAAACTCGTGCTGCTGTAATGACACGTACAGCTGGCTATGCATCACCTGTAGAATTCTATGTTGAAAAGCTAGTTGAAGGTATTGCAACACTTGCAGCTGCTTTTGCTGACAAACCAGTCATTGTTCGTATGTCTGACTTTAAGTCAAACGAATATGCAAACCTTATTGGCGGTAAGTTATACGAGCCAGAAGAAGAAAACCCAATGCTTGGTTTCCGTGGTGCAAGCCGTTATGTTTCGGACAACTTCCGTGACTGCTTCGAACTTGAATGCCGTGCACTTAAGAAAGTTCGTGATGAAATGGGTCTCACTAACATCCAAATCATGATTCCTTTCGTACGCACCGTATCTGAAGCAAAACGCGTAATTGAGTTACTTGCTCAGAATGGCTTGAAACGTGGTGAGAATGGCTTAAAAGTTATCATGATGTGTGAATTACCAACTAACGCATTGTTAGCTGAACAATTCCTTGAACATTTCGATGGTTTCTCTATCGGTTCTAACGACTTAACTCAATTAACACTTGGTCTTGACCGTGACTCAGGTATTGTTTCTCACTTGTTTGACGAACGTGATGCAGCCGTAAAAGCTCTTCTTTCTATGGCAATTCATGCTTGTCGTAAAGCTGGTAAATATGTGGGTATCTGTGGTCAAGGACCATCTGACCACCCTGACCTTGCGAAATGGTTAATGGAACAAGGTATTGAATCAGTGTCTCTAAATCCTGACTCAGTTTTAGATACATGGTTCTTCCTTGCTGAAGAAAAAATCAAGCAAATCTAATTTGTTATAGAAAAAGACCCATCCGTGGGTCTTTTTTCATCTTTAGAATAGAGAATTTTTACTTATGCAAATTTACTTGGCACGTAATAATCAACAAGCTGGGCCTTATACCTTAGAACAACTAAATCAAATGTTGGCAAGCCAACAAGTTTTACTCACTGATTTAGCTTGGCATGAAGGCATGACAGAATGGAAAGCTTTAGGAGAATTAACCCAAGGTAAACTTGTATATCAACCTACGGGTTATTCTGCTTTTTCAGCAAATACAAATACGCCTTATAACGAGACAATTCAGCAAATTCGTGTTGAAGCTAAACTACATGAGCTTGCTTCAATTTCATCTCGTGCGCTTGCAAAAATTATTGACTTATTACTTTGGCTACCTATTGCAGCCATTCCATCTTTTTTCTTTAATGAAGCTCAATATAAACAACTTTTTGAGCTACAAAAACAAATGCAGTCTGCAGAAGTTGCATCAACTAAAGCAGCTGAACTTCAACAGCAGCTTTTTACACTTATTCCAATTGAAGCGTGGCATACAATGTTACTCTATGTAGTAATAATGCTCGCTATTCAAGCATTTTTGTTGACTAAATTTGGACAAAGTATTGGCAAAAAAATTGTCGGAATTAAAATTGTCGATGCTGAAACGAATGGCAAAGTTAATTTAACGCGTATCTTCTTACTTAGAAGTATCGTTTTCATTATATTAAACTTACTGTTTATGCCAATTAGTACAATTATTGACTATGCTTTTGCATTAGGACAAAAGCGTCAAGCTCTACATGACAAAATTGCAAGAACAAAAGTGATCAAATGATAGTGAATAACTCATTCATTTAATGTCTAAAAAAAAGGAGGCACCCCGCCTCCTTTTTTTCTATAGAGAGTTGATATTTAAATAAAAGCTCTATCGCGATTCGATACCCTACAAAAAAAATCGGGTTTTAAAACAATTATTTCAAGCTTCTTTATGTGTAGCTTAGTTTGTCGATATGAGGCATAATGCCCTACAACGTAGCGGTGTCGCATCATTGAGAAGTCTAATTTTTTAAGACTAGCATTCTCAATCATGCGACACTTTAATCGCTATCCCATATTTAATTAGGGAATGGGACTCTTCACCGAGGTTGTAAAATGAGACAAACGATTTTAGCTGTATTGTCTTTATCAACGCTTGCCGCACTTTTGACTGGGTGTGGTGGTGATATGGTACTTCTAAACTCTAAAGGTCCAGTTGGTCAAGGTCAAAGTGACCTTATGATGACTGCGATCTATTTAATGTTACTTGTGGTGATTCCTTCAATCATCATGGCATTATGGTTTGGTTGGAAATATCGTGCGTCAAATAAAGATGCAGACTATAAACCTACATGGGCACACTCAACTGCAATTGAAGTTGTAGTATGGGGTATCCCTGTCATTATTATTGGTATTTTAGCTTGGTTAACTTGGTGGGGTTCCCACAAGTATGACCCATACCGTCCTTTAGAATCAGATAAAGCACCTTTAACTATTCAGGTTATTGCTGAACAGTTCAAGTGGATTTTTATTTATCCTGAACAAAACATTGCGACTGTTAACGAAGTACGTTTCCCAGAAAAAACTCCGTTAAGCTTCAAAATCACTTCTAACTTCACAATGAACTCATTCTTCATTCCACAGTTAGGCGGTCAGATTTACGCAATGGCAGGTATGCAAACTCACCTTCATTTGTTAGCAAATGAAACTGGTGTATATCGTGGTTTCTCTTCTAACTACTCAGGCTATGGTTTCTCTCAAATGCGTTTCAAAGCGCATAGCGTTACAGAGCAACAATTCAACGAATGGGTAGCAGCTGTTAAAGCAGGTAATGGCTCAACCATTAATCCAGAAGCAATTCAAAAAGCTACGCTTGACCAAGCTGAATTGGCAACCTTACGTGATGGCGATCGTTCTAAGCACCAAATCGAGCATTTAGTAAATCGTGCTAAAGCTGCTGGTGATCAAGAAGCGCTTGCTAAAGCAGAAGCGATGAAACCGTTCCCGACTAAGCCGCACCCTGTGACTTATTACTCTGCAGTTGAACCAAAACTGTTTGAAACAGTTATCAACCATTATATGAGTAACTATCATGGTGTTGACCACTCTGCTGAACATGCAACAGCTGACACTCATGCTGCAGCTGAACACGCTGCTCAAGGGGAATAAGACATGGATATGATTTTTGGTAAACTGGGTTGGGACTCTATCCCGACAGAGCCAATCGTACTTGTCACCATGGTCCTTATGGCAATTGGTGCAATTGCAGTGCTTGGCGGTATCACCTATTTCAAAAAATGGGGATATTTGTGGAATGAGTGGTTTATTACAGTAGACCATAAGAAAATTGGTATCATGTATATCATCGTATCTGTTGTCATGCTTTTGCGTGGTTTCGCCGATGCGATCATGATGCGTTTACAACTTTTCCTCGCTAAAGGCGGCGGTGAAGGTTATTTACATCCTGACCACTATGACCAGATCTTCACCGCACACGGTGTAATCATGATCTTCTTCGTAGCAATGGGTCTCGTTGTAGGTATGATGAACATCTCTGTACCTTTACAGATTGGTGCTCGTGACGTTGCTTTCCCATTATTAAACTCTTTAAGCTTCTGGTTATTCGCTGGTGCTGCTGGTTTAATGATGCTTTCACTTGTATTAGGTGAATTTGCTGCGACTGGTTGGATGGCTTACCCTCCTCTATCTGGCATTCAATATTCTCCTGGTGTAGGTGTTGACTACTATATCTGGGCACTTCAGGTTTCTGGTCTAGGTACGCTTTTATCTGGTGTTAACTTCTTCGTTACCATCATTAAAATGCGTGCACCTGGCATGAAATTAATGGACATGCCTATTTTCACGTGGACTTCGCTTTGTACGGCTGTATTAATCATTGCATCATTCCCTGTATTAACAGGTACACTTGCAATGCTTACTCTAGACCGTTACTTCGGCTTCCATTTCTTCACAAATGAGCTTGGTGGTAGCCCAATGCTTTATGTGAACTTGATCTGGACATGGGGTCACCCTGAAGTATATATCTTGGTATTGCCAGCGTTTGGTCTATACTCAGAAATCGTTGCAACCTTCTCTCGTAAAGCGTTGTTCGGTTACAAGTCTATGGTGTATGCAACTATCGCGATTACTGTTCTTGCGTTTGTTGTATGGCTTCACCACTTCTTCACCATGGGTGCTGGTGCGAACGTTAACGCGTTCTTCGGTATCATGACCATGGTTATTGCGATTCCTACTGGTGTGAAAATCTTCTCTTGGTTATTCACCATGTATAAAGGTCGCATCACCTTTACTACTCCAATGTTATGGACGCTTGGCTTCCTTGTAACATTCGGTATCGGTGGTTTAACTGGTGTACTTATGGCTGTTCCACCTGCGGACTTCTTAGTACACAACTCATTATTCTTGATCGCTCACTTCCATAACGTAATTATCGGTGGTGTGGTGTTTGGTATGTTTGCCGGCATCATTTACTACTGGCCGAAAATGTTTGGTTGGAAGCTCAATGAAGCATGGGGTAAAGCTGCGTTCTGGTTCTGGTTCTTTGGTTTCTATTTTGCATTCATGCCACTTTATATCCTTGGTTTCATGGGTATGACTCGTCGTTTGAATACATATGACAACCCTGAATGGGACCCATACCTTGCGATTGCATTATTTGGTGCTGTTCTTGTTGCTATTGGTATTGCATGTTTCTTAATGCAAATCATTGTTGGTTTCTTACAACGCAAAGACAACATGGACCTTACAGGCGATCCATGGGATGCTCGTACGCTTGAGTGGGCAACTTCTTCCCCTGCTCCATTCTATAACTTTGCGCATGAACCAGATGCAAGCGGTGTTGACCGTTTCTGGACTGACAAAGAAAATGGTGTAGCATACGCACGTAACACTAAATATGAAGACATCCACATGCCGACTGATCGTGCTGCTGGTTTTGTCATTGCAATGTTCATTACTCTTCTTGGCTTTGCACTCATCTGGCATATTTGGTGGCTCGTTGTTGTTTCATTCGCTTCAGCTGTTATTAGCTTGATCGTAAGCTCATTCACTAAGAATGTTGATTACTATGTTCCAGCTGCTGAAGTTGAGCGTATTGAAAACGAACGCTATGCTTTACTTGAAAAACACTTGAAGAAGGACTAAGGAAATGGCTGAAGTACTTCATCACGACAACCATGGCCACGATGGTCATCATGAACATGATGATACAGATCTAACGGTCTTTGGTTTCTGGACATACTTGATGAGTGACTTGATTCTTTTCGGATCACTCTTCATTGCGTTCGCTGTATTAAGCAGTCATGTTCCAGCAGGGACTCCAAGTGCATATGACCTGTTCCATAACTCATTAGGCTACGTGTTAACTGAAACATTTGCCTTATTGATTTCATCGGTAACATTCGGTTTTGCTGTACTTGCATCTTACAAAAAGAATGTAAATCAAGTGATCACTTGGTTATTTATTACATTCCTTTTTGGTGCAACCTTCATCGGTATGGAGCTCTATGAATTCCATCACCTTGTAGAGGAAGGTCATGGTCCAACTCACAGTGCATTCTTGTCATCGTTCTTTACTTTGGTTGGTACGCACGGTATCCACGTAACTTCTGGTTTAGTGTGGATGTTAGTATTGATGTATCAAATCAAAACTAAAGGTTTGACTTTACCGAATACACGTCGTCTTGCTTGTTTAAGCTTGTTCTGGCACTTCCTTGACATCGTTTGGATCTGTGTATTCAGCGTCGTTTACTTACTGGGAGTTCTCTAATGAGTAGTCATGAGCATAATGCTGCTGGTGCGTCACACGGTAACTTTAAGCAATACACTGTAGGTTTTATTCTATCTGTTATTCTTACCATCATCCCATTCGGGATGGTGATGGCAGGTGGTTTTAGCCGCGGTCTTTTAGTTACAGTGATTGCAATTACTGCCGTTGCTCAGGTTCTTGTACAGCTTGTGTACTTCTTACACATGAATACATCATCTGAACAACGTTGGAATATGATTGCATTTATCTACACAATCCTATGTATCGCTGTACTTTTAATCGGTTCTGTGTGGATTATGAATTACCTTCACTACAATATGATGATCTAAACTGATTGTCATGTTGAGAAAGTATTTATTCCTGACTAAACCAGGAATTCTCTTCGGTAATTTCATTACCACCTTGGGCGGCTTCTTCTTAGCCGCCCAAGGCTCTATAGACATCTTATTATTATTGCTCACTCTGATTGGTACAACGTTAGTTGTTGCTTCAGGTTGTGTCGTCAATAATGTTATTGATCAAGATATTGATACAAAGATGCAGCGCACTCAAAACCGCGCACTTGTTAAAAAAACCATCTCTCCTACTGTTGCGCTTATATATGCATTAGTACTTGGATTAATTGGTTTTGGCATTTTGTGGTTTGGTGTAAATGGTTACGCATTTTTGTTTGCAGTCATTGGTTTTGTTGTCTATGTCGGTTTTTATAGCTTGTGGACCAAACGTACCTCAATCCATCAAACCGTTATTGGTAGTATCTCCGGAGCGAGTCCTCCTGTTATTGGTTATACAGCAGTAACTCATCAATTTGATGTAGCAGCCTTGCTTTTGTTTTTAGCATACGGTTTATGGCAAATGCCCCACTCTTGGGCAATTGCAATTTATCGTTTTGATGATTACAAAAATGCGGGAATCCCAATCTTGCCTGTAGCACGTTCTATTTATCGTACGAAAATTGAATGTGTAATATATATCCTGTTATTTGCAGCTGTTTTGAATGGGTTATATTGTTTTGGCTATACCAATGTATTCTTTTTAATTACCTTTAATGCTTTGACCGCATACTGGTTCTATTTATCGATTATTGGGTTTAAAGCCGAAAACGACCAACTATGGGCTAAACGTTTTTTCCTCTACTCGGTCATATTAATTACCCTGTTAAGTTTGAGCTTTAGCTTTACCTATCAATCTCCAGCTCCAAATCTTCCTCTCTTTTAATTAAGGGAGGATTTCCTCCTCAAAAACAACTTTTTATATTTCTTATCAAAAGATTTGTTTTTAGTCTAATTTTTACCTATAATTCAGCCTTCGCATTTTTTGCGACGTAGCTATTATTATTTTAGCTATGACTCCTTGCTTCTAATTTTTTAGGGGCTGTTTAAACCGTAAGGAGCTGACAATGCGTCATTACGAAATCGTACTTTTGGTACATCCAGACCAAAGCGATCAAGTTGTAGGTATGGTTGAACGCTATATCTCTCAGATCAAAGAAGCTGATGGTCAAATTCACCGTTTAGAAGATTGGGGCCGTCGTCAATTGGCTTACCCAATTAACAAAATTCACAAAGCGCACTACATTCTTATGAATGTTGAATGTGGTCAAACTACGCTTGATGAGTTAGAAGAATTATTCCGTTATAACGACGCGATCATTCGTAACCTTATCATCCGTCGTGAACACGCAATCACTGAAGAGTCATTGCTTGCTAAGAGTGCTGAAGAAAAGCGTGCGCGTAAAGCTCAACGTGAAGAAGCACAGCAAGTTGCTCAAGAAGCTGAATAAGGAGAACATCAATGGCACGTTTTTACCGTCGTCGCAAGTTCTGCCGCTTTACAGCTGAGAATGTTGCGTACATCGACTACAAAGATATCGACACTTTAAAACAGTACATCACTGAAAACGGCAAGATTGTTCCTAGCCGTATCACTGGTACTAAAGCTCGTTATCAACGTCAATTAGCACTTGCTATCAAACAAGCTCGCTATTTGTCTTTGATTCCGTACACTGACAACCATAAGTGAGGTGATCTGTGGACGTTATCTTATTACAACGCATTAAGAACCTTGGTAAATTAGGCGATAAAGTATCAGTTAAAGCTGGTTACGGCCGTAACTTCCTTATCCCTCAAGGTAAAGCAGTTGCAGCTACTGAAGCTAACACTGCTGCTTTCGAAGCTCGTCGTGCTGAACTTGAGAAGCAAGAAGCTGAAGTTTTAGCTGCTGCTCAAGCACGTGCTGAACAATTGAACGAAGTTAACATCGTTATCACTGCTAAAGCTGGTGACGAAGGTAAACTCTTCGGTTCTATCGGTACTCGTGACATCGCTGACGCGTTAACGAATGCTGGTCTTACAGTTGACCGTGCAGAAGTTCGTTTACCAAACGGTGCGCTTCGTCACACTGGTGAATTCAACATCGCAATCCAATTGCATCATGATGTTGTTGCAGAAGTTCTCGTTACTATCGTATCTGAGTAATTTCTCATCAAAAAAAGAGCATGCTCACGCATGCTCTTTTTTTATCTCTTAAATTTATGCAATAAAATTAGATATATTAATTCCTGATCAGTTCTTCAGTTTAATTGGTTTTTTAATTAGGTAGTTTATTTATTTTTGTTTTAAGATAGTTCTCGGCTTAAAACCCTTTTTTGTGCACACATTTTATCATCAGGTCTAATTATGTCTCAGGCGAATGCCACTTCTTTAACGCTTTCATCTCCAACAGAAAATAAGACGAGTGAATCAGGCCAACTTAAAGAGTTTCGCACTCCCCCACACAATTTAGCCATCGAGCAAGCTGTGCTTGCTGCGCTGATGACCGTTGCTGAATCTTTTGAGCAAGTCAGTGATCTCCTCAAAGAAAATGATTTTTATGCCACTCGTCATAAATATATTTATCGCGCGATTGAAAAACTAGCACAGGAAAATTCACCGTACGATGCGGTCTTAGTGAATGACTGGCTTTTAAAACAAAATTTACTGAGTGCAATCGGTGGCGAAGAATATTTGATGCAGCTTATGGCTGACTCACCATCGAGTTTCTATAATCTTGAAACTTATGCAACCAAAATTAAAGAATTTTCCACCTTACGTAGCATGATTAAAGTCAGTACGGAAATTTTACAGAATGCTTATGACACAAAAGGTCGAGGTGTTAGTGAAATTTTAGATTTGGCTGAAACCAGTATTTTCTCTTTAGCAGAACAGCATAATAACAATAAGAAAGATTCTGGTCCTAAAGCAATTAGCTCTGTAACTGCTGACGTTATTAGCAAACTTGATGAGCTTTCAAAACTCGATGGAAATATTACCGGTTTAACGACTGGCTTCTTAGAACTTGATAATAAAACTTCCGGTATGCAACCTGGAGATTTAATTATTGTCGCTGCACGTCCATCTATGGGTAAAACTACCTTTGCAATGAACTTGGTTGAAAGTGTTTTACAATACAACCAACTCCCTGCTCTGGTATTTTCTATGGAGATGCCAGCAGACTCAATTGCAATGCGTCTAATTTCGGCAATGGGTAAAGTTCACCAAGGACATTTACGTTCAGGTAACTTAGATGCTGATGAATGGACTAAAGTTACAGGTACCATCCTGCAACTTCAGCAAATGCATTTGTATATTGATGACTCATCAGCCTTACCGCCAACCGAACTCCGTGCCCGTGCTCGCCGCGTTGCCAAAATGCATGATGGCAAAATCGGCTGTATCATGGTCGACTATTTACAGCTCATGAAAGTTCCGGGTATGGGTGACAACCGTGTTGGCGAGATCTCGGAAATTTCACGTAGCTTAAAAGCTTTAGCTAAAGAAATGAACTGCCCTGTGATTGCACTATCTCAGCTTAACCGAAGTCTGGAAAACCGACCAAACAAGCGTCCAGTAATGTCTGACTTACGTGAATCGGGTGCGATTGAGCAGGATGCCGACTTAATCATGTTCATTTACCGTGATGAAGTCTATAACAAAGAATCTAAAGAAGCAGGCACCGCGGAAATTATTATTGGTAAGCAGCGTAACGGTCCAATTGGTACTGTCCGTCTTGCCTTTGAAGGCCAATATACCCGATTTAGTAATCTCTCTCCTGAGTATTACAGCCAATATGATGATGAAGAATAAGCTCTATCTCTAGCCCAAAGGAGTAAATGAGGGTGCGTCAAGCAACAGTTTATATTGATCGCCAAGCGCTTCAATATAATTTAAACCGTGTCAAACAACTCGCAGCAAATTCAAAAATTGTAAGTATGGTCAAAGCTAATGCTTACGGACATGGAGTCAAAGACTGTTTAGCAGCCTTAAATGCCTCAGATGCCTTTGGTGTCGCCTGTCTACAAGAAGGCTTAGAAATCCGACAACTCGGATTCAAGCAACCTGTGACTTTAATTGAGGGAGTATTTTCTGAAGATGAAATGCCTATCGCAATTGAAGAAAAATTTGAATGTGTAATTCACCATCAACAACAGTTTGAGTGGTTAATTAAACACAAACAAACCTATATCGCTCAAGGCTTAAAAGTTTGGGTTAAACTAAATAGCGGTATGAACCGCTTAGGTTTTAAAAATCCTGAAATTATTGAAGTGATTAAAACTTTAAAATCTGAAGGCTTTACCTGTGTACTAGCGATGCATTTTGCAAACGCAGATGTAGACCACCCATTAAACGAGCAGCAAAAACAGCAATTTTTGCATGTTAAACAGGCTTGTGATCCAGTTTTAGCATCTTGCTGTAATTCAGCTGCTATTTTTAAATGGCCAGAACTGAATTTTGACTATGTACGGCCAGGTATTATGCTCTACGGTGCTTCACCTTTTGCAGATAAAACAGTGCATGAGCTTGATTTAAAACCAGTCATGACTTTCACAGCAGAAGTTATCGCGTTAAACCACATTCAAGCTGGTGAACATGTTGGTTATGGTTCGACTTTTTGCGCTCAAAAGGCTATGGATATCGCAATAGTTTCTATTGGATACGGGGATGGTTATCCACGAGCTTATATAAAGCAAAACTTTGTTGCTATTGATGGCAAACTTTGTCCAGTAGTTGGTCGTGTAAGTATGGACATGATTGCAATTGATGTCACAAATACTCAAGTAAAGCTTGGTACCCAAGTTGAACTTTGGGGCAATCAACGTTTGGTTGATGATGTCGCTGAAGCAAACGGAACAATTGGTTATGAACTACTTTGCCGCTTAAGTACTCGTCCAGTCCGTCAAAGCTCTTAATAATTGAATAAATAAAAAAATCCAAGCAAGCTTGGATTTTTTATTTGAAGTCGCTTTCAACGCCAGTAATCATCTGTAGGTTTTGGCATTTCTTGTAAACCACGGCGCAAAGTATCCGACCATTGACGACTAATTTGTGAAAAATATGGATCGTCTTCACTAATTCGTTTACCCATAGGGATCACAAAACTATCTTTGCTATAGACCAGCGCATCTAATGGCAAACCTACCGAAACATTAGAACGCAAAGTTGAGTCAAACGAGATTAAACTACAGCGCAGTGCATCATCCAACGGCATCGCATAATATAAAGCACGATCTAAAATAGGCTTACCATATTTACTTTCACCAATTTGAAAATAAGGCGTGTCTGTTGTCGCACAAATAAAATTACCTTGCGGATAAACATTATAAAGCTGCATATCGCCGCCTTTGATTTGCCCACCCACCAAAATACTACAAGCATAATTCATTTGTTCTTGAGTATCTGAGCTAATATCTTCTAAAACATTTTTTAAAGTTTTACCGACTAAATCGGCCACTTCAAACATTGTATTAATGCTATATAAATTAGGCTCTTGCTGCAAAGTGAGCGCATTTTGCAAATGCCCAATAACCGCTTGTGTCGTTGCTAAATTACCTGCTGTTTGCAAGGCAATAAACCGCTCTCCCGTCACACCAAAAGTATGCAATTTACGAAACACAGAAATATGATCGACCCCGGCATTAGTTCGAGTGTCACTTATAAACACCAAACCCTGTTCTAATCTCAGCGCACAACAATAGGTCATTTCGTTCTCTTTACATTCAACAAGCCAGCACTTGAACCACAGACATCATATTTTCAATACCACCTTGCTCTCGCACCCCTCGAATTGGGGCAACATCAAGATAGTCCCGACCAACTGCCAGATAAATATGATGCTTTGGCGTAAACAATTGATTGCTTACATCAAAACAATACCACTGATTATCTAAAAATACCTCCGCCCAAGCGTGACTGGCTAGGTGCGGATAGTTTTGATCAAATAAATAACCAGAGACATAACGTGCTGGTAATTGTAACGCACGACACATGGCGATTAAAACATGCGCATGATCTTGGCATACCCCTTGAGCTGTGTGAAAAGCTTGTGTAGCAGTGGTATGAACAGATGTACTATCTGGTTGATATGGCATCTTTTGCAAAATATTTTCGCTAAGCAAGGCAATATGCTGTCGATCTTTAACAGTTACAATTTTCTGGGCAAAATCCAACATTTCAGAATCATATTTAGTCACTTCTGTACTTTGAAGAAATAGATTGGTTGGTATAGGTACATCTACCCCACCTATTTCTGTATTTAGAAGCTCTACAATACCCTGTGCCATGAAAGTGAGATGTTGATATTCATAACGCTGAGTAGCAGTTAACCAGACATTATTAAAAATATCTCTTTTCAGTGTTTTATCACCTGGAACACTGATTGCCCAATTTACAACATGTTGATGCAGCGATGTTTGAGGCATCATTTTAATATACTGAATGCTGTTTTTAGCAGTTTCAGTATAATTATAATGCGTTTGATGATTAACCATCAATTTCATAATCATGCCTCGAACATATATTCCAGCTGCTGAGTAAAATTATAATAAGCATCCCAAGTCGGATGATCTTTTAATAATTGCCACGATTGATTAAGCATATTCCAACCTAAATCATTCAACCGTTGAAGTAATTTATCTAGCTCCTGTAAAAGACCTGTAAGATCTTGCTGAAAACGTAGTTGTATATCAAATAATTCTATCTTTTGTCCTAAATGCAGAAATAACGCTATATCTTCATGTTCAGCATCAAGTATTTGATTACATTTATCTAGAGCCTGTCTTAATGAATTAGGATGAGCTCGAATGGACTTAATCGCATGATTCAATTCCGCATAAGCGCTCGAAGATAATATTCCTCTTAATTCCTGAATATTATCTTTAGCAATAACGAATTGGTTCAGTAACGAATATGTTTGTTTCGTATCTAACATATAGCAATTCAGTAATTCTGCTTGATCAATGACCAGCCCAAATGCTGCTGCAAATTGAGTTGCTTTTTCATCATCTGTAAATGGCAAGTGTGATACAGCAAATTTAATCCGCATTAAATAACGGCCCAACCAATAAATGTGGTGTGCACTCGAATTGAGTAAAACCATAAATGTCCTCTTTAACCAGCCATTAGGAATGTAGCGTTTCAACGACCCATGTATCTTTAATCCCTCCCCCTTGTGAGGAGTTTACGACTAAAGATCCTGCCTGCATGGCTACTCGGGTTAAGCCTCCAGGCACAATTTCTGTGCGATATGGAGAACTCAATACAAACGGGCGTAGGTCGATATGGCGCTCAGCCACTCCTGATGTGGTTAAAGTCGGTGCAACAGATAAAGCTAAAGTTGGCTGTGCAATATACTCATGCGGTGTAGCAATCAGTTTTCGTCTAAATTCATCAATTTCACATGAGCTCGCCTTAGGACCAATTAACATGCCATACCCACCAGATCCTTGAGCTTCCTTAATCACTAATTGATCTAGATGAGCTAGCACATAGTCTAAATGTTCTTTTTCACGGCACTGATAAGTGGGTACATTTTTCAGAATTGGAGTTTCTCCCAAATAATATTGAATCATCTGGTCAACATATGGATAAATCGACTTATCGTCAGCTACTCCAGTACCGGGTGCGTTAGCAATCACTACATTTTTCTGTAAATAAGCAGACATTAGGCCCGCTACACCTAAAGCACTATCAGGTCTAAACGCAAGCGGATCTAAAAAATCATCATCTAAACGGCGATAAATCACATCAACTTTTTGACGTCCTCGAATTGTTTTTACAAATACTTGATCATTTTCTACGAATAAATCTCGGTTAGTGACCAGTGGCACATCCATTTCACGTGCTAAAAAGGCATGTTCATAAAAAGCACTGTTAAAACGCCCTGGGGTTAAAACCACAATGAAAGGTCGATCAACATCTGAATTTTCTTGAAGTATTTCTTTTAATAAGCTTGGGTAGTGTTCAATTCCTTGTAAATTATTAGCAGCACAAAGCTCTGGCATAAGTTTCTGGCTAATATTTCTACTTTCAATCATATACGATACGCCAGAAGGTGTTCTTAAATTATCTTCCAGTACGAAAAACTCCCCTTCACCGTCACGAATAATATCTATCCCACTAATTTGAGAATAAATTTTACCTTTAAGCGTATGTTTAAGCATATGTGGCTGAAAAGCTTCATGGCAAATAATCTGACTTTCTGGAATTAACTGTTCCTTTAAAATATGCTGCCCATGATAAATATCATCTAAAAAGTAATTTAAAGCCTTCACGCGCTGTGCACAGCCAGCGGCTATTTTCTCCCATTGTTTTTTTTCGATTACTCTTGGAATTAAGTCAAAAGGAATTGTTCGCTCTGCACCCTCTTTATCACCGTAAACATTAAATGTAATACCTTGATAGAGAAAATGTTGTTTGGCCTCCGTATTTAACTGTTTAAGCTCATCTAAAGTGCGAATGCTCAACCATTGCTCAATTTTTTTAGAAGCGGCACCGTTAGATGTCACATCATCTAGCATTTCGTTAAAAAACTGCGATTTTAGCTGTTCAAATAAGTTCGTCTGTACCGAAAGATTTTCTATAAACGAAGTTTGATTAAGTAATGCGTTGGTCGCCTGCTCTTGTAAAAAATAATCAATATCGGCTTGTAGGTCTTTCTCTTGTTCTGACATAGCAACCTCGTCTTATCATTTATCTATATTTCATTTTTAAATAAGCAATTTCAGTGCCACTTATATATCTATAATGCTTATTGGCTTTCTTTGTTATAACTTTCTTCTAAATTTTAGCATTGATTGTAAAAGTAGCCATAAACCGAATCTGACAAACTTGCTAAATGTGTAAAGTTTTTTTATTGTGTTGACACCAAAGCAATTGGATATAGATGTATTACGCTTATGTCTGTAATAGAAAAAGAAACTTCAAATAGTTTATATCGCCAGTGGCAGATTCTATCTCGCCTTCCTACCGGTAAATGGATCGGGACTCGAGAATTGCAAGAAATGCTTGAGCGTGAAGGTATTGAAATCAGTTTAAGGACAATTCAGCGTGATTTAAATCAAATTGCTCAGCGTTTTCCAATTGAAAGTAACAAAGCTGTGCCTCAAGGCTGGCGTTGGCAATCAGATGCACCAATTCAAAGCTTACCGCATATGACAAGCTCTCAAGCAGTAACCTTTATGATGGTTGAAGAACATCTTAAACATTTGCTCCCACCAAGCCTACTTGATGAGATGGGCCCTTGGTTTGATTTAGCAAAACGCAGTCTTTCTACACAAAATAATGTAAGGCAATGGATTAATCGTGTGCGGATTGTGCCAGCAAGCCAACCACTCATTCCACCTGTAGTCGACCGTGCTGCTCAACAGGCAATTTATGAAGGTTTATTACAAGACAAACAAATTGAATGTGTTTATCAAGCCCGAGTAAATCAAGGTGAAGATAAAACTTATATTTTAAATCCACTCGCGTTGGTCCAAAAAGGTGCTGTTATTTACTTAATTTGCACCCGACACGACAAAACTGAAGTGCAAACCTTTGCCCTACACCGCTTCAAATCCGCTAAGGTTTTAGAAAGTCGTGCGCTCCACCCCGTTAATTTTGATATTGACCATTATATTGACTCGGGTGCTTTAGGCTTCAGAGTAGATTACAACCAGCCTACTGAATCTATTCAACTCACCTTAACCATGACCGAACAAACCGCCAAAACTTTTTATGAAAGTCAGTTAAGTAAAGACCAGACCATTACTCCAATTGAAGAAAACATTGTCGAAGTTACGGCAACTGTTCCATTTACCTCTCAACTCGTCTGGTGGTTACGAAGTTTCGGTAAAAAGCTGCTTCATATTGAACCAGTTCAAGTACACAATGCTGTACGGGAAATCGAAACTGAGAGCAAATAATCAGTAGATATAAAAAAGAGAACCATATGGTTCTCTTTAGATTTTGAATTATAATTTTCTTAATTTTATATTGGCATTTATACTTTTATTTATTTTCAGATCAATATGTTCTCCCCCACCAAAACTGATCTGCTTCTTCGTTTGCGCTATATTGAACATGAGCATTGGCATGCCAAATCATATCCATTGTAGCGAATTGATTTCATTGTCATGTTTAAAGCCCTCTTGTTTGAACGTGAATTCAATATAACCTTCGCTTTTAAACATGTGAAATAAGAAAAAAAGGAAGTGTAATCTATTTTCTTCCTTAGGAAGTTTTAATATATTTTTTGATCAGAAAATAAAAAAGCCCAGTCTTAACTGGGCTTTTTTTACATACTTAAATGATTAAGCTGTTTTTTTCATCATGTTATTTTTACGAATCGTGATCATTACTAGCTGAACAGCAGCTGGAGTAACACCAGGAATACGGCTCGCTTGAGCTAATGTTTCCGGACGAACAGTTTTTAATTTCTGAGTAATTTCACGAGATAAACCAGAAACGACATCATAATCAAAATCGGCAGGAATTTTGGTTTCTTCAAGACGCTTTAATTGAGCTACATCTTCATGCTGACGGTTGATATAACCTTCGTATTTAACAGCAATTTCGATTTGCTCACCAACTTGTTCTGAAACTTCTGAACCCGTAAGTTCTGCAATTTGAGCAAAATTAATATTAGGACGTTTGAGCAAATCAATCGCACTACATTCTTTACTCAAGTCAGCACCAGTCATTTCGACAAACTTTTTACCCATTGGGTTATTAGGCGCTGCCCACAAATGCTGTAGACGCGATGTTTCACGCTCAACTGCTTCCATTTTTTCACAATAAGCAGCCCAACGAACATCATCAACCAAACCAAGCTCACGGCCAATAGTTGTTAAACGTTGATCGGCATTATCTTCACGTAACATCAAACGATATTCTGCACGTGAAGTGAACATACGGTATGGCTCTTTCGTACCTAAAGTAATCAAGTCATCAACCAATACGCCCATATAAGCTTGGTCACGTTTAGGTGTCCATTCTTCTTGTTCCCATGCACGACGCGCAGCATTTAAACCTGCAAGTAAACCTTGGGCACCTGCTTCTTCATAACCGGTAGTACCGTTAATTTGTCCTGCAAAATACAAGCCGTTAATTGCTTTGGTTTCTAGAGTAAATTTCAAAGCTTGCGGGTTGAAATAATCATATTCGATTGCATAACCCGGACGCAAAATATGGGCATTTTCCATACCACGAATTGAGCGAACAAGTTCAAACTGAACATCAAATGGTAATGAAGTCGAAATGCCATTTGGATAAAGCTCATGTGTATCTAGGCCTTCTGGCTCTAAAAATACCTGATGTGAGTCTTTATCAGAGAAACGATGAATCTTGTCTTCAATTGAAGGACAGTAACGTGGACCTACACCTTCAATGACACCGGTATACATTGGTGAACGGTCTAAACCACCACGAATAATGTCATGCGTTTTTTCATTGGTATGCGTGATATAGCAGTTCACTTGTTCAGGGTGCATTGAAGCATCCCCCATAAATGACATGACTGGAGACGGGAAGTCACCTGGTTGTGGTATCATAACAGAGAAATCAACTGAACGGGCATCAATACGCGGTGGAGTACCTGTTTTTAAACGACCTACCGGTAGTTTTAATTCACGCAGACGTTGAGCAAGAGCAATAGAAGGAGGATCTCCTGCACGACCACCACTTGATTTTTCTAAACCAACGTGAATAACACCCCCCAAGAATGTACCAGTAGTCAACACAACAGTTTTTGCGTCAAAGCGAATACCCATTTGGGTAACAACACCCTTAACAGTATCACCTTCAACAATCAGGTCATCGGCCGCTTGTTGGAAAATATCAAGATTTGCTTGGTTTTCCAAAGTCTCACGAATCGCAGCTTTATAGCGAACACGGTCAGCCTGAGCACGCGTTGCACGTACTGCCGCACCCTTACGCGAGTTTAAAATACGGAATTGAATACCACCTTTATCGGCAGCCAAAGCCATCGCACCGCCAAGAGCATCAATTTCACGAACTAAGTGTGATTTACCAATACCACCAATTGCTGGGTTACAGCTCATCTGACCCAAAGTCTCAATGTTATGGGTCAAAAGCAAAGTCTGTCGTCCCATACGCGCCGCAGCAAGTGCCGCTTCCGTACCTGCGTGACCGCCACCGATAACGATAACATCATAAACTTTAGGATAGTGCATGAGTACAAAAACACCAGAAAAAAAAGACGGAACATTATAGCAAAATTATCTGCTTATTGATGTACATAATTACAAAATTGTCATCACATGATTTACGCTACACCACAT
The DNA here is from genome assembly GCF_031798975.1 of Acinetobacter sp. V110_1. NCBI lineage: Bacteria > Pseudomonadati > Pseudomonadota > Gammaproteobacteria > Moraxellales > Moraxellaceae > Acinetobacter > Acinetobacter sp. V110_1. The sequence continues at coordinate 97,878 of NZ_JAVQNN010000014.1, read as the reverse complement.
GTTTTGACATTTTGTTGCATGAATTCAATACAAAGTGAATGTTTTTTCAAATATTTCATTTTAGAATAAAAATTGTACAGCACTTCTATGACTTTAAAACTAACGCAACTAGAAGGAACACAAAATGAAAAGTACCATGTTAAAAATCTTAACCGCATCTCTCCTTTGCTTTTCAGGCGTAACGTTGACCCACGCTGCGACCAATCATACTGCTAAATCGACTCATACTGCTAAAACAACTAAGCATGCTGCAGAGTCAGGTACATCAGTAACGCAAAAAGAACTGAGAGCTTGTGCTAAAAAACGTCAGGGCGAATGGGTGTCTTACAGCCATAATGGGGTAACCTTTAATGGTACTTGCCAACCAAATGAAAATGGCAAATTACAATTTAAAGCCCCTGCTCCTTAATATAGTTTTGACTTAAGGTATAAAGAAATCACTTTATTTTCTTCTATACCAGATCATCATTTTCAAAAGCGGTCCATTAAAGATGGGCCGTTTTCTTTTTTAAAGCCTTCTAGTCAGCTACAATATGCCTTTAAATAAAATTTTAGGTCCTTTTCGTGAAGTGGTTACAAATACACATTACCGTTGATCAAGAACAAGTTGAATTCACAGAAACACTATTAATGTCTCTAGGTGCGGTAAGCGTAACTCTGGATGATGCCGAAGATCAGGCTCTACTTGAACCATTACCAGGTGAAACACCTTTATGGAATAAAGTCATTGTTACAGGTATCTATCAACAAGACGAACAAGACCCAATTGATGTTGACACTTTAGAAGCTTTCTTAAAAGCTCAGCTTCCAAATGTACCTATGCGTCATGAAGAACTTGAAGACCAAGTTTGGGAACGCGCATGGATGGATTATTATGAACCGATTCAAATTGGGGAAAAATTCTGGATTGTGCCAGAATGGTTAGAACCACCAGAAGCAGATGCGACCAATATTAAACTTGATCCAGGACTTGCTTTTGGTACAGGCAACCATGCAAGTACATTCTTATGCTTACAATGGTTAGGTAAAACCGATGTAAAAGATAAGATCGTCATTGATTATGGCTGTGGTTCAGGAATTTTAGGTGTTGCAGCTTTATTATTAGGCGCTAAAAAAGTATTTGCGACAGATATCGACCCACAAGCGGTTTTAGCAACAAAACAAAATGCTGAACTTAATGGAGTATTAGATCGCCTATATGTTGGCCTTCCTGAAGAGTTTGATCAAGAATTCAAACCTCAACAAGCAGACGTTTTGGTAGCAAATATTTTAGCGGGACCATTAATGGCACTTGCGCCAGAGTTTGCAAAATTACTTAAATCTGATGGTGAGTTCGCACTTGCTGGTGTGATTGAAGAGCAAGTAGCTGATGTTTCAGGTGTTTATTCTGATTTTTTTGATATATTAGACGTCGAAAAGCGCGAAGAAAACTGGTGTCGTATATCAGGAAAACGCAAAACAATAAATTGAGACTATTTAACTCATGAATGAAAAACAAACCCGCTGCCCTAAATGTTTAACAGTTTATAAAGTTTCTCTGACCCAGTTAACTGTTGCTCAGGGCATGGTTTGTTGCCCTAAATGTAATTTAAATTTTAATGCTCTAACCAACTTAGTTAATGTTGAACTTCCAGAAGCAACAAATTCCTCTGTTTTAGCTGACGGCTCGATTCAAACACGATATATGACTCATTCACATGTGTTAGATATCTTTGATCAAAAAGTTGAAAACTCTAATATTGATCTTTTGACGTATTTAAATAATTTAAATTACTTCCATAACGAGCCAATCAATGCACTCCCCAACCTCAACTTAGCTGAACAAGCAACTTCACCTGAACAAGATAACGGTAAAAAGCATAGCTGGTTGTACTATACACTTTGGAGTTCTGCGAATCTGATACTGATTTTGGTTTTTACTTTTCAGATTCTCTGGTTCAACCCGAAACTCATGCAGCAGAGTCCTGCTATTAGCCATGCATTTAATTATGTCTGTCAAATATTGCACTGCAGTAAGTCAACTGAACAATATCAACTTCTTTATATAGAAAAGGTAAAACTACGTAGAGTTGATACAGAACATACGCAATTTTCTGGTGTTCTAATCAATCAAAATAATAAAAGTATTGAGTTGCCTAATCTAAAACTAAGTTTTGGCAAAGAAGACGAGCAAGAAGAAATCATTTTTCAACCGCAGGAATATTTGGTTGAAAATTTACGTGGCATTCAACGCATCCCCACTAATACACCTTTTAGATTTCAATTTGATTTAAATAAAAGCAAAAAAAGCCTAGTAAATTATCGATTAGAAATTGTCCACCCCTAAATTGTAAAAAAAGTGAAAAAAAATTAAAAAAAAATGCAGTTAATTTGCTCACTTTTTCCTAGACAATGGTATGATACGCGCCACGAAAGCTTTGACTCATATACTCCTCGCTCTCAATTCAAAAAATATACTGTTAAGCATGTGTGCTTTTCTACATTAAGCACATAGCCTAACTTTTTTTGTTTTTGAGGGGGCTGTAACAAATATTTAACTATTGTTACGCTTATTTTTTACTCAATACGAAGAATTATGGCAAGCTAATTGTTCTTATGTTTTAGAGTCACTGTTTTAGGATCTAAAACAGGACTCCGTATTTTTAGACCACATTTATATACTACTTTACCCAAGCTAGTATTTGATTTTCGGATTAACTCGCATGAATAGCAAATCTCCTATTTTTACTGCACAATCTGATGTTGCTCTTCGCATCCACGTGGATCGCGCAGTTCGTCATTATTTTGCACAATTGCAAGGTGAGCAACCATCTCAGGTATATGACATGGTGCTAGCAGAAATGGAGAAACCTCTTTTATCTGTAGTTCTTGAATATACTCGTGGCAACCAAACACGTGCCGCAGAAATTCTTGGACTAAACCGCGGCACTTTACGCAAAAAGTTAAAAGCTCACGGTTTAATGAGTGAATAAATGATAAAATGCTCACGACGTCGTGGGCATTTTTTTATGCTTCTAATTGGTTTTAATCCGTAGACTTGAAATTGTTGACTTGAACATCATGACTATTAAACGTGCTTTGATTTCTGTATCAGACAAAACAGGAATTGTCGAATTTGCTCAAAACCTTGCAGCTTTAGGGGTAGAATTATTATCTACAGGCGGCACATATAAGTTGCTTAAAGATAATAACATTGCTGTTGTTGAAGTATCTGAACATACTGGTTTCCCAGAAATGATGGATGGCCGTGTAAAAACACTACATCCAAAAATTCATGGCGGCATTTTAGCTCGTCGTGGTCTAGACGAAGCAGTGATGCAAGAACACAACATTGATCCAATCGATCTAGTTGTAGTTAACCTTTATCCATTTGCTGCTACAGTTGCTAAACCGAACTGTTCACTTGCTGATGCTATCGAAAATATCGACATCGGCGGTCCAACAATGGTGCGTGCTGCTGCTAAAAACCACGCTTCTGTGGGTATTGTTGTAAATGCTTCAGATTACGATACAGTGATTAACGAATTAAAAGCTGCTGGTTCACTTTCTTATGAAACACGCTTCGATTTAGCTGTTAAAGCATTTGAACATACAGCTCAATATGATGGCATGATCGCTTCTTACTTAGGCGCTCGCGTTGGTAAGACCGAAGGTGAAGCTGATTTATTCCCTCGTACGTTCAACACTCAATTAAACAAAGCACAAGATTTACGTTACGGTGAAAACCCACACCAATCTGCTGCTTTCTATGTTGAAGCAAAAGCAAAAGAAGCTTCTGTTTCTACAGCAAAACAATTACAAGGCAAAGAATTGTCTTATAACAATATTGCTGACACAGATGCTGCACTTGAATGTGTTAAATCATTTGCTAAACCAGCTTGTGTAATCGTAAAACATGCTAACCCTTGTGGTGTTGCGGTTTCTTTAGACGGCATTAAAGCCGCTTATGATTTAGCTTATGCAACAGATCCAGAATCTGCTTTCGGTGGCATTATTGCATTTAACCGCGAGTTAGATGTTGCAACTGCTCAAGCAATTGTTGATCGTCAATTCGTTGAAGTTATTATTGCTCCAAGCATTGCTGATGGCGTACTTGAAGTAACTGGTGCGAAGAAAAATGTTCGTGTTTTAGTATGTGGCGAATTACCTGCAATTGATGCACGCGCTCCACAACTTGACTATAAACGCGTTAACGGTGGCTTACTTGTTCAAGACCAAGACTTGGGCATGATCACTAAAGATGATCTTAAAGTAGTTACTAAACGTGCACCGACTGAACAAGAAATTGATGACCTTATTTTCGCATGGAAAGTTGCGAAATATGTAAAATCAAATGCTATTGTTTATGCAAAAAACCGTCAAACTATTGGTGTAGGCGCGGGTCAAATGAGCCGTGTTAACTCAGCGCGTATTGCTGCAATTAAAGCAGAACATGCTGGTTTGGTTGTTGAAGGCGCCGTTATGGCATCTGATGCATTCTTCCCGTTCCGTGACGGTATTGATAATGCGGCTAAAGCTGGCATTAAATGCATTATTCAACCAGGTGGTTCTATGCGTGATGAAGAAGTCATTGCAGCAGCTGATGAAGCTGGTATTGCAATGGTCTTCACTGGTATGCGCCATTTCCGCCACTAATTTAAATTTAGTCCTCCCTAACCCTCCTTTTATTCAGGAGGGTTTTCCACAATAATGGAACTATCTCTCCACTTCGAGAAATAGAGGGGGATGAAAAAGGATTAAAGTTAAGGAACAAATTAAAAATGAATATTTTAGTTTTAGGTAGTGGTGGTCGTGAGCATGCTTTAGCATGGAAAATCGCGCAAGATACCAAAGTGACTCAAGTTTTTGTTGCACCTGGTAATGCTGGAACTGCAACTGAAGAAAAATGCGTTAACGTTCAACTTGATATTTTAGACAACCCAGCAATTATTGCTTTTGCTAAAGAAAATAATGTTGAACTCGTTGTTGTTGGTCCAGAAGCACCATTAGTAAATGGTGTAGTAGATGCTGCACGTGAAGCTGGTGTAAAAATTTGGGGACCGACTCAATATGCAGCACAACTTGAAGGCTCAAAAGCATTTGCTAAGCACTTTTTAAAACGCCATAACATTCCAACTGCTTTTTACGATGTATTTACTGAAGTTGATGCAGCTAAAGCTTATGTTGAAAAAAATGGTGCACCAATCGTTATTAAAGCTGACGGTCTTGCGGCTGGTAAAGGCGTAATCGTTGCAATGACCAACGAAGAAGCTTTTGCAGCAATTGATGACATGCTTGCAGGTAACAAATTTGGTGATGCTGGTTCACGCGTTGTAATTGAACAGTTCCTTGCTGGTGAAGAAGCTTCTTTCATTTGTATGATTGATGGCAAAAATATTTTACCAATGGCAACTTCACAAGATCATAAACGTATTTTTGAAGGCGACCAAGGTCCAAACACTGGTGGTATGGGTGCTTACTCTCCTGCTCCAGTTGTAACTCCAGATGTTTTTGAACGTGTAATGACGGAAATTATGCGTCCAACTGTCGATGGTATGGCGGCTGACGGACATGTTTACACGGGATTCTTATATGCTGGTTTAATGATTGATGAACAAGGTCAACCACGTGTAATTGAATTTAACTGCCGTTTTGGTGACCCTGAAACTCAACCAATCATGATGCGCTTAAAGTCATCTCTTGTTGATTTGGTTGAAGCAGGTATTGCAGGTAATTTACCAAAAGAAGCTGAGTGGGATGAGCGTAAGTCAATCGGTGTTGTACTTGCAGCAGAAGGATACCCAGATAGCGTACGTAAAGGCGATGTGATTTCTGGTATCGGCCAATCACCTGAAGATACTAAAATCTTCCATGCAGGTACTGCAACTCGTGAAGATGGTCACATTGTGACTTCTGGTGGACGTGTACTTTGCGTAACTGCTTTAGGTGACAGCGTTCTTGAAGCACAAATTAATGCTTTAGAAGTATGCGGCCAAGTAACTTTCACAGGTATGCAATACCGTAGTGACATCGGTTACCGCGCGATTGCACGTGAAAAAGCTGAATAAAAGTTAGCAAAAAAAGCTTCCTATTTAGGGAGCTTTTTTATTTTGTACACCAACAAAAGAAAATGATATAAATTTTTATAAGATTTATTAAGATATCAACAAATAGAAAAAAGCCCTCTATATCAACTACATTTTTATTGCTATCATTAGTACATAGTTGTAACTGTCATCAGACACTGCTGTTTTAATAATTTCCATAAAGACTTGCTCTACAAATTATGCCTGTAGAGAGTTTTTTAATATTCTAAATTTATGAATGCTCGTTTGGCTACTGTTGGGGATGAACTGTTTGGGGAAACAGTTTTTGTTTATTAAACAATTACCCTCTGTTATAGCCAAAATATGCAAGCAAATTATGGAACCCCAGAAAAAGATCACAGAGTTTAGACTAGTTGTAATTCCAACTCCTCTCTTTTCATATTGATATAGATCAATCGTTATTGTTCTATATCTTAATCAGGACTTTTTTAAATGAAAAAGCTGATCAGCCTTTTTTTAAGCATGTCAGTAGTATTATTGACAGCATGTAGCAAACAAGAAAATGCTCAACAAGCCGAACAAAACAATGATAGTTCCAAAGTACAAAAGGTAGTAATTGCCTCTACAGGTTCGGATGCTGACATTTGGCGTTATATCGCATCTTTACCTGAAACCCAAGCTGCTGGACTGAAGTTAGAAGTAAAAAACTTCTCAGACTCCGTTTCAATGAATACAGCAGTTGCAAATAAAGAAGTAGATTTGAACGCATTCCAAGCTTATTCTTATCTTACTGTATTTAATAATTCAAACCCGGATAAGATTGCAGCGGTTTCTACCACTTATATTGAGCCAATGGGGATTTATTCAAGTAAATACAAAAAAATTGAAGAACTTCCTGAAGGTGCAATTATTTCAATCCCGGATGATGCTGCCAGCGAATCTCGTGCGCTACTCTTGTTACAAACTGCTGGCTTAATCAAGCTTAAAGCTGACTATAATCCTGTTCAGGGCAGTCCAATTGATGTTATCGAAAATCCTAAAAAGATCAACATCAAACCAATCAAAATGGAAACTGCATTACGTCTTAAAAATGAATTTGATGCAGTTGTATTAAATAATACCATAGCACTCGAGGGAGGTTTAAACGTACTCAAAGATTCTATGTTCTATGAACCTATTGATCAAATCTCAAAACTTAGTGTCAACGTTCTAGCAACTGCTGAATCACGTAAAAATGATCCTGTCTTGCAAAAAGTTGGTAAGCTTTACCACACTGCAGCTGTTAAAAAATACATTGAAGAACACTTTGGTGGAACAAAAGTTGACGTAGACAAACCAATCAGCTATCTCTCAGAAGCTAAATAGTAATATAATAGCCCAAACGTGAAACAGGCAAATTATCTTTGCCTGTTTTTTCTTTCAAGCATAGTTTCTGACGATATGATTCAATTTAAAAACATTTCAAAGCACTATCAGCTCAAAAGCCAAACCATACGCGCACTCGATCAAATCAATTTAGAGATTCCAGAGGGCAGTATTTTCGGCATTATTGGCTATAGTGGTGCAGGTAAAAGTACTTTAATTCGCCTGATTAATTTACTTGAACGACCAAATGAAGGTCAGATTATTATTAATCAAAAGGACTTCACTGCTTTAGATGCACGTTCATTACGTCAGGAGCGTGCAAATATTGGTATGATTTTTCAGCATTTCAATTTGCTTCAAACTAAAACAGTTGCTGAAAATATCGAAATGCCAATGCGTCTGCTAAATTATAAAAAAGCAGAACGTGAAAAGCGTTTAAATGAATTATTAGAGTTTATTGATCTTAAGCATAAAAAAGATGCTTACCCAGATGAACTCTCTGGCGGTCAAAAGCAACGTGTAGGTATTGCTCGTGCTTTGGCAAATCATCCTAAAATTTTATTATGTGATGAAGCCACATCTGCACTAGATCCACAAACTACACAATCCGTTCTAGAGCTTTTAAAGAAAATCAATCAAGAACAGAAAATCACAATTGTTATGGTTACTCATGAAATGGATGTCATTGAATCTATTTGTGACCATGTTGCAGTTATGGAAGCTGGCAAAGTGATTGAGCAAGGCTCAACTATTGATATTTTTAGTAATCCTCAGCATCCAACAACTAAAAACTTTATACAAACTGTTTTACATCAACAGTTGCCAGTTAACATTCTAAATCAATTAGAAAATCAACATCACCACAGCATTTATTGCCTACAATTCTTAGGACGTTCGGCTCAAGAACCTGTGATTCAGTCACTTATTAAACAATATGATATTAGTTTAAATATCTTATTTGCCAATATGACTGAAATTAATGGCACAGTGATTGGTCAAATGTTTGTACAGCTTTTAGGTGACCCGCAGTTGATCAGTCAAGCGATTGAGTTTTTAGAGAAAAATGAAGTGAGCGTCGTTCAATCAGGAGATCAAGTATGAGAGATTTAATCGTACAATGGTTAACTGAACTTACTCAGCCTTTCTGGCACAGTTCGCTTTCTATGGACCAGTTTGTAACTGCCTTACAAGAAACCTTTAATATGGTGTTCTTTGCGCTTATATTTGGTGGTATTTGGGGCTTCATCCAAGGCATTATTCTGCTTGTAACTCGCCCAGAAGGGATCTTACCAAACAGATTCATTTATCATTTACTCAACCCAATTGTAAATGCTCTGCGTTCTCTCCCATTTATTATTTTGCTTATTGCAGTTATTCCACTTACAAAGTTCTTGGTAGGTACTTCGATTGGTACATGGGCGGCAATCGTTCCTTTAACGATTTATGTTGGACCATATATGGGCCGACTTATTGAAACTTCCCTACTTGAAGTAAATGAAGGAATTATCGAATCTGCTCAAGCAATGGGTGCAACACCTTGGCAGATTATTTCACGCTTTATTTTACCTGAAGCTCGTAGTTCTCTTATTTTGAACTTGACGACTGCTACGATTAGCCTTATTGGTGCGACCGCTATGGCTGGTGCAGTTGGTGCTGGTGGTATTGGTGACTTAGCCATTTCTTATGGCTACCAACGTTTTGATACAAGCGTTGTAATTTTAACAGTGATTATCCTGTTGCTTTTGGTACAGATTGTACAGACTTTAGGCAACTGGCTCTCTAAGATACGCTAAGTCATTTATATAGAAAGCTCCCTAAACGGGGGCTTTTTGTTTTTATAGTCTCCTGTTATTAAAAAGTTGAGTACATGGCTTAATGCCATTTTCTGTTATCATCAAAATTAGTGGTTACTCTTTGGATTTGGTTTCAGGATAAAAAAATGCGTTATAGAATTCATTTTATTGATGTGCAAAATGCCCTACAAAACTATATCTGGATTTTAGAAGATACTGAAACTCATGAAGCTGTTGCAGTTGATCCAACAGAAGCTGAGTTAGTCACTCAATTTTGCAATGACCATGATTTAACCTTAAAGCAAATTTGGCTTACGCATTGGCATAAAGATCATATCGGTGGCGTTGCAGATTTAACTGCTAACTCTACTCTGACTGTATATGGTCCAAGAGATGAATTAAGTAAAATTCCCGGTATTACTCATCCCCTTCAACATGATGACCATCTAAAATTTAATGATTTAAAGGCAGAGATTATTGCCACACCAGGTCATACCCTGGGACATATTGTGTATTTTATTGAAGAGTTGAATGCGCTCTTTTGTGGAGATACTTTGTTTGCAATGGGATGTGGTCGATTATTTGAAGGTACGGCAGAGCAAATGTATCACTCATTAAATCGTCTTGCAGCCCTTCCAACCACAACCAAAGTCTATTGCACGCATGAATATACACTTTCTAATGCTGAGTTTGCTTTAAGCGTAGAACCTGAAAATCATGCCTTACAAGAACGTGCAGAACAAGTTCGTAAGCTTCGTACGGAAGGTAAAATTACCCTACCAAGTAGTATTGAACTTGAATTGGCAACTAATCCATTTTTACGTGCTGAAAGTGTAGATGAGTTCGCTCATTTACGTAGTTTAAAAGATAATTTCTAAATTTATGGGCTTTATAGAAAGATACAGTTTCATTTTAAGAACTGTATCTTTTTGAATAAAGCATGTTTCATGAAATTATTTTTTACATTTATTGATTTTAAATTAACTTATTTTGATTAAATTTTACCCTAATCTTTTTATTTTAAAATAATCATAAAAATTAAATACTTACAATTTATTAGTACAAAAATTGATTACATAAAAACTGAATAAATTTATAAAATGAAGAAGATTACTTTATCTCTTTTACTTTTTTTACAAGTTGCAAAATAAAACAAAGTTTTCCCCCTTTAAAAAATCTAGGTAAATCCCTATTAATAAATAAGGTGTAAGACACGGATAGAAGAAGGAGTTCTCACGTGAAAAAGGTTGTTAAAGCTAAAAATTTAATTGCGTTCCGTATTTGGTTAGAAAAATTAGGGTATTCGGTTAAAAACTTGGCCGATGGAAAAGGTTTCACTTTCAGTTTTAAAAAAGAGTATGGCTTAGTCACGTGTGATTTGGCTGGTAACGCCTTAGCGATGCAATTAGGTGAAGAGTTTGAGGATCACTTAAAAGCGTAAGCTTGAGCTGTTTTGCATATACTATTTTCAGTATAGGCAACTTAAAAGTTCTGCTTTCAAAGTAGATCTATATGAGAGTTTGTGAAAATTTTATATTGGCCTCCCATAATTAAGCATTTACATACAAGATAGTTTTTTTAAATTAAATTTTCGACTAGATAAAATAAAACCTGTAGCATGGCGCCTCTCCCAAATTGCCAATTGCTACAGGTTTTTTATTTCGAATTAAAATTTTAAATAATTAATCCGTTTTAGATTTACCTAATGCTTTATCTAGAACGTCCTTGTCCAGAGCTTTGTCCCAACGAGCAACAACAATTGTTGCGCATGCATTACCAATTAAGTTAGTTAATGCACGACACTCAGACATAAAGCGGTCAATACCTAAAATGAGCGCCATACCTGCCACAGGTACAGATGGGACAACTGATAAAGTAGCAGCGAGTGTAATAAAGCCTGCACCTGTTACCCCTGCTGCACCTTTTGAACTCACCATTGCCACTAAAAGCAAGGCAAGTTGTTCACTAATGGATAAGTCCACATTACATGCTTGTGCAATAAATAAAGCAGCCATAGTCATATAAATGTTAGTACCATCAAGGTTAAATGAATAACCTGTAGGAATAACTAAGCCCACTACAGATTTTTCACATCCCGCTTTTTGCATTTTATCCATTAAAGACGGTAAAGCTGCTTCAGATGAACTTGTACCTAAAACCAACCAGAGTTCATCTTTGATATAACGAATTAAAGCAATAATTGAAAAGCCATTGTAACGCGCTACAGCACCTAAAATGATTAGTACGAACAGTACAGCCGTGATATAGAAAGTCATAATCAATACTAATAAATTACCGATTGATTCGATTCCATAAGCACCAATAGTAAATGCCATAGCTCCAAAAGCACCAATTGGCGCAAGTTTCATTAACATGCCAACCAAGTAGAAAACTGGTGCCGTTAAGTTATTTAGGAAATCAGTGATTGGACGTGCACGATCGCCTAAAGCAGCTAAAGAAATACCAAATAGCACTGCTACAAATAGAACCTGCAAAATTTCACCACCAGCAAGCGGACTTACCAGGGTTTGCGGGATAATATTCATGAAGAAGTCAGTAATATTGGTGGCATGAGCCTTCTCAACGTAAGTATTTACCTTATCGCTGACTAAGGTTGCTGGGTCAATGTTTAGACCTTTACCCGGTTGAATGATGTTTGCCACAATCATACCAACCACAAGTGCAAGACTTGAGAAAGTAATGAAATACAGCATTGCTTTACCAGTCACGCGTCCAACCCGACTCATGTTCGTCATACTGGCAATACCGGTAACCACAGTCAAAAAGATTACGGGAGCAATAATCATTTTAACGATTTTGATGAATGCATCACCGAGCGGTTTTAAGCTCTGTCCAAGTTCAGGGTAAAAATGACCAATTAAAACGCCTAAAATAATTGCAAAGATGACCTGTACATACAAAATTTGGTGAAATTTCTGTTTTTTCTGTACGGTTTCTTGGTCAAGGGTATTGAAATCCATTATCTAAATACCTGTTCGATGGGGATAAAAAAATAAAATATAAAGCGTGCACCACAAGCTGCTTTAAAGGAAGTGAAGCCATTGTAAAGAATAAAAAATACCCTGTGTTATAAATTTAGAAAATGTAAAATTTAAAAACCATGTATATTTTTGTATATAAAGTCTATCTTTTTCTGCATTATTTAAAATTACAATTTAGAAAAAAACCTTAAAAATACACCTAACCACATGTTTATTATTTAATTAATTCTATTAAGAACCTCTTTAAGAACTTTTATCTTTTGTTTTTAATTTAACAAAACAATCATTTCAAAAATAAATGACCAAAACAATTTCATGTTTATTCTAAATTATGAAAATTTAGTTTTTAAATAATAAGAAATATTGATATATAGTTATTTAATAAAAACAAAAACCTATTTGGTGAGCTATTTAAATAAGCTATTTTTTATCTAAAAATAGGAAGTTACGCCTATTACTTTAAATAAATAGGCGTTTTAAAAGACCATGTACGTAATCTAGGCTTAATTCCTGATTGGTAAATAAAATCCGAAATAGCATAGGTGCGATTACAGTCTCGATTATTTCTTGGTTCGGTATAGTGAACTCATTACGTAATTTTGCTCGATTTTGAATAATGTCGAGTTGTTGAATAATTAAGGTTTCACATTTACGGGCATTGTTAGAATCCGAATTTGACGTATAGAGTACGTCTCGTAATAAATCTTGCCCAACTTCGGAAGCATATTCTTCAAAATATTGTTCAACCCATGCTGTGATATCTCGTTCAAATGAACCCAAATCTTTGGGTTCCATGTCTGGTTTGAGTTCATTTAAAGCTACATCTGAAAATAGCTGATTGATATCACCCCATCGACGGTAAATGGTTGAAGGCGTTACCCCTGCTTGTGCTGCAATCATTGGAATTGTAATTTGGCTTTGCTCGAAATCTTTTTGTAATTCTTTTACAGCATTATGTACTGCAGTTTGTATTCTCTCGCTGCGACCACCAGGGCGTAATCCAGTAACAACTTTTGCCATTTATAAACTCTGTAAAGGGATCAAAAAATTTATAAATATTTATATCTATATACAAAATACACTAAAGCTAAGGATTTGCTTTAGTGTCAAAATAATGTATAAAAGCTAAATATTCGCTTTTATGTTATTCATGTTCTATGAACAATTCAAGTTCAAAACGGTCAAGAGCTGTTTTTCAATTAGATGCTGCAAGCGCTTTGACACTCAACACAATTACGCTTATGACATTTATGGCTGCATCTAGTGCACCAACGCCGCTCTACCGTCTATACCAACAGATATGGCAATTTTCACCGGTCACATTAACTTTAATTTTTGCAACTTATGCTTTTACCCTGCTGGGATCATTACTGATTATTGGTTCTCTGTCTGACTATATTGGGCGTCGACCAGTCATTATTGCTGCCATTTCTCTACAAATTATTTCAATGAGCTTCTTTTTATTTGCTTCAGATGTTTCGATGCTATTTATCGCACGAGGCTTACAAGGAATCGCAACAGGGCTTGCTGTTTCAGCTATAGGAGCAGCCATTTTAGATTTTAGTAAGCTTCATGGCTCACTGATTAATAGTATTGCACCAATGATAGGTATGGCTGTTGGGATTTTTCTGACTTGTTCTATTTTGCAGCTCTCCGCTCACCCGTTACAGCTTGTTTTTGAATTCTTATGTTTTCTTCTTATTTGTGAACTCATTTTAAGTTTTCTTACCCCAGAGACTGCACAAAAAAGAGCTGGTGCGCTTGCTTCTTTAAAGCCTGCGATGGCTATTCCTACGCAAACGAAAAGTGCTTTATTAACTATTAGCCCAATTAATATTGCACTTTGGATGGTCAGTGGTTTCTTCTTGTCACTCATGCCATCTTTACTAGCAAAAATTTTCCATACTTCATCGGCATGGCTAAACGGTATTATGTTTATGGCGCTCGCCCTTTCCGGTGCGGCAGGTATATTAACGCTTAGAAAGTCGACAAATTTTCGTATTTTATTAACCGGTACGCTCTCGATTGCTATTGGTGCCATTGTCTTATTCATCGCCATTAACCTAACCAATGCTGTAGTTTTATTTTTAGGTTCTATTATTACTGGCGTTGGTTTTGGTACGGCGTTTATGGGAGCCATTCGTAGTGTAATGCCGCTGGCTCTTCCAGAAGAACGTGCTGGACTTATGGCAGCATTTTTCGTTGAAAGTTATTTGGCTTTTAGTATTCCTGCAATTTTAGCTGGCTATTTTGTGGGTAAGATTGGACTGATGCATACAGCAAATAGCTACATCTGCTTTATTGTCTTACTATCACTTGTTGCCCTTTTCATGATTTTTAGAAATTTTAAAAATAAATAACTATATAAAAAAGCCTCGAACAGAGGCTTTTTTAACATTTACTGGTCACGCCAGCGTTTTAAAAAACGTTTTACATACTTTTTAAATGGCCAAGTAAACTGTTTTATAAAACTATTTGGAATTTTATAGCCAACTGTTCCATAAACACTTGCCAAATGATTCGGCATATATACAGTTTTAAATAAGACATCATAAAGCGGAATAAAAGCAGCGTAATTTTTATCAATCGCAGGTTTTTCTGAAGAGTGATGCCAATGATGAAATTCCGGTGTTGCGATAAACCAACGTAAATATGGAAATCGAAAACGTACATTGGAATGAATAAAAATCGCGTGAAACGAAATAAAAATTAAATAGGCAAAAACAGCAGAAGTATGAAACCCTAAAAGAAAAATCGGTAAAGTGGCAATAAAGCGAGTCATTAAAACTTCAACAACGTGTAAACGGGAAGATGCTAACCAATCCATATATTCAGTCGAATGATGAATCGCATGAAAACGCCATAAAAAGTTAACTTCATGCATGGCTCGATGTAACCAATACACCGTAAAATCAACCACAATGAGCAATTCAATGAATTGCAGCCAAATTGGCTGAGCTTGAACATACGGCACAATTGGGTTATCAGGTAAATGCGTAATCCAATACTGAATTGGCATAACCGTTAAGAAGCTAAATAGTTGAATACCAATATGGCTGACCATGAAATATTTCATATCGGTCACCCAGCCCACTCTTAAGATCTTTTGTTCAGGGTTTTTAGCAAAAAAGCCTTCAAGGGGTATAAAAATAAAAGCCAAAATGACTAAGGTAAGTACAAAATAATCAATGCCTGCATAAAATGGTACGCTTGGAATGACTGGAGCATGAATAACACCACAGCCTAATACTGCTGCGATGAGTGCAAAGCATAAACCATAAAAGCCATATCGATTTTGTCGGATGATTGCACTAAATGCTCCAAAACCTGCGCTAATGATTATGCCTGTAATGAGGCCATAATAAAAAAGACTATAGTGCTTTGCATAAAGTGGACGTAACTCAGGAGTTGTCAGCACACTGGGAAACAAAAAACATAAAGCTCCAAATAAGCAAAGTAAGCTTAATGCCATGGATATAAAAGCACTAATTTTTCCTAAACCCGCATTAAGCTCTAAATTTTCAAATCTTGCTCTTAATTGATCGGTCATAATTCATATCAACAGTTCTTATTCTCTATGCCGCGCATGCTAACAAAATTTAATTATTAATTGTAAAAAGAACCTTATTTAACTCAGACTAAAAATAGATATATAAATAAAACTAACCAATCAACACAAAAACAGGATTAATTGGTTAGTTATTATAAATATTTATCTATTTCAGAACGTGGAAATAGGCTATTTATTTTTATATGGAGTCTCATAGGTTGTTTCAGCAACAGGTGAAACACGCCAAACTGTATTACCAACATCATCTGCGACTAATAGTGCACCCGAAAAATCAATTGCCACCCCCACTGGGCGCCCATAAGCCTTACCTTTATCACTGAGGAATCCAGTCAAAATATCTTGCGGTGGGCCAGAAGGTTGACCACTTCTAAATGGTACAAAAATGACTTTATAACCACTGTGAGGCTTACGGTTCCAAGAACCATGCTGCCCGATCAATGCACCTCCTCTAAATTGTGGCATCAGCTCGGCTGCATAAAATGTAAGACCTAAAGAAGCCGTATGGTTGCCTAGTGCATAGTCAGGTTTAATTGCACGAGCGACCATTGCTGAATTTTGTGGTTTGACTCGCACATCTACGTGTTGACCATAGTAACTATAAGGCCAGCCATAAAAAGCTCCATCTTGAACCGATGTCATATAATCGGGTACTAGGTCACTACCAATTTCATCACGCTCATTAACAACCGTCCAGAGTTTACCGCTTTGAGGTTGCCACGCCATACCATTGGGATTACGCAGTCCAGTTGCAAATGGACGTGACTGCCCGCTTGCGATGTCAAACTCCATAATTTGTGCACGGCCTTTTTCTTGATCTAGACCATTTTCAGCAACATTACTGTTAGAACCGACGGTAATGTAGAGCTTTGTCCCGTCACGATTGGCAATGACATTTTTGGTCCAATGGTGGTTTAAAGGGCCACCAGGTAAGTCTAATACTTTAGTGCCACTCGCAGTAATTCTTGTCTCGCCTTCCTGATAAGGGAAACGCACAAGTGCATCCGTATTGGCAACATACAAATTATTACCGACTAGCGCCATACCAAATGGTGAGTTTAAATTTTGAAGAAATACCGTTTTCTGATCGGCAACTCCATCTCCATTGGTGTCACGAAGTAAAGTAATACGGTTAGCACTCGGATGAGATGAGCCTGCCCGTCTCATCACAAACGTCATGATTTTACCTTTAATGCCTTTACTGTCTTCGGGTTTAGGAGGAGCATCTGTTTCAGCAACTAACACATCACCATTTGGTAATACATAGAGCCAACGTGGGTGTTCAAGTCCTTTAGCAAATGCTTTTACCTTTAAGCCTTCTGCCGGTTTTGGCATTACCCCACTTGGCCACCCTTGCGCGGGTGCTATATTTACGGTCGGTAATAGGCTTGATTTAGGTTCAGGTAATTTTGGTTCCGGGCCATAACTCTCAGCAATCGGATATTTAGAGGATGAAGCACACCCTGTAACTAGAACTACAACGGTCGTGCCTAAAATCGGCAGTAAAAAACGTGTAAGCATCTTTTATCTCCATTTCTTATTTTTTCGCAATATGCACAGGGTAATGCTTTAGAAGAGAGACTTATAGTTTATTTATTTAACTGTGCTGAGCAGTACAGTCTATATTTTAAAAATTTTAATACATAACCGAGTGTTTTCTAGGCACTTAAATCCCCTTCATCATAACTACAAATTAAAACTTCGCATTAGGATTGTTATGTAAAGTATTTATGTTGGCTGATAATAACTTATTAGCTAATTTTGTCGATCTCGCCTATTTTTTAATTAAAAATTCCTTTACCCTGACCTACTTTAACTATTTTTAACTTTCACGGTAGCTCAGGCGTTTAATTAAGTTCATTTATTTCTTATGTCAAAAAAATTAGCAACATTGATTGGTTTAAGTGCGATCCTGATGTGGGCCTCAATGGTGGGTTTTGTAAAACATATCACGACTGTGATTGGGCCAGATGTTGGAATTACACTGATCTACTCTTTAAGCGCGTTGCTACTCCTTATTATTTTTAGAGTGCCAAATTTTAAGTTAATTTCTAAAAAATATTTAATTTTAGGTGCCATTTTATTTATTGCTTATGAGCTCTGTTTTTCGTTTGCTCTTGCTTATTCAAAGACGGCACAACAAGCGATTGAAGTAAGTATCGTGAACTACCTTTGGCCAAGTTTGACGGTATTAGCTTTTGTAATTTTTAAAGAACTAAAATTTAATGTATTTATTATTTTAGGCTTAATCATTTCAATTTTCGGCATTATTTTTATTCAGACCGGAAACGGAGATTTTAGTCTAAGTCGAGTTATCGATAACTTTTATAGCAATCCTCTAAGTTATATTTTGGCATTTATAGGTGCCATTATCTGGGCTTTTTACTGTGTATTAACCAAGAAAATAGGTAAAGGGCAAAACCCTATTTCTATTTTCTTTATTGGCGTTGCTGCAACCTTGTGGCTAAAGTTGTTATTTAGTGGTCAAGCCGTTTTGCCATCACTCGATTTAAATACAACTTTATCTCTAGTCTTCGCATCCACTGCAATTGGGCTAGGTTATGCAGCATGGAATATTGGCATTATTCATGGCAACACCACCATGCTAGTAGTTGCTTCTTACTTTACGCCCATCATCTCTTCTCTGCTTGCCATGTTGGTTTTACAAACCGAGTTATCAATCAGCTTTTGGCAAGGAACGGCTATGGTTACAGCAGGTTCTCTCATTTGCTGGCTTTCAACAAATTGGGCAGTTATCAGTACTTATTTCAAAAAGAATTAAAAGCTTAGGTCATACTGATACAGACTTATCAGCAACAGAGTTAGTTTTAGTTTTTTGCTCTAAAGCAAAATTAACAGCTTCTTTTGCATGAATGGTCGTGGTATCAAATAACGGTACAGAAAATTTAACATCACCAATCAACATACAAATTTCAGTACAGCCTAAAATAATACCTTCGGCACCTTCCGCAATCAGCTCCTCTACCACGGTCATATACTTTTGTTGAGAATCTGGATTAATCACGCCTAAGCATAATTCATCATAGATAATACGATGTACTGTTTTGCGACTGGTTTCATTTGGAATAATTACCTCAATTCCATGGTCTTGTAATCTGGCTTTATAAAAGTCTTGCTCCATGGTGAAAGCTGTTCCCAACAGTGCAACTTTTCGGATATTTTGACTTAAAATTTCTTTTGCTGTGGCATCGGCAATATGTATGAATGGGATCGTAATGGCCTCTTCAATTTGAGGAGCTACTTTATGCATGGTATTGGTACATAACACTATACAATCTACCCCAGCTTTCTCTAAATTCATTGCTTGCTGAGCTAAGTATTCGCCTACCTCTTGCCATAAACCTTTTGATTGTAAACCGGCTATTTCTTCAAAATCGACACTATTTAAAATGACTTTAGCTGAATGTAACTTTCCTAATTTGTCCTGAACGGTTCTATTCATTTGTTGATAATAAAGCGATGTCGACTCCCAGCTCATTCCGCCTATCAAGCCAATCGTTTTCATTCATTTCAGTCCTTTTATTTGATCTATTCTTTATAGCCATAAAAAGCTAAACATCACTAGAAGGAAATTGCTCTCTTGATTAAATCTATAAACTGTTTTATAAAATATATTTTTTAAAACTAATTAATAAAAACTTTATGTTAGAAACAGACCGCTTAATCTTAAAACCATTTGTTCAAGAAGATTTATCTACAGTCATTGAGATGTTACAAGACAAAGATTTTATGGCTTTTTCACCTTATGGTCACTTAACACTTGAAGCTGCAACGACTCGTTTTTTTGAAATATTAGAGCATTATAAAAAGTATAATTTTGGCAAAATGGCTGTGGTCTTAAAGGATACTCATCAAATTATTGGTTATTGTGGGTTTGAAATTTGTGAAGTTAATGGCAAAACAGAAGCTGAACTAGGTTTTAGACTTATTAAAACTCAACGAAATAAAGGCTATATTGTTGAAGCTTCACTTAAGTTACTAGATGACATGAAAAATCGAAATTTTAAGCATGTGATCGCTTTTTCAGAAAAAGATAATTTACCTGCTCACAACCTATTAAATAAGCTTGGTTTTGAAAAAACCAACTCATCTAGTTATATGAATATGGATGTTATCTTTTTCAAAAAAGATCTATTATTTTCTTCATAAGTATTATTCCTATAGAAAACTTTAAGTTAATGAAGATCTATTTGCTTCAAAGAAGCCACCATTAAACTCAAATCAAAAAAAATAAGAATTCACGCAAATTTCACGACAGCCTCTTTAATTTAATCTTATAAAGTTGGCTAGGATTCATTCATGAAAATTATAACTACTGCCTTAGGGCTGATTACCTTAGTAGGTCTAACAGCATGCAAAAGTGTGCCTAGTTATTCAGGTGATTATAGTAAAGCCGAACAACAAATTACTGGTGTTACATTAAATGACGAACAAGCACTAGAGATTGGTAATCACTTTGTTGCTGCGTTTAACACTTTGGGCACACCATCCTTTGTAAGTAATGCAAGTAATCTTTATGCAGATCAGCTCTATATCAACGATACACTCTCACAGTTCTCTCAGAAAAAAGATTTGATTAAACACTTTGAGGGTATGAACACACGCGTCAGTAACGTCACAGTCAAACTCATAAGTGCAACTCATCATCAAGATAGCGCTTATATCCATTGGTACATGACCTATGACTTTAAAATGCTAGGACGCTCGAAAACCATGGCTTCTTACGGAATTAGCCAAATCAAAATTAATGATCAACAGAAAATCATTTTCCAACAAGATTTCTGGGACCCAGCAAACGGTCTTTATCGTTCTTTACCTATATTTGGAGGAGTTTATAAATGGATATTACCGTTCAAAAAAACCGAATCTTAATACTTCTGGGTATTTTAATTGCATCTCATGCAAATGCGGCTGAACTAAAGAAATGTAGTTCAGCACCTTTAACGGTAACGAGTCAAAAAGTAGGAAATGTCAGTTACTTTGCTGAGGATTGCTTAAAAAGCTGGCAAAACCAAAGCATAAAAATGGATTTTAGCTATAACCGAGATATTCCCGAATGGGCATTTAAGCGGGCGGCAGCACACTATTTGAAGAAAAATATTAGTGGATTTGATGCAAAATCTCCACTTAATCATATTAATGAGCTTTATAGACCAATTAAGAGCGGAGATTTATATAGTCTTTATTACCAACATGAAAATCAAAAACTAGAGCTAAAATTAAACCAGAAGCTACTGGGTTCTATAAATAATCCAAATGCAAATCAATATTTTAAAATCTGGTTTGGTGCTGAACCATTTAATGCTAAATTAAAACAACAACTATTAAATTAATGGCTTAATAAAATCTTATGGGTAATCACTTTATCCTCATGGTTGAGGACCATTTTGAACTGGCGGCAACCGTTTGCGAATTTCTTGAAGTACACGGTTATGTCATTGATCATGCCCGTAATTTAGATGCAGCACGCTCTTTTCTTAAATCGCAGCATTATCATCTTTTACTTCTTGATATAAACTTACCCGATGGTTCAGGTTATGACCTATGTAATTGGCTACGTACTGAACAAGGGGTTGATATTCCTGTGCTGATGCTGACAGCAAGAGACACCTTAGACGACAAACTTAAAGGATTTACTGCTGGTACAGATGATTATTTAGTTAAGCCCTTTGATTTTAATGAATTAGTGATGCGTATTCGTGCCTTAATTAAAAGAGCCGCGGGTGAAGTCGCCAATCATAAAATTCAGATTCACGACTTAATTCTTGATAGCGCAACTCAAACAGTTGTTCGTGCTGGAAACAGTATCGAATTGCCACCTATCCAATTTAAACTATTAAAAATTTTGATGCGCCAGTCTCCGAAAGTGGTAACCAAACAAGAACTGATGATGGAACTATGGGGAGATGAAGAGCCCGAAAGCGATGCTTTACGTAGTCATATTTATAATTTAAGGAAAATGGTAGATAAACCTTTTGACCCTAAACTATTACACACGGTAGCAGGTGTCGGTTTAAAAATTGCTTTAGATGATACTGATTAACTTAAATAAACTACAACTATCAAACCCGTAGTCATTTCTAAGTCCAGATCAGGATGTGTAGCTAAATAGTATTGCCGATCAAACAATTCGACTCGCCATCCTAATTGTTTGCAAAGCTTTTGCACCAGTTGTAACCCAATGCCATGACCTTTAGCTTTTAAAGAGAGTTGTGAATCACTAAGTTCCTGAACCTTCACATCATTTGGTAAAGAAATTCCGATGCCATTATCCGCAATAATTAGGCTATTTTTTTGTTGGATAATATCGATTTGTGAACCTTGGGAATAATTAAGAGCATTACGCAAAATATTACTTAAGACCATTTTGGTCATAGATGGATATAACCACCGTGGTTGTTCGGCTGAGTCTGGGTGAATATGCATATGTATACCTTTACTCACACTTACGCCTTCTAAACTTTCGACTAAGTCCTCCACAATTTCAGACAATAAATTCTTTTCAGACGGTAAACTTTTTACCGTATTACGCGCAATCGCAAGTAAAGTGTCGACGAGCAATTGCATATCTTCAATGGTATTGTGAAGGCGAGTTAAAGCTTTGTCTTCTCCATACTTGGTCTGACAAAGTTGCACATTACCCTTCAAAATCGTGAGCGGCGTGCGCAGTTCATGACTGACATCTCCCGTAAACTCTCGCTCGCGTCGAATAAATTCACTTAAAACTTGATGATATTTTTCCAGAGCCTGTTTTAAGTACTCTGCTTCCATATTGCCATTGGTATTTATATCTTTAAATGGAGATGCTTGTGTGTCTTGATGTGCCCAATCAATATTTTCTAACGCATTTGCTAAACGTGTAATAGGTGAAAAATAGCGCCTCGCTCTTCGATTTGACCACCACAAAAAGCTATATAAAACAGACAAACTGAACATGAGTGGTGCAAGTCCAAATAACCAGACCAACTTATTGACATTACTTTCGCCAAACACCAACAGTACATGCTGGCCGTTTCGCTCACCATATACGGTCATACGTTCTTTACCATCAATAAAGATTCGATGTACCCCACTCTCTAAATGCATATCTTTAAAGGGTTGAGGAGCGATCTGTGTATTCCACCGATATCCATATAAGTTTTTAGTGTCTGGCAGGTCTGCATTGGGATTGCGATCTATACGCAACCAATAATGCTCCATTTCCTGTTCTAAAGCCGTTTTAAGTAAAGAGCCTTTAATCACCCAAGCACTACATGCCAACCCGACCACGATCGATAAGGCAATTAGACCTATCTGCAACCAATAATATCGATTGAACATTTGGGCTAATGGATGACTAGCTTTGCCATCGTTTCGAGTTCTTATCATATCTTTATCGCCGGGATAGGCTGTCAAAATTACAATGATCGCTTTTTAAATAAATAGTGACCAATGACCCACTCTTGTCCTTGTTCAAAACCAAAAAGCTCGGCACAAGCCATGAAGAAAATACGCCAGCGTTGCCACCAAATATTGGCATCTTTTCCATAGATTTTTTTAAATAGCGGCTTAAGCTCTTGCTCTTGATTATCCATATTTTCAAGCCAAGCATTCGCGGTTCTCATATACTGCTCACCCGACCACTGCCAGTGCTGAGCCAACTCTAGGTGCTCTTGGAAATGCAAAAAAGTTGAAGTTGAAGGCATTAAACCGCCAGTAAAGAAATACTTGGACATCCAATCATAGTCTGATTTTACTTCAAAAGGATAATGCAAAAAGCGATGACAAAAAATATGACACCAGAGTAAGCCGTCAGGCTTTAACCATCCCTGAATTTTTTCAAATAGACGTTGATAGTTTCGGACATGTTCAAACATTTCGACCGATACAACACGATCAAATTGGCCTTTATCTAATTCAAGTACATTTACATCACAGGTGAGCACTTCGACATTGGTTAAACCTCTCAATTCTGCTTGCCCAAGAATATGCTTCTTCTGCGTTGCAGAGTTTGAAACAGCCGTAATCTGTGAATGTGGAAAGTTTTCTGCCATCCATAAAGTTAAAGAACCCCATCCACAGCCTAGCTCTAAAATGTGTTGACCATTTTTGAGTTGTGCACGTTCACAATAAAGCTGAAGTGCAAGCTCCTCTGCCTGATCTAAAGTTGTTGTTTTAGTTGGAAAATAACATGCACTATATTTGAGTCTTTTTCCAAGCACCGCCTGAAAGAACTCAGTCGGTAATTCATAGTGCTGCTCGTTTGCCTTGTCCGTTTCAACAGCGATTTCGCTCTTCTTCAGCATATTAAGCACATCCATATAGCGCTGTGCTCCTTGCTCAGGGTCATAACGGCCTTCTTGAATTAAACGCTTTTTGCTTAAAGCACGAATTGCAGCCCTGATTGCATGGTCTGGAACAACACCACTTTCAACAATTTTCAAAGACTGATGAACGATAAAATCCATATGCGCACCTATTTTTTGGGTTTTCGCGGAATAAACATTGATGTTTTCTGTTGATAATCAAGATAATTTTGACCGCGACTTTTAATTGCCTGTTTTTCGCTAAATGGAATACCTGTGACGTAGTATAAAAATAGCCACATCAATAACGGATAAATCCACAATACATATTGGCCCGCAGCTAAACCAATGATTGGATAGGCAAACCAGTGTAACCATTCAAAAAAATAATTTGGGTGACGGGAATAGCGCCATAAACCTTGGTCCATGGTCTTTCCCTGATGTTCTGGGTTTAATTTGAATCGATATAACTGCTGATCAGCGAGCTGCTCTCCAATTAAGGCTATGCCCATGATTACAGCAGCAATCTCTAGAGTAACTTTATATCCACTATCCCATGCAGGTACCTCTACATTGAGTAGCATCCACATCGGTAAAAAGAATAAAAGCACTAAAAAGGTTTGAAATATAAAAAATAAGAAGAAGCCCAAATGCTGGAACTTACCCATTGCCTGACGCATACTCGCGTAACGGCCATCTTCTTTTTGTTCAGATTGATAACGTCTTAATAGATGCCAAAATAATCTTAAAAACCATAGGCCACTAAAAAGACCAATAAAAATTCGTACTTCAACAGGAGCAACTGAAATAAGTAGAGACGACACAATAATATTCACTGCCAGACAGAAACTCCATGCGGCGTCCACAATCCCAGCACGACCATTTGCAGTGGCGAGTAGCCAACTCAGCAACATGATGAGTAAATCCAGAATCAGTAAATTCCATAACATGAGCATTCTCCTTGCTTGATGTGTTTGGGTTAGTAACTGGTACTTTCAAACAACAAGTGAACATTGCTTATCACGCCTTCTTTAAAGCCACCCTCGCAATAACATAAATAGAAATCCCACATTCGAATAAAGTTTTCATCAAAACCAAGAGCCAAAACCCGTTCTCGGGCTGCTAAAAACCTTTCTCTCCAGTGATGAATTGTTTGTGCATAACTTAGACCAATGTCATTTAAATGTTTTAACCTCAAACCACTTTCAGAGGCGGTTTGGGTCAATATCGCTATGCTAGGAATAAAGCTACCAGGGAAAATATAGCGTTTAATATAATCGACTGTATTTAATGCTTTTTTATAGCGAAAATCTTCAATGGTGATAGCTTGAATAAATGCCAAACCTTTCGGTTTTAACAATGCCTTACACTGATCAAAATACGTCGACAAGTATTGCGCACCAACTGCTTCAACCATTTCAATTGACACTAACTTATCAAACTTTCCTTCAAGCAAACGGTAGTCTTTGAGTTGCACATCAATTCGATGTGCCAAGCCAGCTTCATTTACACGAGTAACGGCTTCATCATATTGTGCTTGCGAAATAGTAATTGTGGTCACTTTACAGCCATAGTGTTGAGCTGCATAAATTGCAAAACCACCCCACCCACTTCCAATTTCAACCAAATGATCTAATGGTTTTAAATCGAGCTTTTTACAGATAATGTCTTTTTTTAAGTCAGATGCTTCTTCAAGTGTCATATTTTCATGTTCAAAAACTGCACTTGAGTACATTAAAGATGGATCTAAGAAAAGTTTAAAAAAGTCATTACTTAAGTCATAGTGCTCAGCAATATTCTTACGGCTACCCGTTATAGAATTCTTTCTATTTCTATACCAAGCCTTGAGCAAAAACTGGCTGGCTTGAGCAATCGCATTCTGATTAATCTGGTCTAATACATCTCTATTACGTGCCAAGATCTGAATCAGTTCAACAAGTTGTTGGCTACTCCAATCACCACGGATATAACCCTCTGCCGCTCCTAAAACGCCATTTTTTAAAATGAGATCCATCAGCAAAGGATTGTGAACTTCAATCACCGCATGCAAGTCTGAGACTTCGCCAACCGTACCATTCCATGCGCCCTGAAAAGTAATCTGTCCATGACGTAATTTGAGAAGACTCTTGAGTAGCAACGGTAACGAGTCATCTTCACCATAAAGAAATGTTTTTATCATGTCTTATCTACCTTGATCTTTTTAGGATGACGATAAAATGGAACTTTTTTTCGCCACAACTTAAATGCTTCTAAATATATGGAAAACAGCATTTTAAAAGGTGCTAGGCTGTTAATAAGAGCATATCGATATTGCTGTGAAGGAAATGTGATGGGCACAAGTTCAAAGCGCATAGTGGCATCAAAGACTTGTTTTTGTTCCTCAAAAAGCTGCATATGAATGACATTTTGTAATTCTGAAAAACTAAATCGCCAACGGTAAGTCAACTGCATGGGCATAAACGGCGATACATGAAATGACTTTTCAAAGTTAAAATCGAAACTCTGATAATCACCCACCTGACCTTGTTGTTTTATACAGTCGTGTGCATAGACTTTCCGCTCATTCCACGGGGTGTTGGTAATTTCACTTAAGATAAATAGGGGTTCGCCTGTTTGGGATAAAACAAAATAAAATACGACTGAATTAAACCGAAAACCTAAACAACGCGGTAAAGCCAATACTCTAATTTCCCATTCAGGCTTAATAACAATACTATTATTTTGCAATAATGCTTTTTCTATTTTTTCCCTAATAGAACCGCAGTACATATTTAAAAAATCATTTTCGGATAGTTTTAATACATTCCAATGATCAGTCGACCAAAGTGAACAATCTTTTGTAATTTCATTTAGTTGATCTGGATCGAACCACAAATAATTTAAGGTCGAGGTAAATTGGTGTGGTTTGGGGCTATAACGCCGATGACGAATAAACGCGGGAGCGATAGCAAGTTTATTTAATAACATTTGAAAGCTCCCTACTTATTTTTATAACTCTAAAAGTTGCTCTACAACACGTGCTGCACTGCGGGCGCCATCTTCATGAAACCCCCAGCCCCAATACGCTCCACAAAACGAAGTCCGATTTTGCCCATTAATTTCGTGCCAACGAGATTGAGCTTGAATCGCTTTTGCATCAAATACAGGATGCCGATAATGCCGTTCAACCAAGACGTCTTCAGCTTTAATTTTCATATTCGGGTTTAAAGTACAAAAAATCTGGGTTTTACAGGGTAAATTCTGCAAATTATTCATCCAGTAAGTAAAACCATAATGTATGTCGTACTCATCGTTTTGAACTTGTGATGTTGGCGTTACATGTACATGCCAACTTGCCCACTGCAAACGGCTTTTAGGCATAATCGAAAGATCACGGTGAACCACCATTCGATTATCTTGATAACCAAATTGGCTTAATATTTCCTGTTCAAGTTCTGACGCATCTTTAATTAAACTTAGGCTATCGTCAGCATGGCTGGCAAAAATTACCCAGTCATATTGTGCTCGCCCTTCTGAAGTTTCGATCCACACTATTTCTGGTGAACGGCTCACAGCTTTTACTTCTGCAAATTTCCATTCAATGGATGGGCAATTCTTTTGAATAGCACGGATATAACTTGCCGAGCCGTTTTTAACTGTTTGCCATTGTGGCCGCTCTTTTAGCTGTAACATGCGGTGATGTTGAAAAAAACTCACCACAAATCGATATGGAATTTGGCCTACCTGCTCAACGGGAGCCGACCATAATGCGCCGCACATCGGATAAAGATGCTCATAACGGAACTCATGACTATATTTATGGAGGTCTAAATATTCTTCAATCGATAAATTAGGATCAATATCTGCCACGTCTATATCTTTATTGTCATCATAAAAACGCAGCAAATCTGAGAGCATTTGTAGAAATTTACGGTTTAAAAAGTTCTGCGGACGAGCAAAGAGTGACCATTTTTTTGAAGGATTATATTGAAGTCCACTCACCAAATTATTTACCGAAAAACTCATATCGCTGCTTTGAGTTTCGACGCCTAATTTTTTAAGCATGTCGGTAAATAACGGATAGTTATGATCATTAAACACAATAAAACCACTATCTACCGCGACTTTAGCACATTCTATCTCTAGCTCGTGAGTGTCAGTATGACCACCAAAATAGTTATTTTTTTCATATACCGTAACTTGATGCTGTTTTGACAATTTCCAAGCAGCATAAAGCCCCGATATACCTGAACCAATAATGGCAATCTTCATAACACTTCCCCATTTTCAATTTTTTCTATCGGTAGATCCTTAATTTTTTTATATTGGTAAACTTTATTCGGTACGGGTTTTAACCCCCATACCAAACCAAATAAAGACATGACTTTGAGAATATAAAAGGTGATATCAATCTGCCACCAGTGAAAACCTTGTCGAACACTACCCGCATAAAAATGATGGTTGTTGTGCCATCCTTCACCCAAGGTAATTAAAGAGAGAAAAAAATTATTACGGCTATCATCTGGAGTATTAAACTCACGTGAGCCATAACGATGAGCAAGTGAGTTAATACACAAGGTTGCATGTGTTAACAGAACAGTAGAAATCACAAATCCCCATACTAAAAGCTGTAGACCATTGGTCCTTAATTCAGGGAAATGCTGCGCAAGCCATGAACCAAAACCATAAATTGCCAAAGCTGTCAAAATCACAATAGGCAAGCTAAATCGGTCGAGCCAAATCAGTTCTGGGTATTTCAACCAGTCTTTAATGACTTTTTTTCGAGTGGCAAAATTTTGTTCATTTAAAAACCAGCCTACATGCGAATACCAAAAACCTGCTTTCGCTGAATGCGGGTCTTGATCGGTATCGGTAAAGTGATGGTGATAACGGTGGTGTGCTGCCCACCATAACGGTCCGCGCTGTGCACTCATGGTTCCAATCAGAATGAAAATGAATTGAACAATACGTGATGTTTGAAAAGTTTTATGCGAAAGATAACGATGGAAAAAAGCAGTAATTGCGAACATGCGAAGAAAATAAAAACCAAGCATGAAGACCACAGCGAACCAAGACACCCCCACCCAAAAAACGGCTAAACAAGCGATATGCAATAAAATAAAAGGTATGATTCTTAACCATTGAATTTTCTTTTCAATGATATAGTCACCCGAACTAGTAAGCTGCGCATTTTCTGAATCTGACCAGCTATCGATCCAGCGTAGAAAAAATTTAGACATTGATTCTTCCTGATCTAAAGCATTTCTTTATTTATTAATTTAGAAAATGCGCAATGAATTTTATGTGAAGATCACAAGATTATGAGCTAAATCTAAAAACCAACATAATCAGCAACTTCATTAGTTCGTTTGTTTTGTTTTAATGAGTTTGGACACATCATAGCCATAATATTTTGCTGTTTGCAAATAGGAGTTATATGTCGCCTGATCAATTTGAGGACTACGAGAAAGAATCCATAAATAGTCTGTGCTTGGTCCGCCCACTAAAGCGACTTGATAATCTGGATCAACTCTTAACACCCAATAATCACCTTTGGTAAAAGGAATCCATCGGAGGCCAGAAGGTAAAAAGCTTACTTCTAATTTACTGTTACCTTCATTTTGCGGATAAGCTACACCTTCAGATGAAATCACTTCGCCTTTTTTAGTCGTACAACTATTTAAAACGCCCACTGTTTTATCTGCGTTAATCGAATAAGTTGCCGTGGTATTGGCTACACAATTACGCTGAAAAAACATAGGTAAATGGGCAATTTCATACCACTTACCTACGTATTGATTAATATCTATAGAATCAACAGCCACTGGGTTAGTCGTTAGACCTGCATAAGTACTCAAAGAGGCTGCTAGACTAACTACGGCCAGACCACTGCTCATCACCAGTGATTTAAATAATAATTTCATCATTACCCTCTTCTATTTATTTCATATGTTTAAACATACGCCAGAGGGTTGTGAACAAAGTGTGAATTTTAAAAATTAAGAAGTGCTATTAAATCGTTAATTTAGAGTCTTTGATGTATTTAAAACTGGAAAAACAAGCTCAAAACACACGCCCTTGAGCGTGTTATAAACACGGTATGAGCCATGATGTAAATCCATAATTGAAGCGACAATCGATAAACCTAATCCACCTGTCTGACTCTCATCAGTTCGGCTTGAGTGGCATTGGTAGAATCTTTCAAAAAGATACTCAAGTTGATGTTCAGCAATTGAAACCGCACCCGTTACCACAGTCAGACTCACCCATTGCCTATGTTCAATCATCTTATTTTTAGTTGCGATATAAATAGTCCGCCCTTTACCACCGTGAACCAGCGCATTTAACACAAGGTTATAAACGGCTCTTTGAAATAGCTCTGGATCTGCAAATAACTTTTGAGCTTCTAAATTAAAACTAAAATAACAGTCTTGTTCTTCAGCTTGATATTCAAAAATCTGGCATAGCCCTTCTAAAACGACTTGTATATTTATTTCTTGTTTGTTTACAAGAACCATTTTCTGATCGGCTCTTGCCAAGAAAAGCATGCTATCAATCATGCGTTTTAATCTGTGGTAGTCGTCTAAATGGGACACTAACAAATCTTCATATTGTTCAACCGAACGTTCGCCAGTTAAAGCAATCTCGGTTTGCCCAATCAGATTATTTAAAGGCGTGCGGAACTCATGAGCGATATCTTCAGAAAAACGGTTGAGCTGCGTATAGCCCTTTTCGATACGCTCAAGCATATGGTTTATATCTTTAGAAAGCAGCTCAACTTCTAAAGATGAATTTGGGAGGTTTAATCGTTTCTGTAGCTGATTTACGTTAATAGAATGAGTTTGCTTGCGAAGCTGTTGCAGCGACTTTAAACCTAAATGACACACTAAAATACAAAGTACAAAAATTGCAAACACGCCCCCGACCACATACATCAAAAGACTTTCTTGAAAAGGTAAAAGAATATTGATGCGTTCCGACCATTGTTTACCTGCAATAAGCAAATAGGGCTCGTTATTAATTTTTATGGTTTTCCACGCAATTCGTGTTGGATATGAATTGTTGGCTAAATCTTGAAATTGAAGACTGTTGCGCTGTGCAAGCTCTGGTAAATGAATATGGAGCGGATTGATATTAATTAGAGTTTTGTCTTTATGAATGAGTAAAAACAAGTTGTCTTGGTTGCCAAGCATGTTTTGATACAGCTTAGGCCGCGCAATGATTTGCTCTACATTTTCGCTATCTTGCAGCAAAATTTCCAAACGGTTAATTCTGTCTGCTAAAGCTTTATCTTGCTGCTTTAATAAAATCTGGTTAATGCCTAAATAGGTCATAAAGCCGACGGAACATAAAATTAAGGCAGAACAAAGCGTGACCAATAATGTAATACGGACTTCAAGCGAACGTAGAAATTTAAAGTTCATAAGCTAACCGATATTTTATAGCCCAAACCACGTATGGTATGAATGAGTTTTAACTCATAGCCTTCATCAATTTTGCTTCGTAAACGGCGTACAGCGACATCAATAAAATTGGTATCGGTGTCAAAGTTAATATTCCAAACTTCGGAACCAATTTGTCTACGCGTCACAATTTGCTCTTTGTTAAGTAACAGATAACGCAACAAATTAAATTCGGTTTTGCTCAGCTCAATTAAGTTTCCATTACGCCATACTTTATGATTGACCACATCCATTTTTAAATCACTAATAGCTAGCTCGTTTTCTTGCAGATATTGCTGTCGTCTTAACAGACTTTTAATACGTGCCAACAGTTCAATATAGGAAAAAGGTTTAGCCAAGTAGTCATCTGCACCTAACTCTAACCCTTTCACTCTATCCATGACCTGATCTTTTGCCGTTAAGAAAATCACCGGAATTTTTGAAAACTGACGTAGTACTTGTAATACGCTCCAGCCGTCTATGTCCGGCAACATCACATCAAGAATAAGCAAGTCATATTGATCTCTCTTTAGCATTTCCAAACCTTGAAGCCCTAGGTGAACACACTCCGCTTGATATCCAGATTCTTTTAATCCTTTGACCAAATAAGTGGCAATCTTGATCTCGTCTTCAATAATAAGGATACGCATTTTGTAGAGACTCATTTGAAAGATGACAACTTTGTAATGTGATTGTCACGCTTGAAGTTAAGCAATTTGTTTAAGATTTTCAAAGCGACATAGAGGCAATCATTATGAAAGAATTGAACTGGCTGATGTTAGCAGTCGTGCTATTCGGTAATAGTACTTTTGCACAGCCCCCTGCTTTGAATCAAGTTTATTCATTAGATCTAAAAACTGCCCACCTGCTAGCCGACAGTGCAAAAGAGGCATGCAAAAAATTAAATCAAAACATTGCTGTCGTTGTTGTAGATCGTGGCGGTAATCCTTTAACTGCCGAACGGCATGAGCTGGTGGGTCCGCATAATTTAATGGCTGCCGAGAAAAAAGCCTATACCGCTTTATCGACCAAAACATCGACCTTAGTTTTAAGCCAAAACAGTAACCAAAACCCCGATGCAAAAAATTTAACAACCGTAGCAAATTTACTTTTGTTAGGCGGTGGCGTACCTGTTCGCTTTGAGAACCAAGTAATCGGAGCGATTGGAGTCGCGGGTGCTGGCGGCGCACAAAATGAC
Organism: Acinetobacter sp. V110_1; assembly: GCF_031798975.1. Lineage (NCBI taxonomy): Bacteria > Pseudomonadati > Pseudomonadota > Gammaproteobacteria > Moraxellales > Moraxellaceae > Acinetobacter > Acinetobacter sp. V110_1. The sequence goes on along the minus strand of NZ_JAVQNN010000014.1, from coordinate 65,199 downwards.
AATCAATGCGCAAGTAAAGCCATTGAAACCGTTTTTCATTCATAAGGAGCTTCAACATGCCTAAATCATTTATTGCTTTATCTTCGTTATTTATTGCTTCGGCTACATTTGCACAAACTAATCCGCTAAGTGTGCATGTGTTAAATCTAGAGACGGGTTTGCCCTCTTCTCAGGTTGAAGTCGTTTTAGAGAAAAACACCAATAACCAGTGGGTTAAACTCAACCAGCAAGTGACCGATTCAAATGGTCGTATCACTGCACTCTATCCAGAAAATAAAAAATTAGAGCAAGGGGTTTATAAAGTTACTTTTAAAACTGAAGACTGGTTTAAAAAGAATAAACAACAAACTTTTTTTGCCGAGGTTCCTGTAATTTTTAAAGTCGATGGAAGCGTAAATCACTACCATATTCCTTTATTACTCAGCCCTTACGGTTACTCAACCTATCGAGGCAACTAAAATAAAAAACCCCTTTATCTGTTGTACACAAATAAAGGGGTTGGTTAAAAGCGATATGTTTTACGAACAAACACCATTGCTAATCACCGATTTTTTGTTTGAATCCAACGCTACAATTGAAGAAGAAACCGTATTAATAATTTGAGTCATTGCCTCACTTGAAGCATTCACAATCGCATCCATCTTTTTAGCTTTTTGATCAATCGGCTGCTGAAAAGCAATTCGACAATTGAGCTGAGATCCTGCATTAGTGATGACTTTTGCATTGTTTGACTCTAATTGACTAGGCGGTATTTGACGCTTCACCACCCAAGACACTGCAATATTAATATAGCTTTTATCTACAATATCAAAATGAGAAAAGTCTGTAGAAACTCGATATAAAGGCTGATTATTTCCAGCAAGCCCACTGCTATAACTATCAATTGCCCCTAATTTTTGCTGCAAACCCGCCGACAAGGTATCGCGTAATTGCGTACTCATGGTTGATGTCCAGCGTTCATTGTTCAACACCGTAGACTTACCACTACTGTCTTGGAGCACCAAAGGCGCACGGTCTAAACGGTCAGGTAGTCCAACTGGTAAAACTTCAATGACTCGAATACTCGAGCTAACTGCCGGAGTAATTTTAGGGGAAATCGTATAATAGTTTGGCGTTGGCGAACTCGAACATGCCGTCATGGCAGCTGCCGTTAAAAACAGGCCGCTCCCAAGCAGCCATTTGGCTGCTTTAGGATGTTGAAAAGATAGAGTGTTTTTATTTTTCATCATCGGCCTCTGGTGTCTTACCACGAATAATTGATTCGGGATGTTGCTCAATATAATCTGCCATTAACTGTAGTGACGCTGCCGCACGTGTCATTTGCTGCAATGCTTTACGTACGTCTTGTTGTAACGGCGCATCGCTCGACAAAATAGACTCAGACGATCTTACAGTTTTACGAACATCGTCTAAAGTTGCTTGTAAACCAGGGGCAACTTTTCCATCTAACTGTTTAATCAGTTTGTCTGTAGAGGCAATGGCGGTGTTCATATTATTGAGCGTTTTACGTACATCTTGCCCAATCTCAACTAACGGGAATTTCGTTAACTTATCAGCAATCTGAGAAACTTGAGCTTGTAAGCCACTCAATTCGGTTGGTGTAGTCGGAATTACTACACGGTTATCACTCAAAATTTGTAATGTCGCTGGTTTAGCTTTAGGGAACTTATCTAGTGCAATGTAATTTTGACCCGTGAGCAGATTGCCTGTTCTCATTTGAGCACGCCAGCCATGTTCAACAAAATCTTTGAAAATTTCACTATTTGGATTAAGCGCTTGACCATTTTCAACACGTGAAGGATAGATAACCGCCTCAACACGCATACGAATCTGTTTATAGTGGTCATAAAACTCAGCATTAATTGATTTAACATTACCAATTTCAATACCCATGAAATCAATTGGCGCTCCAACAGAAAGCCCACGTAATGAATGATCAAAATACATAATCACACCACGAGGTTGTCCGTCAGGCTCTTTTAATGCTTCAGATTTTGAATCCCAAAGATTAAAGCGACTCTGATTCGCTGCCATTGTGGCATGTGAACTTTCAGGGAATCCAAATGCAATACCACCTGCGACAATACTTGCCAAAGATTGAGTATCTAAATTAAAGCCTGAAGCATTTAAGGTTACATCGATCCCGCTCGCCTGCCAAAAACGTGCATCGGTAGTGACAAACTTGTCATACGGCGCACGAATAAAAGTTTGCAGCTCTACAGATTTACCATCATTAGATAATTTATAGGCTGTAATTTGCCCTACGTTAATTCGGCGGTAATAAATCGGTGAACCGATATCCAAAGATCCCAAGTCATCGGCTGTTAAGAAAAACTCTTTACCCGGCACATCGGAAGTAATCACTGGCGGTATTTCTAGACCCGTAAATTCAAGTTTTTTCTCGGGTGACTTACCGCCATCTACTTCAATATATGAACCTGACAATAAGGTGTCTATGCCTGAAACGCCACCTGTCCCAATACGCGGTCGCACGACCCAAAATCGTGAATCTTTTGCTGCAAAGTTACTGGCGCCTTTACGTAAATCAATTCTAGCAATAACATGTGAACGATCATCTGAAAGATCAATCTGCCTTACTACACCAATATCGACCTGCTTATAACGAACTGTTGTTTTACCGGCAACCAACCCTTCAGCTGTGCGAAAAGACACATCAATGCTAGGACCATGAGACAGTAACGCCTTTATAGCCAACGAAAGCGCGATTAAAAGAGCAATTAATGGAATGAGCCAGATTAATAAAGGCTTCCATCGATTTTTCTTTTCTTGGGGTTCTGGCAAATCATTCATGTTATCCAGTTCAACTTCCGGATCACGATGATCTGAGTTACCAGTGGTTATTTCATTTTCAGACATACTCATTGTTCTTTTATTGACTGGGATTAATGGGATCATTATTCAACGGCGGATGTTCTGCCTGAATAATCTTTGGTTTTTCTGAAGCAAAAGAAGAAGGTTTATTGGTATTTTGAGATGCGTAGAAATTATCCCAAATAATACGTGGGTCAAAACTTAACGATGCAAACATGGTTAACACCACGACCGCGCCAAAAGCAATCGAACCTGGCCCTGCTAAAATGGTAGCAAGCGATTGAATCTGAATGAGTGCTGTTAATAATGCCACAACAAATACATCAATCATTGACCAACGGCCAATAAACTCAACAATTCGATATAATTTTACGCATTGCTCGGGTAAAAATTTCCAACCTGCCGATTGTTGAAGATATACCGCCACTAATAAAAAATACAAAATCAGTAGCTTCAACATGGGAATAAAAATACTGGCCATGAAAATAACCACTGAAACCAAATAGTCCCCACTTTGCCAGAAGTAAATGACCCCACTCATGATGGTATCTTGCTGACTTCCCAAAAGTGAGTCAGTCACCGTCATGGGAAGTACATTGGCCGGAATATAGAGGATGGTTGCAGCCACCACTAAAGCAAAAGTTCGATTTAAACTCGCTGGCTTACGTGAGTGCAGCACGCTATTACATCGAATACAACGTAAAACTTGAGGGCTTTGCTTGAGTCGTCTTTTCTCATTTTGAGCAGAATTTACAACACCACAGCAGTGACACACAATTAATGAAAGATCTTTGGCTCTTGGATATTGCTTAAGCACTGACCCTTGCTGCGAGCTTTGGGTTTGGGTCACATTTTTTATTGTTTTCATGGCAGTGACCTATCAATTTCATTCCATATATCACTCACCTTTATGGAAGTAATATAGACCAACAATACACTTAAGATCGCAAACGCCCATAACGCAATCTCAGGAATCACCAAGACCATTCCCATTAACTTTACAAGCGTGACCAAAATTCCGATTAAAAACACCTCAACCATTCCCCACACTCTCATAAAAAAAAGTGTGCGTAAGGCAATCACCAAAAATGTTGGTCTTTTCTTTAATACACTTACCGTACCCAGTACATAGGAAAGTAATAAAAGATAGGTAAGCGGCACAATAAAGGTAGTGATTAAGATGAGTACACCAACAAAGGCCCGATCATAGTGAAACATCACCCAAACCGCTCCAAGTAAGGTGGTTTCAGATGTGTTTCCCTGTAATTCAATTTTTACAATCGGAAAGCTATTGGCAATAACAAATACGATTAATGCCGTTAAGATCAAAGCCAATAATGTCGAAAAAGGTTTGGTGTGCCGATAGAGTTCAGCACCGCAGCATACGCAATAAGCTCTTTTTCCATAAGCAAGCGGGGTTCTACGATAGACGGTATCGCACTCCTCACAACCTGCTAATTCTTTAAGCTTCATAGTTATACTCTAAGGTTTATCGTTTTACTGTGTCACATAAAGCTCTTTTTATTACTAAGATAAATTAAAATATTAATCAATCTAAAAGCTATATCAGACAATGGAAATTTTAGAATAAAAATTACCGTAGGTGCTGTTCAATATATTGTTGAAACTGCTGAATAATATGTACAGATTGTGTGGTTGAATTGAAATAGAGACCAAAATTTAAAGGCTTAAGCTCCGGCAATACATCACTTTCTATGCGATGAATGTCTGAAGGAATCTGAAAACATGATCTCAAGCTTATACCTATACCCGCCCTTACAGCAGGCCACAATGCCTGAACAGAATTACACTCATAAGCAATATGCCAAGGCAGCCCAAACTGTTCCAGTGCTTCAATAGCCATTTGCCTTAAAATGCATGGTTGCTGCAATACCACAAGTGGTATGGAGGCTCTATTTTCAATGATTTGCAAGATATGGGGATGAGGACAGAATAACCATTTTGTCTCTACACTTTTAAGCTCATGAAAGTTTTCAATTACTGGTTTTTGCTGCCATATAAGTGCTAAATCAAGCTCTTGCTTTTGTACTTTATCAATCAAGTTAAGGTTGCGGTCAACCCGAATTTGAAACTGTACGTTTGGATGCTGCAACATAAACTGAGCGATAAGTTGCTGTAAGGTTCCTTCAGCAAAATCTTCTTGTAAACCAAAACGAATGACTCCACTCGCTTGAGTCTGATGCAGCTTTAAAAGCACTGTATCGTTCAAAGCCAACATGTTTTTTGCATGGCTCAATAACAATTCACCACTTGGGGTTAATTCTAATAAACGCCCCTGTTTTCTAAGAAGCAGGCAGCCCGTTTGTTGCTCTAGCTTTTTTAATTGCGCGCTAATTGCGGCCGGAGAGCGGCATAACTGTTGTGCTGCTAGCTGATAACTCCCAAGCTCAATTCCTTTAATGAATGCACGTAAGGCATCTAAATCAAGATTGGTCGGAAGTTTGGCATGATCATTCATAAAAACTGAACTATTACTTAGAAAAGTTTTGATTTTTTTAACTATAACAAACTGCCATATTAGCGACAACAACATCAATGTTGAGTCCTAACATGTTCAGAAAAATTGATATTAATAATTTAGAAAGTATTTCACCCAAGCTTTATGAATTCGGCAAAGACTATTTATTTGCTGATATCTGGCAAAGGCCGATGCTTGATACTCAAACACGTTGTTTTATTACAATCACCGCACTTGTTTTGCAAGGCCGCTATTCACAGCTCGAATGGCACATCAAAAATGCTCTAAATGAAGGTATTTCCAAAGAACAAATTATTGAAGTGATTACCCACCTTACTTTTTATGCAGGACTACCCACCGCTATTTCAGCCCTTGAACATATGCCAGAGGAGATATGGTCATGCCCATGATTCGTTTTACGACTAGTTATGCATATACAGATCTTGAGAAAGCTCAGATTTCGAAAATTGTCCAAACTTGTATGGAAAGTTATTTTGATACTCCTCCAAATGATTGCTTTCATTTCTTTGAGCAATTACCTCAAGGCAATGTACTTGTCGATCCTGACTATTGGGTGAAGTCTTCCCGTACCGAAAAGTTTATCCTGCTATACATCACTTCTGGCAAACCCAGAACAGCTCAGCAAAAATTAGATTTAATGCGACATGTGACTACACAGCTCCATCAAACATTTAACATTCCTGAGCAGGATGTCATGTTTGTGATTGTACAAAACAGTGCAGAAGATTGGTGCTTTGGGCATGCACAGCGTGCAGATCTTTATTTAAAAACCTTAACTTCTATAAGTTAATTGACAAATTTAAATCCGACTAAATTACTATTTTTAATACGTTAAACTCACTCAAACATAAAGCTTCGATATTAAGAAGCTTTATGTTTTTATATAAATTCAATTAAAAATATAAATATAAGCTCTACATTTTCTTTAAAATCAACCTTATTATTAAGATCAATTTAAATATATAAAATGTGCGACATATTTAACAGAAAGTTAATTTTAATTAGATTACTTATTATTCTAATCAACAAAGAGCCATCCACATAACAGTAAAAATTAAATCAACTAAATATCAATATATTAACAAAAGTTATCTTCAAAAAATCTAAATAAAGACAATTTCATCTTACAAAAAATTCTTTATATTATTGTAAGTAAATTTTACCTTACATTAAAAAAATAAAAACCAATTTAATTACTCAGAATTACCGATATACCTTGGATTGCAAGCATTTTAAACTTATTAATTTTTATAATTAAACTTAAGAAAAGCAATAAACTTGAAGGTTTGCTTAAGTAATTTTCATATAGTATTTTAAAAATGAAAAAATAAATAAATTTATATATTAAAGATAGATCTAATAATAAAAGTGAGATCAAAATGATTGAATGGTTACAAGGTGTTTTAAAACACAGCCCCGAAATATTATTGTTCTTATCACTCGCAATCGGCTTCTGGATTGGACAGTTCCAGTTTGGAAAATTTCAGTTTGGTGGAGTCGCAGGCTCCTTACTTGTAGCGGTTGTTTTAAGTCTTATTGGCATACCTGTCGATAACGGCGTTAAAGCAATTTTGTTTGCTCTCTTCATTTACGCCGTAGGGTTTGAAAGTGGCCCCCAGTTTTTTAAATCACTCGGACCACAGTCTATAAAAGAAATTTTGTTAGCAGTATTTATGGCAGTGTGTGGTTTAGTCACCGTTTTAGTCATGGCTAAAATTTTCCATCTCGATAAAGGTTTGGCGGCTGGACTCGCTGCTGGCGGCATGACTCAATCTGCGATTATTGGTACTGCCGGAGATGCCATTTCTAGACTCGATCTGCCTCTGGCTGAGATTCAAAGACTTCAAGCAAATGTCGCGATTGGCTATGCGGTGACTTACATTTTCGGTTCATTGGGCGCAATCATTGTATGTGTAAATATCTTGCCTAAATTTATGGGTAAAGAAATTCACGACGATGCTCTAAAAGCTCAAAGTGAACGACTTAAAGGTGCTTTTGAACTCGCACCGGGTCAGGAACTGGCAATGCCGGAAATTGTTGGCCGTATTTATAAAGTTAAACAAGCCAATGGACACACTATTGCGGAACTTGAAGCAAAAGAAGCAAGCATTACGATTGAACGGTTAAAACGTAAAGATCAGTTTATTGATGTTGCTCCTGAACTAACCTTACAAACAGACGATGTGGTATTGCTGGTCGGTCGCCGTGCCAGTGTCGTTTCCGTAGCCGAGCAAATCGGACCCGAATTGCAATCATCGCAGGGTATGGAAATGATTATGGATACCAGCGATGTCATCTTAAGAAATTCCAAATACATTAACCGTACCTTAGGTGATATTAAGGCCAATACTCCAGCTTATTTGAAGCATGGTATTTATGTACTTGCGATTAAACGTAACGATGAAACTCAACCTTTAAGTGATGACACCGTTTTAAAGCAAGGTGATGTCGTTACTGTCTATGGTACAAAAAGTGACCTCGATCGTTTAGTGAAAGAAGCTGGTAAAGCCTTACCTGAAAGCCTAAAAACAGACTGGATTTTTCATGGTGCAGGTCTTGTTGTTGGTTTAGTGATTGGTCTTTTTGTGATTCGTTTGGGCGATGTGCCATTAACGCTTGGCGCTGGCGGTGGTGCTTTACTATCGGGTCTTCTATTTGGTTGGATTCGTAGTCGAAATCAGGTACATGGCAATATGCCTTTAGCGGCTTCACAGCTTCTTAAAGACTTAGGTTTGGCAGGCTTTGTTGCAGCGGTTGGCTTACAATCAGGTTTACAGGCCATTCAAACCATTAAAGAAAGTGGTCTTTCACTCTTTATGATTGGAGTAGTTGTAACACTGGTTCCGTTGCTGCTTTCCATGCTGTTTGCTCGTTATGTTCTGCGTTATAGCAACGTTGCGGTAATGGCTGGAGCGCTATCTGGTTCACGCAGTGCAAACCCTGCTTTTGGTGCCATCTTAGACAAAGCAGGCAACTCAATTCCGACTGTTCCTTTCGCAATCACCTATGCCCTCGCAAATGTGTTCTTGACCTTACTCGGACCACTAATCGTAGGCTTAGCCTGATTTTATACATTGAATTAGAAATTTTATTCATCTCACTATAATTAAGGAGACGTCCCATGGGGAAAGTCGATTATTCTAAATACGCAAAACTCAGTCCGTTTGAACTGAAAGATAATTTAATAGAATTAGCTCAAAGCCGAACTGACCGCATGATGTTAAATGCTGGCCGAGGCAATCCGAACTTTCTTGCGACTATCCCACGCCGAGCATTCTTTCAACTAGGTCTGTTTTCGGCAACCGAATCCGAATTTTCATTTTCTTATATGCCAGAAGGTCTAGGCGGCTTCCCTCGCCCTGTTGGACTCCAGTCACGTTTTGACAGCTTCATTTTGGAAAACCGCGATAAACCGGGCGTTGTCTTTTTAGGTAAAGCCGTATCTTATGTACGTGACCAATTAGGCTTAGACCCAGATCTTTTTTTACTTGAAATGGTTGAAGGGATTTTAGGCTGTAACTATCCCGTACCAGACCGTATGCTTAGAGTAAGTGAAACGATTATTAAAGAGTACGTCTTACGAGAAATGGGCGTACAAGGCATGCAGAAAAGAGACTTAGATTTGTTTGCTGTTGAAGGCGGAACAGCCGCAATGGCCTATATTTTTAACTCATTAAAAGAAAATAAAATTATTAAAAATGGCGACCGCATTGCGATTGGTAGTCCTATTTTTACGCCATATCTGGAAATTCCGAAACTTAATGACTACCAACTTGAAGAAGTGCTCATTGAGGCTGATCCTAAACTCGGCTGGCAATATCCAGAATCGGAACTTAGAAAGTTAGAAGATCCATCTATTAAAGCGTTTTTCTTAGTCAACCCAAGTAACCCACCATCGGTAAAAATGAGTGATGAAGGTCTTGCGATTTTGGCGGATATTGTCAAAAAACGCCCTGATCTGATTATTTTGACTGATGACGTTTATGGTACGTTTGCCGATAACTTCAAATCACTATTTGCGATCTGTCCTGATAACACCATTTTGGTTTACTCGTTCTCTAAATACTTTGGCGCAACTGGTTGGCGACTTGGTGTCATTGCACTTTCAAATAACAATGTGCTTGATAAACAAATTGCGAACTTATCGAAAAAAGAGAAGAAAGAGCTTGAAGAGCGCTATTCATCTTTAACTACAGACCCATCAAGCATTAAGTTTATTGACCGTTTAGTTGCAGACAGCCGTAATGTTGCTCTAAACCATACCGCTGGTCTGTCTACCCCACAGCAAGTGCAAATGGTTTTATTTGCACTGTTTAATATGATGGACTCACGCCAAAGCTATAAAAAAGCAGTTAAATCTGTTGTACGTGAACGCGATGCAGCACTGTATCGACAACTTGGCGTCGAGGTTCCAACAGATCCAAATGCGGTGGACTACTACACCCTTGTTAACCTTGAAAACACATCACGTACTCTTTATGGAGATGAGTTTGCCGATTGGGTGATGAAAAATAAAAATCCGACTGAGCTATTGTTTAGAGTAGCAGATGAAACAGGTGTGGTTTTATTGCCGGGTTCTGGTTTTGGTGTGCAGCACCCTTCTGCCCGTGCGTCATTGGCTAACCTAAATGAATACCAATATGCTGCTATTGGTGACTCTTTAAGACGCTTCGCAGATGAAGCTTATGCCGAGTATTTAAAAACCAAAAAAGGAAAATAAGTACATATAAAAAGTGAGGCTCTAGCAGCCTCACTTTTTTACGACCTATTTATTCTTTATCTAGCTTTTACAAATAGTCACTCCACCATCGGCGAGTACAGCACTGCCTGTAATAAAGCTTGCATCATCACTTACTAAAAAGAGCGCCACTTTTGCAATTTCATCGGGTTCTGCTAAACGTTTCATCGCATGTATGCTTTTTACAAACTCTAGAACTTCTGGCGAAGAAGCGGCCTCTTGACCCATTGAAGTATTTGTTCCACCGGGTAAAAGTGCATTTACTCGAATGCCTGAGGTTGCATATTCTGCTGCCATCACTTTGGTTAAACCAATGAGTCCTGCTTTGCTTGCAGCATAAGCCGCCATTTGAGGAAACCCGATATGATGACCAACAAAAGATGATGTAAACAGTATTGAACCATAGCCTTGCTTTAACATGACTTTAAGTTGTTCTCTGGCTGACTGAAACGCACTGGTTAAATTACTCTGAATCACATAATTCCAATTTTCATCGGTTGTGTCGTGAGTCAGTTGATATTCTCCCAACAGACCAGCATTATTAAATGCAATATCTAACCTGCCATAATGTTGCGTAGCCATATCAATTGCTTTTTGCATGGTTGTAGGGTCATTAAGATCCCCTGCAATAAAGTGCGCAACGACTCCGTCTCGATTCAAACTATCGCAAAGCTCTTTTAAAACACGCTCACGGCGTGCAACCAGAATAACTTTCGCTCCTTCGGCTACAAATAACGACGCGGCACTTAAACCTATACCTGAACTTGCACCCGTAATAATAGCCACTTTATCTTTTAATCTGCTCATACTCACAATTCCATCTTTATTAAATTGATAGATATATTTTGAGTAACCCGAAGAAAATAGACTCTCTGATTCTTGCTGTTTTGAAAAAATTAACTCTATAAAAACAGCCTACTAAAACAATTTTAGGTTCGTGCCAGTTCTGCTTCTTTCTCTAACAATGCGCGTTTACGTTCAACACCCCAACGATACCCCGAAATAAAACCATCATTTCGAACGACACGATGACATGGAATAGCAACAGCTAACATATTTGCAGCACACGCCCCTGCAACGGCCCGAACGGCTTTAGGTGAACCTATTTTTTGGGCTATATCGGAATAACTGGCTGTCTGCCCCGCAGGAATTTCTTTCAAGGCTTGCCATACTCTTTGTTGAAATGCAGTCCCTTGAATATCTAGCGGTAAATCTAATCCGATTTGAGGCGCTTCAATAAACCCGACAATATGTGCAATCAATTGCTCAAACTCATCATTACAGCCAATCAAATCGGCTTCTGGAAATTTATCTTGTAAATCATTTAAAAGCTTTTCAGGGTCATCGCCTAGCAAAATTGCACAAATGCCTTTCTGGCTTTGGGCAACTAAAATATCTCCTAAAGAGCACGCTCCTATGGCGAAAAAAATGCGTACCCCCTTACCACCAGATTTCCATTCTTTCGCTGTCATACCTAATAGCGAATTTGAATTTTCATAGAACTGACTATTTGAATTAAAACCTGCATTAAATATTGCATCAGTCACACTAATATTTTCGTCTAGGTTTTCTCTTAGCTTTTTACTTTTATGCGCATCGGCATAGCCCTTAGGTGTTAAGCCAGTAATTTGCTTAAAAACTCGGTGAAAATGATATGCACTCATTCCTACATGATCTGCAACATCGAATAAAGACAAGTTTTCTTCATGTAGTTCGATGTATCTACATGCTTTCTCGATTTTCTCTATAAGCTTTGGATCGTGTGCATTTAAGAGTCTATTTTGTATTTTTTGGCTTGCGCGATAACCATTTTTCTCGGCTTGCGCGACGCTCTCAAAGAAAACTACATTTTCTTTTTTAGGCAGTCTTTTGGTACTTGATGGCAGACAGTACATGCCTGAGGTTTTCACGCCATAAACAAAATATGCATCAGCTTCTGCATTACGATCAACAATTGCTTGCCATCTATCTTCGTCTGTTATCCACTGATTTTTCATTTTGCTCACCTCAATTGCAATTTAATATTTAATGACTTATTTTCGCAACTTTGTTGATAAGCAAAACTCTTGGTATTGCTATTTTAATCTTTTCAACGCAAAAACATTCCAATGCAACTTTACTCCGAGCACACCCAATAAAATTAAAGCTGCACCTAAAATTTGAGTATCGGTCAGCACATGATCAAAGAAGAAATAATCAATTACTATGGTCGATATAGGATAGATAAAAGATAAGATCGCAATGTTATTTAAAGGTATTTTCTTAATTGCCGAGTACATCAAATAATAAAGAAATGCTGTGTGTAAAACCCCTAACCCAAGTACAAACAGCCATTGTTGGCCTATCGGTGGATTTGCAAAAGCCGAAATAAACGGAGTCATAACAATGGCTCCACTTAAGGTTTGTATAAGCACAATTAATAAAGGCGGCGTGTTAGTTAGTTTTTTAGTGATTAGAACCGATATTGAATACAGTGTAGTAGCTATAAGAACCATGCCTAAACCTGCTAACTCACTGGAGTTGACCGAGGCACTACCTAAACCAATAATTACAATTAGCCCAGCAAAAGCAACTAGGGTCCATAGCACATCATTTTTATTTAGCTTTTCATGAAAGACCAAAGCCCCTAAAAATAAAATCACAAACGGGTTTACGTGATAAACAATCGTAGCTAAAGAGATAGAGGTTTTAGGGAAAGCAGCAAACAGCAGAACCCAGTTAAAAATAATAAGTAAGCCCGAAGTCACCATTAAAAATAGTTCTTTTTTGCCAAAATATACTTTTTTAAAATGACCATAAAACAAACAGATGGGTATTAAGCATAAGGCTGATATAAGGCAGCGGAAAAATACGATGTTTATTGGTGATTGACCTGATTTAATCACAAATAGGCCAATACTCCCTGAAAGCAGCATGGCTACGACCATTTCAAGTGTGCCGACTTTTGTTTTTAACTTGTGTTCATCCACAGCTTTCTCCAATAGTTTTATATCGTTAATTAATTGACTTATTTATATTTATCTAGTCGACTAAAGTTTCTTCAAATATGCCTTTGAATCTCAATAGAAATAAAAACCCAGTCTATTTGAATAAACTAGGTTTTTAATAACTTAAGCCCAAAAGTCTAATTTCTTGTAAAATATACTGAATTGAGCGTTGTTACTAATGTTCATACACTCTTATTTTTCTAAACCAATTTGCTTCATGAATGCTTGGTTATCCCAAAATAAATATTCTTCATCCATCGTGCCATTCTTCCAATGACCTACCGTCACCATTTTAAATTTAAATGCTTTGCCCGTAGGTGGAATAGTTTTGCCGTTACCAATTGGCATAGGTTGACTAAAATTACCTTCTATCTCACCAACAACACTTGTCCACTCTCCAGAAGCGATGCGTATAGGGTGTGTTTTGATTTTGGTATTAGGTGCAAAAACGAACATTTTTTTTAGTTCAACAATATGGTCTGGAATTCCAACCGTCGTACTTCCATCTGGGTAATGCACGCGAATATTAACAGCATGACTTTCTTTCAAACGATCCCATTTTTGATTGCTATAAACATCAAAATCTAAGGTATCAAATTTAATGAGATGTTCCTTACCAATACGTTCTGCTTCTCTATATTGAGCTAGCTCTTTTGCATCTTTTTTTGACAATACCGAATCTGCTTGACTGGCAGTAGTGCCCAATGTCATGACTAGGCCTAAAGCGATATGTGTAAATACACCTAATTTTTTCATCATATATTTTCCTGGCAGCAATTTGAGTGGATTTGTAGTTAAACAATTTTCACACTCTTTTAATTATCAATTTATTATTTACAAGCTTTACCAAACCTATTTATTAATGAATGGATAGCTTTTAGAGTATGCTTGGGATGATTTATGCAGTCAAATACATAAAAACTTGTAGGCCATCTAAAGAGTGAAATGAAAAAATAATTTAATGTTTAAAAGCTTTTATCAAATAATTCAATTAGATGATTGCTTTTTATTTAAGCTCATTTTTTAGATTTAAATAAACCCATTATGAACTTAAAGTGAAAAAACCACTAAAAATAAAGCCTTCTGCTCTATATTATTCAATATATTTTAAGTATTAATTAAAAATCAAATATCTAACCATTTTACAAATGTACTGTAAAAAGGATATATGAGGTTATATCCTTTTCAATCTGACAGGAGCTATGAATGATGTCTAAGTATATGTACTAAATGCTTATAATCCTTGCTACAAGCTTCTTCTATAACTATATTAATGTCACTTTTAGACCAATTCTGTTTGGACGCAGCAAAAATAAAGACTGCTAATAAAACAAACTGATGTTCTCCAAAGCGAAAATAAACATTATTAACCTTTTTCGATGGTTTAAATAAATTCATAGCGGTGTTACATACATCATTCAAGATTAATAAAATAATTTAATTATTTATTATATAGTTAATGCAAAATTCAGTATAAAACATATTATCTATGATATTTTTTAATTAAAATTTAGGCACCCTTATATTTATAATTATAAATCAATAAGTTAGTTACAATTAATTAGACAAACTTCATAAGTATTAACTTTATTTAATATTTTTAATATATCAACAAAGTTAATTAACTCTCTATTTAATACTTAGTTTCAAGGTCTTAAGTAAAATATGGACATGAGTTGGTAAACAGATCAACTTTGTTGTCATAGCCTGATGAAGAAAAATTGCCCATCTATACATTTTAAAAAACTGATAATTCAGGGATGCATATAAAAAATGGTTGTACAGCGAACGATGTGCCAAATGAAGCAAAAATCTCTAAAATTTCATAAATCTTATTAAATTAAACATTACATTTTTATAGATTAGATCATAATCCAAGATATGCGATTAAATACATACAGTTCTGTCTTCCTTTTGTCTAAATTTCAACCATATCGACTAGTCTAACAGTCCTTCTATCAACTAAAATACCAAGCTTAATTCTTCAACAAAATGCAATAAACCCTTATGAATGCACAAATAAAATTAAAAAAACCATCAAAACGAGAAATTATTCTAAGAACAGCAACTCAGCTCTTTATTCAGGAAAGTTATATTGCTGTCGGTATAGACCGAATTATTGCTGAATCTGATATTGCCAAAGCGACCTTTTATAAACATTTCCCATCTAAAGAAGAACTGGTGGCCGCTTGCCTACAGGAACTAAAACTTGATATCCAGATTGCGGTAGAAGAGCAAATATCTACACGATCAGTTCCTTTAGAAAAATTAGAACAACTCTATATGTGGTATATCAATTGGGTAAATCAAAATGGTGCCAGAGGATGCCCATTTCATAAAGCACGAATGGATGTAGGAAGCTTATATCCAACTATTCATGTCGTGCTAGATGAATATCGAAATTGGTTATTTGACACTACCAGTTCTATTTTTAAAGAATTAGAAATAAAGGATCCTATAACGCTCACTCATTTATTCCTCTCTCTCCTCGATGGCTTGATTAATGCGTCTGTTTGCGAAGAAAATCCAATTGAACCAGAGAAAACGTGGAACTATATCAATACATTAATTGAGCTAGAGACAATCTAACTGGAAATCTAACCCAATATTTTCTAAAGAATTGAATTTAAGTGAAAACTTAATCTCATAAATATAAAATTTAATTTATTCAGCTATTTAATATGAAAATTAATTTTGACGTTAAATTTGTTTCTGGTTTAGTAGGATCATTAAATATTCAAGTGATACCTATGGACCTCGATAGAAATGAAAATTGTATCGACTCTATAGTTGTTGATGAAATTGCTTTTTCACTCGTTGAAAATTTATTTAACCGAGATAAAGAAAAGTTTTTTCATTGGGGAAATACTTTTATAGACTCTGAAAATATCAAAGAAATTATAAAAGATTTGTATAAGCTTCATTCATTTATAAATCAGTTAGATAAATACGATAAGACGTTAAAGCTCATTTTCGAAAAAGAAACAAAATGGTTTGCAAATCACTTCAATTTTTTTAAACCACAAGCTCTCAACATGATCATAGAAATTACCAAATTTCTTGAAAGAGTCGAAAACAAATATGATGGCATTACCGTAATAGGTATTTAGCAACCCAAGCTCAATAGCTTGGGCGGCAATGAGTTCTTAGATTACCCTCATCAAATAGTAATCTAACAACTTAGTTTGTTCTTCAATTTTATCTGAAATTAAAAGCCTCAAAATTGCTCCATCTATCATAAATACCAACAACTCAGCTTCTGTATATGAAGCCATTTTTTTAGTTCCTGCTATAAGGCAGAAAATCTCATTTTTTAGCCAACGTCTATAACGCACAGCACTTTGGTAAGCATGAGGATAAAGTAATTTAGTTTCAAAAACCGCTTTAAACAGTAGGTAATAAGCGCTATTTAAGTCGGCATGTAAAAGATAAATTTGTCTGAGTTTATTAGTCAAAGTGGAATATTGGGTTGTTTCTAGTACCTCTCTTACTTTTTCCATGAGCGTTTCTTTTTGCAGTAACAGGCATATTTCAATAAGGCCTGCTTTTGAGTGAAAATAGTTGTAAAGCGTACCTTTTGCAATTTTGGTTTCTTTAGCAATCAGGTCTACGCCTACATTATGGAACCCATGTATCGTCATAAGTTGAATGGTAGTTTGAATTACATGTAGTTTTTTGGAAGATGTTTCTAAATTTCGCATAGTTTTACCGCTTAAAATAATTTTTTGTTGTATAAAAAAAGAGATATAAATACCTTCACTCTTAAAATGAGTGCTAAATACAGGCATAAGAAAGCCGCACAATAATGGTGTGCTCGCCTATCTCGGTTTTATTGTGGCTATGATTTTTGGTCGTAACGATTTTTAAGGCGTAGAAAACCTAGAGTCGATTAAACCGTTTTATAGACTTTTTAAGCGGTATGGGCAGAGAGAATTTGGCAAAGGCCAATAAATGAGATGAATTGATATACATATGCATGGTAAATCCTTTGTTTGAAAAAGTTCTACCAAATCACTGTCAAATGATGGTGGCAGAACGAAAGAGGGTTGACAGACTGGAAACAAAGGAACCAGCACACCCGAAGGTGTCCCCCTTCCGTCCTACCGTAAAGAAAGGGGACGAGCGGGTACACGACATATAAAAGAAAATTCTATATATCGCCCTTTGTTTTCTAGCCTGTCAAAGCTAACTGGCAATGTGGCCAGCAGGCAAAGGATAGTGCTCTACCCTATTACAGTCAAGCATACAAAATGACATTTGTTTTAATTTAGAGCATTAAAAAAGTAAGCTAAATAATTAAAATTTATTGTTAAATTGGGGTTTATAAAGTAATGATCTGTACGGGAATCTAAAAACTACCAGCAAGGAGATACTCAGTCTAAAATTTAAACAATATAAAATAGATCATTTAAAGCCAGATTAGATAACGCCTTATTGTTATCTTTGAAAGTTAGTCTATTAACAAATATGATTTCTTTATTAATTACCGAATATAGATGGGATCTTCTTCAACAAAAAAGATCTCACCCGAAGAAGGTAAAATCCATTGATAAGTTCCTTCTATTTTCTTCATTTTTTCTTTAAAAATATCATATATCGCTATAAGGTTATGTTTTTCATCATATTCTCCTATATAACCACGATCCTTTTCTTCATGAAACTCTCTAAACATTTTATGGACTTTAACAGCTCTACGTTCCATAACCGTTCTCCTTTTTTATTATCAATAAAATTATTATGATCTCTTTTTATTTTAAATTCAAAAAAAGCTCTAAGATACATTACAGAAATACCACTTAAATATTTATTATAAATCTAATATTTATCAAACCTAAATTTTTTCATGTCATATGGTATATCTAGCCTCACACTCCACAGGCTTAAGTTTTCACTAATTATAACCGCATCAACTTCAAAAGCATCCCTTTTATTAAAACCTTTTATTTTCAAAAAATCAGAAAAACTATGAGCATTTATTTTATTAAGATATCCTACTCTTAAAGTATCAATATATACTGCTATTTTATTTGTTTCTTTTTCTAGACATATTACAGCATTTTTAAAAACAGTAACTCTATCGCCATCTTGCTCACCAACCAAAGTTATTAACTCTTCCTGATACAAAGTTACAACTATTTCATGCTCAAAAAAATTTTTATTTTCAGTAAATATTTTTCCAGCTATTTTTATAGTTTTCTCAGGCAACTCTAAATAAACTTTTGAAAAAAACTTAATTAAAAAATAAGCACCAATAACTAAAAAAACAATTACTATAATAAAAAACATTTCAAAATATTCCTCTTAATCTTAGAAATTGGCAAAAAGAATAGAAACTCTTTCTACCAATTAATATTTTAAGAAAAAATAAATTTTATAATAATATTATTTTTTCTGATTTTCATCATTTTGATTTAATTTTTCTAAATCATTCTGATCAGGACTTTTAGGAACAAACTCTTTACCATCTTGCTGCTGCTGTTGTTGCTGTTTTGATTTTTCTTGATCATTTTTAACTTGGTCATGTTGAGACATTAGAGTCTCTCCTATTTAATGATGTGCAGATGATTATCTAGCACTTACTGATAATATTCCCTTTATGCAAACTTAGATACTATACAAATGTATCTAAATGTCATCACCTTGTTTATTATTAAGATAATTAATAATTATATTTTTTCATTTTAATTTTCAACAATCTACAAAATTAATAAAATTTTAGATAAAAACTCTAAATTAAAATTCTCATGGCTATATATTTTATTTTCTTTCGGCAGAAATACTTTTTATAAAACTCGCCAACCACATAATATATTCATGTTTGCTATCTAAACTAGGCAGCAGAGTTAAATCTATTTTGATAACACGTTCTTTCATTGGTCTATTTAAGCAGTTTTCGAAATCAATATTACTATACATTAACCTTAATTGATGGATAGCAGCTTCTTTTTTTATCTCTACTAGTAGCTTATTAAGATAATCGACTCTCCCCTTATTAGTCTGATTTTTAAAACTAATATTCCTATAAACACATTCAGCAACATCAAAATATTTTTTTACTTCAGTATCCATATTATTTCTCTTTTTAAATTTAATCTAACTAAGTATGCATTATTTATCTAAAAATGTATCTTTAAGTTGTTCAAATATATTTACAAGTAAGTAGTTAAAGACTTTTACACTTCAAAACTTTTAACCTTATAATTTATATCATTAAAGAAATTAAAAACCTAAACATTTAAATACATTTTCAAAAGCAATTTATGTTCAGGGTTTCTAAAAATGAAAATATTAATTTATATGTTACATCCTGTATTTAACTAAATGGTTTTTTTACATATATATCAACACTCAAATCAATTTATAGAAATATTATGTCGATAACTAGCCTATTTCTAGAACATATCACTACATAGTGCTCTCACAACTACCGTAATGTAACTAAATTAAAGGTCTAGTATAAAGCTTCCTTACTACTATTATTAAAGAAGTCTAAAATGTCTGATTTTAAAGATTTTTCCAAAAAAGCAACTCAAGAGCAAAATAATTTCAACCCTAAATCAACTGAGGAAAAAATTGAGAAACCCGTTCAATCTCCTGAAGTTGAAAATCCTTCACCAGAAAATAACGAGAAGGAAAATAAACATTAAAATTAATTAAATACACTCTTTAATTAATATAAAAGCCCTATTTAATATAGGGCTTTTATATTAAACATTTAAAAATTCATTGATTCATTATCATTTTTCACAATTTCTTTTCACTCATCTAAAATCTATCAACTATTTTTTACAAAGATATAATATTATAATTTAATTGAATATTTTATTTCTTTTAAATCCATTTCAAAATAAATGATTATTTTTAGCAATATTTATTACTCATTTAATTTGGAAACTGAGTTAAATCCTTTAAATTAAACTCTGGCTCTATATGTGTTTGGATTAGTAAAATCAGCTCTTCATTGACTTGTCTAATCAGCAGAGCCTGTAATCGACTATCTTCAATTTCATCAAGCAACCGAATAATAATATTTCTAAGCCATTCACACTCTAATTCCTTCTCAGCATTTTTTTGAGTTAGATATTTTAAAAGTTTATCTCTTTCAATTAATTGATCACTCATACCCATACCTGCAACCTACTTTATTTTTTATATTACAATCCCAAAAAGACAAATTCATTAAATTTCATATATAGAGAAATTTAAAAAATATTTTTATATTAGTCAGTTTAGTTTCTATCATGCATGTTTAATTTTAATATTTATCAAATATAATTCAATTTTCTTTTGAGCTTCAAAAAAGTCTATTTCTTTACTAATCCAAAATGAAAAAATTTGACCATTTAAATGAAAATACTCTTTAGTATATTCGGAGAAACTATCACAATAGTGATTCTCTACTTTAAAAAAGCTTTGATTATCATGTCTTTTCTGACCATTTAGTAGGCCACCAATACAAATATCCATTTTATACCAAAAATTATTTAAAATTGACTATAACACACATACGCTTATTGTTTTAAAAGAGTTGTTATTTTTGATAATTAAACGTTAACCAAAATATTTAAAAATTTGTTATATCTAGTTAAATTTAAAAGGAATAAAAATTTATAGCATATGATTTTTAATAAATTAACTATGAATAATATTAATTTTTTAAAATATTTCTTCTTAGAGAGTGTAAATCTCTATATGCTGTAATGAACCACTTATAGAAAATTATTCCAATGGCCCAGCAGACCCTGCTACAAGAGCTAAACGCCCGAATTGAATATTACTCTACAAGAACAGACTATCCCTTACGTAGAATTTTGATTGGTTACCGGGCCTATGCAAAACTTATGCTATGCTCATCTTTCTCAGATGAAGTTATGAACTCCGCAATTGATCCAAACAAACGAAAATATAAAAATTTAAAAATCAAAGTCACCAAAGATGATAACCAACTCGATCTTGAATAATGAAAGCAAAATCTATCAATAGAACTTTGCCTCACCGACAGGACGAATTTTAAATTGTCTGTGCAACCACATTTATTGTGTTGGGGCGATTCGAATTTGATTTTCAATAATTTTATTGACGCGTTCAGCATCGTTTACTTCGCATTCACTTGGAAAGTTTTCAAGTTTAAGTGTGACTAGTCCATTGTATTGAGGATCTCGAATATCCCCAATAGAACAAATAATCAAAAATTAACTCAATCTTAGTAACGAGAATTAATTTAAATAGTATTTAAAGTCTAATTGACTGCTTTTGAACGTTTTTTTAAATTCGGTGATATATCATTAATTTGATTACATGCTGTTACTGCATGCACTAATGGAGCTAGCTTGTTTAAAAGCTCAATCAAGCTCGGCATATTATATGCAACAAAATAATCGACATTTGCTCCTACTGGGCAATATTCAATTAAATATTTGGGCAGTCTTGAACCATTTTGTAATTCATATACTTCAATTGGATTTCCCAGTATTGAATCATCTATTTGATAAACTCCATATTTTCCAAAATATCCAAGTGCAATTATAGCTTTAGATATATCATGCTCATTAAATAAAGTGAGATAAGCGGCAAGAAAATTATGCTGTTGAATCCAACCCTTTTTAAAATGATATCCCCATATTTCGTTCATTACACACCTCACCAACTTAAAAAGTAATAGTGACTTACACTATAAAACTTAGCATATCTCACTGTAATATTCAGTTGTGAGAAAGTAATATCAGATTCTCTTCTTGATCAGGTCATAGCACACTAACTGTGAGAAAAATTCTAAGTCTTGTTATTGGAATAAATAAAAACTTAAAAAAGTCTTTTCTCTTTCAATCATATGTAAAACAAAAAAGCCAATTCTTTCGAATTAGCTTAATTACAACAGACCAGCTTTACTTGAAAATTGCTTCTTGGTTTTATTGTTCGCAACAATCTTCATCTTTTCTTGTTATAGGCTTAACTTAACTTTTCATTATGACATTTCGGTTAAAAAAACAGCTTGCACCTATATAAAAACAAACTTGATACACAAAATAGTAGTTTTAGCGAACTGAGTCACAATTTAAGCAACTTGTATATTTTAAATACATATTCCACTAAACATTTAAGTCTATTATGCTTGAGTTATCTAATTGTTAAGTATGTATGATGGAACAGCAAACTTTATTACAAGAACTGAACTCTCTCATTGAATACTATTCAAAAAGAACCGATTGCCCACCTACTCGAATACGCATTGGCTATAGAGCGTATGCAAAGCTCATGCAATGCCCGCCTTTTGCAGATGAAGTAATGAACTCGGCGCTAGATCCAAATAAACGAAAATATAAAAAGATAAAGATTAAAATTACCAAAGATGATGACCAATTAGAGCTTGAGTAAGTTTATAAAAATTAAGCATTTCTTTTCTTTTAAAGTCAAAAAGCCCATGAACTGAGCTTTTATCTTCTATATAAATCAGCTTTTAAAACTCGACTTGTACCGTAACCGTATCTTGATACGTTCCCGCTGGTACTGTGTCTGCATTTTCATCGACAATTTTTGTGGTAAAGACATAGCTCTGCTGCGTCACTCCGTTATGTACACCGGGGTTAAGAGTCGCATTTAAACTCGACCAACGCTCGTTACCACTACCCCATCGATCATTCGATGAGTTTTTGAAAATATCGTATTTTAAATATGTATTTCCCGTTTGTGACTTCATCGCTCGTTGGTTGCCGTTTTGCGGGGAAAGCCCATTATTTAAACTCACATAATATGGCGTATTTACAGAGCAACGTATTCCCATAGACGACTGCACAGGCTCAAGCTTAGAAGCAAAAGCGGCCGTACCAAAGTTTACGTCTTGCGTTAAAATTCGGCAGTCCGGAAGCACAGTAATGGAGAGTGAACCAAGCGAGTCTGCTCCACTTCCCCAATTAAAGCCAATTCCTAATGCCCCACGTCTAAATCCTGGGCTTTCAAAGAAGACCCCGATTCCCACAATCGCAACTGCGGGTACAGAATAAAACCATTTTACTTTTAATGGTGAGTCAGCTTGATACACACCCGGTGATACACTTTGCCCAGCCGGAAGGCGGATATAGAAAGGCAAGTTGCCATCTGGCCCACTAAAAAGATTGACCAGCGTAAAGCTACTCATGTCTTTTTCTTGGCCTAAACTAATGATTTCATTGTTACTGTCTAAAATAACAGCATTGAGTTTTTCACCAGTTTGAGCATTGGTAAATGAATTCGACATTTGCTCAACCCGATATTTTAAATAGGTCATGTTCGCCAAAGCCAAGCTAAAACCCGTACACGACAAACCCGAATTAAACTGTGAAGAGTTTTCACCGTTTTCCGTTAAATAGATAGACGGAACCGAAATAGAAGATGAACCCGAAGCACTCACACTACATGCAGCATGAGCCAAATTTCCAGCCAGCATCAGTCCAGAAAAAATACATAAATGGCGAAGTAATTTTTTTGTTTTTATATTCATGGTAAAGATACCTCATGACACATAACAGGCTTAACCACCACAATCTGTTGCTTGGCTTGTTCTACATCTACAGAAAAATCTGCCTTACATACGCTCTGATCTGAACGTTGAACAGTCACGGTATTGTTCGGTTTTAAGTTTTCTAAATAGACAATGCCATCCATTCCCACATAAGACGACTCTTGGTCAGCTCTATGCACCACAGAACCAACAGGCATAGGTTTGCCGTCTGCTTGAGTTAAATAAACATTGGCGGCAATAGACTGATGAACTGGGAACTTAATCACAACACCCGAGCCACGTTTAGCAGCAATACGTTGTTCAACTTGTGTGATGGTGAAGTTTGAAGGTAAGTCGATTGGGTCGACGCTGTATTTACCCGAATAATAAGGCGTCACCGATGGCACAAAAATATGTCCTTTTTTATTACTGCGGCCAATTAAACTGTTTTCGTATCGAACCAAAACGTCCGGTACTTGGTTGGTATCGATCAATGCAAAAGAATCGCCTAAACGGTTTGAAGCAAATACCTCACCTGCCATATAAATAAGTGAACCTGATAGACCAAACCAGTAGTTATAGTCATGGTTTCCAGACATACCAAAGTCAGTATTGATATAACCGTTGCGGTAATTGACTCGTGCCTGATTTAAATCTTCACTATTTTCATTATAGCGTCGGGTTAAATCGACACCGAAACCACCTTCAGATGGTACAGAACGGTTGAAATTAACATAGCCCGTATCGCCCTCTTTATTAAATGCATAACCCGAGTTTACAGTCGCGTTGCGTTGGAACAGTGGTATCGAAAGCTGAAATGCAGCACTCCACTCTTTTTCAATAAAATCACGGTTAGCACTTAATGAAACGGTCACCCCATTCATATAAGTCGGTAAAACAGGTGCCCATGACAAGTTTAAAAAGCGGTTTTTAAAGTCATTTGCTTTGGTATCAATATAACCCACACCAAAGGTTCCTGAGTTTTTAGTTGCAAAGTAAGTATTGGCCGTTAAGCTTTTATTGCTATTGACCGAAATTAAATTGCTATATTGCAGCCGTGAAAGATCGGTATATTCATCATCACGTTGGTTATGGTTAATGCTAAAACCAAAGCGATTACGGTTATAGCTGTACCCGACTGTATATTGCTTACCCTCTAAGTCTTTGGTGCGATCTTCAGACATAGATTTGTCGGCCTTACTTTGGCTAAAAGAAGCACTCAGCACACCTAAGTTTGCAAGCTTGAGTACAGACCCTGCACCAAATAACTGTAAGTCTGAGGAAAGCTCAGTACGACCTTCTACGGTAAACCAGTCATTTACCCCATAACGGGCGTCGGCTGTACTTGCAAACTTTCCATAAGAGAAATTTTTAAGTCCGTAGTCTTCACGAATTTTCCCTAAGGATAATGAATAGTCAAATAGGCCGGGCTTTAACAAAGTATTAGAAATATAAAACGGTACGGCAGTGGTAACCTGACGTCCGACTGCATCGGTCGTGACAACAACGGCTTCACCTTTACCATTAATAAAGGGAACATTATTTAATATAAACGGACCAGACTGTACTTCTGTTGAGCTGGTCTTTTGCCCATTAATAATTAAATCGACTGTACTTGGTAAAGCAGCTTGCCCAATAAACTGTGGTAAGGGATAAGTAATTAAATCTGGTCGGGTTGAATAGTTTCTTTGTACCTGAAAACCGCCCAGACGGACAGAACTTCCCCAAGTCGTTTTACTACCAGTAATAATGTCACCCAGTACAAAAGACGTAGCATTCTTTTGGTTATCAAATTGCCAAGATGTGTCATAACGACGGTAGCCGTCATTGTCTAGTGACTCGGTATTACCTTCATTTTTATATTGGTTTTTGACATAGACCCCAGAGTTTTTAATGACCCCTAACGGAGAGAAAAAGCGCTGTTCTGTAAATAAACTACTGGTTGATCCACCCTGATGCGGTCTATAAGTATAAAAATCATAGTTATTGAGCAGCCCTATACCCGACTGAGCAACGACAGGTTTATACCATGAGTCTTTACCCAAAACTTGAGTCGGCATCCAAGCAGGTGGAAAGTTAAGCTTAAAATATTGATTTGATGATTGATATTCATAGCTTACATCTTTCAACTTATCTAAAGATATCCAGTCACTCGCATCACCACTAAACCCCAAAGTTAAGATATCTTGATTGGTTAAAGTAGTGTCGTTGTTTGTCAGTAGCTCCTGAGGAATTTGAATTTCCAACTCATCAATCAGCTTGTTTTTTTGTATGAAGTACTCATCATTTTTAACAATAACAGGTACAACCTGCTGCACTGAATATTGGTTTACAACCAAGTCTAGATATAGCTTAAACAGTTGATTAATTTCGTTAATATCTTTTGGTGGTGGAGGCAAATCGCCAGCAAAAGCAATATTTGGAATATTTAAGCATCCACCCGACAACAAAATTAGTAAAATACTTTTGCATAAATTATTATGCCGAAGGATCATGTTGGATCCTCCATTTTGCTAATTTCGATCAACTCTTGTTTTATGCCTGAGCTATCAACACCATAAATTTTAGAAGTTTTTAACAACTCATTTGCAGTCGATTTATCGATAGCAAACTTCACGGTACTATTCGATAAAACATAGCCAAAAGCAGCTTTCCCTAAAGAAATATCATGGCCAGTTTTTGAAGTTTTAAGTGCCGAAAGGCGAGCAAATTTCTGTCCATTATTTTTTAAATATAGCTCAGACTGACCTTGGGCATTGTTGCGGACTGACCATTGTAAAACCGGTTTGGCTAAAGGATTTTTTGCATTCGCTTTTTGGCTTTCTTCAGTTAAACCACTACCCATACCTTTTCCATAGGCAAATAACGGAATGGAGTAACGCATTTGGAAACTCACTTTAGAGGCGTCTTGCTCGTTTCCATCAGACAGGCGAATCGGTAACTCATCTACAATCAAACGATATGACTGTTCTTTGCCGTCTGGCAAATTGGCACTTTTGGTTAAACGAAGCATGTGCTTCTCACCTGCTTTAATTTTAGCTACAGGTGGACTAGGTATAATTTCTGATTGCTCGCTATAGTTATTTTTTAAGCCTTCTTGGTTCCATTTAAACACCCGAATTTGTACCATCGCGTCGGTCTTGCCAGTATTTTGGAGCCAAACCGCAGTTGCTTTTTCATTGGCTTCAATTTTTGGATAAATAGGCCAAATTAAAAAAGTTGCTTGTGCCATCACAGGTGTAACAAGTGATAATGTACTTGCAAATAAAAAAGATTTTAAAATGCCATTTTTAATAAATGCAGAATTGTTCATACAAATCACCATGTAATCATTATTGAAACAGTATCTTTATAAATTCCGGCCGTATGTGGTTCATTATTATTTTCTAAATTAACGACACCATATATTTCAAAATTTGCCAGACGGTTTGTAGGTGTTGTAGCAGGCAATAAATATTTATTACCAACAATATATTCAGTAGAAAAACTGCTAGAGTTATATAATTTATAAGGTAAATAATTCGAAGATGAACCATTTTTCATGCGTCTTACATTATTCTGTAGATTTTCACCACCATCTATAGAAATACTAACAGGTAAACTTTCTGTACAACGAATATTCCAAGATTCTTTGCTATTTATAATATTGGAAATGACTTTATCTTTTGATAAAGCTGAATACTGACCAAAATCCATTTTTTGTTCGATATTATCTATTGAGCATCCATTTTCAATTTTAGCTTGAACTTTAAAACTAGAATTTAATTGAGGATCTACCGCATATATAAATGGACTTACAGATAGCAATAATATTGCTTTAAAATAAAAATATTTCATTTTCTTAAAACTCAATTGTAATTGGCACTATATCTGTATACTCACCCTTAGATATACGTCCACCATCGTGTATGGCTTGACCAAAAATATCGATATTATTTTTAGTATTCATATCATTAAGAATAAAAGCATCGTTCGCTCTAATGACCTGTTTATTTAAACCATAGAGCAAGTTATAAGCAACAAAATCTCTACCATTACTTAATGCATGATAATAATTTTGTAAAAATGAAGCAGGAACTTTACTATCATTATTTCCAGAACCAAATATTATTTTTACAGTAGAAATACCAGCACACTCTATCTGCAATCCAGAGTTTCCATTATTTACTAAAGTTGCGTCGATCACCCCATTAAAACCAGTCGAGGTTTCACCAAAATCAACAGTTCCGAAATTTAAATTTGTCGCATTATTTTCAACAACTTTATTATTGATAGAACAAGAAGGTAATAATTCAATTTGATTTGTTAATTTAGCTCCAATCCCACCCGCATTTAATGAAGAAACTAAAAAATAAGAAATTATAAATATAGAACCGCGATTGAATACCATCTTCCCTCCATTTAAAACAGGTTCACTCACTTTTAAGCAAACCTGCCACTCAATTAATTATTTATTTTTATATTTAGAAATTTACAGTAACTAATAGAGTATCTTTATAATCACCTTGAGCTTTTGCTGTGCCAGTGTTTGGAGCGATTGCACCGAAAATTGGTACTGCTGTAGCTTGGCCACTCACTGTAGTGAACTGTTGTGGCTGGTTTACAACATAAAGGTTTGTACGAGCAGCATCGCGATAAACGTTATATGCAACTACATCAGCAGAAGCAGTATTTTTTAAAGTACGGTCTGTACGTTCACCACCATCAATTGCAACTGTAAAATCAACAGGATCCGTGCCATCACAAGTCACAGAAATATTACCGCCTGTTGCTGCTGAAGCGACTTCAGCTGTTAATACGTTGTTCCAAGTACCGGAAGTTTTACCAAAATCTAAAGTACCAAACTTGTTCATATTCCCTTCAGTTTGACTACCACCTACAGTACAGCCTGTTGAGATATTTAATTTAACGTCAACCTGTCCAGTAACAGCCGCTTGAGTATTTACTGCATAACCAGCAACTATTAATGCTGCAAGAAGTGATTTCTGAATGTTTTTCATATTCATAACCTACATATATAATGATTAATTTTGTAGAACAAAATGAATCAAACGTAATAAATAAAATATGTCCAATTTGTTTTATATATAAAACAAACTACCTTTTACTATTGTGTGATTCCTTTCACAATTTAATAACAATTATTTAACTTGTATACACACATTACAAAAAGACTATGTTTACTTATTTAAAATTCTTTTTTTAATACCTATAAAAATACACAATTAAATACCCACCCCTACTTTAAAAAAAACTCAAAAAAATAAAGAAAATAAATATCATTAACCAAATAAAAATTAGTCAATATTCATTGAAATACAATTATTTATAAACTTAAAAAAATTGCATACTATTTACTCTATTTTAAATAGGTCATCCGACCTATTTAAACCATTTCTAAAGAAACAAAACCAAGTCACTCGACCTATTTTTAAATTTTAAATTGGGTCAAATGACCGAGATAAAAAAATTATGGGTCATGCGACCTATAATTAGTTTAATAGAATTTAAATATTTTATTTATATTTTTCTAATTTCATGGTTTAGAATGCCTTTTTTTAAATAGTACTTACAGGCGGGATAATGATCAAAATTGATACCTTTGATACTATGCAAATAAAGAAGTCCTTTACCACACTAAAAGGTCAAGAAAGAATAAAGCAAATCTTAAAAAATGCTGAGATGGTTTTTATTACTAAAGGTTATTCTGGGTTTAGCATGCGAGGAGTTGCAGCTCAATCAAATATTAGTTTAAGCACCTTGCAGCATTATTTTCAAAATAAAGATATTTTATTAAAAGCTTTACTCGATAAATTAATTTGTGACTACATACAACGGATTGAAATTTTAATTAATTTAAATGCAAATGAACCACCCTTGCATCGGTTTATGAATATTATCACCAATATAATATACGAAATAGAACAACCGGTCATTACGCATACATTTAAAGAGGTCTTTTCTATTTCTGACCATTTACCTTATGCACATGAATCTTTGTCAATGATACAAAAGTATAATTTTGAACTTATATATAAAATCATACTCCCTATTCATAATGAAATATCATCAGAAGAATATAAAGAAAGAGCTATAATTATAATTACACAACTTAACGGTTATTTAGTTCAACATTCGAACAAAAATACAGATGAATGCTATAAACAATTTTTAAGAAATATACTTTTAAAAAATATATCAAGATTAGTGAGTGAACCATAAGATTAAAAACATAGGAGCATTTCTCCTATGTTTTTAATATAAAATCTTCCTATCTTATTCCGACATTACTGTTAAAAAATAACCATAAGAAATGATTGAAAAATAAGCTCATCTTATTTTCTGTTGAAGAATAAATTAAATCAAAACATAATAGTCGCAATGATCAAAATTGAAATTTCAAACTTTTAGAGAATCTTAATGAATAATGCTAAAGCATTAAAATTTATAAGCTTTGTGCTCGCTTTTTTATGGATTTATCAAGGACTCATTCCTAAACTAATTTTTATTAACTCTGACGAAATCTTTGTATGGCAAACAATCGGACTTTCTTTTGAGTATGCAAAACTTGCAGGGCGCGCCAGCGGTATAGCTGAAATTATTTTTGGTTTATTGTTTCTTTTTTCTACTCATAAATACATTCACTATTTAAGTATTTTAGGTTTATTCGGCTTACTGCTTTTAATTGGTGTTTTAAAACCATCTACACTTATCTCGCCTTATAACCCTATCGTAATGAATATTTCGATGATAAGTTTATCAATTATCTATTTGCTTTTATTAAAAGAGCAAACAACTCATTTTCATAAAACTGCTTAATAGCGTTAAGTTTTTAAAAAATTTATAGAGATTTCAATGAGTTTATCTAGTCGTGAAGTTGGCTGTGTAGTTATCACTGGAAGCACAAAAGGTATTGGTTTAGCACTCGCCCACGCTTTTTTAGATCTGGGATGTTCAGTTGTGATTGCTGGACGGAACACGGAGCATCTTCACCATGCTCTTTCTCATTTAGAAACTCAATTCAATAAAGAGAATTTTATTGGCTTATGCTGTGATGTGACACAAATTACGGATGTACAAGCCTTATGGGATGGAGCAATTCAGCATTTTGGACAAGTCAATGTATGGATTAATAACGCAGGCAGCTGCCACCCAACAAAAGAGTTTATTAACCTTCAGCCAGATGAATTAAATGCAGCCATTTCGACGAATATTTTGGGCACAATGCTTGGTTCTCAAGTGGCTCTAAAAGGCATGCTCAAACAGGGTCATGGTCAAATTTTTAATATGGAAGGCTGGGGAAGCAACGGCGAATGGAGTGCTGGAATGACTCCTTACGCAACCACCAAACGAGCGGTTAGTTATTTTAGTAAAGCGCTTTATAAAGAGACTAAGTCGACCTCTATTTTAACTGGCACTCTTAGTCCCGGTATGGTGGCAACCGACTTGTTAGTTTCATCTTGGACCCATGGCAATATACAAAACTGGAAAAAGATGAAACGCTTATTCTTCTTTGTAATTGACCCACCTGAAGTTGTTTGTGCGTATTTAGCAAAACAAATTATTCAAAATAAAAAAGCTAACCGTCGCATCGCATGGATAACACCTTGGAAACTTTTCCTTAGATTTTTACAGCCTTACTACTGGCGCAGAAATCCTGTTAAAGGCACAGCCTTAGAGCATCTCTAGTTTAACTTAATATGATTAGCCATTTAACTTACTAAAGTAAGCCAGTTTGATTGGTAAATGGAGGACTTCGTTGTTAGGTACTTCCTCCTATAGAAAAGCTCAGTAAAAGTTCTTTTAAAGCCATTACTGAGCGTTATAACTAATCAGTTCCCTCATTCTCTGAGGCATTATCTTTATTTAGAATACGTCCTTCCCGCTTTGGTCGAATTAATGGTGCAGTTGGTCTTGGATGATAAGTATGGGTATATTGCATACCTACTCCTGCATTTACGTCATCTGCTGCGATTTCAGTCTCAAAGCGTTCATTATCAAGATCGCGTATTTCCTCGGTAATTCTTTCTACTTCGTCTTCATCTACACCAAGTTCTTGTAAAATCACTCCACCAAACTTAATCGCAGATTCAAACGTTTCACGGATCATAAAGTCTACTTTTTGTTTGACTAAATGCAGTGAATGCTCACGGTCATATGAACGGACTAATAATTTTGCCAAAGGAAATTCGTGAGTAACCAATTCAACAATTCGATTAGTCGTTTCCTTACTATCTACACACACCACAATCGCCTGTGCTGTTGCAGCACCGGAAGCATGTAAAATATCTAGGCGACAGCCATCCCCATAATAAATTTTAAAACCAAACTTTTCAGCGTTTCGAATCATGTCGGTATTATTATCAATAATGGTGACATCTACGCCTCTTGCCAACAGTAATTGACTGGTGACCTGCCCAAAGCGCCCGAAGCCAATCATTAAAACACTACCGCTTAGTCCATCAGCAATATTGATGTCTTCCAATGAAACCTTTGCTTTAGCTTGAGTAAATCGTTTAAAAATAATACCGACAATTGGAGTCAATACCATTGAAAGTACAACAATCGCAGTTAAGTTAGATTTAACAGTACTATCAATAACTTGGGCACTTAATGCAGCAGAGAAAAGTACAAACGCAAACTCTCCCCCTTGAGCCATCAGTAAAGCGCGGTCTAATGCTTCTGTATGAGGACTTTTGGTTACTCGAGCGACAATATAAATCATGAGCGCTTTAACAAACATCAGGGCCACTACGCCACTTACAATGAGTTGCCAGTTTTGAGCAACCACTGATAAGTCCAATGACATGCCGACCCCAAGGAAAAATAGGCCCAGTAAGATTCCACGGAATGGCTCAATATCAGCTTCAATTTGATGTCTAAAGGTTGATTCAGATAAAAGTACACCCGCCAAGAAAGCACCCATTGCCATAGTCAAACCGCTGACTTGCATGAGTAACGCCGCTCCCAACACAACCAATAAAGCAGCCGCAGTCATGACTTCTCGGGCTTTAGCAGCGGCCAATAGTCTAAATAACGGATTAAGTAACCAATATCCTGCCGCAATAAGCCCTGCAATTGCGAGCAAACCAATTCCTATATTTTCTAGACGTACCGATGTGCTTTCGACCACATGATTCGGTGCCATAAAAGCAACAATAGCCAGCAATGGCACAATGAGTAAATCTTCGAATAGTAAGATGGCTACAATCTTTTGCCCACGTGGCTGAGTCAAATCACCCCGATCACCCAATAACTGCATCACAATCGCAGTCGAGGTTAAGACGAACCCTGCCGCACCAATAAAAGCGACTTGCCAAGTAAAACCAAATAACAACCCAACGCCAGTCAAAGCTAGCGCACAAATGATGATCTGTAGTGTACCAAGGCCAAAAATTTCGCGTCTAAGACTCCATAAATGCGATGGTTGCATTTCCAAACCAATCACAAATAGATACATCACAATTCCTAATTCGGCAATATGTAAAATTGCGGTGGAATCTTGAAAAAAGGCAAAACCGAATGGGCCAATAATCAGACCCGCAATTAAATAACCTAATACTGAACCCAAGCCAATACGTTTAAAAATAGGGACTGCAATGACAGCCGCTGCCAATAAAACTACGGGGGCAACCAAGCTAATTGAATGTGCTTCTGAGCTCATACATTTCTCATTTTATTTATCTGCAATTCATTCTATGTGAAAGCATGTTTAAGGGCGATTATTAGTTTTGAGAAGAAGTATCCTAAAAACAAAATGGCTTCAATCGTCCGAAAATGAAAATTTAGAGTACCCATATGAAAAAAAATATATATCTTTTTTCAGGTTCATAATTAAGCACTCGTAAAAAAAGCCCTTACGGGCTTTTTTTTATTAAACAACAAATTTCAACATGAGCTGAATAACCGTTGCATTAATTAAATCGACAAAGAATGCACCACAAAGCGGAACAATTAAAAATGCCTTATGCGATGGACCATACATGTTGGTAATCGCTTGCATATTTGCCACGGCTGTTGGTGTTGCACCCATACCAAAACCACAATGACCTGCTGCTAACACTGCTGCATCGTAGTTTTTGCCCATAACGCGGAACGTCACAAATGCTGCATATAAAGCCATGGTCAATGTTTGAGCACCCAAAATCACCACAAGCGGACCAGCTAGGTCGGCAAGTTGCCAAAGCTTTAATGAAAGCAATGCCATTGCTAAATAAAGCGACAAAGATGCATTACCAAACACATCAATCGCACGGTCGAAAATATCAATTTTCAACACACTTTCTAAAATATTTCTTAAGATTACACCGCCACCAAGTGCCCAAACGAAAGTTGGTAACTCAAACCATGTTCCCTTACTAAAGCCAGTCATAAACTCAGCAAACGCCAAACACGCTGCAAACATACCCAGCGTGGTAATTGCATTATCGGCTGTAATTAAACGAACTTGATGCGGGTTTTCAAACGGCGCCAGGTCATCTGAATTTTGTTCAACATGCGTATCGCGATGTTGGATTTCAGCATTAGTTTTCGGTTGAGCAAGGCTATAACGGTTAATGAGTAATTTAGCTAACGGACCACCAATCACACCACCAATAATCAAACCAAACGTTGCACTCGCCATACCCAGTGCTAAAGCACCTTGAATGCCATGCTGACTTTCTAAGATTTCACCCCATGCACCTGCTGTACCATGACCACCCGTTAAAGTGATTGAACCTGCAATCAAACCAATCAGTGGGTCTAGACCCAATAAAGTCGCAAGGCTCATACCTACAGCATTTTGCACAACAATAAATGAGGCCACACAAATTAAGAAGATGACTAAAGCAGTACCACCTTCTTTAAGCTTCATAAAATTGGCACTTAAACCAATTGAAGCAAAGAACACGAGCATAAAGCTAGTTTGTAATTCGCTACTAAAAACAATGCTGTACCCCCACAAAGTGTGGACGAGTAAAGAAACTACAGCAGCAACCAAACCACCCGCTACAGGTTCAGGGATATTATAACGTTTTAAAAAATCAATCCGATTGACAAGAAAGCGGCCCAACAATAAAACAATGACCGCCGAAATTAGTGTATAAAAACCATTAAATACAAATTCCATATATATTACATAGACTACTTTCTGATTACATTCCTAATCGATTGTAAAATAATTATATTTTATTTTTTAATATGTAAAAAAAACACAAATAAACTTTACAAAATTACCCTACCAATAAATTTTTAGTATTCTTAAAAATAGCTTAAATTTTTAAATATTTTATAAATAATTTTCTAAAAATATTTATTTAATTACTAGAATCAACAATTTAATCAATAAAAATCCCAATTTAAAGATCTTTATGTTTTGATATCTTAAGCAGAAAATACTGTCTTTTAAGTCACTGAACTCGCTTTTCATTACCGTTAATATGCCTCAAAGACCAGCTCGTTATTTGCTCTGGGCAACATCTTTATAGGTTTTATATTCAATGAGTTTATTGCTTAAAGTTCGACAGAATGTTCCTCAAGTGAAGTCGCTTAAAACATCTCTTAAAAAGCATGCTGGTCAGAAATTACCTCACATGCTAACCAATGCATCAGATCTGTTTTTTAGAGGTCCTCAAATTGCCTTGTCAGGAAAAGCACCTTTTGATGTGATTTATAAGCATGAGATTATGAGTTTACGTCACTATAGAAATGAGACTGAAGCTCCTACACATAAACACCGCGTACCGTTAGTGATTGTTCCGCCATTGGCAGTGAACATGCTCATTTACGATTTATTCCCTACACGCAGCCTTATACGTTACTTTTTAGCTCAAGGTTTTGATGTCTATTTAATAGACTGGGGTGTACCAACCCGCCACCAAGCAAAATACAATTTTGGCACCTACATTAAAGTTTTTATGCCTGAAATGTTAAAGCAAGTCCGTGCACATAGTGGACAACAGCAGCTTTCATTACATGGCTGGAGTTTAGGCGGTGCACTTTCACTCTGCTATACCGCATTATTTAAAGATAAAGATATTAAAAATCTGATTATTCTCGCTTCACCTATCGACACCCATAAAGCAGGTTATATGGGTAAACTCTATGGCAGCTTGACTAAACCTGCACAGTGGGTTCGTAAGCACACCCCTTTCCGTATTCGCCAACATGTACCAAGTGAAGTGTTTCATATTCATGGCTGGCAAAACACGCTTGGCTTTAAGCTAACTGACCCGATTGGAAATTTAAAAACCTATTGGCAGCTTTTTAAAAATCTTGATAACCGTGAATTTATTGTTGACCATGCTACGTCTAGTTCATTTATCGACAATATGTTGGCGTATCCGGGTGGTGTGATGCGCGATATCATTCTACGTTTCTGGATAGATAATGAACTCTCAACAGGTGTAATCAAATTTGGCGAACTTACAGCTTATTTAAAAGATATTAATTGTTCAGTGTTAGCTGTAGGGGGCGATACAGACATTATTGTGACCGCCGACGCAGTGAAACCGCTTATGGATTTAATTAGTAGCCAAGATAAAACTTTTAAAGTGGTTCCAGGCGGCCATATGGGTGTTGTTTCTGGTAGCCAAGCTCCAAGTTCTGTTTGGCCTGAAATGAGTAATTGGTTAGCTACACGTTCAGATTAAATCTAGTCAAAAAAGTAAGCCAGCGTAGTCATCTCTACGCTGGTTAAAAATTCAAATTTTAACTCATTCTTCTATATCATTTTATTGATTGATAACATGTTCACTTGCTTATCACAATTTACAAGTTAGATTTTTAAAACATTACGCTCCTTCACTTATTTAATATATTGCATACTCAAAAAATATGAATTTTATTCATTAAAAAATTATTTTCATAAAACAACATTTTATCAAATGTTAAAAAATTTTAAATCCAAATAGCTCCCGCCAAATAATTAATTTAACTTTTAAAATTAGCTTTCTAAAGACGATGTTACTTTTTGTTATTTATGTAAAGCTCATCTCAACAATATTTTTAACTAAATAACTGTAATATAACAATTTCAAATCAAATAATTTTGTAAAATTAGATCATTTTTTATACAAATGTAGGCAATCTCTCACAACTATGTAAGCCAAAGCTTACAACACAAATGATTGTTTTTCCTATAATTAATTTCATTACATATAAGCAATCTTTACTATTAAATAGAAAGCTGAATATTAATAAAGAGATCTGGAGAAAATGATAAAGTCATCTTTATTAATATAAAAACTCTTAATAATAGAAAAAGAATCTCAAAAAATTAATATGTACTATCTTTCCTCTGGAAACAGAGGAAAGATACCTTTTAAAATCTTCAGATAGGATATAGAAAATGTTTATCGCAAAAAATATATTTGTATATTTACTATCAATGTTAGCGTTGTGCTTACTAATTATTTTCTTTAATTATGTAGGAATGAACGAGACGCTTAATCTCTTAATTTCTTCGGCACTCTTCGGAATGTTTATTACGTGGTACTACAAAGGTAGTGGACTGTGTATAGCCCTTTTTAGTTTTTTTTACTGGGCAATGTTTGTGATTAGCCAAAGTTTAGAAGTGATATGGATGCTTTCGGTCTCAATGATTGTATATTTAGTCATGACTAAAATTGTACCTAAACTCAAGCACATCCATATCGGTATAGCTTCAAATAGCTAGAATGGGTTTACTCCCCGATTAACCATTCCAACTTTCTTAACCGTATTAATTTTAGTTTGCTCTGCAATTAATAGTTCATTTAAGAAAAATTTGAGATTTTGTTGATTCAGCAAAATTGGGTTAAAGGTATTCTCTCCCATGCCAAGAAAGAAAGCCTCAATATTTGTATTGCGTTGCACATATTTCATTGACCAACGTTGAAAAGAGTTTTCTTCAATGGAATATGTGCACAACCATTTAATATTGTAATGCCTTTGATCTTTTTGAATCTTCTCAAATAGCTTTTCAACAATCTCTTTTTCGCCTTCTAAACATTGAAAAAATGCATTATCGGCATAATACAGCACCCCACATATCTCGTTTAAATCGTTGAAATCACGAGCTTCAGTCAGGATATCACGCAAATCTTGTAGCAAATCTTCATTATTTTCATTTCGTTGGCTGGCATAACACAGTCGAACGTTCATAAGACTTCCGTGAAATTTAAAATTTCATTACTAATTTAATTTTCAAATTAACACACCTTTCTTAGAATTACTTTATATTTTTTCTTATAAAAATCATAATTTTAGGTATTTTCATAAAAAGCCAAAATTTCGCTCAAACTCCCAAGACTAAAAAATGTATTAAATCCCTAGTACTAGATTTTTTGTTTTATCGTGCTAAATATAGAGTACGGTTGTTGAGTTGTTTGAACATTACAAGTCGCAGTTTGGTTATTTTTTAATAAAAAAAACCACATCGGGTGATGTGGCAAAAGATGTAACGCAATGAACACTGAAACAAATGTATACCAGAGGATATGAGTTTAGAATATAAATCAATTATTAAAATAAACTTAAGAAAGTAATATTAATTAAAGATTTTCTAAAAATTTTGATAAACCTTCAGGTGCTCTTCCTTCTAGTCGACTACTGGTGGTTACACGCACTAAATTACTCCAAGTAATATTGCAGCAATGTCTGGTCAGTTTCTCAATCAGTGAAACATCCTCATGACATGGGATCGACTCAAAACCACCCACCTGCATATAAGCAGCAGCACTAAAACTTAAATTTGCACCATGAATATGATGATGATCCATACAGTCTTGATAATGAGACAAATACTTTTTTTGTTTTTGAGCCGATAAATGACTCAAATCATCTAAAGTGACAATACCGCAAATTGCATCGGTAGGTTGATATCGAATTTGACAACTTAACCAGTCTGAACTAACTATAGTGTCGGCATCTGTACAGGCAATCCAGCTTGCTCCATTTTGAATGAGTTGGCGAATGCCTAAGTCCCGAGCCTTGCCAACGCATTTATAATCACATTCAATCCAATTTACTCCGTAACGCTGTACAACTAAACGCGACATATCTGTACAGCTATCAAGTACAACCATGACCTCGACTTGTTCATCCGGTACTTTCTCTATCGCATCCTGAATTGACTGCAAACAGGCTGGCAAATGTTGCTCTTCATTATGCGCTGGAATTACAACACCTATTTTCATCGTAATTGTTCCCGCTGAGCTGTTGATGAAGGATTAACCGTCCAAACATCGACCATAAAGTCCGGATCGTTTAGGCTTAAATAGTGATGAAATGGAAAATATTGCTGAAAGCTT
This sequence comes from Acinetobacter sp. V110_1, assembly GCF_031798975.1. Taxonomy (NCBI): domain Bacteria; kingdom Pseudomonadati; phylum Pseudomonadota; class Gammaproteobacteria; order Moraxellales; family Moraxellaceae; genus Acinetobacter; species Acinetobacter sp. V110_1. The sequence continues at coordinate 26,393 of NZ_JAVQNN010000014.1, read as the reverse complement.
TGGTGGACTTTTTGGGCATTCAATTCAAAATCCTGAATATCATGTCGCCAATGGCAACACAAAATTTCCCCTTCTGGGTTTAGTGCATGCTTTAATTTTTTAATGAACTCATCTAACTCATCGTATGTGAGGTAATACGCCACTTCGCTAATCACAATCAGGTCAAATTTTTGTTCATACAATTCTTCAGGTATTTTTCTATTTTCAACAGTTACATGCTCAAATGATTGTAATCGCTGAGTCGCCAAATGAACGGCATGCTCAGACACATCTATACATAAAAGATGAGCCGCACGCTTTGCCAAATGAACACTTAAATGCCCATTTGAACAGCCAATTTCTAAAACATTTTGATAGTGTGGTCGTGTTAATAATGCAAGGCAGATTTGTCTTTTACGGGCTTCGTACCAGTGATAATCATAGCCCCATGGATCATTATTACTACGATACAACTCCTCAAAATACATACGAGAATGAGTCACTCAGATATACCTCATAAGGCATTAAAAGACGGCTAATTGCACTTGAAGACAAAACTGCGGAATTTCCTGTGCTTTCATCGGCTTCAAGTTGTGTTTTAAATTGCATAACCGCCTGATGTTTTTTAATTAATTGGTTTTCAGTTAAGGCATAAGCTTTTGCTTTGGACCAATTAATACGTGGGTCTAAAGGCTCTGCCCAATGCCATGCCCAAATCAATACATGTAGACAGAGTAACTGATGAGCTTTTGCAAAGGCCTGTACCGTTTTTCCAACGGCTTCGTGGTCAGGATGGCCATCAAGTGCATAGCTACAAATTAAAATATCTTCAGGCTGAACGATTCTGCTGAGCGCTTGAGTCAACTGATGAGTCTGTAAATGAATCTGACCATCCGTTAGATTTAAAGCAATTCGTTCAGAAAAATCTGACACACCAAGACTGTCTAAAGCAGCTAAAGTTTCTTGTGGCCGTAAATCGTTTAATTCATCTGGACTGTATTTTGTTGAGTGCGGATGGCTTTGTGTTCCATTACTGACAGCCACAATAACAAGGTGACAATTTTCTTTGACTAGCTGTTGCATTAAACCACCACAACCCAGCACTTCGTCATCGGGATGCGGCGCGACAATCACCACTCGTTTAGATTGAAATAACTGTAAATTCAGCCCATCTAACGGATGATTTTTAAATGCCTCTAGCCACCTGAACTTCGGTGTCCCTTCACCTGAAATCACGCGGTCTTCGACCAAGGGATGCGTTAAAGTTCCCATAAGCTTTTCTCCGGCAAACAGAGCTCTGCAATAGACTCATAGTCAAAAGCTGCATGACTCTGTCGAATAAAGACAGGCAAATCAGCAATGAGCTGTGAAAATATAGCTTCTTCACAATAAGGCCGTGCACCTAAAGCTTTGCCAACGAGTTGAATAACACTCTGGCAGCATTGTTCTGTTTGGGCACGTAATATACGGATTTCACGCTCATGGCTGAGCATAGGCTCGTCATCTATAAGCTTGGCAACATATTGAAAATACTGCTTAGTTACAGAGAGCTGTTGAGCTAGCTCTCCTAAGTACATTTTTTTAAATGCGTTTGGATGGGTTTGGCAGCTTTTCTGTAAAAAACTGACTAAGCGTACCGCCGCACCATACCAACACGCAGCGACGCCAGCGGCACCATGCCAAAACCCTGGACGTTCCAAATAGCGATTTGGCTGACCTATAGCAGTAACTGGAGTATTGTCAAAATGTACTTGGGCTGTTCGAGTTCCCTGCATGCCTACTGCTTGCCAGTGGCTGAGGTCAACTTGAACCGAAGGATGAGCCAATTCAACAATACAAAGCTGTGCTTGGCCTTGCTTGTCCTTATAGCTCATTAAAGCTTTTTGAATAAACTCAGCACCTGAACACCAAGTTTTTATACCACTACACTGATTGCTCTCTACTTGTACGGGTGCTGGCCCACCCTCTGCTGCCCATACGGCCCAAGTCTGATCATCTATTTCATCTTGATAGCCAAGCTCATTTAAAATACTTAAGGCATCACAATGTGATTCAAATAATTTAGCTAGACTTAAATCATACCCTGCCACTTGAGCAAACATTTGCCACCGTTGATAGGTTTGACCTGAAGCTGGATAGGGTAAATTTTTAGCTAATCTTACCAATTCGCGAAGCAAATCTTGGCGTAGCTGACTTTTGTTTTCAGCCTGAGCATGCTCGAATTCACTCAACATACTCAAGACAGTCATATTTATAGATATTCTAATATTCATTACAAATAATTATTCAAAAGTATTCACTTAAACATATCGAAATAATTCTGTTTAATTAAAGATATAAAATGTAATGAAAAGATATTTTCTATAACTTTATTAAATGAATATTTCTTTTTATTTCATTGTTATCTAAATATATCGCTTAAGTGAAATTATAAAATAATCATGTAAGGTTTATTAAAAAACAAAGATTTCTCCGATTTTATCCAGTAATTTAGTTTCTACCGTTTTTCTATTTCCAAAGAAGAGGTCCAAAATGAGTACTTTAAATATTAATGATATTAAAAAACATGCAGACGTTATTGCTTCTTGTGGTACTAAAGTAGGGACTGTCGATCATCTAGAAGGTGAAAATCAGTTGAAACTCACTCGTGATGAAAACGATCAACATCACCTTATTCCTACTTCTTGGATTGGGGAGGTAAAAGATGATCAAGTCATTTTAAATAAAAACTCAAAAGAAGTTCAAGAAAACTGGCAAGCCATTTAAACTTCTTTGCACAGTGATTTTCTAACTGTGCAGCTTATTTAAAAAGATAAACAATAATTAAAATAAAACAACTAGAATTAAAAAGTAAAAAGCTCCTTTTTATTAAGGAGCTTTTTACTTATAGCATTAAAATTTTTATTTAATATTTTTATAAGTTACTCTGATTTATCGCAACCGAGCTGGTTGCTTTACGCTTTCGGGTCACAAATAATCCGCAACCCACCACAGCTAAAGTCACACCTAATGATAAAGTGGTTTCATAACTATATGCTGGCGAGAAAAACATATAAGCCAATACACTTAAAATAATGATAATCACAAACCAAGTGAGCCATGGAAATAGCCACATTTTAAATGGAATTTCCGCTCCAGCTGCCTCGAGCTTATGTCTTAGACGCAATTGTGAAAATGCAATAACCAAGTACACCAGCAAAGCAATGGAACCTGTACTTGAGAGCAATAAGCTAAATACTTTTCCAGGGAATACGTAGTTAATGACACAGCACACTAAACCAATAAAAGTTGAAGAAAACACCGCAATAGCAGGTACACCCGCATAATTCACTTTCGTCACTGCCTGTGGTGCTTCATTGCGTGTTCCTAAGCGAAATAACATACGAGAAGACGTATAAATTGCGGCATTCATACAGCTCGCCACGGCGATAAACACAACGGTATCAATAATAAGTTTAGTGCCCGGTACGTTTAAGCTCATTAAAACGTATTGGAATGTCCCGTACTTTTGTAAGTCCGGTGAACGCCAATCGACAAGTGAAACAGCAATAAACATTGAGACCACAAAGAAAAGAATAATACGGTACAACACCAAATTGGTGGCACGTCTAATTTTCTGTTTAGGGTTAGATGACTCTGCTGCGGCAATCGAGACAATTTCCACCCCAAAGAATGAAAATGCCGTAATTAAAATGGCAGATAAAATGCCTCCCATACCGTGCGGCATAAAACCAGCGTTGTTGTATAAATTGGCAACGCCACTGACATTTTTAGCTAAAGGCCAAACACCTGAAATTGCCAAAATACCAATAATGATAAACCCAATAATGGCAACCACTTTGACTAAGGAAAACCAGAACTCAAACTCACCAAAACTTTTGGTACTAAAAAAGTTGGCTAAGCTTAAGAACACAATAAAGCAAAATGCATAAATAGAAACTGAAACGCTCGGAAACCACGAATGTAAAATTTCAGCACCTGCGATGGCTTCTACCGGAATCGCAAGCACCCAAAACCACCAATATAACCAACCAATAGTGAAGCCTGCCCACGGGCCAATGGCTTTACGGGCATAGGTAGAAAATGAACCGGTGTCCGGCTCTAAAACGGCCATTTCACCTAACATGCGCATCACCAGAAATACCATAATGCTGGTAATCAGGTATGCAAGAATGACCGCGGGGCCTGCTTTGGCAATTGCAGAAGATGAACCGACAAATAAACCTGCGCCAATAACACCGCCAATACTAATCATTGTGATATGGCGATTTGAGAGTCCTTCGCCTAATTTTTTTGTTCTATCATTATTCATATTTCATTCCTTAAAAATATATCCATAAAAACAATCTATTACATGCTTAAAATCCTACAGTCATGAAAAAAGGGAAAACTGCTGTTTTCCCTGATAATAAAAATTAATTTAAAGTCGGCATTGAGAACTGTTTTGCTTCACGGACTTGAGCCGATGGCCAGCGCTGTGTAATGGTCTTACGGCGTGTGTAGAAACGGACACCATCTGGACCATACGCATGTAAATCACCAAATAACGAACGTTTCCAGCCACCAAAGCTGTGGTAAGCCACAGGTACTGGTAAAGGCACGTTAATACCGACCATACCGACTTGAATGTGACTGCTAAAATAGCGAGCAGCTTCCCCATCACGGGTATAGATACAAGTACCATTGCCATATTCGTGGTCATTAATGAGTTGCATCGCTTCTTGCATGCTATTCACACGCATAACTTGCAACACAGGACCAAAAATTTCTTGCTGGTAACTGGTCATGTTTGGTGTGACTTGATCAATTAAAGTTGGCCCAACAAAGAAACCTTTTTCATAACCTGCCGGTTTTGCATCACGGCCATCTACCACAATTTTTGCGCCTTGCTGCTCTGCGCTTTGAATATAAGCCTGCACTTTGTCTTTATGCGCTTGGGTAATAAGTGGTCCAAAGTCGTTGCTTGCATCTGCATAGTGGCCGAACTTCAATTTTTTCATTTCTTGAGTCAGCTTATCAATTACGACATCGGCAACTTCATCGCCAATAGCAACCGCAACCGAAAGTGCCATACAACGTTCGCCCGAAGAGCCAAAAGCTGCGCCTAACAATGAAGTCACCACGTTATCAATATCGGCATCCGGCATAATAATCGCGTGGTTTTTTGCACCGCCTAATGCTTGGCAACGTTTACCTGTTGAAGTTGCGGTACGGTAAATATATTCAGCAATTGGTGTTGAACCTACAAAGCTGACTGCCTGAATACGCGGATGGTGCAATAAGGCATCTACCGCTTCTTTGTCACCATTCACCACATTAAATACGCCGTCAGGTAAACCCGCTTGTTTTAATAGTTCTGCAAGGTATAAAACCACAGAAGGTGCTTTTTCAGAAGGTTTTAAAATAAAGCAGTTACCGCAAACCAGTGCCATTGGGAACATCCATAAAGCCACCATGGCTGGGAAGTTAAATGGCGTAATGCCAGCTACAACGCCTAACGGTTGGAACTCGCTCCATGAGTCGATATCTGGACCGACATTTTTTGAAAACTCCCCTTTTAAAAGCTCTGGTGCGCCGCAAGCATATTCAACATTTTCTATACCACGTTGCAATTCACCTTGAGCATCATGAGAAATCTTACCGTGTTCTTGCCCAATCAAAGCGCAAATCTTTTCGGCATTTTGTTCTAATAATTGTTTGAAGTTGAACATGACACGTGCACGTTTAATAACTGGTGTATCGCGCCATGCAGGAAATGCTTGCTCGGCTGCCTGAACGGCTTCATTTACCGTTTGAGCATCTGCAATTTCGACTTCTTTACTAATTTCACCCGTCGCAGGATTGTAAACTGGCTGTTTTCTTGCCGTTTTAGATACAATTCTTCCTTGAATGAAATGCCCTAGCACTTTTTTGGCTTGTTCACTATGCGTACCATTTTCAGTTGAAACTTCTTCATAGCTAAAATCTTCTAGGCCATTTGTCATTATTGTTACTCCTTACTACAATTAATTTTCAGATCAAACTGCTTTTTCATTTGGTTTTTTTAAAGAGCATCCAGAGACACTACTGATGCTCATAAATATCTATAAGGCTTATTTCACTTGATAAAGCGCATCGCCCACGGCATTCATTAAGCGATCAATATCTGCTTCCGTGCTGTTAAACATTGGACCGAACTGAAGTGTGTCGCCTCCAAAACGGACATAGAAACCTTCTTTCCAGAGTTTCATACCGAGTTCAAAGCCTCGAATGGTGGCATCGCCATCACGCGGAGCTAACTGCAAAGCACCAATCAAGCCACAGTTGCGAATATCTAAAATGTGCGGTGCGCCTTTTAAACCATGCAGCTTTTTTTCAAAACTTGGAGCCAACGCCGCCGATTGAGCTAACAAGTTTTTCTTTTCTAAAACTTCAAGCGCAGCTAAAGCGGCCGCACAAGCAACCGGATGTGCCGAATAGGTATAGCCGTGGGTAAATTCAATGGCATGCTCTGGTAAGTCTTGCTGCATAAACGCAGAGTAAATTTCATGGCTTGCCACCACACCACCTAAAGGAATGGCACCGTTGGTGACTTGTTTCGCAAAGTTCAAAATATCTGGTGTGACCCCAAAATATTCGGCCCCCGTCCATGTTCCTAAACGACCAAAACCTGTAATCACCTCATCAAAAATTAACAAGATGTCATGCTGGTCACAGATCTCTCTTAAACGTTGTAAATAGCCTGTTGGCGGCACAATACAACCTGCTGAACCAGAAATAGGCTCTACAATAACGGCTGCAATATTTGAAGCATCGTGTAGCTCAATTAATTTAAGCATTTCATTGGCAAGTTCTACACCACCTGTTTCTGCACAGCCTTTGGTAAAAGTTAAATTTGGCTGCAAGGTATGCGGTAAATGGTCTACATCCATAAGCTGACCAAACATTTTACGGTTACCACCAATACCGCCTAAGCTTGTTCCCGCAACGTTTACCCCATGATAGCCACGGGCACGACCAATCAATTTAGTCTTGCTTGGTTTACCTTTAATACGCCAATACGCACGTGCCATTTTGATTGACGTATCTGCCGACTCTGAACCTGAGTTGGTAAAGAAAACGTGTTGTAGTTTTTCAGGCATATGCTGAACAATTTTATCTGCCAACTTAAAAGAAAGTGGATGAGCAAACTGAAAAGCTGGTGAGTAGTCGAGCTGACCTAACTGAGCACTTACCGCTTGTTGAATTTCGGGCAAGGTATGGCCTGCACCACACGTCCATAGGCCTGAAAGTGAGTCATAAATTTCACGGCCCGAATCATCAATCAAGTACGACCCTTTTGCGCCCACAATCATGCGCGGGTCTTTAGCAAAGTTTCGATTTGCAGAGAAAGGCATCCAGTGTGCCTGATAGTTTATGTACATATTATTATTAGTTTGAACCGCATCCAAAGTATGCTCTGAGTCGCTGAATTTATCCGTATCAAACATAACCATTCCTGTTTATTTTCAAATTATGGTTTGAGTGTACATAGCGAGATAAGTTTGATAAATTCAAATTATCTTGAGTTTAGATTTAAAAAAACAAAACTAAATGAAACCCAAAAAATTAAATCAAGTTACTGATTTTGATATAAAACTTCTCAAAATATTTAAAACGGTTTGCGACTGTCACAGCTTTACATCTGCCGAAAGCATTTTAGGTATTAGCCGCTCTGCAATTAGTTTGCATATGAGTGATTTAGAAAATCGTTTGGGTATTCGGCTATGTCAGCGCGGCCGTGCCGGATTTGCCCTGACCGACGAAGGACGGGAAATTTTAGAATATATTGAAGTACTCACAGCAGCGATTGAAGACTTCCGCTCTAAAGTCAACCAAATGCATAACCGTCTTAAGGGTGAGTTTAATATCGGCATTATTAACAACCTTGTGACTATGCCTAGAGGCTATATCACCAACACCTTGACTCAACTTGCCGAAGAGCATACCGAAGTTATTATTAATATTAGTATGAGCACTTTGTCAGATATTGAATGCCGGGTGCTCGATAACCGTTTGCATGCAGGCGTTATTCCCCTTGTTACGCCTTTGTCTGGTCTAGACTATTTCGACTTATATAGTGAAAGTTCATTTTTATACTGCGGTAAAAACCATCCTTTATTTAACCAATGCAGTAGCATCAATTTAAATGAATTAAAAAAATGGCAAGCCATTCTTCCTAATTATGCGATTACATCGGAAGCGGTAAAGCTACATCAGCTTTTAGACTGTAAAGCGACAGCAAGTGACCGCGAAGGGATTGCCTTTCTAATTTTAACTGGTAAATTTTTAGGCTTTTTACCCGACCACTATGCAAAAAAATGGGTTGAAGACGGTGTGATGCAACCTGTTTTAAAAGATAAAATGCACTACAGTACCCCTATATGCTTAATTACTCATAAGGGTAAGAACCACAATAATATTTTAAAAACATTTGTAGATATGCTTGAGAAAAGAATCAACAGTGATTAAAAATATTTATATATAGATGTAAGAATATAGATATTATATAAATAACAAGCCTTTTTGTTTATAAAAACTTCACAATAGAAATTTATAAAATTAAAGCTCCATAGGGGCTTTTTAGGTAAAAATGACTATGCAGTATATTTAAATATATTTAATATTTAATAAATATCACTTAACGAACTGTTTTTAATAAATAAAAAATATATAATCACGCCCGCAAAGTAAACATAAATACTTAAGGTTTATTCATGAAAAAAATTTCAACTTTAGCAGTTTCTATTTCTTTTATTATGTTAACGGGGTGCGGTGGAGGTAGTTCAAGCTCTAATAATTCTGAAAATGTATCATCACAAACTCAAGGGCAATCTAGTCTAAAGTGTGATAGAGGTATTCTCTTAAACTCTACCCTTTCAACCAATACAATTTTTGATGAGCCGTTATACTCTCTGACATACAATTATAAACAAGTCCCTACAGCTAACAGCTACACTACAGTAAAACAATTGTATGCAGATGAATTCCAAAGAAATGGGCAGATGATATATTCATCTCCAAAAGCAATTTATAATGTAACTGCTGACGAAATCGAAAGTAGTTCGGCTGAAGATGTTGTACAAACTTACGACCTTAACTCTTTTGGTCTTTTCACTAAAAAGACTTATCAGAAGCAAAATAATGGTTGGCCTGAGGGCTATATTGTTGCATCACAAGGCTCACAAATTACGACTGCTCAATTTAATGATAGTTGTAGTTTAAATTCAGATAATGTGAGTTTCGATTATGAGAAAATTGATGTTTCAGGTAAAAAAATAACTGATATTTTCCCACCTGATACAGTGAATGCAACAACTAAAGATACAAGCTATATCGGTGATCAATTTTCTCGTATTCTTAAAGATAATCAAACAGCCTTTGCAAACTTAGTAAATAGTAATGCAACGTTCCCAAATGGCTCTTTTATTTATGTACCGAAGTCTGTTATTTATAACAATACAGAGTTTTATTTATTTGATAGCTCACTCACTGATTTCAAAACCCTAGCTGAATGGCAACAAAAACTTTATCCAAACTTTAATTATAAGTTTGATACTGTTGCTGGTTACAAAGTAACTTATTTTGTAGATAGTGCAGGCAACCCAATGTTTGACAATGGTAAAGACCCAGCCATTGAAATGAATGGCAAAATTTACGATGGTGAATGGCAAGTTAAAGGTAATGTTATCTCTGAAACCTATGGTGCACCTTCAACCACATCGAACACCAACTACCAATCAAAAAGTGACTTTGCTTTATTCAACAAAGCGAGTTATGACTTTCTTGTTGCCCAAATCCAATCTTACTATAAGTAAAATTTAAAACCTGTATATCCCAAAGTACCTTGCCCATGTACTTTGGGATATTTATCTAAACCACACCAAGCTTTATTAAAAAGTAATCCAGTACCTTCTCTGTTTCAGCCACATTGCAGTTATCTAACAATTGAATAATCGTGCCCTCAATCATATATAAAAAGAGTCTGGCCTCATTAAATGTTGCATCGGTTTTTAACTGTCTGAGATGGCTATAAATTTCATTGATAAGCCACATTCTATATCTCACTGCGGTCTGAAAAGCGTTTGGATAGCTAATTTTTGTTTCAAAAACAGCCTTAAATAATATGTAATATGGCCCTTCTATATCGCTATGTAAAAAGTACAGCTTCTTAAGTTTATCTAGTGTACTTGTAGCGTGGTCATATTCGACCATTTCAATCACTTGTTCTTGAAGACGTTCTTTTTGCACGATTAAACAGATTTCAATGAAGCGCTCTTTAGAGTGAAAATAGTTATAAAACGTCATTTTGTTCACTTCTGTTTCTCTCACAATCTTGTCAACGCCAACTGTGTGAAATCCACCGTGATGGAAAAGATGAATCCCTTTTTTTACAACATTTGTTGTTATTTCTACAGTTTTTTTAAAAAATAATTGCGTTCAGCAATAAAAGATTGGGCTATTTATGTAGTACCCAATTAGAATGGATATGAAAAATAAGCCTCGTACTCTCAGTTGGCTTGAGGCTTGGTAAATTCATTTCAATAGCACCCGTTTAAAGATGCTACACAAAATAATTAATGGTTCTTTTTAGAGAATTTGTGACCTTTAGGAAGTGGAGCATCACATGGTTGATCTGTCTTTACATCGACCATTTTCACTGGCCCATCATTGTAGACCGTTACTTTACAGCCTTTTACAACATATTCCTGTTCAATACCACCGTACATTTCATCCTCAGAAACAGGAGCTACAGAAGTTACCGCATCACAAGCTTCATCAGCACGACATCCAACCGCTACTCCACTAACATCAGCTCCACCCGCTTCTGCCACTTCTGCTCCAGCAGCTTCCATTGCATCAACCTCTTCAACCTGTGTCTTTGCTGCATATGTATTTGAAAGACTCATCATTAGAAAAACTGCAAGAAAAAACTTACTACTGCGATTTATTGAATTCATGTTTTATCCATATCTATTGATTTGAAATTGGTGCATTCTGAGAAGGAAATCTTCAACTTCCCCATTTTTCAAAAATATTAAAAAAAATTTAGAAGTCATACAATGTCATATAACTAGGTTAATTGGGGAGTAATTTTTTAAGCTATCTTAACTTTCATAGATAACTTCATACTGACCATTTAACTCTTCTTTTAAAATATCGAATAATTCACTTCCTAATAGTTTGAATTTCCTCTCATCCTGAATCGATTTAAAGGCAGAATTAATAGGATCATCTAAACATAAAGTTTCATCATACATATCAGACCATAACATAAGCTTATCTATTAGTATTTCTGATATTGGTAAATCTTTTGGATTTAAATTAGCTACTAAGCCAAATTCATCATATTCCCATAAGGGATAACATTGATAATCTGGCATCATCTTAATCAATTTTTTCAGATAATTTTCCCTAATTATATAAAAAGCCTAATAAACAACAAAATCATCAGGATGTGTATCTAAATCAAGCAATCTTTTTGATTCCTTTAAATAGATATCCAATACTTCCTTTGAAACGAACACCCTTAATTTTGATTCATAATTATAATTCACCATATTAATAGATAGAATATATAAAAACATATAAATTTCACTATCAGAAATTTCCTCTCCTTTGCTTATTATTTCAATTCTCAGTAAATCACTATTGATTAACTGATCTAAAAATTCAGTTAAACAATCTGAAAAACCATCTGGACTTGCACCAAAATAAGTTCTATTTTCAGGCAAGATAGTATTTATATATTGATATCTGTTGTATATTTTTTCACCAAAATAGGAATAAATTTCATAAATAGTTTTTAGTGTGCTATCAACTTTCAAAACTAACTCATTACGACATTCATATTCTTCAGCACCAAAAAGGCTATATAATTTTTTTCTACTCAATTTACGCTCCACTTTAAAAAATTTTATTATACTAAATACCTTTGATATTGGTAAATCTTTTGGATTTAAATTAACTACTAAACCAAATTCATCATATTCCCATAAAGGATAGCATTGATAATCTGGCATTAATTTAATTAATTTTTTCACATAATTTTCTCTAATCACATAAAAGACCTATCTAGTATTGATAGTTTTTTATAAATTAAAATTTTGCTATTTATAAAAATTCTAATAAACAACAAAATCATCAGGATGTGTATCTAAATCAAGCAATCTTTTTGATTCCTTTAAATAGATATCCAATATTTCCTTTGAAATATAAACTTTTAACCTTGAGTCATAATTATAAGAAAGCATAGCAATTGCTATAGCATTTAAAAATAAAAAAAATTCTTTATCTGCTACTCCTTCACTTTTGCTCAATATCTTTAAGCACAACATTACGTTCTTATTTCTTAAATTCAAATAATCAGTTAAACAGTCAAAAAAAGCATCAGCGCTAGTACCACCAAAATAATATTTATTGCCGGGAAATATAGGATTATCATATGGATAATTCTTATAAACATGCTGACCGATATATTCAGTAATATCACCAATAAAATTTAATGATCTGTCAATTATAACTTCTATAATCGGTGTATTAATCTCTTGATCTTCTGCGCAAAAAAAAGTGTACAACTTTAGTTCACTCATTTTATTTTCTCCAAGTATCTCTAATTCAATAAAAAGCCTATCAATATTAGATAGGCTTTTTAAAGGATTTTTTAAATTTTCCATGGACTTAGGTCATAAATCTTTCAACCAATCTGGCTCTTCAACTTCAGCTACATGGCTATATTCTCTATTTTCAACTACTGGAAGCCATCCACTTCCTGATTCGAACATAGACAAGTTTTCAATAATATATAAATCTTTCTCAAGCTTAGATAAAGTAATTAATCCATATTTATAATGAAGATATTCCCCACCAGCACCTGCGGATACTCTTAAATCAATTTCTTTATACTTCCAACCTGTTACAAAACCTGTAACCTGAGGATAAGCGACTAAAAAATCGATTTCAAATTTTTCAGCAATCTTACATAAACACGGTATTTGTGATGTTTTAAGCATATTTTCTGTATGAAGATCATCTTCAAATTTAGCATGAACTTGTAACACTATTTATAATTCCTAATTATTACTATTTCGCTAGTGAATGCCTTTTTAAAGCTTTCTATCAGAATATAACATGATCTATTGTATGGCTCCTGTATTGCTAATACAGTTACTAAAACCAATACTAGATTTAACTTCAAATAGTGAATACTTTTTATATCACTATGGTTTTGATACGCTTATATACAGCCATCTGCTTCAAAATAAATTAAAAAGATATGTAGTTAACGTAAAAAACAACATTGCCCATGAGACATTTCTTAATGATTTCGGCCCATAAATTCCCATTATCACTAAAATAATTGGTTGTACGAAAATACCAACTTTTTGAAAAAAACTAAGCTCATCAAGCATAAATAATATCCCAAATAGAAATTTACTTCTAATCCCGTCAAAATACCTGTAATTGTCACACTGTTGATTTTAGTACTACTTTTGCAATACTTTTTTCATCCCATATAGGCTTATTTCTCTAGATAAATAACCCTTTAAAGAAATCTTCAAGCAATAAAGGTCATTGAATTAAGTAAAATCTTGCTTACTATCAAGCCATCTTAACTTAGAAAAAAGTGCTAAAGAATCTGGGTCACGTTCTAATAATTTATCTAATAAGCCATCTTCAGCTAAAGCCCAATGAAGCATCATAAAATGACTACGACCATCATTACCATAATAGACCATCTCATACCGTACTTTAGGATCTTTTATTTCTATTTCTCTCTGCTTAAATGCAATTAGTTCATTACCATGTTCCCCAGAAATTCCATAAAACAATATATCGTTATTACTATGGTATATGCCGTATATATAAATAGTGTCATCATTCCACTCTTCACTTAAAGATATACCTAACACAGTTAACTCCTTTATTAAGCACCTAACAATGAACCAACAATTTTCATGTCAATTTTTTAGTTTCACTATAAGACTACTCTTAAGTTAATAAAATCACTAAAATATAAAAAACTCTAATAGTCTATACCTATGAACGAAAAAGCAATTAGCCAATATTTAAGTTTTATTCTAAGACACAAACCAGAAGAAATTGGTCTGACATTAGATCGTGAAGGTTGGGCAAATATTGAAGAGTTAATTTCCAAGTCACAACCAGTCAAGAATGTAGCTTTGGACGAAGAAATTATTAAGAATATTGTGAACAATAGTGATAAAAAGCGCTTCCAAATTTCTGATGATGGAAAATATATTCGCGCTGTACAGGGCCACTCAACCACAAGTGTCGATATTACTCTAAATAAGCTTGTGCCACCAATCTCTCTTTATCATGGTACAGCTCAAAGATTTATAGCCTCAATAAAAGAGCAAGGTTTGATCTCTAAAGATCGTCAATATGTGCATCTAACAGAAAACAAAGACACCGCTCTATCTGTGAGCACGTTATGGCAAACCACAGATTTTAACTATACATGCTTTAGAAATGCATAAGAATGGATTCGAATTTTTCCAAGCTGAAAATGGAGTCTGGTTGGTTAAACATGTACCAGTAGAGTTTATTGCTTTTCAGTAAAATGAAAATTATGCTTCCACTCAGAGGTGGAAGCATTTTTCAAAAATTAAAAAAATTGAAATCCAATAAGATAAATTATGTAAATCATATTAATAATATAATTAGATTCCGCTAATGACGAACTTTAACCATTCATCAAAATTCTTTTTCTCATAATAATTTTCTCTATTTCATAAGTCATATACAAGAACTTTAAGAGAACCACTATTAACTGTTGCATCAAAACAAACTGCCCAGTCACCATCTATAGCTTCTATAAATCAACTACTTTTAACGACAATTGCTGGGCTTTTTTGAATCTCTAATTCGGATAGCTATGTAATGCAATTTTCAAAGTAAGAGAATCTAATTAAAATTATGCTAGAATATTTATTATATATATTTATTTAACTTCAAAATGACTATACCCAATAACCAAATTAGGGCTTACTATACTGATGAAACTATCCGTATATATCAAGCATACTCGGATATAATCGCTGACTCTGCTTTAGAACATGGTACTTTCGTTTCACCGCCGTTCAAAATTGATAGAATGACTTGGATAAAACCTTCTTTTTTATGGATGATGTACCGCTCAGGTTGGGCTCAAAAAGATGCTAATCAAAAAAGAATATTAGCTATTGATATTAAGAGAGAAGGTTTCGAATGGGCTTTAATGAATGGCTGTTTAAGTCATAAACCTGAACTTTTAAATAATGAAGAATGGAAAATTCACAAGAGTAAATATCCTGTTAGAATTCAATGGGATCCTGAAAGAGATATATTTTCACAACCATTATCCTACAGAGCCATTCAAATAGGATTAAGTGAAGAAGCTGTGTTAAAATATATAAATGAATGGATTATTACCATTAACGATATTACTAATGATGTACTCACTATTAAACATTTAATAGATAAGGGCGATGTAGAAAACGCAAAAAGCATGCTTCCTATTGAAAAAATTTATCCTTATTATTTTAATTAAAATTTATATTGGATAAATCAAAAACAATCTTTAAACTAATAAGCATCCCCAATCTTGTTATAAAACTGGGGGGCTTAAAGAATGTTTTAAAAATCAATTAAAACCACTAAAAATACCGTATACAACTTTACCATTTTTAATTTCATTTTCAAATTCTGATTGACTTAACATCTCACTTGATAGAGATTTATATTCCTCTTGAATATGGAGTTGCCAACTAGTAACAGGCATTTCATAAACTGGTGATTCAATTTCATCCAAATAGATTCCATCATACACAAACTGATTTATAATTTTTTTTATAGCTTCTTCATAAGAATTAGCACTCGTATAACAATTTACGAATGCTTTAGTCATCGTTGAAGGCATAATTGACTCAACCACAGCATGAACTTTACATAATATTATAAAAACTTTCATTATTTGTTTACTTTACAACAGTAAGAAAAACACGGTTTAAAGGTTCAATAGATAAAAAAGGTGACTGTTTCAATAATGTACCTATTCAGAGCTTGCATGCGAGTTGAACTATCAACATTTATACAAGCTATTAATTTACATTCTTCAAGAATCACCAAGTTTGACTTAAAGAAATATTATGTATGTTAAATCAAAATATTATCAATTTTAACGCCCTTAAAATCACAATTAATAAACTTAACACCATCAGAACAAGAGAAATCCACATTTGTTACAAAGTCATTTACCCCATTATATTCCAAGCTAGAAAAAGAACAGTTATTAAATAGAGCATTTTTTAAATTAGCATTTAAAAATATTGCTCCTTCAAATCTTGAATCTTTTATTTCAGCATTTTCAAAACTAGAATTTTGAAAACTAGATTTTGAAAAATCACAACCAATCATCTTAGTGTTTTTAAAGTTGCAATAGTTAAAGTTATTATAAGCTCCACTATTTCTTGGGTTTCCACCATTCCCAAAAGCTAAACAATCTTTAAAATAACAGTTTTCAAAATTTGAATTAGGAGCAAAGAATGGTATAAATTGTACTCTTTCAAAAAATGATCCCGTAAAATTAGCATTAATTGCTATAGCATGATGAAAGTGAGTTCTAAAAAAATTTGAATAGGATAAATTTGCATGAGCCAAATAATGTCCCATCCATACTTTTCCAAAGTTTAGACTACTTAAATCAATATAAGATAAATCTATTAACTCAGATTTATCTTCTTGCATTATTACTTTAGGTAATTTCAGATAAGTATCATTGTCTATTCCTAAATTTTCTTCCGTCTGCAAATTACACTTAATCAAATTTTTTAAAAAAATATAAGAATCTACTTGATCCCATTTATTTTCCATTTACTTCTCCCAATCGAAGTCTACATAAGTTTTACCATTTGGTGTTGTTTTTACTATACCAACTCTACTAATTTGTGAAGGGTCAATCTGAGCTGGTACAGAAATCTCTAACTCACCACCTAAAGTATTCTTTTGAACCATACCACCTATACCAATTCCTTTTGAAGAGGTCGATTGAAGTGCATCCAAATCATAACCTTTAACATTTTTTAACTCTACAACAATCCCATTTGGTCCAGCCCAATATGCTGCTCCAGCATCCCCTCCTTGAGAAATTACACTGGTGGTTGTTCCTCTAAAAGCTGTATCCTTATTTCCTGCTTGATGTGACATTAATTCAATATTTGTTCCTCTCGCATTTAGACCATTCTGCTGAATATAAGATGCCAATTGCTCGGAAGTTAAATTATCTGGGAGATTTAATGATTTTGCATCTGCACCATGATAAAGCTCTCTATAAACTTGTGGATAAACAACTTCACCATTTAATAAAGCTTTATCAGCCCCACTAATTAATTCTGTTGTTTTTTCAGGTAAAATTTCTTCAGAGGTAAGAGGCTGATTTGAAGTATTTGGTTTAATATCTGATATAGATGTACTACTCAATCCCTTATTTATAACTATTGCTTCTGCACCAATACTAGCGCCAGCAGCACCTAATTTAATCCATTCAGCAGTACCTTCTGATATACCCAATGATGTTAATGTAGATGATGCAGATTGACCTTCAGATTGAACTCCCAAATTATTCCAACCTGTTCTTATATCATCAAGACCATTAACAACCAATAAACTCGAGCCACCTACTGCTAACCCACAGGCAGCAACTGTCGCACAACCTACAACATCTATAGCACCTGCACCAACAATTTGTACTCCTCCACCTACTAACTGAAGCCCAGGTAAAACATATTGAAATATAGGTTCTTTAACACCTTCCCAAAATTGTTTAGTTTCAATTTCATTTTTTACTTCAGTCCAAATTTCAGGATTTTTATTCATAAGATCCGAAAATTTTTGTTCACTGATTATTTGTCCATCTTTTATTCCGTCTACAAAATTTTGTCTATATTTTTGCTCTTCTGATGCATTATTTGGAGCTTTATCTTCTTCAGTCAAAGAAGCATACCCCCTGTTTGCCATATCTTCAAAAATGCTATTTGGTACTTGATCAAGTGTTAATTGCCCTGTAGCAACCAAATATTGCAATAAATTAAATTTATTATCTTCTTTTGTATAATATCGGCTTTTTCCATCTGGAGATTCAGTAATTAAAGCATTATTTTCTACCGTATTCTGCCCAATCACACCTGCCAACTGTGCATTCGATTTAGAATCACCAACTGTTCCACCAACAACTGCTCCAATCGCTGCCGTTAAGTCTCGAATACTCGATTTAACATTTTCTGGTAATAAATTTGCATCGAACTTGCCTGTTCCTGGATTAATTGCTGTCTTACCGTCATTGTATTGATTCGCTAAGTAATCTGCTGCTGCTTCACTTGCAACTGCTGCACCACCTCCAGCTGCTGGATTGCCTCCATTTAAGTAAGCAAGCGTTGCACCCAATATCGCATGTGATGCTAATTGTGCAGCCTTGTTCTTGTCTTCTCCATGTCCAAACTTCTCACCAATTTGCTGTGCGGCATAAGGTGCAAGTGTATTTGCAGCAACTTGAATATCAGTTTGCCCACCAAGGACACCCGTGATTACGGTAGTAACCGCATTCAGGGCGCGGCTCTGTTCTCCACCCATACCCCATTGCTTGGTCACTGCTTTTTCATTTGCAAGTGCGGCATCATAAGCACCGTATTGAGCTAGATATGCATCCTTCTCAGTCGCAGACATTTTTTGAACTTTTGCTTGTTCTTCTGGACTTAATTGACTGGCTATCTGCTTGCCGATCGCTTCTTTTTCTGCTGCTGCATTCTTGATTTGGTCTTGAGCATAGGTACGTGATGCTGCCGCAATTGTTGACGTCGCATCCGCTACTGTCTTTTGCTTATCTAAAATAGTTTGTAAGTTCGGTAAGGTCTCAACCACTCTATTGGCTGTCGAGGCATCGCTATGAATACCTAATTGCTCAACTGTAGTCGACTTACCACCTATCGTAATATTACCTGCACTTAAAGTGGCATAAGTGGTACTACTATCTTTGTCAGACTCATGTTGCGGTAAGCTTGGGCTAAAGCTGGTTGCATTACGCCAGTTATCATTGTTAGTTGGTGTCGATGCCTTACTATCTCCAGTTGATTTACCTTTACCTAAACTTGTGCCTCCAGATAAACTGACTGTCGTCGCATCGTACTGGGTTTGGTTTTCGATATTGCTAAAAGTTAAACGATTTGCAGTCAAATCATTATTGTCTTTAGATGCTGTCGAAACAATTGCACCACCTTTTAAGTCAACACTATCTGCTTTCACATGGTATCCACCATCTCCGGCAAATAAACCAGACTGTTGATTAACGCTATTAGAATTACCGGAAGCCTGACTACTACTAAAATTACCAGATGCCTGCCATGCTGTACCAAATGAAGCTTGGACGCGTCCTCCTACTCCCATTTGGTTACTGCTTTGCTCAACAGTGTCTTGCAAACTTTCAACTTTAAGCTGACCACCTACATTTGCATCAATACGGTTAGCATTCGATTGCGCTCCTCGTAAAGTGGTGTCTCCTTGGCTCTTAAGATTAATTTGCTCGGCATTTAAAGTCGTATTATTTTGAGTCGTATTGTCTAAATGGTTACTACCTTTACCATAACCTGCCTCTCCATAAATGTAGACGCCTGTTTGAGCTCCAACAGAAACGCCATAACCTACGCTTAATCCCGCATTGCTGTTTTTGCCATCTGCTTTGTTTTGGCTTTGTCCAGATTCCAATACAATATTTTTTGCTGAATCGAGACTAATCTTATCTTCCGCTTTCACCTGTGTATTTTGAAGATGAATATCACCATTGGTACTGGTTAAGTTAACATTACCACCAGCTTTCAGATTGTTTTGTTGCGAAGTGGCATAGCTGCTAGCTTGCTGATTTTCACTGGTGCTAAAGCCAATACCTGCTTCTGCTTTAAATAATGCGCCACCTTTTATATCACTATAGGTTTGATAACCCTGAGCACCTGCTGCAACAGCTTGTAGTGCTTGTGTACGATCATCCGCTTTGCTATGAGCAGTCTTATCTATACTGTTAATTAAATCCAAAATCGGTGAGCTGACTTTAGCAAATATGCCAATTTTTAAGTCATCTGCCGCACTAGATGAACTGCCTCGCGTATGATCCTCTAAAACATTGATTTGTTGCGCTGAAATGTTTAAGTCTTTTTTCGCAACAATATCTGCGACTTGTTGTGTATATTGATTCCCCGCCTGTATGTTAACGTTACCTGTTAGGCTTCCGACCTGACTACGTTGTTGTTCAATATCATTACTATTACTTTGGCTATTGCCATTCATATAACCAAAGAATTTTTCAGTATCTGAAATCTGTGCACTACCAATGCCTTTGTTTGAACTGTGCTCACTTTGGCTTTGGCTGTTTTGTGTAGACTTGATATTGATGTCTCGAGCGGCATTGAGATTTACATCCCCCTGCGAAGCAATCGAACTACCCAAGATGTTAATATCACCTTGTTCAGTTTGTAAGGTGGTTTTTCCGCCAACTGAAAGTTGTGTGCCTGTAGTTTTACTGGTGTTTGCTTGTCCTTGCTCTTGATTGTTAAATACACCTCCAGGTGCAACCCAATCACGGCTATCAATGCTAAAGCCTTTTTGCTTGCGGTCAGCCGTTTGCGCTGAGTGATCTTGCGCATAGGCAAGATTTATATTTTCTTTAGCGTGTAATAAAGCATCACCTTCAGCAGAAAGCTGTGCGCCTTGGCTATTAATGCTACCTTCTGTCGCAATAATATTTAACTTGCCTTTGGCAGCAACTTGCGTAACAACTGCTTGGCTACTAATGGTATTCTTTGTTTGTTCTGTTTTTTTGCTTCCTCCAGAAATCACGATTGGGGTTTGTGCTGCCATGAGTCCTTTATCGATGGCATTGGCTTGCGACATGATTTTCCCAATAGCACTGTCAGAGTATTGGTTATCGCCCATACTCTTGTCATATGCAGATTTTGCCGCAAGTACTGGTGAATAAGTGACACCAACAGAAATACCCGATTGTTTGCTATGAACTTCTGAATATTTTTCATCGGTTGTATAGGCTGCATTTAGATTAACATTTGCGCCTTTTAAGTTGAGGTTATTACCTGCATCTAAAATGGCAGCTTCAGCGGTCAAATCTTTACCAGCAATAATCGTCGTATCACCTGTTTGGCTACGAATCACACTTTGGGCTAAGGTTGTAGATTTTCCATCTTCTTTTGTGTTTAGGTTAGATTTTGCGTAACCTACACTTGCTGCACCATCAGAAAGACTTGCATTAAATCCTGATTTCTTAACTGTCTGTTCCTGTTGGTTGGAATATTGATTTTCTGCAGTAGTAATCTTGATATTTTCTTTGGCTTGAATCTGCGTCAGCTCTTTAGACACTACCTGACTACCCTGAATATTAATATTCTTAGCATCTAGTATGACTTTGTTGCCTTCAACCATACTGGCAATCGCTTCATCACTTTGATTATGAACTAGACTACTTGTACTTTTACTACTTAATACACCTTTGTGTTTATTATAAGATTGACTATCAAATTGGCTAGTTTTACGGCCTTCTTCAATATTTAACTCATCAACTGCAGAAAGTTGGGTCGTACCTTGTACACTATTTAAAGCTGAACCCTTGACCTTAATATTTTGCCCAGATATCAATAATGAATCTGTACTATTAATCTGGCTGCCTATATCCTGAGTTTTTTGACTAGTTGCGTTATTTCTTACATCTTGATAAGTAGTGAGTTTATAACCCGTTTGTACCGTGCCAATATCTACATTGCCTACAGTATTGATTACCGTAGCGCCATTGCTATTATTCAGTTCAGCAGCTTTAAGAACTGTATTTCCAGCGACATCTACAACTAGTGTCGCCTGATTCGGTTGTACAGTACTACCATTACCTACATATAAGCCTGCAATACGGTCCACACCAGTTATACTTGAACCGGAACCACCTACCTGACTTGTCGATGTACGGGTTGTAGTTTCAACTTTTAGGTTTCCGCCTACTTTCAATGTCATTGCATCTTTGGCAATAATCTGTCCACCAATATTATTTAAATCTTTTTTAGCTTCAATCGCGACCTGATTACCCTGAATTCGTCCATTTAGGTTATGGACATTATCCGCCGTAATTTCTACTGCTTGGCGTCCAGCAATTGTCGCTCCGTTAATTAGATCGCCATCTAGATTAAATTTGATGCTATTACCAGAAAGTAATGTTCCATCTCCTTTTAAGTCCCCCACACGAGCTTTTACATAGACTTGTGGAACTAAAGCTTTAGCTTTTGTACCATCTTTTAAAATCACATCTTTTTCAACCAACCACACAATATCACTGGTCAATTGCGCGACTTGATCAGCACTTAAAGCAATACCTGGACGTAAATCATACTGTTTGGCAAAGGTTACCCCGTTATTCATCAATGCTTTATATTGCTCATCATCCGTCGTATAGCCCGCAAGGAAGCGGTAACCCGTTAAGTTGGCAATCTGGTCCTGCACCATACGTTGCTCGTAGAAACCATCCGCAAGACGTTTCTGTTGTAGTGCAGGGTCAAGGCCTAATGCATCCAACATATAATCTGAAGATAACCAATTTTTATAATTTGTAAAACTTGGGTCAGTTTCTATCAAATAACCAGCTTTGCTATCTTTATTAACTCTATACAATGCACTATTCGGAACTTTAACTTCAGATGCAGTCAAAGTCCGTATTTCATACTGTACCGCATCAGCAGCTTGATCTGGAGCATTTACCTGATCAATCATTTCTTGGGTATTTGTTTGATCTGCGGTATGCCCTTTTTGCTGGGTATATTTGTCAACCGCAACTGATAAATCTTTAGACTTTTGTGCTGGATAATTCTGTTGACTAGCGTTTATTTCACTAGTATTTGTTACCTGCTCTCCATCTTTAATGACCTGATTTTGTCCACCAACCTGACCTACCTGAGCCACATTTAACTGTGACTCGGTAATAGTTGCATTTAAATCCTTAGATTGTTGCAATGCTTGATTTTGTTGTCCTTGCTGAGTCTGAGTACTATTCGATACATTCGCACTAGAACCCATGCTTAAATTTTGTGTGCCAGCTTGACCTGCTTGAGCCACATTTGTCTGTGAACTACTAATCTTCGCATCTAAATCTTTAGTTCGGTTTGTTGGCTGATTCTGCTGTACAGACTGAGTTTGAGTATTATTCGAGATATTTACACTATGGCCAACATCTAAATTTTGTCCATTAGCTTGAACTGCTTGAGCCACATTTGACTGCGAACCAGTAATTTTCGCATCTATATCTTTAGTTCGGTTTGTTGGCTGAGTCTGTTGCCCAGTCTGAATACTAGTATTATTCGATGTATTTACAGTATCGACTACACTAATATTTTGTCCTTGTGCATTTTGTGCTTGGCCTACCTGTGTCGAAACATCACTATCTTTTAAATCATTAAGATGGCTTGGATTGGCTTGGCTAGATTGAATCTGAGTACCATTTTTATTATTGGAAACAGGTGTAACTGAAATTGAACTTTGATTAAATTTTTGATTACCCAAGGCCTGGCTAATCGGTAAATCAATCTCTGCTGCCTGTTTATAAGTAAACGGAGTTTTTTCATCATAATCACTCCCCGATCTTACTTCATAAAGTTGTCGTATCCCTGTAGCTATTGTTTCTTTAATACCTTTAGTATCATCAGACTTAAGATTTCCAGCAGTAATCGTGAATAAGCCACCTGCTAAAATCTTGCTTTTATCATTCAATATTTGTGCGCCAGACAGGTCCATATTGCCACCAGCCTTAATTTGACCTGGGGCTGATTCAGTAACTTGTGTTTCAGACACTATTTCACTATAAAAATATTTTGTAAAATCTTCAGCAGGATTTTTTAAATCAATAAGTTCACCATCAAATGTACGCCATGAACTAAATCTCTTTTCTAATCCATCTTTACGGCTAACTTCTACGACTTTCGTTTTAAAATTCCTGTTTATATTATTGATCTGACGAGCAGATAAACGCATATCTCCTAAAGACTCGATCGTGGCACTTTCGTTATTAATGACACTCGCCTGACCAGTTGCTTTGCGGTTCGTATCTAAAGCTCCTCCTAAATACATATTCCCTGCACTTAGAATCAATGCCTGACTAGTGTAATCTGTCGTATTAGCTAGGTTATTGAGTGTTTGAACCCCAAGGTTCATATCACCACGTGAAGCAATTACTGGTGCCTGACCATTAACATCAGGCAAGTTATTTAACGTATTAGCGCCAATCGCAAGTTCTGTACCATATATACGACCCGAACCTTGGTTATTTACGATATTGGCTTTTAGAGTGGTGTAGTCGCCATTGATCAGTCCAGTATTATTAATCTGATCTTGTGCAATGATTTGAGTATCATGGCTCTCAATCTGAGCATCTCGACTATTATTAACATTAGTAGCACTCAGTTTTAGAGTGTTGCCGGCATTGATTTTTCCGTCATTTTGTATATCACCAGCCGTTGTTAAACTTAAATTATTATTAGCCTGTAACTGTCCAGCTTGGGTTTGCTTAAAGCTTTCTTGCAACTTAATATCAGCATTGCCTAAGCTTAAAATCTGACCATCTCCATTAAGAGACAAGGCCGCAATATTTAAATTTTCCCCCGCAAGTAATTTGCCCTTTTGGTTATTAATAGCAAGTGAGTTACCTTGAATACCGAGTTGCTCTACTGCACTGATTTCACCGAACTGGTTATTTAATTGTTGGCTAATATCCAATTGACTATTTTTACTGCTCCGAATTACACCAGATTGGTTATCAACAGCCAAAGCATTTAGGTTCAAGCTTCCAGCATCAATCCCCTGAACCGATGTGCCACTATTTGTTAATGCTGTATTTTGGTTATCCAGTTGCTGCGTACTAATATTTAATTGACCAGCTGCCATAATATGGCTGTCAGTATCAGTAGTGTTAACTTTACCAGCATTATTGATTCGGTCTATATTCAATGACATATCGCCCATAGACAATAACTGACCAGACTGGTTGTTCAGTAGTTGGTTCTGTCCACTGCCTTGTAGCTTAAGGTTTTGAGCTGCTAGTAAAGTACCACTACCATTCTGTACCTGATTTGCAGTGATATCTAGAGTTTGACCACTAGCAATATAACCTTGCGTATTATCAATTGTGGCAAGATTTTTCAAAGTAAGATTACCTTGACTTAGTAGTCCACCTTGGCTGCCACTATGAGTATTAATTAAATCGTGACTTTGTGTATCAATACTTAGAACAGTATTCGTTTGAATAAGCCCTTGATCATTATTTAAGGTACCAGAACGAATATTCGCGGTATCAGCACTGATTAGACCTTGTTTATTATTCAATTCTTGTAACTCGGTATCAATATCTAAAATTTGCCGAGCAATAATCTGTCCTTGATTATTATTTAGTCCTGAAGCATGAATATTAATATGCTGACCAGAAAGCAAAGACCCAGATTGATTATTTAGAACCTGATCCCCCATCTCCAGATTTAGGCTTCCCGCGACGCTACCAATTTGGCCTTGGGTATTATTTAAACCATGGCTTGTTAAAGTAATGTCCTGATTAGCTGTAATTGCCCCAGTCTGATTATTTAAAAGGCCTGTAGTTTGTAATGTAGCCTGACCTTGAGCACTGATCTTCCCAGATAGTGAATTATCAATTGATGCCGCATCTACAATGAGGTCTTGACCTGCCTGTAATAATCCAGCTTGGTTGTTTAAAGTTAAATTCCCCACCTGCAGAGTCAAATGCCCTTGTGTTCCGATTTGACCTTTCTGGTTATTTAACCCTTGGCTATTAACCTCAATCCCCTGATCTGCTGAAATCACACCTTGAGTATTGTTCACTTCTTGCTGGCTTTGCAGATCAATCTTCGCCTGCGAAGTCATCTGGCCTGCCGTGCTGTCAAGTGACAAGGCCTTAACTGTTAAGTCTGCTTTTGACTGTAATAATCCAGACTGGTTAACCACTGCCTGAGTACCCGCATCAACAGATAACCCACCCTGAATACTGCCGATCTGGCCTTGACGGTTATTTAATCCTTGTCCACTCAGGCTAATGTTCTGGTTGGCAACCATGCTGCCAGCTTCGTTATCAATCAGACCTGCACTGATAATATTCAACGCATCCTGTGCACTGATTTGTCCCTGCTGGTTGTTATTGACCGAGCTAGCATTAATCTGAACATTTGCACCGCCATAAATTTGTCCAGACTGGTTATTTAGCGTTTCACGAACAGTTAAATTTAGATCCGCCTGCTCGCCTGTCTGTATCACACCAGACTGGTTACTTAAGTTCTGGCTGCTTACCTGAAGTTGCTTGTTCG
>NZ_JAVQNN010000013.1:0-238973 GCF_031798975.1 Acinetobacter sp. V110_1 | reverse complement strand
GCTCAAATAAACTTCGAGTAATTTAAACCAATCAATCAATGAAAATTATTTCGATTAATCAATCAGTAAAAATCCACACAAGTTGTTCTTCAATTCTCTTAATGATCTTCTTCCTGGTTCGTCACCAGCAAGCTAGGTCGGCTATATTACTCTTAATCTCTTAAAAGTCAACAGGTAATTTCGATATTTTTAAAACTTATTCTCAAAACCAACTTAACATCAAATTCATCACTTAAAGCAACCAACTTAATCTCAAGTAACTGTTTTTCAACAAGTTTCTATCTGCATCACCGCCGATGGATGTGCATTATAGAGGATTAAGAACCCTTTGCAAGCCCTTTCTCAAACTTTATCATTCAACCGATCAATTTTTAGGCTTTTTAGTCATTTTTCTATATTATTTGACCAATTTTACATTGATAATAGCTTATCGCTTTTGTATTAAAATATATCTCTATCCAACTGCATATTGAACAGAGCCTGGCTAGCGGTTAAGGAATTATATGAATTATTCTAATTTACTATTATCGAGCTTATTAACTGTAGGTCTTTATACCTCAGCACACGCTCAGGAAAATCTTACTGAAGAATCTGCCGCTAGTTCGGAAGATGCTACTTCGACAGAGGCTCAGCAGGGCCGCCCCCGTTCACAAATTATTAAAGATTTGAAAGGCCTAAAAGCTAAAGATTTAAAAATCAATGCAAATGCCGCTCAACCGGATACAGTAAAAGACCCATTACAGTCATTAAACCGTCCGATTTATTCTTTTAATGACATGTTAGACCGCAATATTCTTCGCCCCGTTGCAGTTCAATATAATGAGAAAACTCCAGAAGATGTGCGTGGCTCTTATCGCCAGTTCCGTAAAAATCTTGGAGAGCCGTGGAATGCTGTTAACCAGTTAATTCAAGGACGCCCTGGACGTGCAGCAAAGACACTTGGTCGATTTACTGTTAACACATTAACAACTTTAGGTTTAGCTGACCCTGCTAGTCGCTTAGGTCTTCCGCCTGAAGATGAAAGCTTTGGTGTCACTCTTGGTTACTATGGCGTTCCTTCTGGACCATTTTTGATGTTGCCTTTCTTTGGACCAAGCACATTACGTGATGGTATTGGCTTAGCTGTAGATTCTCAGGCTCGTCCACAAAAGTACATTATGGATAACCAAGATGGTCTTTACTGGTCAACCAATGTGTTACAGGCCATTGATACACGTGCTCAATATTTAGATTTGGATCAAACGATACAAGGTGATCAATATGCGATGATTCGCGATTTATATCTCCAACGTAAGGCATTCCAGATTGCTGAGAAAAAAGGTAATTCAGCAGATGTATCTTTCATTGATGATGACGAATCTGAAGATGTTCCAGACGACAGTCATACGAAAACTAAAAAATAATTAAAGAAGAAATCAGGGTATTGTGCTGTTTATATAAAAAGGCAATACCTTGATTTTGATCATACATCCTCTATGATGGATAAAGTGATCTTGTAAAAGGACTACCATATCTTCTATGTATTTTATTAAACCGACCCGCTCTATCCCTTTATTAGAGCAAGCTCTGGATGCATTACCAGACTTACAAGTCATTCACATAGATGATCTCGATTTATATGATCCAACAATTATTGCAATTGCAGATGTACAAGATTTCCTGACTCATAAATGGCGTTTGCCTACAATTGTGATCGCTTTTGAACATGAAGGTAGTGCTTTAGCTCAGGCATGGGAAGCAGGTGCTCTTGCTGGATGGGTATGGAATCAGTTACCTCAAGATTTAAATAAAGCATTAACCAGAATTGATGCTCAATATAAACGTAATCAAGATAGCCGTGACTTACCTTCGGCAGCAGAATTACAAAAACGATTATTACCAAATCCTATTGATTTATTAAATTATGAAGTTGAAACTTTTTTTCAACCTTCCGCTTATCTATCAGGGGACTGGTATGATTATTGGAAATTAAATGATAAAGAAGTTTTATTTTATCTTGCCGATGTATCTGGACACGGTGTCACAAGCAGTTTATTGACTTCATGGATGGCTGCATTTCATGGCCGTTCAAAAACACCGCGACAGTTGATCAAAAAATTAAATGGAATGCTCGTTCAAGAGAATATTGAAAAACATATTACGATCGTGGTCGGTATTTTAAATCTTGAAACGCATAATCTTCGCTGGTCTAGTGCAGGTCACTACCCTCCTCCAATTATTTTTGAACCTAATCAACCTCCAAAAATTTTAACGACTAGTAGCTTTCCTCTGGGCTTAACTGACGAATTGGAAGTTGAAGAACATGTATGTACATTAAATCGTCATGCGCGTTTCATTGTTTGTTCAGATGGAGCACTAGAACCATTTGATGGTGGATTGAATGATCAATTTCAACAATTGGTCCAACATTTGCAAAATCAATCATTCCAAGCCCCTGATCATGTTGCTGATGACATTGCCATCTTTAGTCTTTGTCGAATGAATTAATTTAAAAATCAATCAATTAAAAAATATACGACTTAAGGACTCTTGAGTCTGAGATGGCACTATGTGATAATTTTTCTATCCTTCTCTGAAAATGGCATTTATATGTCAACAGGTCATGTTGAATATGCAAGCTTAAATGGAACGCATATTTTCAAACTTATTGGTGAAGTGCGAGCCCATTCTTGTATAAGTCTAGACAAACTTTTAAACAGAATTGAACAGCAAGAGAATGTTGTTGGTGCAATCGTTGATTTAACCCAAACAACATTTATTGATAGTACTGTATTAGGTATCCTAGCCAAGCTAGGTTTAAAACTTAAACAGACTCATCATATTCAAGCTGTGATGCTATCTACCAATCCAGATATCACAACCTTAGCCAACAGCATGGGGCTAGGGCAGGTTTTTGTCATTCTGAATTATTGTGGTGATCCTAGTGTTTGCACTCTAACGTTAACGGATGAACACATTACTCATAATGCGATGCTAAGAACTGTTCTGGATGCACATAAGACATTGATGAAACTCAATGCAAATAATCAGAATATGTTTGAGCCACTTGTTAAGCAATTGCAGAAAGAACAAGACACGCTTGAACAAGTATCTGATAAGCAAAATGCCTAAATTTTATTGCTAATCTGGATTTGTATATGACTCTTGTTTCAGTTGTTCAAATGAATTCTCAAGATGACATTGAAAGCAACTTTCAAATAATCGAGTCATTGATTCAGCAAAGCAGTGCTCAAAATGCCAGCTTAATTGTTTTCCCCGAAAACTTTGTATGTTTCGCTGCTGGCAAACAGCGTGAAACAGCTGAGCAATTTGAATCAATTCAGCAAAGACTTGAGAAACTTGCGCATCAATATCAAATCTGGATTGTTGCAGGCACTTTACCATGTCCATTTCGTCCAGATGGCTCTATCATACAAGATGGTCGCGTGCGCACAGTAAGCTTATGTATCAGTCCTGAAGGTACAGAAGCGCGCTACGACAAAATACATTTATTCGATGTGCAAGTTGGCGATGCAGTTGGTGGATATCAAGAATCCCGTTTTTTTGAACCTGGAACAGACGTTGTAGTCACATCTACCCCTTTTGGCAATATTGGGCTAATGGTATGTTATGACTTGCGTTTTCCTGAGTTAGCTTTAACTCTCAGACAACAAGGCGCTCATTTATTGACTGCTCCAGCAGCATTTACCTATACAACAGGACAAATGCACTGGCAGCTTTTGTTACAAGCACGTGCAATGGATAGTCAATGTTATGTTTTAGGGGCAGCACAGCAAGGTTGGCATGGAGAAAAACGTCAAACTTGGGGACATGCAGGAGCAACTGATAGCCGTGGACAAGTTTTAAGTATGATTGAACATGAAGGTAATGGTTTAATTACTGTACCTTTTGATTTAACTGCTCAAGAGCTTGTCCGTACATCAATGCCTTTAATGACGCATCGTAAATTAATTCACTATTAAAAGCTTAATTATTCATGTGGAAATATTTAATTAGCATTTTTTGCTTAGGGGCAAATATTCACTGTTATGCAGCTGAATTTGGTGCAACAAATCATTTTGTTTCTCCAAACTTACAGCTTAAACAAGATGTCCTTCCACCTACTCCTAAAAATATCCCTCTCCCTGCTTTTGGACAACGGATTATTGGTTGGGGAACCGGTGCAGAAGGTGCGAGACAACGTTTAGAGAATATTCAACCAGCTGATGTTTCTATGATTAAAAAACAAGGAACAACTTTAGAAATGATTACAGCTTGGCAAGATTTCTACGAACAAGAGCAACAACGTAATGAAAATAATCCAACTGCTAAATACCGTGCTCGTTTAATGAAAAAAATTGCCGATCTCTGGTAACTGTTCCAAATTCATATTTTCAAGTCATAGAGTAATTTTTCGATTACTCTTTTTTTGCATTATCTTATTTTTATCAATAACTCAAAATTATGAGCATTTAAGAAATTAAACATAAAGCGATATACTACAAAAGCATCTATTAGTTTTCTGAGAAATATATGGACCAAGACTGTCAAAATTTAAAGCTTGAGAATCAGTTATGTTTCCTCATTTATTCAACAAATTTAGCTCTTAATCAGCTTTATAGAAAACTTTTGACTCCATTAGGCATTACTTATCCTCAATATTTGGTAATGTTGGTTCTATGGGAAAAAGATGAGATTACCGTTTCAGAGATTGGCAACAAACTATTTTTAGAATCATCGACCTTAACCCCCATTTTAAAAAAGTTAGAAGCAATTCAACTCGTAAATCGCACTCGTTCAAAAGAAGATGAACGTCAAGTAATTATTACACTAAGTGAAAAAGGTAAAGAACTTAAGGAACAAGCTGTGAATATTCCTGCTCATATTTTGGAAGCTAGTTCTTGTGACATGACCACTCTACTTGGTTTGAAAGATCAACTGACACAACTTCGTACAAATATAGCCAAATAATCATCAATTTTTTTACAAATTTGGCTTGTTAAAATAATTAAGTCGTGTACGATATATTTGTATTCAATTTAATTTAGGAATTATAAGATGTCTTTAGAAAAAGTTGTGTATCGTGCAAAAGCTAAAGCAACTGGTGGCCGTGATGGTCGTGCAACGTCTTCAGACGGCGTATTAGACGTACAACTCGGTGTACCTAAAGAAATGGGCGGCGCTGGTGGTGCTGTAACTAACCCAGAACAATTATTTGCAGCTGGTTACTCAGCGTGCTTTTTGGGTGCTTTAAAATTCGTTGCAAACCGCGATAAATTTAATATTAGCAAAGATGCTTATGTTGAAGGTGAAGTTGGTATTGGTCCAATTCCTACAGGTTTTAGTATTGAAGTAACGTTAAATGTTTACTTAATTGGTATGGACCGTGAAGAAGCTGAAAAATTAGTGGCAGCAGCTCATATTGTTTGTCCATATTCAAATGCGACTCGCAATAATATTGATGTGACTTTTAATATTGTGACTGAATAAGTTTTGATATTTCAAAAATGCCCGAATCAAATCGGGCATTTTTTATACCTTCCAAATTATGCTTCACTTGCCTCATTGGTTACTCGAAGCACTTCTTCAAGTGTAGTTTTACCCGAAAGCACTTTACGCAAGCCATCATCACGAATTGAACCTGAATACTGACGAGCATGGTTTTCTAATTCAAACTCAGCGGCATTGCCATGAATAAGGCGACGCATAGGTTCATCAACAGGTACAATTTCATAAATAGCCGTACGACCATTAAACCCTAAATGTGAGCAATGATCACACCCTTTGGCTTCAGGTAACTTTAAAGCTGGCTCATGCGAGATATGTTGAAAAACCTGCTTTTCAAAAGTATCGGCTTCACGCCATGTCATACAATGTGGACATAAAGTACGAACCAAACGTTGAGCAACTACCCCAATTAAAGAGCTTGATAATAAGAACGGTTCAATCCCCATATCTTTAAGCCGAGTAACCGCACCAATAGCAGTATTGGTATGTAGTGTAGATAAAACCAAATGACCTGTTAACGAGGCTTGTACTGCAATTTCAGCAGTTTCCAAGTCACGAATCTCGCCCACCATCACCACATCAGGATCTTGACGTAACATTGCTTTTAAAGCACGAGCAAATGTCATATCTACTTTGGTATTCACTTGGGTTTGACCAATACCTTCGAGTTGATATTCGATAGGATCTTCAGCAGTTAAGATATTTCGGGTATTGTCATTTAGATCAGATAGAGCTGCATATAAAGTTGTTGTTTTACCCGAACCCGTAGGCCCTGTGACTAAAATAATGCCGTGTGGACGATGTACCAATTGCGTTAAACGTTCATAATCATTTGACATTAAGCCCAAGTGAGTCATATTGAGTCGACCCGCTTGTTTATCGAGTAAACGCATAACAACCCTTTCACCATGTGACGATGGCAAAGTTGAAACACGGACATCAACTTCACGGCCAGCAAGACGTAAAGAAATACGTCCATCTTGCGGTACACGCTTTTCGGCAATATCGAGTTTCGCCATAACTTTAATACGTGAAACAAGTAACGGAGCTAGTTCACGGCGTGGCTGTACAATTTCACGCAATTGACCATCTACCCGTAAACGAACAGATAATTTCTTTTCGAAAGCTTCAATATGAATATCTGAAGCCCCTACCCGAATTGCCTCTGAAAGTAATGCATTAATAAGACGGACAATAGGAGCATCATCTTCTTGATCCATTAAGTCTTCTGTTTCAGGAACTTGATCTGCAAGACTCAATAAATCTGGATGATCTTCTAAACCAGCCGCAACTTGTTGCGACTCCCCAGTGTCGCCTGCGTAACTCGTACTTAATAGGCTATTAAAATCTTGTTCAGTACATAACTGATAATGTGCAGGCTTCCCCAAAATTCGTCTTGCTTCCTGCAATGCAATTTTTTCTGTATTTTGACGTCTAACAATAAAAACTTGATCACCGTCATAACGAAATAAAACACCATGACGCTTGGCAAAACTATATGGAACTTGTATTTGTTTCAATATTTGCATCACAATTTATAATGATGAGTAAGATGATTTTGAGTGTACTCTAAGCAGATTACAGCGTGAAGTCTGTTTAACAACTCGGTAGAGGAATTTTACGTCTTGTTTGAAAATAATGAATATCAGCCTCGCCCCCAAAATTCTTTAAAATGGTGGGGTGAACAGCACTTTGAAATTAACCAATCCAAAGCATGGCAATTTGGTTCAATGCTCTTTCGTTTAACGCGTGGCATAAAAGAATGGCGTATTGAATATTATCGTCCTTCTCTTCAAGATGATAATGAGCAAGATTGGCACTCAGTTGCCGACCCACACTTTGCTTTTCCACACAATGTTCAAGTCGAACGGTATATGTTTCGAAAGACCAATTCAGAATTTTTACTTATGCCACGTCTGGCAGATCGTTCTGTGGTTATTAAACCTGTTGATCCGATTTATATTCCAGCAGGTCAGCGAGGAACACTTTATATTAGTACGCCTCTCTGGATTGCTGGTTTAGTTGAAAGTCAGCATGAGCCTTTATTTGAAATTCCTGTAATTCAGCCTAAAGATACATGGTTTGGGCCTAATGCGCAGCAAGGTGAAATTTGCTATGCAACCTCTGTTGATGGACGTACCGATTTAAACTTGTTAACACCACGTGCATTTCGTGCGGTTACACCCATTGATTTTCACAATACCAGTAACCATCAATTACGCTTTGATCGTATGAATGTACCAGTAACTGCCCTACCTCTTTTTTATAGTGAAAGTACTGGTCGTTTATGGACTTCTCAAATTAAAGTTTATTATGAGGGCTCTGACCGTCCTGCCCGTATTCGTATTGAAAATCGTACGCCACCTCTTGCTGGTGAAGTGACTTATGTTCATCCCCCGCGGTCACCTGGTGGTGCACTATTTAATATGTTTGATTCATTCTTTTAAGGGGGTTATATGGCTGATACAAGTATTCCGAAAGAAATCGCTTATAGTCTCAAAAGTATATTTACCAATATTAATACCGAACGTATTAGTGAAATTTTAGTCGGTGTTGTGCTTTGCTTTATTGGTTTTGTTCTTGCACGCATTATTTCAAATACATTTATTAGAACTATTGGCTCACGCTTTAATGCTCATCAACGTTTAGTGTGGCGTCGTGGTATTTTTTATTTTATTTTCTTACTCTTCATTATGACGAGTTTAAAAGAGGCAGGATTCAAACTTAGTGTATTCCTTGGAGCGGCAGGGATTTTAACAGTAGCACTTGGTTTTGCTTCACAAACATCAGCCAGTAACTTAATTAGTGGTCTATTTTTGATTGGGGAAGGTTCATTTGAAGTCGGTGATACCATTCAAATTACCCTCATTCGTGGCAATACCATCGAAGGTGAAGTCATTTCAATTGACTTACTCTCGGTTAAGCTACTCACGCTCGACAATGTTTATATTCGTTTGCCGAATGAACAACTTATTCGTGCGCCTGTACACAACTTATCTAAATATCCGATACGGCGTATTCCAATTACACTCGCCATTAACTTTCACGAAGACATTATTAAAGTTCGCGAAGTTTTACTAAATGTGGCAGCGAATTATCCACTCGTATTAGATGACCCAAAACCTGCGGTAACTGTAACTGCATTTAGAGAGTCATCGATTGAGCTTTTATTTGCAATGTGGTGCCGCCAAGAAAATTCTTTAAAAGTTCGAGATGAAATGCAAGAACGTATCCGAAATGGCTTTTTAGATAATCAAATTGAAATTCCTGTTCCTAAAATGGGATTAATTGATCGTCCATCTACTGTTTTTGCTGAAGATGATATCGATCAATACAGCAACCAGAAAGAGTTAAAACGAGAGCCTAAAGCTTAGGCTCTTGATTCTTCTGCACAGAGGATGATGGTGGTAATGGTGCAAGATAAGCAATTATCAACATCACTCCACCTGCTCCAATAAATGAAATAACTCGAGTTAATGTTGCACTTTGCGATAGATCAAGCAAAATCAGCTTTAATACAACAATCCCTAAAAGTGCAGCACCTACAAACCAGAGTTGACGAATCATTTTCCGACTAGAGTATGTGGTCAATACAAATGCCAAAATAACCCAAAGTAGTGTCAGGCTTAATTGGATTATTCCATTTGTCCAAATTGCCACGCTCCATAGTGGTGTCGCCCAGTAGTAGTGCAAGCCCCGAACGACCACACTACTGAACACTAACAGTCCCACTAAAATTGTTGTAATTTTAAAAGTCCACTCCAGTGACTTATCTTGATCAAAATCATGTTGATAAATAATAAAGAGTAGGCCTGCAAATCCCGCAATTGAAAGTAAGTCAGTTAAGTTAAATAAAGGAACAAAATATAGGTACTCGGCAGAATGAATATCAACACTCACCGCAAGCAACCACAATAAGCTCAAACACCACACCGGAATTTGATGCAACAACGTCGTTTTATGAGCTTTATATGCCCAAAGTGAATACCCCCCTGGAACAAAAGCCAAAGCCACAATTGGCATTTGCGGAAAAATAGCCACACCCACTATCGCTAATGCTAACCAGCTTAAACCAGCCCAGACTTTTAAGTAGCTAGACTCACCCAACTGCGGTTGAGCGATAATAAATAAACCACTAAGAAGAATAGTACTAACAAGGAAAGTAATTTGCTGTAATGAATCTACCCATTTAAACAACGTAAAAACTTGACTTGTAAAAGCTTCACCCAAAATTAGTAACAGTAACAGACTAATTAAAAGTAACTGTAAACTTTCCCATTGGACACGAAGCTTATAATGAATAACTGCACTAAATATTGCGATTAGGGCTATGGCAAACATCAAATATGGGCTTAAGGCATGATGATGCCATGCCATTATTTCTACACCTGCTACAGCACCCGCATACATACCTAGACATAAGAAAATGCCGCTAAACATGCTTGCACTGAAATAGCGTTGTTCTTTACTGTTGTATTGCAGTAAATAAAAAGCCGAAATGAATTGAGCAATTGCATAAATGCTAGTGCTTAGCGTTGGGAACTCTTCATTTGCCCAAACCTGATAAAACAGTGCAAGTGAGCTAAGTAACACTAAAACTACACCAATATATCGGCTTAAACGGTAGCGTTCAGTTACTCCCCAAACGATTAAAGCCGTACCTTGTGCAACCCAACCAATTGCTGTCCAGTGCGCGCCTTTTGCAAGTGGAAAAATTAAAGCAAAAAAAGCAACAGCGAGAATGAAAAAGCTTTTTGCAAGAACTGAAAGTTGTGGATGGGATTTTTTAATCCAATAAGTTAATACCGCATAAGTACCCGCTAATACAGCAGCACCAATCGTCAAAGCTTGGGTCGACTCATGAACTAAATAAGCATGAAGTGTAAAGCCTAATACAGGAACACTAAAAATAAGGCCTACATCTAACAGTGGAGGTAAACGAATACCCACTTGTTTATCATGTTCTGAAACCCGCGATATATTTTGGCTATAACGAACACTTAACCAAATAAACAAAGCAATATGACACCATAAGATCCAGTCTAATGTGTCAAATTTTGCTGGCTCAGCATAAAATGCGATTGCACTACCACCAATAAACATTGTGGCAAAGAAAGCAATTTGATTTAGGATTTTCCAAGGCTGAATAAAATTAACAGCAGCCACTGCAAGATTAATGACGAAGTAATAACTAAATAGAAAAATTACATCTGGGCGATATTGCGGAATAACTAAAGGTGCCGCATAAGCCATACCGAGTGCTAATATTGCTAAATAAATTGCTTGTTGTTTTAAGCTCAGGAATACTGTAATTGCTAATAAAATAGCAAATAAAATACTTGCTGTAGTGATATTGGCAATCACACCAAAATGATGTGAGAACACAAGCGTCAAAAATACAACTGCAAGTCCTACACCCTGCAATGCCACAGCAAAAAGCTGGTTTTTCTTTTGCAAGGTATACCCAAATGCTGTTAACACACCTCCAGCAAGAGCAATAAAACCAAGTTTTACTCCTAAGCTTAACTGCCAGTGCTCACTTGCAAAACGTAATAACAACACTACTCCAACCATCAGCACAGCAACAGCAACTCTTAAGATTGGATTACCATGAACCATCCAATCGACTGCTGGTTGCCACCATGCGCTTTGTACATGAGCTATTTGTTGTTCTTGATTTAAAGCTATTGTTTCAGGTAGAGCTGGCTCGGTAATATTGTTTGGATCAGCTTGCTCTGATACAGGCATTATAACTTCTGTATGTATAGATTCATTTACATTTACTGTTTGTTTGGCTGACTCGAGGAACAATAGACGAGTATGAAATGCACTAATGATTTGAATCAAACATAATAATAAAACCAGTAATGCCCCACCAGCAATCCATATCCAATGATTGATATAAGCAACTAATGCAACTAATGCAACTAATGCAGCCGCATAAATGACTGTGCGTTGTATGTGAATAGAATAAAGTGGCGTTTTCTGCTGAGAAAACTGTTGTTCTAAATGAATTAAACGCTGATGCAGATTTGATAAAAATTGAACTAATATGACAGTGAGCGCAATAGATAAAGCAACAACGGCGCTTTGAAATTTAAAACCAATTGAAATGGCTAAAAACAAAGTCAAAGCGATCAAAACGACGATCATTCCCTGTTTGTCTTTTTTATACATGGGCTTAGCAATATAACAGCTTCATTACATGTCATATTACTTCAAGCCAATACAAGCGTATATTTATTCATACAAAATACTGCAAAAATCATAATCCTGCATTCATAGCCATTTTCACGTAAAATACCCCTAATTCAAATTAAGGAATTGTTCAATGCCACCATTTGTCTTGGTTGATGGGTCCTATTTTTTATTTCGTGCATATCATGCATTACCACCATTGACGACCTCTACAGGGTTACATACCAATGCAATACGTGGGGCAATTTCTGCCATTCAAAAATTAATGCGCCGTATGCAGCCAACACATATGGCTGTCATTTTTGATACGCCTGAGCCAACTTTCCGTCATAAGCTTTCACCTATTTATAAAGGTGATCGCCCAACCATGCCTGAAGAGTTATCTCAACAGATTCCATATTTGCATGCATTGATTAAAGCTCAAGGGATTCCTTTATATAGCCTTCCGGGTGCTGAAGCTGATGACATTATCGGTACACTTGCTAAACGTGCCGTACTCGAGGGCCATCATGTCCTTATCTCAACTGGAGATAAAGACATGGCTCAGCTCGTCAATGACCATGTAAAATTAGAAGATAGCTTTAAAGACCGTGTAATGGACACCGACGGCGTATTTGAGAAGTTTGGTGTTTGGCCAAATCAGATTATCGACTACTTGACTCTAATGGGCGATGCATCTGACGGTATTATGGGCGTGCCTGGCGTGGGAGCAAAAACAGCAGCTAAGTTACTGACCGAATATGGCACTTTAGATAATATCATTGCTAATGTAGAACAGCTTAAAGGCAAACTGAGCCAAAATATTAAAGACAATTTAGATAACATTAAGCTTGATCATCAATTGGCAAGTATTGTTTGCGATCTTCCTTTAGAACTCGACTGGCATGAGTTAAAGCTTACTGATCCAAACGTAGAGGCTTTGCGTAATCTATACACTGAGCTTGAGTTTAGAAACCAATTACAATCGCTTGATCATCCAAACAACCCCAATAGTTCAAGCTACAAACAGCAAGCTTCACAGACAGTGGTTCAAAATGAAGTTAAACCTGCTGAAACGATAGAAACCGAAGATCACGCCAGCTTAACTAGTCAAGATGACCAGCTTGGAACTGCAAATTATCATACTGTTTTAACTCAAGAAGCTTGGGATCAACTCTGGCAACGCATGCAAAATGCCGATCATTTTGCTATTGATACAGA
This sequence comes from Acinetobacter sp. V110_1, assembly GCF_031798975.1. NCBI lineage: Bacteria > Pseudomonadati > Pseudomonadota > Gammaproteobacteria > Moraxellales > Moraxellaceae > Acinetobacter > Acinetobacter sp. V110_1. The sequence goes on along the minus strand of NZ_JAVQNN010000013.1, from coordinate 226,088 downwards.
GACCACAAGTCTTGATTACCGTATTGCAGAGATGGTCGGTTTTTCAGTCGCCTTTGATGCACAAGATGCCTACTATGTGCCTTTAGCGCATAACTATGAAAATGCACCACAACAACTGAACCGTGAACAAATTCTAGCGCAAATTAAGCCTGTGCTAGAAAATGAAGCAGTTAAAAAAATTGGTCATCACCTTAAATATGACGCCCATATTTTTGCAAACCACGGTATAGAGCTTAAAGGCTGGTACTTCGATAGCATGCTGGCATCTTATGTATTAAATGCAGCAGCAACTCGTCATGGCATGGATGATGTAGCTCGTGTCTATTTAAGTCACTTGACCACTACTTTTGAACAAATTGCTGGTAAGGGTGCTAAACAAAAGACTTTTAATCAAATTGAGATTGAAGTTGCTGCTCATTATGCAGCCGAAGATGCACATGTGACCTATCGTTTATATGAAGTTCTTTCAAGTAAGCTCAAAGCACATCCTGAGCTAGAAAATATTTTATATAACATTGAAATGCCAGTTGCCCGAATTTTGTCAGGCATGGAAGAAGATGGTATTCGACTAGATCATGCATTCTTAGACAAGTTAAGCGTTGAATTTGCAAAAACAATGGAAGGGCTTGAAAATCAAGCGATGGAAATTGCAGATGAAACTTTTAATATTGCTTCACCTAAACAAGTCGGCGAAATCCTATTTGATAAATTAGGAATCAAAGGTGGCAAAAAAACTGCAACTGGGCAATACAGCACCAGTGAAAGTGTTTTAGAAAAAATAGAACATCCTTTAGCGGAAATTATTCTAGAGCATCGCGGTTTAGCAAAACTTAAAAGTACCTATACTGACCGTTTAGTTGAGCAATCTCATAACGATACGCATCGCGTACATACGAGTTATCACCAAGCACTCACAGCAACAGGTCGTCTCTCCTCTTCCGATCCGAACTTACAAAATATTCCAATTCGTAGACAAATTGGCCGTCAAATTCGTAAGGCATTCATTGCACCAGAAGGACGAGTTTTACTAGCAGCCGATTACTCACAAATTGAACTTCGTTTAATGGCTCATTTCTCTCAAGATGAAGCTTTGGTACACGCATTCCAACATGGTCAAGACGTTCACCGTCGTACGGCAGCAGAAGTATTGGGTATTGCGATCGAAGATGTAACCAATGACCAACGCCGTCAAGCGAAAGCAGTTAACTTTGGCCTACTGTATGGTATGTCTGAGTTTGGCTTAATTCGCCAGTTAGGCTTCACACGTCAAGAATCGCAAAATTATATTAAGCAATATTTCCAACGCTATCCTGGCATTTACGAATATATGCAACGTACCCGCCAAGTAGCATCGGAACAAGGCTTTGTTGAAACTATTTTAGGTCGTCGTCTTTATACACCTGATATTGATGCACGAAATGTGATGGTACGTAAGGCTGCTGAACGTGCTGCAATTAATGCGCCTTTACAAGGTAGTGCGGCTGATATTATTAAACTTGCAATGATTGAAGTTGATAAAATCTTGCCAAAAGATCAAGCTAAACTACTACTTCAAGTACACGATGAATTAGTATTTGAAGCTAATCAAAATATTGCTGAGGAACTTTCAAAACAAATCGCAAAAGTCATGGAATCTGTTGTAGAAATTTCCGTGCCTTTAGTGGTTGAAGTTGGACAAGGACAAAACTGGGATGATGCCCATTAATTAGCAAAAATAAAAAAAGGGCTGTATTAACAGCCCTTTTTTATTGCATTAACTTACAGTCCCGTTAAAAGAACTTTAGCGACTTCATTCATTAAGATCTCGGCAATATAGAGTGCCAAGAAAGCCAAAATTGGCGATAAGTCAATCATTCCCATATTAGGTAGTAAACGACGGAACGGCGCTAATAATGGTTCAGCTAAATCTTGAATCACTTCAATGTAAGGAGAACGAGATTGAGTGAACATAACCACCCAGCTCAAAATGATTGTCGCGAAAATTAAATAACGGCAGAAACGAATCAAGTCCTGAATCATAGTCACAAATGTCAGAATCACTAAATGAATCGGACTATTTGGCATTGAACCTGAAAGATACATCACACCGAAAATTTTCAGTAAATATAAAATAATTAAAAGAACTAACGCGGCTAAATTGAATCGGCCTTTTGCGACCGTTGGAAAAATTCGGCCAAAAATATCAACAATCTTCGTCGCCTTTACTGTCGATAAAACCACAGGATTATAAGGACTTACTGCCGCCAATTGCATTAAGAACCGGAAAAAGACCAATAAAATCGCAACGTTAATTAAAATTCCAAAAATTAGCGCAGAATTTGCACCCATAGTTGTCTTATCCTATTAAAGCTATTTTGCACTGTCACTCAGTTCTTGAGCCAATTCTTGGCTACGTTTCTGTGCAGCAGCTAATGCAGATTGAATATTTTGAGAGATTTGTGCACGATCAAAAACTTCAAGTGCAGCTTGTGTTGTACCATTCGGTGAAGTCACATTTTTACGTAGTTCAGACGGAGTATTTGAACTCGTAATTGCCATTTGAGCCGCACCTAATGCTGTTTGAAGTGTTAAAGCAGTTGCAACTTTTTCATCTAGCCCTAGATTTTTACCTGCGCGAATCATACTTTCCATGAGGTAGAAGAAATAAGCCGGACCTGAACCTGAAACTGCCGTTACCGCATCAATTTGAGCTTCGGAGTTTACCCAAATTGTTAAACCAGTTGCTGCTAAAATTTGACTCGTTAATTCACGGTCTGAAGCACCAACCACATCAGTCGCATAAATACCATGTGCGCCAGTTTGAACTAATGCTGGCGTATTCGGCATAACACGTACAATTCGTTCGCTATCAATAAGATTTGATATTGTCTTAATTTCCGCACCAGCAATAATCGAAATAACCAGTTTATCCGATAATAAGCCTTTCAACGGGCGTAGAACATTTGCTAAAACCTGTGGTTTTACAGCAAGTACTACAACATCTGCATTTTTAATTGCAGCCACATTATCTTGTGTTACATGAACTTCTTTTTCTTGTAATAAATGACGGATTTGTTCAACTGGATCTGAAACGGTAATACGTGTTGGCGGCAAACCTCTCGAAATTAGCCCGCCAATCAACGCTTGGGCCATATTACCACCACCAATAAAACAGATATTACTATTTACTGCACTTGTCATAACCATATTCGCCATTTACCAGATCACAAGAATGAGAAATTAAATCTGGTTGCCATCCTCCTTGCTCACAATACGGAGACTGAGCCAACCAAAATCCTTTCGGTGTAAAAACCCCAAGCATAACATTATCTATGACTAATATTTGAATTGTATGACGAAGCCAAGGCAAAATATGTGCCTCTTGAATTGCTTTTTTTAATGGCCATTGCCCAACACGACCATATAAATGGACTTTTTCACCGCCTTGACGTCGAATTATTTTTAATTCTTTATTTAATAAAGAATGACTTATACCAATTTCTTTAGACACAATATGAAAAAGTCCAGAAGCCCCCTGCCACTTTTCTTCTAATTTAAATGCATGCTCGAGTTCAGCTTCAACCGGATTTAAAGTTTCCGCAAGATAAACCTGTTTACTTAACCTATAGAGTATATTTTGATAACGAACATAGTAAAACTGGTTCCAATGTAAAGCGGCTTGAGCATCTGACTTAGATTCAATAACTTCAGTCTTTAAGCGCTCGACCATTTCAAATGCAGGCCGATATTGCCCATCACCCTTCATCCAAGCGGAAAGTAATTGACGTTGACGGGCAGATGACAAATCTAATAGTTTAATTAAATCTAAGCATTCAGCCGTTCCACAATGCTTTAAATCGGCTTTCAAAACTTCTTCTAAAATTTCAGAAGCATCTTGCATGAGATAACTGGTTCGGCTCAGTGCCTGCTGCATTTTTGGAAATCGTTTTGTTAAAAATGGCCAAAGCTCTTCACGACACCACACACGATCATAATGGGTATCATAGTTCATTGGATCATCAATATACTTAACTTCAAGCTGAGCAGTCCAAAAAGCGATTTGCTCACGTGTTAGATCCAAAAAAGGGCGCCAAATTGTCATGTTTACACGGTAATCAATGGCTTGCATCGCAGCAAGTCCATCTACACCTGTACCTGACAATAAACGTAAAATAACTGTTTCGGCCTGATCTTGCTGATGATGAGCAAGCAATAGAATTTCATTTTGTTGTAAATGTTGCTGATAAGCTTGATAACGTGCTTGACGTGCTTGAGCTTCCAGATTCCCATCAGAAATCTGAACTTTTTGAATAATATAAGGAATATTTAAATTTGTTGACTGACTGGCAACAAATTCCCCCCATTCTGCACTTTGTTTTTGCAGTTGATGATCAATGTAAATTGCTCGGATCTTTTGAGGGAAAATTTGAGCCATTAAATGTAGTAGTAGCATTGAATCCATGCCACCACTACATCCAATAAGAAAAGAACTATTTTCTGAAAACTCTTGAGCCTGCTTTAAGACGTGATGCCTAAATTTTCGCTGCCAAACTTCATTAAACGTTGATAACGTGCTTCGCATCGTTCATTTGCATCCATTGGTAGCAACTCTTCCAAAGCTTGCTTCAAAACCACTTTTAGGTTTTGCATAACACGCTCAGGGTCTAAATGAGCCCCTTCACCTTCATCTACTACATATTCAACAATACCTAGAGATTGTAGTTTATCTGCTGTTAAACCTAAAGCTTCACTCGCTTGAGCTGCTTTTTCAGCAGTCTTCCATAAAATAGAAGCACAACCTTCTGGTGAAATCACAGAATAAATACTATGCGATAACATAATTACTCGGTCTGCAACACCAATACCCAAAGCACCACCAGAACCACCTTCACCGAGTACTGTTGCAACAACAGGAACTTTCAAACTTGAAAGTTGAGCAAGGCTAGTAGCAATTGCTTCAGCTTGACCACGTTCTTCAGCACCAACACCTGGGTATGCACCCATCGTATCAATAAACGTGAACACCGGAAGATTAAAACGCTCAGCCATATCTAATAAACGCTGAGATTTACGGTAACCTTCTGGGTTCGCCATACCAAAGTTATGCTTTAATTTTTCACGGGTACTACGACCACGGTGTTGTCCAATGACCATCACAGGTTGACCGTCAAAACGAGCAAGACCACCTACCATCGCACCATCGTCACCAAACAAACGATCACCATGCAAGGCATCAAACTCTGTAAAGATTTCACCGACATAATCTAGAAACTGCGGACGATCAGGATGACGTGCAATTTGAACCGTTGTCCACGCTTTGGACTGAGTAGCTTTTTTCATAGGTCGAATATTATCCCTTTAATCGATAAATTTTTCCGACTGAATATTCAATTCAATGTCCCAATGCTTAAACTGCTCTTGCTCATCATGCAAGTCGGCAACTAACAATGGCCATTGTTTGGCATCACCAGAAACACTAAGCTGCCATTGTTGATCATTTATGATGGTCAATTCAATGGCAGGAAGCATCTGATCACTGCGACTATGGTTGAGTAAAACTGCAAGGCGAAGTAATAAACTTAAGTAAAGTAATTTATAACCGCCAGCCTTTAAAACTTCATTTTTTACATCATTACGTAATTTGCGACGATGGTGAGCAACCAAATGTGAAAGATGGTTTTGATCAATTTGTGAGAAACCTGGAATATCAGAATGCTGTAATAAATAAGCACCATGACGATGGTAACCACCATGACTAATTGCTAAACCAATTTCATGCAAATATGCAGCACGGCGCAGTAAGTCACTGTCTTCACTGGTTAAATTAAGTGGCTTTGCTACACCATCGAATAACTGTTGAGCTGTATTTACAACTCGTTCTGCTTGTTTCGGATCAGCGTTATAACGTCCCATTAGGGCTTGTACACTACGATCTCGGATATCTTCATGTTTAAAACGACCTAACAGGTCATACATGACTCCTTCACGCAATGCACCATCAGAATATGCCAAATATTCAATTTCCAATACTTCAAAAACTGCGTACAAAATTGCCAATCCGGCTGGCAAAACTGCTCGTCGGTCTTCTCGAAGTCCTTCAAAATCAATTTCAGAAATATTTTTGAACTTAAGTAACTTATCTTTAAGTTTATAGAGGCCTTCACGAGTGACATTTTCTTGCTCGTCACTTAACCCCATATTCACCATAATTTGACGACAGGCTTTAATAGTTCCACTTGAACCAACAACAGTATCCCAACCTTCCATCTTATAAGTTGTTGCAATTGCTGAAAGTTCTTTACGAGCAGCAACTACTGCCTTATCGAATGCTTTTTGTGTGATTTCGCCATCAGCAAAATAAGCTTTTGTATACGCCACACATCCCATTTGCAATGATTCGGTATATATAGGCTCAAACTCTTCGCCAATAATAAACTCGGTAGATCCCCCACCAATATCCACAACTAAACGACGTCCACCGTTAGCCATCGTGTGAGATACGCCAAGGTAAATCAGTCGTGCTTCTTCACGACCAGCAATAATTTCAATAGGTTTGGGTAAAATTTCAGCGGCTTTTTGAATAAATTCATGGCCATTTTTAGCCTGACGTAAAGCATTGGTTGCCACAATTCTTAAACGATTGGGTTGAACAGAACTTAAACGTCCCACAAAACGAGCTAAACATGCTAATCCACGTTGTTGTGCTGCTTCTGTTAAATTTTTATTTTCATCAAGACCAGCCGCAAGCTGTACTTTTTCTGACATTGAAGCCACTTTTTTAACTTCACCGTGATCTACCCGTGCAATTGCAAGGTGAAAACTGTTCGACCCCATATCTATGGCAGCAAGTAATTCTTCATCAATCAGAAAATCAGACATTATTGAACTAAACCCATAACAATTCACGCCTAGAGTAATTCACAAGAATGCAATTGAAAAGCCATTTTCATCAACAATTAATAGACATCGATATTTTTCTATTTGTTAAACGATTGTACAAGCCGATGGTGAATATCGTGAGCATCCATTAGACAAATTCAGTTAAGCCTTGAATAATAGCATCAAACCCTTACATTGAACTAAGTAGCTATGTAATACTGATAGAGATTATATCCTCATATAGTGATAGCACTTTTTTCTAAAAATTGGAGCCGTACCATGTCTGCGACTATTGTAAATACAACTGATGATAACTTCCAAGCAGATGTTCTAGATGCAGAAACCCCTGTACTTGTTGACTTCTGGGCAGGTTGGTGTGCACCTTGTAAAGCAATTGCACCTGTTCTTGAAGATTTATCAAGTGAATATGCTGGTAAAGTAAAAATCGTTAAAGTTGACGTAACTTCTTGTGAAGATACAGCAGTGAAATACAATATCCGTAATATTCCTGCTTTATTACTTTTCAAAAATGGTGAAGTAGTAGCTCAGCAAATCGGTGCTGTACCTCGTTCTAAACTCGTTAGCTTCATTGACGAAAACGTTTAAGAAGAAACGTTACAGATAAAAATACGCTATATCTCTATAGCGTATTTTTTTCGGCTATAAATTGACAAATTAGCTGATCTCACTTATATTGCATGCTCAAGAGGCACTGAAGGGAATCGTCTTCTGTCCGGCTTCTTACAAGACACAAACATATAGATCGCCACTCGGCAACAGAAATTGTTTTTTCACATTTCTCTTCGAAACAGTTAATCAGACTTCTGAATTGTTATTGTGTAAATACAATTGCGATACTCTTTTTTGTATGCGAGCGATTTTTCTTCTTTTAAACCACACTCTACTCTTTCCTAATTCTGACCCTTATGAATTTAACTGAACTCAAGAAAAAACCAATCGGCGAACTAATTAAAATTGCTGAATTTATGGGCCTTGAAGGTATGGCTCGTAACCGAAAGCAAGATATTATCTTTGCCATATTGAAACGCCATGCAATGAATGGCGAAGAAATTTTTGGTGACGGCGTTCTTGAAATTCTCTCTGATGGTTTTGGTTTTTTGCGCTCTGCCGCAGGTTCGTATTTAGCAGGTCCGGATGATATTTATGTGAGTCCTTCACAAATCCGACGCTTTAACTTGCGTACAGGTGATACCATCACAGGTACTATTCGCCCTCCGAAAGAAGGTGAGCGTTATTTCGCGTTACTCAAAGTTAATCAGATTAACTATGACACGCCTGAAAATTCTCGAAATAAAATTTTATTTGAAAACTTAACTCCCCTTTTCCCAACCGAACAATTGGTTATGGAACTAGGTAATGGTACAACAGAAGACTTAACTGCTCGTGTTGTCGACTTAGTTGCCCCAATTGGTAAAGGTCAACGTTCGATTATTGTTGCACCGCCAAAAGCGGGTAAAACAATGTTACTTCAAAACATTGCTCAATCTATTGTGAGAAACAATCCGGAAGTATTCCTTATTGTTTTACTTATTGATGAGCGCCCAGAAGAAGTAACTGAAATGGAACGTACTGTACGCGGTGAAGTCGTTGCTTCAACATTTGATGAAGCACCTGCCCGTCACGTACAAGTAGCTGAAATGGTCATTGAAAAAGCAAAACGTCTTGTTGAACATAAAAAAGATGTTGTGATTTTACTTGACTCTATTACACGTTTAGCTCGTGCATACAACACTGTAATCCCTTCATCAGGTAAGGTATTAACGGGTGGTGTAGATGCTCATGCATTAGAACGTCCAAAACGTTTCTTTGGTGCTGCTCGTAACATCGAAGAAGGCGGTTCTTTAACAATCATCTCTACTGCGCTTATTGAAACTGGCAGTAAAATGGATGATGTAATTTACGAAGAATTCAAAGGTACAGGTAACCAAGAAATTACGCTTGATCGCCGTATTGCTGAGAAACGTGTCTTCCCTGCCATGAATATTAAGAAATCAGGCACACGTCGTGAAGAACGTTTAATGGATGAAGATAAATTACGTAAAGTTTGGATCCTTCGCAAACTTCTTCATCCTATGGATGAGTTGGCTGCTATGGAATTCTTACTTGACCGTATGAAAGAAACTAAAACAAATGATGATTTCTTTGATCAAATGAAACGTAAAGCTTCAACTTAATCATTAATTTGTTCCAAAAAAGCTACTCTCGTGAGTAGCTTTTTTATTTGGTTGACATGCTTTACACAAAACTACATTTTACTATTCCTTATGTAAGGATATATTTAAGCTTTTGAAAACAAATATTTTTAATATAAAAAAATTATGTTTTTTAGTAGCTTACTTATACCTTTTCCAATATATCTAATCTATTTGATTGTTTTTTTCTGTTAAAAAACAGACTGTTTTTTCGATTTTTCTGCGCTTTTTTGACAGGTGACAGTAGTATTTCAACATTCGCAGTGATAGCATAGCGGCAGACCAGTTAGACTGCTCCATGCGTTGTTACCTAGCTACGTTTAGGAATAATAAAAGCAAAACAGCCTAACTTAGGTTTTTTTAATCTCAAATTTTTTTTGTGAGAGTGATGCCATGTTATTCAAAAAATTCGCTGTTGCTGCTGCTGTTGCTGCTACTTTAGCTTTCGTTGGTTGTTCTAAGAAAGAAGAAGCTCCAGCTGCTGCTGCTGCTTCTGAAGCTGTAGCTGCTGCTTCTGAAGCTACTGCTGCTGCTTCTGAAGCTGCTACTGCTGTTGACGCTGCTGCTTCTGAAACTGCTGCTGCTGCTTCTGACGTTGCTGCTTCTGCTTCTGACGCTGCTGCTTCTGCTGACGCTGCTGCTTCTGCTGCACACTAATCTATATTCTAGATTAGATAAAAAAGAGGACGTTATGTCCTCTTTTTTTTATGCCTAAAATTTTATAAGTTCAGTACAGATGTACTTGATATAAAGATTTCTAGGCTTACATTAAATATGATTCATTCAAAACCAATTACAACCAAACATAAATAAAAAAAGCAGATCAATCGATCTGCTCATTTCCAACGCGTTGTCTAAATTTCTGACCCGCTCTAAAGGTCACTACACGGCGCGCAGAAATCGGAATTTCTTCGCCTGTTTTTGGATTACGTCCTGGACGCTCGCGTTTATCTCTAAGTTCGAAATTACCAAAACCAGAAAGCTTAACTTGCTCACCCGCGATAAGCGCTTGGCTAATTTCGTCAAAGAACAACTCGACCATTTGTTTTGCTTCACGGCGATTTAAGCTGGTTAACTCACTTAAATGATCAGCCATGTCTGCTTTAGTTAGTGCTGTCATGAGGCCCTCAATGTCGCTTGATAAGTGTTTTCCAACACTTGGATTATATTGTCCATACCAGATTTAATTTCAGCATCTTCAAGCGTACGTGAAGGATGTTGCCATAGTAATGCAAACGCTAATGAGCGCTTACCATCTTCGACACCCTGCCCCGTATACACATCGAATAACCAAGTAGAGTCTAAAAGCTCTCCACCAGTTTTTTCGATTAACTGCTGAATATCTCTAACATTTATATTATCAGAGATTAAAAGCGCAATATCACGTCTAACCGAAGGAAAACGTGATAATTCTGTAAAATTAGATACATAAGATTGCAAAACTGCTGCCTGATCAAGCTCAGCAACCCAAGTTGTGCTCAAATCAAGCTCATTTTCTAAAGATGGGTGCAAACGGCCTAGGTAACCAATTGATTTACCATCAACTAAAATTTCAGCTGACTGTCCCGGATGCAACCAAGCACGCTCTGAACGAGCATATTCAACTTTAAGACGTCCAGCAGCTAAAACCTCTTCTACTTCACCTTTGAAATCGAAGAAATCCATTGGTTGTGGCTTAGCATGCCATGATTCTGGTTCACGAGAACCTACAGCAATTAACGCTAATGTCGGGATTTGCTTTAAGTCTTGAATAGAAGCGGCATTTTGATAATCAAAACGCAAACCTAGCTCAAAGAAACGCACACGGCTTTGTTGACGGTTTAAATTATATTGTACACAAGGAATTAAACTAGAAAGCAAAGTGCTACGCATTGCTGCTAAATCACTTGAAATTGGATTTGCTAGCATGAGTGGATTTACTTGTGGATTTAATTGCTTTTCAAGTTTTGCATCAGCAAAGCTAAAGCTGATTGCTTCTTGGTAACCCAAAGTGACTACTGTTTGGCGTAGTTGAGCAATTTCAAAACGATCTTGATACTTAGCAAGCTGAACATCCATACTTGGTAAGCTAATCTGAATATTGTCATACCCATCAATACGTGCAACTTCTTCAATCAAATCTTGATAAATTGCCATATCGTAACGATGTGATGGTGGAACTACGCTCCACTCACCTTCAGCTTTAACAGTTACTTTACCCCCTAGTCGAGTTAAAGCATCTGTAATGAAATCAGCAGCAACTTGATATCCCAATAATTGGTCTACTTGAGCTTGCTTAAGTTCAATAGCTTCACGTTTTGGAAGTAAATCAGTTTTTTCAGCTACAGTGATAGGACCAAACTCACCACCCGCTAATTCTTGAATGAGCTGAGAAGCACGATTCATCGCAATTAATGGCAATTCAAAATCTACACCGCGTTCATAACGTTGCGAAGAATCTGTATGCAAACCAAAACGGCGAGCACGCCCAGCAATCGCAAGTGGAGCGAAGAATGCGCTCTCCAAGAAGATATCAGCTGTATCATCAGTTACACTTGATGCTAGACCGCCCATAATACCAGCGATTGCTAGTGCTTTCTGGTCATCTGCAATAACCATCACATCTTCTTGCAACTCAACTTCTTGATCATTCAAGAGTTGCAACTTTTCTTGTGGCTGAGCTTGGCGAACGTGTACAGTTCCTTCGATTTTAGCTAAATCAAAAGCATGCATTGGCTGACCCAATTCCATGAGGACATAGTTCGTTACATCAACCAGAATACTGTGAGTACGAATTCCTGAACGTGCTAAAGCTTGTTCCATCCACTCTGGGGTCGCAGCTTTTACATTCACGTTTTTAACTACACGTCCTAAGTAGCGTGGAGCCCCATCCGTGCTGATCACTACTTTTTTCTCATCAGTGATTGTCGCATCAACTGACTTGATTTCAGGCTCATTCATTTGCAGTTGGTTAATTACTGCAATCTCACGTGCGATACCACGGATACTGAAACAGTCACCACGGTTTGGTGTAATACTGATATCAATAACGTTATCATCAAGTTTTAAGTATTCACGGATGTTCACCCCTACTGGAGCATCGGTAGGTAGCTCAAGCAAACCATCGATTTTATCTTCAAGGTCGATTTCAGAAGCGCCGCACAGCATACCTTGTGATTCGATGCCACGAAGCTTACCTTTTTTGATTTTAAAATCGCCTGGTAATACTGCACCAATAGTTGCTACAGGTGCTTTCATTCCAACACGAACGTTAGGAGCACCACATACAATTTGCAGAGGTTCACCTGAACCAATGTTAACTGTTGTTACACGCAGACGGTCTGCATCTGGATGTTGTTCAACCGTTAGAACTTCACCAACCACAACTCCAGTAAATGGCTTAGCAACAGGTGCTAGTTCATCTACCTCAAGACCAAGCATAGTCAACTGATCAGATAATGTATCACTATCAATGGCTGGGTTAACCCATGTGCGTAACCAATTTTCGCTAATCTTCATCTTTATAAACCTTATTTAATCCTGAAAAAATGTTAGGCAAATTGGCGTAAGAAACGCACATCATTTTGATAGAACATACGTAAGTCATTGATGCCATAACGCAACATTGCAAAACGCTCTACCCCTAAACCAAAAGCAAAGCCTTTGTATTTATCAGGATCAATACCCGCAGCACGTAGTACATTTGGATGTACCATGCCACAGCCTAATACTTCTAACCAACGTCCACGCTCATCCATGATATCCACTTCTGCACTAGGCTCTGTAAATGGGAAATATGATGGGCGGAAACGTACTTTTAAATCTTTCTCAAAAAATTCATTCAGTAGGTTAATTAATAAACCTTTTAATTCAGCAAAGCTGGTGTTCTCAGCAACGTACAAACCTTCGATTTGATGGAACATTGGCGAATGCGTTTGGTCTGAGTCACAGCGATATACACGGCCCGGACATACAATACGAATTGGTGGCTGGCTTGTTTCCATGGTACGAATTTGCACACCAGAAGTATGCGTACGCAACAAATGGTTTGCATCGAAATAGAAAGTATCGTGCATAGCACGTGCAGGGTGATGCCCAGGAATATTTAATGCTTCAAAGTTATGATAGTCATCTTCAACTTCTGGTCCTGTTGCAACTGTAAAACCAGCTTTAGTAAAGAACTGGCAAATACGTTCTTGTACTTGAATAACAGGATGAACTGTACCAATGCGCTGTCCACGACCTGGTAAAGTAATATCAATGGTCTCATTTGCTAGTTTTTGCGCTAGCGCAGCTTGTTGTAATGCCGTTTGACGCTCACTTAAAGCGCTATTAATTGTTTCTCGAACAGCATGAATCGCAGCACCTTGTACTTTACGTTCTTCAGGGTCCATTTTCCCTAATGCTTTCGATTGTTCTGCAAGCTGGCTTTTTTTCCCTGTAAATTGCACACGCACCTGATCAAGTGCAACAAGGTCTTGAGCTGCTGCAATGGCAGCAAGCGCTTCTGTGGTCAGGGCTTCCAGTGACATATTAACTCTCAAAGCAACAAATTTAAAAATATAATAAAACGCTGCATTCTAACAGTTTTTCACCGTATTGATGAAGTTTATCCATCATGAAAAATGTATTAGGCAACAAAAAGATAAAACGTATAAAATAATACTATCGTCAATGAGATCAATTATTATGGCGCTCAATCAGATTTGGAAACAACAACTTACACTTGTGACCTACGGTAATGAATACCTTCGCCAGAATTTAAGCTTCAATCAATGGCGACAACATCATATTTTTGACCAACATAGTTTTCAGTTTCGTGACTTAATTTCACAGCATTTACTTGCTCAACATTTCCAAGTTTGGCTAGAAGCACTCAAAAAACAGGGAACAACCCAAATCTCTCTTCACTTATCAACCATCTTAAATGAAGAGCAAAATCCAAATAATAATGTAGAACTTTTACCCTATACCCATTTTATTGTGAGCCATCAAAACAATAAAAAAATCGCATGGATTTTTGGCCATGAGCTTGCCGAATGGTACAGCAGCGATAATGAATTTGAAGCGCCTTTAAATCAGCGTAGTGATTTACGTTTAGAAACTTTCTGGCGTTTTGAACTGAACGAAAAATTATCCAAGAAAGTTGATGCTGACTTAAAAGTACCTCAATGGGATGAAATAGCTGACTTTATGGAAACTGAGTTATTTCGAAGTAAGTATGCAGCAGGTTTTGAAGAACCAGAATTTCTGAAAAAATATTTTGATGGGTCAACACATCAAATTTCAGTAGATCATCAACCGACTCTTGCTCTTATTCCTGAAAACTACCCAGCTGATTGTGCACATCAACTCCTCTACCGCACTCAGGCTTTATCAGATTATTTAGAGCAGAAGAAACGCACCGCAAATGATCCTTTAGGGGAAGACTTAGACCAAGAACAAATTATTAACTTAAGAAATTTTACCCACAAAACTGACGACCTATTTGCAAAGCTGATTGTGAAAGCAGCAAATCACTATCAAACAGCTCAATTAAAGCCTGTTGAGAAACCCTCTCCTTTTGATGCAACGAATGAGTCTGCAACCCATTTAAAAGCACCTCATCATAAGGCTGGAGGAACAGGTGTAATCAAGCTTATTGTTCTAACCATCATTATTTGTGCCTTAGCTTATTATTTTGGTCTTTAATCAAGATTAAAGTTCCCATTGATAAAGTAATTCTGTTATTCCGAGGCCGAACTCTGGTAGTTCGGCCTCATCAATTAACTTTGCTCCCATTTTTTCATAGAAGAAACGACTCGGATTTTTATTAAAAACCTCTAAACGAATAAAAGCATAACCTTGCTTTAAAGCGCATTGATAGAACTTTTGGAATAACTCACGGCCTATGCCTTGTTTTTGAACTTCTTTTAAAAGATAAAAAGCAAGAATTTCAGCAACGTTATTTTCTGGATTTAAATAACCATCGAGAAAGCCTTTTACTACTCCATTTTCAGTATAGATAAATAACTTATGATCAGGACTTCTGCTTATCTCTTTCCATAACTGTTCTTTATCTAGTACGTTAAGCTCATCTAATATTTCTTGCTTAACTATATCGGCATAGGTTTCTTTCCAACCTTGCACATGTACTTCTGCAATAGATAATGCATCCTTAAATGATGCTATACGAATATCTGTGTCATTTAATGGTTTCAATTCACTCCCCTCACGTCACTACTCTTTAGAGTGAAGCATTGATATCGCACCAACCTACTCAGTTAAAAGCAGCTCTCGAACATGCATTAAAGCAAACCCCAACAAATTTAGACCTTGCCATAGAGAAGGATCTTGGATATGTGGATGGTCTTGGGCCATACCAATACCTCAAATTTTATCGACAGGAGATGCTTCAACCAAAATACGGTCTTTCGTTGCTAATAAGAATTTCTTCAACTCAGGATGCTGTGAGAATTTGGCAAAATTTGCCTGCACTACTATATCAAAACGGTTTTCTCGCCATATCTGTTCGTCATAATTACGTACTTTACGGCCGAGTTGCTTTGCTTCATTCGGATGTTTAACCTGCAAAATTCGTGCAAAAAATTCTTCATCATTAAATAATTTTGCTTTTTGCGCCATCATATAATGCTCAGCAGTAAAGTACTCGACACCTTCTACTTTAAATTGCGCTGGGAACCACTGGCTAAAACAGCTTTTATCAACAAGATCAGCTTGTTTAGGAGTATGTCCCCAAAAATATAAGTATTTATACTGGTGACCTTGCTGTACTTTTTGAATTAAGTCATTTAGAAATTTTTCGTCTTTCATCATTTATCTCTGATTATTTTCTCTTTTTTAAAATAGGACCACTAAAAATAAAAAAAGACCGCTAAAAAGCGGTCTTTCTTTGAATCTCTAAGCTTATGCAGCTAATGCGCCTTTAGCTTTTTCAGCTAAAGCAGCAAATGCTACTGCATCATGCATAGCGATGTCAGCTAATACGCGACGGTCGATGATCACTTGAGCTTTTTTCAAGCCATCGATCATACGGCTGTAAGACAAACCGTTTTGACGAGCACCAGCATTGATACGCGCAATCCATAGAGCACGGAATTGACGTTTCTTTTGACGGCGGTCACGGTAAGCGTATTGACCAGCTTTGATTACCGCTTGGAACGCTACGCGGTAAACGCGTGAACGAGCACCATAGTAACCTTTAGCGCGAGCAAGAATTTTTTTGTGACGACGATGAGCCACTACACCACGTTTTACACGAGCCATTTATAATCTCCTTAGATGTATGGGCACATACGACGAACTGAATTCATGTCAGAAACATGAACCATTACACAGCCGCGTAATTGACGGATACGTTTAGCAGATTTTTTGGTCAAGATGTGGCGCTTGAACGCTTGTTTACGCTTAAAACCGTTTGCAGTCGCTTTGAAGCGTTTAGCTGCACCACGGCGAGTTTTTAACTTAGCCATAGTAACCTCTTTTAGGCACCTGTTCGGCGCGATTGCACCATTGCAAAATCGACCTGCAGGTAAGGAAGCGCGTATTTTATAGCATGCTGACTAAAATTAAAACTACTCGTAGCATTTTTTTGGATTGATGTCTTAACAAATTAAAAATTTATATTGTTTGTTTAGAGATTGGTCATTGCTAATAAATTCAGCATCATGGCTTATTTAGCTCTATAATATGTCCAAATTATCAACATACGATATTTCAAATGCAGAAACATGATGCATTCGCTGCACTGCGCTATAGAGATTTCTCTCTTGTTACCATTAATCAATTTTGCTTAACGTTAGCAATTTTGATTCAAGAAATTATTGTTGCTTATTCACTTTATCAAATTACCAAAGACCCTCTAACTTTAGGCTTAATTGGATTAGCAGAAGCCATTCCATTTATTGCCCTATCGCTTTGGGGTGGCTATTTTGCTGATAAATTTAATAAACAGATCATTATGAAAATCTGTTTATTTTTCTCAGTGCCTCTACCTTTAGTTTTGTGGCTGCTGTTCCATCTGCATGGTTTAGGCCATATCAGCGTAAATTTCCTTTCTTGGGGTATTTATGCTGTTATTTTTGGCTTAGGTACCATACGCGGGTTTTATAATCCCTCTGCTACATCATTGAAACCATTCTTAATTCCACGTGAGCTTTATGCCAATGGCGCAACATGGACAACTATTGGTTGGCAAAGTGGCGTGATTATTGGGCCTATGCTAGGTGGGTTTATGCTTGCTTACTTAGGCAGAGAAACCAGTCTTTTTAGTGTTGCAGGCCTACTCAGCATCTGTTTTATTCTCATTAATTTATTACAAAAACGAAGCTTTCCTAAAATTGAAACTACCAATGTATTAGAAAGCTTAGGTGATGGTTTCCGCTTTATTTGGAAAACCAAAATAGTTCTCTGGGCTATTTCTTTAGACCTTGCCTCTGTTTTATTTGGAGGTGTGATTGCCCTACTGCCTATCTTTGCAGAAGATATTTTAAAAGTAGGGCCAGAAGGCTTAGGTTATCTACGTGCAGCACCATCTATTGGTGCCCTCATTACCATGATTGCTTTGACCCGTTTTCCTCCAACTCAACACGCATGGCGTAACATGCTACTTGCAGTTGCTGGTTTTGGTGTATTCACGATCCTTTTCGCTTTCTCAAACAATATGTGGTTGTCCCTATTTGCACTGGCCATGACAGGTGCTTGTGACAGTATTTCAGTTGTGGTTAGACAAACCATTTTGCAAATTTTCCCACCAGAAAATATGCGTGGTCGCGTTGCAGCTGTAAATGGAATGTTTGTTTCATCCAGTAATGAGCTGGGTGCATTTGAATCAGGCTTGGCAGCTAAATATTTGGGAACTATTGCAGCAACTATTTTTGGCGGTTGCATGACGCTTGCAGTGGTCACCTTCTGTTGGCTAAAAACCAATGACCTATTTAAAGTCGATATTACTAAAAGCTCAGAAGACTAATTAAATCCTTTTAATAAAAGCATCTTCGGATGCTTTTACTTTAAATAAAGTCTGTAATTACCCAATAAATGAAAATATAACGCCCAGCCTTAGCAATAAGAACCATAAATAAAAAGCGCCAAAAATTTTCTTTGAATAAGCCAGCAACCAAAGTAATTGGATCACCAATCACAGGTGTCCAACTTAAAAGCAGCGAATAAAAGCCATACTTATGATAAAAACGTTGAGCTTGTTCTAGACGTTTTTCAGAAACTGGGAACCATTTTTTATGTTTAAACTGTTCTATTTTTAAACCTAACCACCAGTTCACACATGAACCGAGTACATTTCCGAAAGTAGCAATCGAAATAAGAAGAAAGGCGGAATGTTGATTTTTTAATAATAACGCAGCGAGTACAGCTTCTGATTGTAGCGGTAATAATGTAGCCGCCCCAAAAGCACTCAAAAAAAGTAAAAAGTAACTTAGCATATTAAATTAAAACCAAACTACCTTTCACTTTATTCATTGCGCTACCAAGCAAAATTAGATGACTTTAATTGATAAAGCTTTTTGTACCGCAGGACGTGCTGTTAGGCGGACAATATATTCTTGCACATATGGATAGTCCTCTAATTGAATCCCCTGCCATTCATATCGCAAGATCCAAGGCAGAATTGCCATATCAGCAATTGAGTATTCCCCCGCAACAAATTTTTGCCCTATAAGTTGTTTGTTTAATACGCCATATAAACGCTTAGTTTCATTCACATAACGTTCAATTGCATAAGGAATTTTCTCTGGCGCAAAGCGGTTAAAATGATGATTCTGCCCAAGCATAGGCCCTAGCCCACCCATTTGCCACATGAGCCATTGTTCAACTTCAACTCGCTCTTGTTCATCTGTTGGATAGAATAAGCCAGTTTTTCGACCTAAATATTGCAAGATCGCGCCAGATTCAAATACTGAAATTGGCTCACCACGTGGACCGTCCTGATCGACAATTGCAGGAATTTTATTGTTTGGGGAAATTTTCAGGAAATCAGGTTGAAATTGATCATTTTCTAAAATATTAATTGGATAAAGGGTGTAATCCAGTCCCATTTCTTCTAAGGCAATTGTGATTTTATGTCCATTGGGTGTTCCCCAATAATATAGATCAATCATTCTATTTTCCTATTCATCGTTATCATGACTGCGTCTTGCGTTATATCATGTTTTGGCTAATACAATGATATCTCCAACACCAAAAAATACATAAAATTTGAGAATAGCTTTGGTTTAAAAAGTTATTAAATCGCATTTTAAAGATACTAAATCACGAAATGACAGGCATAAAAAAGCACTGCTTTTGCAGTGCTTTTTTATGAGTATTACTTTTTCTTTTTCGGTCCAAGTAACATACCCATTTGTCGACCTTCCATTTTCGGAGCTTGCTCTACAATACCAAACTCAGCTACGTCTGCTTCAATTTTTTGTAATTGAGCTAAACCAAGTTGTTGGTGAGCCATTTCACGACCACGGAAACGTAAGGTGATTTTGACTTTGTTACCTTCTTCAAGGAACTTCAAAATAGCACGAAGCTTAACTTGATAATCACCTACATCAGTTGCTGGGCGTAGTTTGATTTCCTTCACTTGCACTTGATGCTGTTTTTTCTTGGCATCTTTTTGCTTCTGTTTCAGGTCAAACAAGTGCTTGTTGTAATCCATGATTTTACAAACAGGCGGCTCAGCGTTTGCGACAATCTCAACAAGGTCAAGATCTGCATCCTCAGCAGCACGCAGTGCTTCATTTAATGAAACAATTCCTTTTTGCTCACCATCAGCAGCGACGAGGCGTACTTCTTTTGCACGGATCTCATCGTTAATTGCTGGACGGTTACTCTTTGCACCTTGTTGTTGGTTACGGTCAGGCTGTTTAATCTTTCTTACTCCACAATATACCGGCCACGTTCGGCGACGGCAGATTTCACTAAGTCAATGAAAGCATCCACTGACATAGTACCTAAATTTTTTCCTGAGCGAGTACGTACATTCACTGTACCTTCTTCAACTTCTCGATCACCAAGAACTAACAGGTAAGGAATGCGCTCTAGAGTACGCTCACGAATCTTAAATCCGATTTTTTCATTTCTCAAGTCAGAAATAGCGCGAAGGCCATTTTCCTTGAGTTTTGCCACAACTTGCTCACTTGCTTCCGCTTGAGCGTCGGTAATGTTCATGACACATGCTTGTACAGGTGACAACCAAGGTGGCATAAAACCAGCGTAGTGTTCAATTAGTATACCAATAAAACGCTCAAAACTACCAAGAATTGCACGGTGCAACATTACAGGCTGATCACGTTCGTTTTCTTCAGTTACATAAGAAGCGTCTAAACGAACTGGCAAGTTGAAGTCACACTGAATGGTACCACATTGCCATACACGACCAAGACAGTCTTTTAAAGAGAACTCAATCTTTGGACCATAGAATGCACCTTCACCCGGCTGCAATTCCCATTTAAGACCGGCTTCATCTAAAGCATCTGCTAAAGATTTTTCAGCTAAATCCCAAAGTGCGTCATCACCTACACGCTTTTCCGGGCGAGTAGATAACTTCATTTGAACTTCTTCAAAGCCAAAGTCTTTATAAACATCTAAAGTGAGTTTAATAAAGTCTGCAACTTCTTTACCGATCTGTTCTTTAGTACAGAAGATATGTGCATCATCTTGTGTAAAGCCACGAACACGCATAATACCGTGTAAAGAACCAGATGGTTCATTACGGTGACAAGAACCAAACTCAGCTAAACGAATTGGTAAATCACGGTAAGATTTTAATCCTTGGTTGAACACTTGAACGTGACAAGGACAGTTCATTGGTTTTACAGCATAGTTACGACTTTCTGAATGAGTCGTAAACATGTTTTCTGCATAGTTTGCTGCGTGACCAGATTTCTCCCAAAGCGTAAAATCTACGATTTGCGGAGTTTTAATTTCTTGGTAACCATTGTCTTGCTGAACTTTACGCATGTACTGCTCTAGTACTTGATAAATAGTCCAACCATTTGCATGCCAGAACACCATACCCGGTGCTTCTTCTTGCATATGGAATAAGTCTAATGCTTTACCAATTTTACGGTGGTCACGCTTTTCAGCTTCTTCAATACGCTTGATATAAGCTGCTAACTGTTTTTTATCAGCCCAAGCAGTACCGTAAATACGTTGAAGCTGTTCATTCTTCGCATCACCACGCCAGTAAGCACCAGAGATTTTAGTGAGCTTGAATGATTTTAAGAATTTTGTATTCGGTACGTGAGGACCACGACACATATCTAAATAATCTTGATGGTAGTACAAGCCCATTTGTGTTTCTTCAGGCATGTCTGCAATCAAGCGTAATTTGTATTCTTCACCACGAGCAGTAAATTCAGCAATAACTTCATCACGTGGAGTCATTTTTTTAACAACATCGTAATCTTGATCGATGAGCTTTTTCATACGCTCTTCGATTGCTGCCATATCATCTAATGTAAAAGGACGTGGCATCCAGATGTCGTAATAGAAACCTTCTTCGATGACCGGACCAATCACCATCTTTGCTTCAGGGAAAAGTTGCTTTACTGCATGCCCTACAAGGTGTGCACAAGAGTGGCGAATGATCTCAAGACCTTCTTCATCTTTTGGAGTGATAATTTGTAAGGTCGAGTCTTCGGTAATTAAGTCACATGCATCAACTAAGCGATCATTTACTCGTCCAGCAACAGTATTTTTTGCTAAACCAGGCCCAATACTTTGAGCGACTTCCATAACAGATACAGGGTGATCAAAACTCTTTTGATCGCCATTTGGCAATGTGATAATTGGCATAGAAAAATCCTTAAGGAGTGATGCCCTATACGAAGGAGCATTTCACCGCGAGATTATGATCGAGGCAAGCCTCAAAATATAAAAACGGTGTAAATCAAAATTAAAAAACCTGAAAGATTTTACACTTGTTCAAGCCAAGTGAAAACCTTTGTGCTCATAAAATCATAAATACATTTTGCTTATACGGTAAACAGCAATAAATGACTTTAATAAGCGCTCTACCTAAATTTTAAGAAATACATAAATAGGATAATTATTCATCAGAACTGTTTTAAGATGTTGGAAATAGCATTTGTGCTCATTTCCTGACTGAGGGGTATTTCTGTTTAAGACTAAAGCATTAATGCTTTGATTAATATTAAGTCATATTTTCAAAGAATGAATTAAAAAATAGAACATGGAGTTATTTCACATGGTTAGTGCATACGATGAATTACCACGCACACCCGCAAACTTTGTTGCGTTATCCCCTCTGCGCTATTTAGAACGTGCAGCTTATATCTATCCAGACCAAGCATCTATCATTCATGGTAACCGTCAGATTTCATGGAAAGAAACTTACCAGCGCTGCCGACAGTTTGCTTCTCAACTTCAACAATTAGGTATAACTAAAAACGATACTGTTTCAGTCTTATTGCCAAATGTACCAGCAATGATCGAAGCCCATTTTGCTGTACCTATGGCTGGTGCTGTTCTTAACACACTAAATACTCGTTTAGATGCTAAAACCATCGCTTTTATGCTGGAGCATGCTGAAACTAAAGTGCTTTTGGTTGACCCAGAGTTTGTTAATTTAGCCAGAGAAGCTCTATCGCTCATTCCCAACCAACATATTATTGTGATTGATGTGGCTGATGAAGAATATGAGGGTGAAAACCAATTTATTGGTTCGTTTGAATATGAAGAATGGATAGCTCAAGGTGATACTGATTTCGAATGGCATTTACCGCAAGATGAATGGGATGCAATTAGCTTAAATTACACTTCCGGCACAACAGGTAACCCTAAGGGTGTGGTTTATCATCACCGAGGTGCTTATTTGAATGCAGCTAGTAATATTTTAGCCTGTGGCATGAAACCTCGAGCTGTTTATTTATGGACACTTCCTCTGTTCCATTGTAACGGTTGGTGCTTTGCATGGAGTATTGCAGCAAGTGGCGGAACCAATATTTGTTTGCGTAAAGTCGATCCTGAACTGGTGATGCAGCTTATTGCAAAACATAAGGTTGATTACTTCTGTGGTGCTCCTATTGTCCTGTCCATGATTATTAACCTACCGAAAGAAAAACAACCAAACATACAGCATCATGTTGAAGTTATGGTGGCAGGTGCTGCACCACCTGTCGCTGTAATTGAAGGTATGCGAAATATTGGAATCAATGTCAACCACGTTTACGGTTTAACTGAAACCTATGGGCCATCTGCGCTTTGTGCCTCTCAGGCCGGATGGAGCGATCTCTCCATTACCGAGCAAGCGCAACTACACTCTCGTCAGGGTGTGCCTTATCCACTTCAAGATAGTATGCGAGTACTAGACCCTGAGACGATGCAGCCCGTTCCGAATGACGGCGAAACCATGGGAGAAATTATGTTCCGTGGCAACATTGTCATGAAGGGATATTTAAAAAATCCTAAGGCAACTGAAGAAGCTTTTGCGGGCGGTTGGTTCCACACTGGAGACTTAGCGGTTTGCCACCCAGATGGCTATGCAAAAATCACTGACCGCTCCAAAGATATTATTATTTCAGGTGGAGAAAATATCTCATCTTTAGAGGTGGAAGACGTTTTATATAAACATCCAGCAGTTTTAACGGCGGCTGTTGTGGCAAAACCTGATGAACGTTGGCAAGAAGTACCATGTGCATTTATTGAATTAAAAACAGGTGCTACAGTGACTCCTGAAGAAATTATTGCACATTGTCAAAAAGAACTGGCGCGTTTTAAAGTTCCCAAAGATGTAGTGATTACTGAAATTCCAAAAACCTCAACAGGCAAATTGCAAAAATTCATTTTGCGTGAATGGGCAAAAGAACGCGTTTAAACAATATCGGAAATAAAAAAGCGACGTATCTAACGTCGCTTTTTTTTAGTTAAAACGGTATTAACCTTGATCTGACAATAAAGCGACTTGCTGCACGTAGTTAATAAACTTACCTTTAGATGCTTCAAGATCTGCTTCCGCAACTTGCTGAGTTTTATCACGGTTAATTCTTAACACATGCTGACGCAAAGTATGACGTTCAGATGCATTATAGATTTTACTAAACTCATTAATTGCAGGGTCGCCCTGCTCGATCATACGATCTACCCAACGCATCAATTGAGCTTGTTTTTTCGCGCCTTGTTGAGGAGTCAAATAAGATAAAATGACGGTCTCATCTTCATTACGCAAGAGTTTACCAACACGCTGAAACTGGCGACGACGCGCTTCAAACGAGCTAATATTCTGGACTTCTAAAAGAGCATCAATTAAACGCTCATCAACCGGAAGTTTTTGAATCTGTTTGATAGAAAGTTGTGCTAACTGCTCACCTAAAGCAGCCATACGTTGAACTGCTTTTTTCTGTTCGGTTTTACTTGCACGTCCTTCTAAAGAATCAAAATCTTCTTCAGTATAACGCTGGGGACGACGTGCCACGATTAATCTGCCTCATAAAATTTTGCGGCGAATAACGCCTGTACTTCATTTAATGCCTGTTCTTCGTCAGCGCCATCAATGACCAAACGTAAAGTGGTCCCTTTTCCTGCACCCAACATCAGTAACGACATAATATTCTTTGCATCTACTAAATGATCGCCCTTACCAATCTGAATTGATGAACGAAACTTCGTAGTGACCTCTATCAGTTTTCCTGATGCACGTGCATGTAAACCGAGTTTATTAATTACATCAACAGTTGTGTCTATCATGACCAGTGCTTCATTTCTCTGTGTAAGACCTGAACAGACCATTCTGCCTCAAGTGCTTGTTTTAGTCTATCTACCATATAAACTGAACGATGCTGGCCGCCTGTGCAACCTATTGAAACCGTCATATAGTGACGATGCCCTTCAGCAAATGCCGGCAACCATTTTTTTAAGAAGTGATGTATGTCCTCAAACATTTCGTTTGCTTGTGGACTTGCTTCTAAAAACTGCTTAACTGGCTCGTCTAAACCAGAAAAGCGGCGTAATTCTAAATCCCAATGCGGATTTGGTAAATGCCGTACGTCAAAAACATAGTCGGCATCTAAAGGAATGCCATGTTTATAACCAAATGACTGCAATATAACAATCAGATTATCTGACTGCCCTAATTTCGACAGCAAAATATGTTTTAAATCATGAACACTTTTATCGGTAGTATCAATATGAACGGTAGCGCGGAACTGAATTGGAATCAGTAACTGCTTTTCTTCATGAATACATTGTAAAAGGCTTTTGAAACGGTTCGCCAACGGATGTGGACGACGCGAAGCACTAAATCGTGCAATCAAATCCTGATCTTGTGTCGTCAGATAAATCACATCAACCGTACCATGTTTTTGTAATTGCTCAAAAACATGGTCGAACTCTTGCATATCAGCCCGTGTACTTCGAACATCTACACCTAAAGCCAGTTGCTCAAGATTATTTTCATGATCTAGCTTTGCCACAATTTCAGGCAGCAATGCCAAAGGTAAATTATCAATACAGTAATAGCCCAAATCTTCTAATACCTGAAGAGCTGAAGATTTTCCTGAACCAGACTGTCCTGTCACGATAAGTATACGCTTCATGGCATGGCTGTCCTTTTATGTATTATTGAGGTGTAAAGGCAACTTGTAAATTATCAATTAAACGTGTTGCGCCCAATTTAGCCGCGACAAACAACACAATATCGCGATCAAACTGAGAAACAGCTAACAAGTTCGGCTGACGAGCTTCCACATAATCCACAACAAAACCATTGTCTGTCAACAGCGTTTTTAAATCTGCCAAGACTTGTTGTAAATCTTTACCTTGGTGTAATTGCTCTTCAGCTTGCTTTAGACCTTGATAGATGACTGGTGCAGTTTGACGTTGTTCAGAAGTCAAATAACCATTTCTTGAACTAAGTGCTAAACCATCGGCCGCACGAACAATGGGCACGCCAATCACTTCTAATGGAATATTTAAGTCTTGTACAAACTGGCGAATCACTGCTAACTGTTGGTAATCTTTTTGACCAAAGAAAGCATAATTCGGTTGCACAATATTAAAGAGTTTTGTGACAACCAGTGCTACGCCATCAAAGTGTCCCGGACGTGAACTACCACACAAGTCATCGGTAATCTGGCTAACACTAATGTTAGTTAAACGAGGCTGTGTACCGTACATTTGCTCAACTGAAGGTGCAAAAATAATATCACAACCAACATCAGCAAGTAGGCGACTGTCCTGCTCTAAAGTACGTGGATAGTTATCAAAATCTTCACCTGGACCAAATTGGGTCGGGTTCACGAAGATGCTTACAACCACAACATCACATAACTTTTTCGCTTCACGAACAAGGGTGAGATGGCCTTCATGTAGATTTCCCATAGTTGGGACAAAACCAATGATTTTACGTGCAGCTCTAGCAGGATTTAAAGAAGCAGCTAAGCCTTGTATAGTGGTTTCTGTTTTCATGAATTACAGCTCAACTTGGAAAGTATGTTCTTTGGCTGGGAACGACTGGTCCTGTACAGCAGCGTGAAAAGCTTTAAAAGCATCTAAAATTGCTGTTTCACCAGATTGTTCTTTCATAAAGTTACGCACAAAACGTGCAACCTTGCCAAACGTCAAACCTAACATGTCTTGTACTACAAGTACCTGACCATCAGTCGCATTACCCGCCCCAATACCAATTACAGGAGTATTCGGGAATAATTCAGCAATTTCTTGGCCCAACTGTGCTGGAACGCATTCAAGCAATAGTACCGCCGCTCCAGCTTCAACCACAGCCGTACAGTCAGCAATCAGTTGATCAGCAGCTTCACGGGTTCTAGCTTGTAGTTTGTAGCCACCAAATACATGTACAGACTGAGGTGTTAAACCTAAATGTACGCATACAGGTACACCATTACGTGTTAACACTTGTACGGTTTCACTTAGCCATGCACCACCTTCGATTTTGATCATCTGGGCACCAGCTTGCATAACTGTTTTCGCATTCTGCAAAGCATCGTTTAAAGTGGCATAACTCATAAATGGTAAATCAGTCATAATCAATGCATGCTGATTACCACGGCGCACCGCCGCTGTATGATAAGCCATGTCTTCAACAGTTACAGGTAAAGTTGAGTCACGACCTTGAATTGCCATTCCAAGAGAATCACCAATTAAGATAGTATCAATTTCAGCAAGTTCCATTGCTTTTGCCATACTTGCATCGTAACAAGTTAGACAAGAGAACTTACGTCCTTCGGCTTTAAATTTTCTTAAGTCACTTAGACTAATCATGATGGTATCCTCTACAGGAGTTTGCAGAACGTATAAGTCAGGCTTAAGCCCAAGACTCATCAGCAAGTACAGTCAGCGTCGGCTGCTGTAAGAGTTCTAAATTTTTAAGTGGCTGATCATCGATATGTAAATCAGCGTCTAAATCTAATAAAGGAATCACAACAAAATCTCGTTGCAAGATTCCTACATGCGGCACAGTTAAGCGCTCATTTTGTATTTTTTCATTGCCATAAATCAGTAGATCAAGATCTAAAGTTCGCTCTCCCCAATGACGGAGTCTCACTCGCCCAGCTTCCTGTTCAAAACGCTGTAAATGGTCGAGTAAATCAAGCGGAAGTAACTCAGTTTTTAGCTGAGCTACTGCATTTAGATAATTCGGTTGATCTTGAGGACCCATCGGTGGGCTTTGGTACAGTTTGGATACCTTCACTTCACCAATAGATTTAAGCTTGGCTATCGCTTCAGACAAAATTTGGCGTGAGTCACCTAGGTTACTTCCTAAGCCAATATATGTGGTTACTGTCATTGCGTAGGTCCAAAAATAACTTGGCTCAAATCACGTTGTACCCGCTTACGCTTTAAGATTGGGTGATCGCTCGTCATATTGGTTTGTGATGCGGAAGATTTTTCCATAAAACGGTCAACAGACTGCTCTTGTCGTGCACGTTCTTTCTTGCCACGACGGCTTCGAGGCTCTGGAACATCCACCAAAGGCTCAATTTCTGCATCAACTCTATTGTTCTCAACAGGTTCAGCAGCAACCTTACGACGACTTTTCGCTTTTTGACGATTATATTGGCTAATCGCAGCTTCTTTTTCGTCATTTGACATTTCTTGGTAAGCATCCCACCAGCTTCCCATTCCTTGTGTTGTGTCATCACCTGACTTTTCACGAAGTAATAAGAAGTCAAAGCCTGCACGGAAACGCGCATGGCTTGCCAATGCTTCAATTTGCTGTGGCTTTGGGTTAAGCAATCGAGTTTGCATTTCCCAAACTTCACGAATAAAAGTTTCGGCAAAACGAGGAATGACTGTACGTGTGGCTTGACGTTTTAAAACATCTAAACCAGCTTGGGCACGAGCTTCAGCTGGAACTACACCTTTCGTTAAATAAAAGTCACAACGTTCTAAAAATGGCTGCCACAATAAAACTGCATAAAAAAATGCAGGGTTAATGGTTTTACCAATTTGAATACGTTGATCTGTATTTTTTGCAGCACGTTGAATAAATGGCGTCAAATCTGGGCGAATATCAGCAAAAAGCTGTTTCCACACGCCAAATTCAATCAGCATTGGTAATACACGTGCCAAATGACCCATTGTGAAAAGCTTCTGAGACTCATCGTATAAACGGTGCGGAGAAACATCACGAAGCAACTGCGTCATCTCAACATCAAAAATATCGAGAATCGCTGGATCAATTTTAAAATTTAGCTTCGCTGCAAAACGTAACGTCCGTAGCATACGCACCGGATCTTCTTCAAAACGTTGTACAGGGTCGCCCAATAAACGCAAAGTCTTATTTTTGACATCATCAATTGCTTTACAAAAATCGAGCACAATACCTTTACGTGGTTGGTAGTAAAGCGTATTGATAGAAAAATCGCGTCGAGCAAAGTCCTGTTCAATGGTTCCCCAATTATTGTCACGCAAAATCATGCCTGAAGCATTGGTGACTGCTTTTTTAGGAGGGGCACGGAAAGTAGCAACTTCGATTAGCTCACGCCCTGAATAGACATGTGCCAATTCAAATCGACGGCCAATAATTCGGCATCGACGACCAAAAACTTCTTTAATTTGAGAAGGTGTTGCATTGGTGACTGCATCGAAATCTTTAGGATTGAGTCCTAGCATTAAATCACGGACACCACCCCCAACAATATAAGCTTCATAGCCTGCTTTGTTCAGACTATCGATCACATCTAAAATCGAAGAAGGAAGTTGGGCTGTGGACAAACCACATTTTGACGCTCGCAAGGTTTGCAAAAGACGCTGTCTCCTACGTCAGGACGTAAATAACAAGTTGTCGCTAATCATAGCTCTAACACACACAAAGGGCAATTTGATTCTCTTTAGATTGCGCAGGAAATGATAATTGACGAACACAACTTTTATAAGGTTAAACGTGATTTATTTTTTTCAAAAATAGCAGGTCCGATTCCTTTGACGTTTTTAATTTCGTCAATATTTTTAAAACTTCCGTTCTTCTGTCTATATTCTACTATCGCTTGCGCCTTTTTCTCACCGACACCTTTTAACTGCTGAAACTCACTTACAGTAGCCTGATTCAAGTGAATTTGCCCTGTAGAGTCATTAGAACTCTGAGTGTGAGAATTTTTAGAAGCATAAGAATGAGAAGGCTTAGAGACGTTTAACTTTTGGTCATACATCTGCTGTTTAGCCTTCCATTCTTGAAAGTTCTGGTCAAAAGATTGAGCAAAAACCGAAGGTGAAATTACCCCTAAGCACAACATCATTAAAATAAAACACTTATTTTTCCAAAGTCTCATGCTGTATTGCATGTCGTTTTTCCCCTGAATGTAATTGTCGTTTTGCTTGGTTCCACAATTCATCCATCTCGGACAAGGTCATGTCTTCTAATGTTCTTTGCTGTTTTATGGCTTGCTCTTCAATAAAAGCAAAACGACTTCTAAATTTATGTATGGTCGATAAAAGTGAAGTTTCACTTGAAATGTTAAGTTTACGTCCTACATTGACTAATGAAAACAGACAATCTCCAAATTCATCTTGAATTTCATCAATATTTTGATTTTTTAGCGCTTCTTTAAACTCATCTAGTTCTTCTTCTAGTTTTGTATAAGCATCTTCTACTGTTTCAAAATCGAACCCGACTTTTGCGACATTTTTTTGAATTTCCTGTGCTTGAGACAGTGCTGGCCCATGTTTAATTTCATCTAATCTCGATTGTGGCTTGCCTTGCTTTTCTTGTTGTTTAATTTGTTTCCATAACTCACTGACTTGTTCGGGTGTTAAGTTATTAAATTGATCAGCTTGAAAAACATGTGGATGACGTCTTACCAATTTTTCACTAATTGCCTCAACTACATCTTGAAAATTGAATGCCCCTTGCTCACTAAACATTTGTGATTGAAATACAACTTGTAGTAGCAAATCACCCAACTCATTTCGAATCTCATCAATATCGCCCTGACGAATGGCAGCTTCGACTTCATATGCTTCTTCAATTGCATATTTAGTCAGTGACATTGGGGTTTGCTGTTGATCCCACGGACATTTTTCACGTAGCTCTTGCATAATTTTAAGCAATTTATCCATGGTAACCCTCAAGTTAAAAAAGTCGGTCAGTAAATTTAAAATCTTAATTTGCTATGATCAAAATTAAAGCGGCAAATCATTCGCCCTATTGTAACGATAAAGAGAAAAAAAGATGAAACACAGCATTCTGATTAGTGGCGCAGCTCAAGGTATTGGAGCAGAAATTGCACAGGTATTTTACAATCAAGGATATAAAGTAGGCATTTATGATATTAACGAATCACTTGCTCAAAGCTTAGCAACAGAGTTAGGACCTAATGCATGCGCTGGCTATTTAGATGTTAGTGATTACAGCCAGTGGCAACTTATATTAAAAGAATTTACCGACTGGGCTGGCGAGCTTAATATTTTGGTGAATAATGCAGGGATTTTATATTCCGGATCCTTTGAAAATATCGATATCAAGTCCCACCAAAGAACAATCAATATTAATGTAAACGGTGTAATCAATGGTTGCCATGCTGCACTCCCTTATTTAAAGCAAGCTTCTTTTGCACGAGTCATTAATCTCTCTTCAGCTTCTGCAATTTACGGGCAAGCTGACCTTGTTTCTTATTCAGCCAGTAAATTTGCAGTTCGCGGGATTACCGAAGGTTTAGATGTGGAATGGAAAAAATACGGTATTCGTGTTTTAGATGTGATGCCTTTATTTGTACAAACCGCAATGGTCAATAATATGGATGCAGGTTCTATTCAAAACATGGGAGTCGATTTAACGCCTAATGATATTGCTCAACAGGTGCTTTCACTTGTAGAGAAAAAAGCTCATTTCTGGACACCGACTCACACTCCAGTTGGTATAAAAACCAAACTGCTTTATCAACTCTCAACAATAAGTCCGCAGTTTTTAAATCGTTTAACTAACATTTACTTATCAAGAAAGTAGCTTATAAAAAAGGCCGTCAATTGACGGCCTTTTTCTCAATTTAGTTAAACACCTTGAATCATGCGTCGTGCGCTAATAATTCCAGGTTGCTGTTCTAAACGAGCCAACAAACGTGAAAGCTGAGCCAAACCTTTGACCTCAATGAGCAACTTCATATTGGCAATACCATCAGCCTCAGAAATTGTATTCACCTGACGGATATTAATCTGGTCAGAGAAAATCACTTGAGTTAAGTCTTTGAGTAAGCCACGACGATCATAAGCTTCAACTACAATTTGAACACTTTGACCACGAGTTGGCTGCATCTCCCAATCCGCTTCAACAGCACGTTCTGGCTCTTGCTTGATCATACGTTGATAATCAGAACACAAGACTTTGTGAATACTTACCCCACGGTTCAATGTGATATAGCCAGCAATTGATTCGCCATGGACTGGTTGGCAACACTGTGCAATATGTAGCTCTACGTTGTCTAAACCATCAATCAAAATACCATGTGCAGACAAAGTATGGCTGGCACGTGGGTTTAATGTTGGCTTAAGTACCAGTTCAGGCTCATCCTGATCCAGATGCATTTGACGATTAATCTGGTTAATCAAGGCATGCAGGCTTATATCGCCGCTAACCAGATTAACCAAAATATCATCGCCTGTTTTCACATTAAAATGTGATGAGTAGTCGTTGAGATCGATACTCTTCGGGTGAATCGCCAATCGAGACAATTCTTTGTTCAGCAACTCACGACCAACTTCAAGGTTCTTACTACGATCTTGCTGTCTAAACCAGTGACGTAGCTTGTCACGTGCACGAGATGTCTTGATATAACCTAGAGAGTTCACCAACCAATCACGGTTTGGTTCACGATCTTTCTTGGTTAAAATCTCAACCTGCTCACCTGTTTTTAATGTATAGGTTAATGGCACGTAGCGCTGGTTAACACGCGCTGCATAACATTTATTTCCTACCTCTGTATGCACATGATAGGCAAAGTCTAAAACAGTTGAACCACGTGGTAATTCTTTAATATCACCATCACGGCTAAAGACATAAATCTTTTCAAAACCTTCAAAGTCTTGAAGTTGATCAAAGCCTTCTGTCTCATCTTCATTTTGATGTACTGTTGTTTCATTACGCTCTTGGTAATGTTCCAAAACAGCACGAAGCGAGTGCAAACGGTGGTTAAAAGAGTGGTCTGTATTCTTTGAACCTTCTTTATAGTTAAAGTGCGAACACACACCTAACTCTGCTTCGTCATGCATCTCATGAGTACGGATTTGTACCTCTAAAGATTTATTCTCAGCAATAACAGCAGTATGTAATGAGCGATAACCATTAGCTTTCGGGTTGGTAATATAGTCATCGAACTGATGTGGGATATGACGCCAAATTTGATGAACAATACCTAATGAGTGATAACACTCCGGTACGCTATTGACCAATACACGTAAGGCACGGATATCATAAAGCTGATCGAAACTCAGGTTTTTGCTCTTCATTTTTCGATAAATCGAATAAATGTGTTTTGCTCGACCTGTAATTTCAGCTTCAATGCCGTAAGACGCCAACTCATTCTTTAAGCGATCAATCACGAACTGAATATAGTGTTCGCGCTCAAGACGCTTTTCATTGAGTAAAGAAGCAATCTCTTTATAACGGTCTGGTGCCAAATAGCGGAAAGCTAAATCTTCTAGTTCCCACTTAAGCTGTGCAATACCCAAACGGTGCGCTAATGGCGAATAAATAGTTAGAATTTCACGTGCGACACGCTCTTGACGCTCACGTGACGAGTTTGCGAGCTCTCGTAAAGAATAAGTACGCTCAGCTAACTTAATTAAAACAACACGAACATCTTCGGTCACAGAAATCAGCATTTTATAAATGCCGCTTAAATGTTCCCGCTGGTTATTATTAAAATGGTCTTCTAATCGTTTATTTTTTTCAATGAGCTCTGAAAGCTTACCCATTGCCAAAGTGCCTTTGACAAGGTTATAGACTTGCTCACCAAATTTGCGCCTCACTTCTTCTATATCAGTAATGTCCTCACGAACACTACGATAAAGCATTGCAGCAGATAAAGTGTCTTCATCTACATGCAAATGCGCAAGAATATCAGCCATTCCAACACCAGTAGCAAATGTATTAGAACGATGATTAACCGTTGAATCTAACTCTTTTTGCAGGGTTAAATGCGCAACCTCTTCGAGTTGTTTAAGCTCTGCCCCATCTAATATTTCACGAACCCGATCCAACCATGAGGCTAAACCGACTTGTGTTTCGGCGGCATGCTCTACAGTCGTTTCCTCTGACAACTCAGTTAGTTGTTCAGGTAACTGTTCACGTACTGTGACCATACCATTCTCCTGGATATGTAACTCATGTTTTTAATCGTTTATCTCTTGAATTTTTTCAAATAAAGCAATTGATTCAACATGTTCTGTGTGCGTAAACATGTCCATAACCGCTGCTTTTTTTAACTGGTACCCATGTTGAGCCAAAACACCTGCATCCCTTGCTAGTGTTGCTGGATTACATGATACATAAACGATTCTTTTTGCTCCAAAATTTGGTACATACTGCATAATTTCATATGCACCAGCACGAGGAGGATCAATCAATAATGCATCAAATCCTTGATTTGCCCAAGAATGATGCGAAAAATCTTTTGTTAAATCTTGTGAAAAGAAGCTCGCTTGCACCAGATTGTTACACTTGGCATTATCCGTTGCTCGTTGCACCATTTCTTCACTTGCTTCCACACCCACAACTTGTCCATTTGCACCAACACATCGTGCAAGTGGAAGCGAAAAATTACCTAATCCACAAAACAGATCCAGTACCCTTTCACCCTGCTGCAATTGAAGCAATTCACATGCCAATTGCACCATTTGTTCATTTACTGTGCCATTGACCTGCGTAAAATCCAATGGCGAAAAAGCAAAATTTACCTCAAATGCATTTAAAGCATAATGTAACCGCATAGCACCTTGCTCTTCATCAATACGACGAAGACTTTCAGGACCTTTAGGTTGCAAATACAATTGCCAGCCTTTGTGTAACGCAAATTGTCTTAATTGGTTGACATCAGAAATGTTTAATTTTTCTACATGACGAACCAATAAAGAAATTTCATCATCACCTTTTGCTAATTCTACATGACCAATATGCGCTTTGCCCTTTAGACTTTGGAGTAAAGTACGCAATTCTGGCAGACTATCTGATAACTTTTTGTCCAAAACACTACATGTATGGATAGAAGTTAAACGATTACTATGATGCTCACGGAAACCTAGAATCAAACGATCCGGTTTTGGCAAATAACGCACACCAATACGCGCTCGACGACGATAATCACTTTGTAAAGATCGAATTGGCTCTAACCACTGTTCAGGTTGAATACCCGCAAAGTGTTGTAAATGTGACTGGAGTACATTTTGCTTTAAGCGAATTTGCTCATCTGGATGGATGTGCTGCATGCTACAGCCACCACAAATACCATAATGAGGACAAACTGCCTCTACACGATTTGGCGAAGGTTCTGCTAAAAGCTCAATCATTTCAGCTTCTTCAAGGCGTTTAGCCTCATGCGTAATTTGAGCCTTTACGGTTTCTCCAGGCAACGCATAACGGATAAATACCTTTTTACCATGCTTATCTGCCGGATGATCCGGATGAGAACCATAGTGCGCAATTCCTCGCCCCTCATGAGAAAGAGTTTCAACCTGAAAAATATATTCAGGTTGCTGAGCTTTGCGAGATTTGGCTTGCTGTTTCAAAGAATGAACCTAAAAATCTAAAGGATTAAAATAGTGGGACGTAAAATCGGTGTGTTTTGAGGTACGTTGCCACACTTCAAGAAAATCGGCCTGTTGAGGCATAGTCTGTAAATATTCAATACTCGAACTAATCCAGTGGTTATGTTCATCTACATTAATTTGGCCTTTAAGTAACAACCAACGCAAATAAATAAACCATGTATTGAGTACATCACCTTCACAATAACTGGTTAACTTTAACCATTGCTGAGTACGTACGTATTCAGGAACATGATACCCCGATTCACCACGTTTACCTGGTAAACCTAAAATACAGGCAACCTCATCAAGTTTCTGGAAATTACGGCCATTAAACATTGCCATCACATCCATTAAATCAATATGACGGTGGTGATAACGGTTTTGATAATTATTAAAACGCTTCTGGCTATCAAGCTCACCTTGATCGAACAAGCCCGGTGCAGAAAGACCATGATACATGGCACGGAACAAAATAACTGGTAAATCAAATTGTGAGCCATTCCAACTCACCAAAGTAGGATGGCGCTTGTCAAAAATAGATAGAAATTTCTGTAAAATTTCAGCTTCTGAATAGTGCTCTCGACTAAAAGAAAACAGTCTAAAACCCGATTCATCAATCCATAAACCAGAGATACAAACGATTTCATGCAATGGCAAACGCTGAAAATCCATACCTGATTCTTGGCGACGGATTTTTGTGAGTGCCTGTTCAACATCTGCATCTGGCAAATCAAGATGATATAAATGCGCTCCCGCTTTTAAATCAGTTAAAGTTTCAATGTCAAAAACTAAAGTTGGGAAACGCATTCTTTCTCTCAATTATGAGTTATCGTCCTGTACTGAGAACAGACCTGTAGACAAGTAGCGATCGCCACGGTCACAGATAATGCACACAATAACAGCTTCCGGATTTTCTTCTGCAATCTTGATGGATGCCCAAACCGCACCACCCGAAGATGTACCAGCACTAATACCTTCCATACGCGCTAATTTACGCATGGTTTTTTCAGCCTCAATTTGAGGAATATCAATAATGCGGTCTACACGACTGCTATCAAAAATTGT
This sequence comes from Acinetobacter sp. V110_1, assembly GCF_031798975.1. Classification (NCBI taxonomy): domain Bacteria; kingdom Pseudomonadati; phylum Pseudomonadota; class Gammaproteobacteria; order Moraxellales; family Moraxellaceae; genus Acinetobacter; species Acinetobacter sp. V110_1. The sequence continues at coordinate 189,753 of NZ_JAVQNN010000013.1, read as the reverse complement.
TGGTAAATATTCTTTTGGCCAGCGGCGAATACCCGCAATACTTGAACCGTCAGCTGGTTGTAAACCCACAATCTGAATGTCTGGATTTTGTTCTTTTAAATACTTAGAAACACCCATAATGGTACCGGTTGTACCCATTGAGCTTACAAAATGAGTAATTTTACCGCCAGTTTGCTTCCAGATTTCAGGACCTGTCGTCAGGTAATGAGCTTCAACATTATCAGGATTACCAAATTGGTTTAGAACATGACCCTTGCCATCTTTTTCCATTTGCAAAGCTAAATCACGTGCGCCTTCCATACCTTGCTGTGGAGTCACTTCAATCAGTTCTGCGCCATAAGCTAACATCGCATCTTTGCGTTCTTGGCTCATGTTATTTGGCATGATAAGTTTCATTTTATAGCCGCGCATTGCCGCAACCATAGCCAACGCAATACCTGTATTGCCGCTAGTTGCTTCAATTAACGTATCGCCCGGTTTAATTTGACCACGCTTTTCTGCCTGCATAATCATGTTATATGCAGGGCGATCTTTTACAGAACCTGCCGGATTATTACCTTCCAATTTTGCTAAAACCGTTGCCTGCGTATGACAAGCCAAGCGCTGCAAACGGACTAAAGGTGTTTTACCTACATAGTGATCTAACAAAAATTCGTCGGCTAAAAAATCAGGTTGTGTATTACTCATGATCAACACCTAAATCGGGGTGGCACTATTGTATGAAAAAATGATCGGTACTGCACCCATTTCACTATGCTTTTTAATGAAAGTGATTAAAGCCCAGTCAGTTATAAAATGCCGTCTGTTTTAAAATAAAGCGTGATAATATGCCCTACAGAGAGATCAATCCGATGTAGCCATGTCTAATTTCAATAAAACCTTATCGAAACGCTTACGTCTGAATCATGCATATGGGCAATTGATTGCTCTTATTTTTGTGCCCATGATGATTTTAACCGGTGTTGGTGCTTTTCTGGTTTTAACTGAAACCTCTCACTCTGCAAAACAACAGCAACTACATCATGCCTCAGCTATTTTGGCTCGTTATAATGAAATCGCCAAAAACCTCTACACATTGGTAGAGCTAAAACCTGATGAATATGATCATGCACAAAATATTATGCAAAGCATGTTCAGTGAAAAAGATTTAAAGCGTGCTGCTTTAATTGATAGTAATGGTCAAACATACTTAAGTGTGGGTTACCGAGATAATCGTTACTGGCCCAACTTTACGCAAAACAATAGTTTTTTTGGCCCGATCTCTTACAACCATAACAATATCTATGGTATTCGAGTCAGCAATACCACAGGGAAAGCCCCTGTCTGGCTAGTGATTGAAATGGATAATCAGCCACTAGAATTAGCACGTTATCGCATTCTGATTGCGTTAGTTATTACCAGTCTAATGACTTTATTATTACTTTTGCTCTGTCTAAACTTCTTCTCTCGCCGTTGGGTTGCGCCAATGTACGAAATTCGGATGCAGCTACAGCGACTTAATGCAGATACTTTAGACCAGCACATGGTCATTAACAGTACTGGTGAATTACGCTTACTGCAGCGCGATATCGCAAGTGTAGTGAAAAGACTACATTTTAGTTTTTTAGAACTTAAAGAACACACAGAACAAACCGAAGAAGACTTACGCAGAACATTAGATACTCTCGAAGTTCAAAATATTACTTACCGTCAGGCACGTGACCAAGCCATTTCATCAAATCAGGCAAAATCTGTTTTCCTTGCCAATATCAGTCATGAGCTTCGTACGCCGCTTAACAGTATTGATGGCTTTATTCATTTATTACTTCGCCAACAAAACCTAAGTAACGAACAAAACCTCTATCTACAAACTATTCGAAAATCTTCTGCCCATTTATTAGCATTAATTAACGATGTATTAGATTTCTCAAAAATTGATGCAGGTAAATTAGAGCTTGAGACAGCACCGTTTGATTTAGAAGAAGCTATTTTCGATGTCATGGATATGTTGTCACCTTTGGCTGCCCAAAAGCATATTGCCATGGCATTCTATTATGCAGACAACATTCCTCAAGAAGTCATTGGAGATGCTTTACGCTTTAAGCAAATTTTGACCAACCTAATTTCAAATGCAATCAAGTTCACTCCAGATGGCGAAATTATTGTTCGTGTACGTATGGAACATGACGATATTGGACAATGTTTGCTGCATTTTAGCGTTCAAGATAGCGGTATTGGTTTAAGTGGTACTGACCGCAAAAAATTATTTGAGTCGTTTTCACAAGGCGATGCATCTGTTACACGCCAATTTGGTGGTACAGGCTTAGGTCTCGCGATTTCCAAACAACTGGTTCATCTCATGCATGGTCAAATTGGCTTTGAAGATAACCAAGAGCGTGCACCAACAGAAAAAGGTTCAACATTCTGGTTTACTGCACAGTTTGCTGTAGATGAAGAACATGAGATAGAACACCCTCACTTCGAACACTTACAAGTCGTGTCTTATTTAGCACACCCAGCAACGGCAAGTGTTTTACGATACTATCTTGAAAATTACCAAGTTCCACACATCGAAACTCAGTCGATTCTGGACTTGTTTAGCCGCCTAAAACACCTCGACCAGAAAGACAACACATGGCTTATTGTTGATCATAGCGGCGATACAGAGGCTCTGCTTAAAGAAATTCGTAGCCGCTATCAAGGCAACTTAGCAGTTTACGGCTATCAAATGACACTTGAGCCAAACATGCTCACCGAATATCGCGCTCGCCCACTTTATCAACCATTAAGCCGCAGTGGCCTCATTCAATTATTAAGTGACCAACCTATTTTTGAAGAGGAACAACAAGACTTTAATGGTCAGGGTTTACATATTCTAGCGGTCGATGACCACTTACCAAACTTAATTGTTTTAGAAGCATTGTTAGGTGAGCTAAATGTTAAAACTACTAAAGCTTTAAGTGGACAAGAAGCGCTGAATATCATTCAAGAACGCATTGACCAAAAACTCAAACCATTTGATTTGGTGTTTATGGATATTCAAATGCCGGTTATGTCAGGTATTGATACTACGCGCGCGATCCGCTCGCTAGAGTCAACGCTAGATGGCGAAATGCAGCTTCCAATTATTGCATTAACAGCCCATGCGCTTGCTGATGAAAAGCAAAAGCTTCTTAAAGTTGGTATGAATGACTATGTCACCAAACCAATTCAAATGGAGCAAATCATTCAGATTTTAACGCAATGGACCAAAAACAATTTCACTGCGCAAGCTTTAGATAAAGATCATCACGTTGTTGCCGAAGCACTAGACCCAGACATATTAAACTGGCAGCAAAGCCTACAATTGGCTGCAAATAAAGAAGATCTTGCTCAAGACTTACTGAAAATGTTGGTAGACAGTTTTCCAACTGAGCTAGATGAAATGCAGCAGCTCATTGAGCTGGAAGACTTCCCTCAGCTTGAACATGTGTTACATCGCCTCTACGGCGCAACTCGCTATGTCGGTACGCCAAAACTTCAACAAGTCACTGGTGACTTCGAGCAATTCGTTTCTACATTACGTAAAGAGCGCCGCAGAGCTGACGATGGCTTCATTGAAGAAGTCATGAGACGTTTCGATGAATTAGGTCTTGTCATTAAAGAAGTTGAAAGTGCGGCTCATCAAATCTTAGTTATACCAGACTAAACAAGAACCTGTAAAAAAGGCATGACTGACCTGTCATGTTTCCAATTTCAAGCCATGTTATGCTCCGCTTATCGATAAAAAAATAAGCGGGAATTTCATGGCACTTTTACGTATTGAAAAGAATAATGGTATTGCGACAGTTTATCTAAACCGTCCAGATAAACGTAATGCCATGAGTTTCGCCCTCCTTAAAGAACTCGTTTCAACGGCTAAAGCCATACAAAAAGATCGAGATATCCGCTGTGTAATTTTGACGGGTGAAGCACAAGTATTTAGTGCTGGTATTGATTTATCTGACCTTAACAATCCTAAGAACTCTGCATTTGCGATTTGGGAACTTGTAAAGCCGGGACAAAGCCTTTTCCAAAAAGCGTTTCTAATTTGGCAGAACTTACCTGTACCTGTGATTGCCGCACTTGAAGGTTATTGTTTTGGTGCGGGGATGCAACTTGCGCTGGCTGCCGATATCCGTATTGCTCACCCAGAGACTAAAATGTCGATTATGGAAAGTCGCTGGGGTTTAGTACCAGATATGGGACTTACCCGCTCACTTAAGGGTTTGATAGGTGTTGATCTTGCAAAAGAGCTGACCTTAACTGCCCGTGTATTTGACGGAAACTATGCAAAAGATATTGGCCTTGTAACTCACTTAAGTGAAAATCCATTAGAAAAAGCAAATGCGATTGCCTCAGAAATGCTGCAACGCTCACCAGATGCTTTGACTGCTGCAAAACGCGTATTAGATGCAATGGAGCATCAACCAGAAAAATCATTACGTCTAGAAAAAATCTGGCAACTTAAATTATTACTTGGTAAAAATAGCAAACTTGCTCGTAAAAAAGATAAACATCCGGAAGTTAAATTTTTACCACGCCAATATAGATAAGAGCATTGAAGATGAATTTTGATCGTAATACACCTATTGCCTTTTTAGGCATAGGGCTTATGGGAAGCCGTATGGCTAGCCGTCTTATTCAAGCAGGTTTTCAAGTTGCTGTCTGGAACAGAACAGCATCTGCTTGTGAAGAACTTATCGATATTAGCGCACACGCTCTCGATCTTTCAAACATCGCACAATACCCTATAGTTTTAACTTGTTTAGCTGACGATAAAGCTGTGCAAGCCGTATTTGAACAAATTCAACCTCACTTAAAAGCTGGTCAGGTTATTGTAGACTTCTCAAGCCTGTCTGTAGCTGCAACAAAAGCACTTGCTCAGGCTGCCGCATCACAACATGTGACATGGATTGACTCTCCTGTTTCAGGGGGAACCGCTGGTGCCGAACAAGGTACACTTGTCATTTTTGCAGGTGGAGATGCTCAAACTATTGAAGCTTTAAGTCCTGTTTATAATGTACTTTCTCAACGTGTAACACGTATGGGCGATACAGGTACGGGGCAAGCCACTAAAATTTGCAATCAACTGATTGTGGCAGCAAACAGTGCTCTTATTGCTGAAGCTGTAGCACTAGCAGACCGTGCAGGTGTAGACACGACATTACTCGCTCCCGCCCTAGCAGGTGGTTTTGCTGACTCAAAGCCTTTTCAAATACTTGCACCACGTATGGCAACTCATACATTCGAGCCTATTCAGTGGAAAGTTCAAACATTATCTAAAGATCTTAACAACGCAGTAACTTTGGCTAACAATGTTAATTTAGATATCCCTGTTGCACAAAAAGCTCTATTACAGCTACAAACTCACCAAAAAAATGGCTTTGCTGAGAAAGATTTAGCTACTATGATTCAAGTAGTAGAGCAATAATAAACGGAGTTTGTATATGGGTCGTCTTGCCGTTAACTTATCCATGATTTTTACCGAAGTTTCTTTAATTGAACGCTTTGCATTAGCCCACGCAGAGGGCTTTGAACATGTAGAAATCCAATTCCCATACGAACTTTCCATTTCCGATATTCAAGACCAACTTGAACGTTACAACCTAAGTTTATGCTTAATTAATGTTCCTGCTGGTGATCTTATGCAGGGTGGAAATGGTTTGGCAGGTATACCGGGTCAAGAAAAAGCATTTCGTGAAGCACTAGAGTTAGCTATTCGCTATGCCACTGCCTTAAAAGTACCTCGTGTTAATATTCTGGCAGGTAAGCAACCTCAAGATTCAGACCTACTCCCTTGCCTTAAAACACTAGCAAGCAATTTAAAATTGGCCTGTCATTTACTTACAGAACAGGGTATTGAACCTGTATTTGAAATGATTAATGGCACAGATATGCCACGCTTTTTAGTACAAAACATTGCCCAAGCCCAAGAAATGCTCGAAGCAGTCAATCACCCTACCCTAAAAATGCAGTATGACTGTTACCACATGGCAATGATGGGTGAAGATGTACTTGAAGGTTTACAAGAAAATATTCACCAGATTGGCCATATTCAGTTTGCAGATTGTCCGGGACGCCATGAACCCGACACAGCTCAAATCCCTTATGAACAAATTTTTTCTTGGATTAAGCAAAGCGCTTATGAAGGCTACATTGCGGCAGAATACAAGCCTAAAAACGGGTCAAATCAGTCATTTACATGGAAAAAGAAATATTTTTCCGATGATGTAAATATATAAACTGTTACTAGTTTTGTTTGAAATTTAGCGCGAAAACCACTATATTAGATAGTGAGTAATTGTCAGGAAAATATACCCTATATGAATTTAGAACCATCGCCCAGCGTGTCTAATTCTCACGATTTCGCAATGAACACCTCAAATAAAGACGTACAAGCTTGTCTCAAAGTCGTCCATGACGCTTTAGTTGATGTAAAAGCAAAAGATATTCTACAGTTAGATGTTAGCACTATTAGCAACGTTGCTGATGCTATTGTTATTGCGAGTGGTACTTCTACTCGTCACGTCAAAGCACTTGCTGATAATGTTGCAGAAGAAGCTCGAAAAGCTGGTTTCCGCCCGATTGGCGTTGAAGGCGAACGAGATGCCGAATGGATCTTGATTGATCTTGGTTTTGTTGTAGTACACGTGATGCTACCAACTGCCCGCAAATTCTATGATTTAGAAAGCTTATGGCGTACTGCCCCAGAGTCAGTCGCATAAAATTTTTGCTTTTAAAAAAAGCGGCTCTTTTGAGCCGCTTTTTGTTTATATAACCAACCAAAATTTTTATTTAAAACAAACTATCTTTTACAGCCTCAGACATTTCTATCAAAGCTTTAACAGCACTTACGAGCTAGTCATCAACCTTCATTAAAATTGACATGACAAATTGTCAGAATTCCAGCACTATAACTACTCTTAAAGTCTCATCAATAAATAGCATAACTGGAGCACTAAAAAGTGAAGATACTCATTACAGGCGCCAACACAGGGATTGGCTTTGCCACAGCCGAACAACTTGTAAAACAAGGGCAACATGTCATTTTGGCGTGTCGAAATCTTCAAAAAGCACAAGAGGCACAAAACAAACTACGCTCACTCAACCAAGGACAAGTTGATATCGTTTCTCTTGATCTAAACAGTCTTGAGTTAACCAGAAAAGCTGCTGATGAAATTGCAGATAAATACGGCAATCTTGATGTACTCATTAATAATGCTGGGCTATTTGCAAAAACAAAACAGCTCACAGCAGATGGTTTTGAACAGCAATTTGGCGTTAATTATTTAGGGCATTTTTTACTCACTCAAAAGCTACTTCCAGCTTTAAAACAATCACCTCAAGCACGCATTATTCACCTTGCATCTATTGCCCACTGGGTTGGTTCAATTAAACCTAATAAATTTCGTGCAGAAGGTTTTTATAATCCCCTGTTCTATTATGGACAATCTAAACTTGCAAACTTACTGTTCAGTAATGCATTAGCTGAACAACTAACTGGTAGTACAATTACTAACAATGCATTACACCCTGGTGGTGTTGCTTCTGATATTTATCGCGATTTACCAAAACCAGTTTATGCAGCCATGAAAGTAGGTTTAGTTCCAACATCAGTTCCGGCAAAGCTCATAACAGAGATGGCGATTGGAGACTCATGGCACAACCGCAACGGCGAATATGTCAGTGCGCATATGCCTGACTGGAAATCTTCACATGCCAAAAACCAGCAACTGGCACGTGATCTCTACCAACAATCAATGGACTTAGTAGAAAAGTTTCTTTAAATCTCAAAAAGCAAAAAACCACCCGAAGGTGGTTTTTTGTATCAAAGCAACTTAGTGGCCTGTACCGTTAATTGCTTTAGTCATATCTTCAACAACTTTCTTAGCATCACCAAAGATCATCATTGTTTTTTCATTATAGAACAAGTCATTATCAAGGCCTGCATAACCAGTCGCCATAGAACGCTTAATCACCATGATTGTACGCGCTTTATGAGCCTCAAGAATCGGCATACCATAAATCGGTGAGCTTGGGTCATCTTTTGCAGCAGGGTTCACAACGTCGTTTGCACCAATGACAAGTACTACGTCAGTTGCTGGGAAATCTGAGTTAATCTCATCCATTTCCAAGATGTCTTCATATGCTACGTCTGCTTCAGCAAGTAGTACGTTCATATGACCAGGCATACGACCTGCAACCGGATGGATTGCAAAGCGAACCGTTACACCCTGTTCTTTCAAAAGTTCACACAATTCTTTTACAGCATTTTGTGCACGGCCTTGCGCCATACCATAACCTGGTACAATCACAACGCTATCTGCATTTGACATTAAGAAGCCAGCATCATCAGCAGAACCTGAACGGTAGTTACGTTGAACTTGTTCACCTTTAGCTGCTGTAGGAACTGCCGCACCACCCATTGCACCACCAAATAATACGTTGATGATTGAACGGTTCATTGCTTTACACATGATGTAAGACAGAATCGCACCAGATGAACCAACAAGCGAACCTGCAACGATCAACATGTTGTTTTCTAGTGTAAAACCAATACCTGCTGCTGCCCAACCAGAGAACGAGTTAAGAAGCGATACCACCACAGGCATATCACCACCACCTACCGGTGCAATCCATACCCAGCCAAATGCAAGTGCAAGTGCTGTCATTGCCCAGAAAGCAGTCATATTACCAGTTGTGAAGAAGTAGAAACCACAAGCCAACATCGCAATAAAGATAAGTGCTTGAACAGGTTTAACCCATCCACCAGAGATTGTTTTAGCCCATTTTTTCGCAGCCAATTTACCGTAAGCAAACACAGATGCTGTAAAGGTAATTGCACCAACAAAACAACCAACAAATAATTCAAATAGGTGAACCTTGCTCATGTGCGCATGTTGTACGCCAGCAGCTGTTAATGCAGCCTCGTTTTGAGCAAACAATGCTGTAAGCTGGTTGTTATGCAAAATTGCTGCAACTGCAATTAAAACCGCAGCCAAACCCACCAATGAGTGCATAAGTGCAACAGTTTCAGGCATTTGAGTCATTGGGACAGTACGTGCACGTGCAATACCTACAATCGCACCAAGCACCATTGCACCACCAATCATCCAGATCACTGGGTTGTTGGCAACAAAGAAGGTTGTCACAACTGCAATCGCCATTGCGATCATACCGTAACGGTTACCTTGAATTGCTGTTTTAGGGCCAGACAAGCCACGAAGCGTCAAGATAAAGAGGATTGCGCCTACAAGGTACAACCAGTTTGCATTTGCTTGAATAAATTCCATGTCAAAGCCCTCTTATTTCTTTTGCTTAGGCTTGAACATTTCCAGCATGCGCGCAGTTACTGCGAAGCCACCGAAAATATTAATGCTTGCTAAAAATACTGCAATCGCACCCAGTACACTCACCACATTCACACTTTGAAATGCAACATTAGCATCCACACCTAAAACAGGTAGACCTACTGTTTGCAACATCGCACCAACAACAATAATTGATGACAATGCATTGGTTACCGCCATAAGTGGCGTGTGCAAAGCTGGTGTAACACCCCAAACAACGTAATAACCTACGAAGATGGCAAGGACGAAAATTGTAATAGTTTCAACCATGAGAGATCTCCTTAACCACGCTTAAGCAGCACTTGACCGCCATGAGTGACCAATAGGGCTTTTTGGATTTCGTCTTCTTGATTAATCGCAAAGTTTTTCTCTTTGTCGAATAAAGTTTCTACGAAATTAAAAACGTTACGTGCATATAATGCAGAAGCTTCTGTCGCAACAGTGGCTGGAATATTTGGAATACCCAAAATTTTCACACCATTTTCTGTAAACACAGTCTCGCCAACTTTAGAGCCTTCAACGTTACCGCCAGTTTCAACAGCCATATCTAAAATGACAGAGCCCGGTTTCATCTTGGCAACAGTTTCAGCTTTAATCAGACGCGGTGCATCACGACCCGGCAACAATGCTGTTGTAATCACGATATCGGCATTCGACACAGCTTTATCTACAATCGCAGCTTGGTCTTTGATGTATTGCTCACCTGGCATCCAGCCATAACCATTTTTTGCTGCATCTGCTGCACGTTGCTGTTCTTCTTCAGACATTGGTACGTCTAACCACTTACCACCTAAAGACTCAACCTGATCTTTTGCTGTAGGACGCAAGTCAGTTGCTTCAACAATTGCACCCAAACGTTTTGCAGTAGCAATCGCTTGAAGACCCGCAACCCCAACACCCATAATCACAACACGTGCAGGTTTTACAGTACCGGCAGCAGTCATAAGCATTGGGAACATGCGTTGATATTCGGCCGCTGCAAGCAAAACTGATTTATAACCAGCCAAGTTCGCCTGAGAAGACAACACATCCATGTTTTGTGCACGAGAAAGCGTACGAGGAAGCAATTCCAGAGCAAAAGCAGATACTTGCTGATTCGCAAACTGATCTAGCTCGGTATTACGATAAGGATCAAACATTGCTACAACAGCTGTATTTGCTGCAAGTTTTTGAATTTCCCCGCCTTGTGGCGCACGAACTTTCAAAATAATTTGACTACCTGTATAGGCATCATCCGTAATGGTTGCACCGACCTGTTCATAAGCACTGTCAATGTACGCAGCCTTTACACCAGCACCACGTTCAATCACAACGCTATGACCAGCGCTAATCAACTTCTTTACTGTCTCTGGCGTAGCAGCTACACGATTTTCACCGACGACAGTTTCGGTTGGGATTCCGATCTGCATGAGCGTTCCTCAAGCTAATTTCTCATTGTCAAAAACATTGCAACTCGCAATGTTTCCCCCATGTGTATTCTTTGTACAGAATTTGGATTCTAATTGAACTTTTTGAAAATACCACCCACTATTTATTTAATAAATACCCATATTTTGAACTAATGATTCACGATATTTGACTTGAGGTGTAATATAGGAATATTTTTCTTTTTTTCAGACAATAGTCTCTCTTATACAGTCCTGTATATGAAAATTTCTTTATCTTCGTCTCAAATTGGGTCTTTTTTTGCGCTTTGCTCTGCTTTTCTATTCAGCACAAAAGCAATCTTTATTAAACAAACCTATGCCCTTTCTCCATTAGTAGACGGTACAGTCCTGATGGCTTTACGTATGTTAAGCGCTTTACCGTTCTTTCTATTAATTTGCTGGTTCAATAGGCATCATAATCAGGGCATAAAAAAGAAGGATTGGCTAATTTTAATTTTTGCCGGTCTATTAGGCTACTACTTCGCCAGCTGGCTCGATTTCATGGGTCTCATGTTTATTAGTGCCTCTTTAGAGCGAATTATCCTATTTTTATATCCCACACTTACCGTGATTGCTTCAAGCCTGCTCTACAAACAAAAATTAGATGTAAAAAGTTTATTCGCCATTTTCCTTAGTTATGGTGGAACGGTACTAGTAATGCTTCAAGAACATAACAATGCACCAATTCAGGGCAATTTCTGGTTGGGAACAAGTTTCGTATTTGCAAGTGCGGTAGCTTTTGCGGGCTATTTACTGCTAACTCCGCCATTAATTAAAAAATTTGGTTCTTGGAATTTCACAGGCTTAGCACTCACTATTGCCTGTATTGGTGCATTAACGCATTACGCTTTGAGCACACCTCATCCTATTCAACTGATATTACAGCTTCCCTCAAGCGTCATTTGGTATGGAGTCGGCTTAGGCTTTTTAGTCACTGTGTTACCCACTGTTATGCTTATACAAAGCATTGAGCGTCTTGGTGCATCACAATCTGCAATGATTGCTTCAATTGGACCAGTTCTAACAATTTTACTTGCCGTTGTCTTCTTAAATGAACATCTCAATATGTGGCAATGGGTGGGCTGCCTACTCAATATTGTAGGTGTGATGATGATTACCCTTAGAAAGAAAAGACTAAAACATTAAATCTTCTTGACCTCAACTTAAGTTGAGGTTGGATACTCATCTAACTTTTAATGAACGGTCGAATTCCAATGAATAAAGAAGCTTTTAAAATCATAAATCCATCATCTTTATATAACCCAACCCCAAATGCTTATAGTCATGTTGCAGTAGTCCAAAATTTTAAAAATATTATTCATGTAGCTGGTCAAGGCGGTGAAGATTCAAAAGGCGAACTCAGCCCACTCTTTCAAGAACAAGCCACTCAAGTTTTTAATAACATTCAACATGCCTTAACTGCAGCAAACGCACAAATCTCAGATATTGCTGTTTTAAGAGTTTTAATTGTTGACCACTCGGATGAAAAACACCAAATTTTAATTAAAATCATGCAAAATCTATGGAAAAATCATCCTTTTCCAGCCTGCACACTCATTCCTGTGCCACGCCTTGCATTAGAACGCATGCTTATTGAAGTTGAAGCAACGGCATATACCTAATAAAACTGAGAGAACATCATGTCTACCCCTGAAGATATCAGTCAAAATAAACCTTTGCTTTGGTTGATGGCAGCAGCATGTGGCTTATGTGCAGGTGTGAATTATTACTGTCAGCCTCTAATTCACTCTATTCAGCAAGAGTTTGCTGTAACGCAAGCACAAGCTGCTTTAACAGTGACATTTGCTCAGGTGTCGTATGCCCTCGGTTTACTCTTTATTGTTCCGATGGGTGATATCGTCAATAAAGCCAAGGCTATTCCATTTTTGATGGTGCTTTGCGCAGTTGGTCTATTTACTTCTGCGTTTGCTGTTAACTTGCCCATGCTCTGGATTGGTACAATTTTAGCTGGCTTGTTTTCTGTTGCAGCTCAAGTTCTTATTCCACTTGCAACCATGACGGTTAAACCTGAGAAAACAGGCGAGATTATTGGTTTTTTAATGAGTGGATTATTGGTTGGGATTTTACTCTCTACCAGTCTGGCAGGCTTATTTTCCAATCTTTTCCACTGGAAAGTGGTTTATGTGGTAAGCGGTGTATTAATGCTTCTATTGGCATTTACTTTAAAAAGCCGCTTGCCTTATGTCCTGCGTATGAAAATGAACTATGGACAAATCTTTGTTTCCATGGCTCAGCTTTTGAAGCAAGAAAAGCGATTATTATTAAGAGCGCTTACGGGTGCTTTTGCCTTTGCAGCAGTCAGTACTTTATATTCTACTATTGCATTACTTCTTACCTCGGCACATCATTTACCCGATCTATTTATCGGACTAGTTCCTCTAGTCGGTATCTTTGGTGCACTATCCACGCGCTATATTGGTAAATACGCCGACCAAGGCTACACAAGATTACTTACTTGGATGGGTTGTGGACTGTTCTTGGTAAGCTGGGTTTGTTTCTATTTCGGACAAACTTTACTTTCTACTTATGTTATTGGTTTTGCATTAATTCAATTGGCACTCGCGCTCGTTCATACCAGTAATCAAAGTATTATTTTCCGCTTACGTCCAGATGCTAAATCTCGTATTAATGCCATCTATATGACGACTTATTTTATTGGTGGCGCAGCTGGTTCAGCATTAGGAATTTTTGCATGGAATCATGGCGGATGGACCATGACATGTCTTGCCGGTGTTGGACTCGTTGTGTTTTGCATTTTGTTTAGTGTGATTGATGCTTTCTTACAAAAAAAAGCAGCTGGGCCAGCCATAACGTAACTTGTTAAAAATCATCTTTCTACATTCACTATAAGGGCGGTTATAAATTATACGGCTAAAAGCCTCTGTCGATTCAAGGCTAAACCCCGTATAATGCTGCCCTTTCTTTAATTTAGCGACTTTTGGGTCTATTGGTTATGCAATCACTTCAATCGTTACAACCTCGTATTTCTGTCGCACCGATGATGGACTGGACTACAAAGGATTACCGATTCTTTGCACGCTTGTTTAACCCAAACGTTGTGCTGTATACCGAAATGGTAACGACAGGCGCGATTTTATTTGGTGATGCAAAACGCCACTTGGACTACAGCGCACAAGAACACCCTATCGTTTTGCAACTTGGCGGCTCAAATCCGCAAGAGCTTGCGACCTGCACAAAAATGGCTGAAGACTGGGGTTACGATGAAGTTAACCTCAATGTAGGCTGTCCAAGTGACCGTGTCCAGAATAATAAAATCGGTGCATGTTTAATGGCAGAACCAGATTTGGTCGCTGAATGTATTCATAGCATGCAAAAAGCGGTGAATATTCCGGTAACGGTAAAGCACCGTATCGGTATTGATGACATGCAGTCTTACGAAGAAATGCTGCACTTTGTAGACACTGTTGCGGCAACAGGCTGTACTCATTTTGTTGTGCATGCACGCATTGCGATATTGAAAGGTTTGTCTCCGAAAGAAAACCGTGAAGTGCCACCACTACGTTATGAAGATGTTTACCGTTTAAAGCAAGAACGCCCACACCTGACCATTGAAATTAATGGTGGAATTAAAACTTTTGCCGAAACTCAAGCTCATTTACAGCACGTTGACGGCGTGATGATTGGCCGTGAAGCCTATCACAACCCTTACTTACTTGCTGAGCTTGGCCAACTTTGGAGCCTAGAAGCACCAGACCGTTTCGATATTATGGAACAAATGCTGCCTTATATCGAACAACGCATGGCTGAAGGTGCGCCACTCTCTATCATTACCCGTCATATTTTAGGTTTATTCCAAAATTTACCGGGTGCCCGTAAATGGCGTCAGGCATTGAGCGGTGGAAATGCGAAAACTTTAGCTGATGTCGAGAATGCAATTCAAAACATGCAAGCTGCCATTATTCGTACTGAAGAATATGTAAAAGAGCATCAGGTTTAAGCCCGCTTAGCCTTCTTAAATTGTAAGAAAATGTGGCATTTTAAATCAGAGACTTAGATTTTGAGTATATTCGCAAATGTCGGCTCAAAATATTCAAATTTAAGCTCTGATTAATTATTTATAATGAATAATATCAAACAATTAAATTTCACTGCTTTTAGTCGCTATTTCAACTAGGCTATTTTTTTCAGTCAGAAATAAAAACTGGAAAAAAGATACGTTATTACATAACATAAACAAAACTTTTAAGTTTGGGCAATTAGTATCTCTGAACGCCACAGGTAGGTGGTGATTTTCTAAATACGGATATAGGTAGTACGGGTAGAGATTTCACGATGATTATTTATGACGGACAAGTAGCTGATAATTATATGTATCAGGATTCAAATCAGGCAGCGATTGTTGTATCACACAGCACACCAAGCCTTCCTTATCCCTTCACCATGAAACCCAATAATCACCGCACTGAAAGCAACACCCCTCCAGCCATAGATGTAGAAAAATTCGTGGCAAAATTAGAAAGTGTTACCTCTAGACGCAGCAAAGCCCGCTGTGCACGTAGCATTCGCCTCGCGCTTGAATCTGCTGGTGCCGATGTTGAAAACCATCCTATTGCAGCATCTGATTGGGGCGATACCCTGAAAAAGATTGGCTATAAAGAAATTAACCCAGCTTTTGATGAGCCACAAGAAGGCGACATTTACATCATTCACAGAACCCGCAATCACGTTTATGGACATATTGCTGGTTACACAGGCAGTGAATGGGTGTCAGACTTCAAACAAAGCAGTTATGACGTCTACAAAGACGACAACGTCACCTACACTTACTACAGATTAGGTTAATTTACTGCTTTTTAAGATAAAAACATTTGATGAATTTGCTCGGCACAGCGCTGAATCATTTCATCATGATCTTTTCTATAGACCAATAAAACTTCTGAAAGTGACAAATGATCTGCCAAAGGTAAAAGCTTTACTTGATTAGGCAAAATTTGTTTGAACTCTTTAGGAACTATACTGATTCCCAAATTTGTAGCAACCAATTGTAGCTGCGAAACCTTCCGTGACTGAATCGGGGCTTTTTGTGGGGTAAATCCTGCTGCTAAACACAGATTTGCGACCAAATAACTTAAGCCCCCTCTTTCAGCATGAGGTGTAGATACAAAACACTCATCTTTTAAGTCTTTTAAATAAACCTTTTCTTCTTTAGCAAATTTGGCATGATCAATATGTACAGCCACCATTAATGGCTCTTCATATAGCTTAACAACACTCATCTCATCCAGTGTGTGCCGAACGGGTGGCCGAATAAAACCAATATCAATTTCACCATTCATTAACGCTAAGATCTGTTGTTCTGATGACAAGGTATTCAACTCAAAACTCAGCTGCTGGGTTAAGCTAACTTCTTTTAATATTTGAACCTTTTTATGATCCATAACAATGCTACTTGAATGAGCAATTTTAATCTGACGGTTTTTCCCATCCGACACACTTTTAGACAGGTCAATAATTTCATTTAGATAAAGCAGGTTATCTTTTATTTTCTTATAGAAGACCTCTCCCGCTGCCGTGAGTTTTGCTCTTTTGTCCGTGCGATCAAACAACTGAAAATCAATTTCTTCTTCTAATAGTTTCATTTGTCGACTTAAAGCAGACTGAGCAATAAATAGCTTTTCTGAAGCAGCAGTAAAGCTCCCTTCTTCAACAATTTTTATGAAATATTGGAATTGTTTTAATGTGAGCATTACCATCTCAAAATTAGATAATTTAGTCTATTTTCTATATTAGATTAGATAAATAACCTTGACTAGAATTTTAATCAAGACCATTCACTTGATTGAATTCTTCATGAAGTATTTAAAAGGTTTCGCAATATGCACCATCGTTATTCTAATTTTATGGTGCTTTAAATTTTATGATCAGCAGCTACCTACACAGCCCCAGCAAGACAACATAGAGCTGTACGATTAAATAGTTTCTCTCAAAAATAAAAGGCATGCACTCACATAAGCGCATGCCTTTTCAATATTTAAATTAGGCTTTCTTTAAATCAAGCTTTTTCAAAACTTCGGCCACGGCAATCATAGCAAAGCTTGAAGTGATTACCACCGCTGAACCATAACCTCCACAGCGCAAGCCAGCCGATGGACAGACATCTGCGCTTGAAAATGGATTGTCGATAGAATAAATGCAGGTAATGCCAAATTTCTCTTTTGGCTTTTTACAGATGCCGCGAGCACGAAGTTGACTACGTAGCTTCGCTAACATTGGATCTTGTTCTGTTTTTGATAAATCAGCCACACGGATTTTAAGTGGATCAAGCTTACCACCTGCTCCGCCCGATACAATCAAAGGAATCTTATTAAAACGACAATGAAGCATTAAAGCCAGTTTTGCTTTAACATCATCGATGCAGTCCAAAACAATGTCTGGTACAGGGTTTAAAAGCTCTGTGACATTTTCAGGTGTTAAGAAGTCATCAATAATATTAATTTTAATACGCGGATTAATTTGGCGACAACGTTCCGCCATAATTTCAACTTTTTCACAGCCCAGAGTTGATGTCATTGCAGGTAGCTGACGGTTCACATTTGATGCTGCAACTACATCCATATCGACTAGTGTGATCTCGCCAATACCTGTACGTGCTAAAGCTTCTACTGCCCAACTACCAACCCCACCAATACCAATCACCATCACATGACTTTGTTCGTAGTGCTGGAACGATGAATCACCATAAATTTTGGCTACACCTGCAAAACGGCGGTCATATTCATCTTGTTGGAGATCGGTCATTGCTACTCTTTGAGGGGATATAAAACACGGGGAGTATTTTACTGCTTTTCAAAACCAAATTGCTACTTGGCACTAGTCAGCTATCTGATTGGTGCCAAAGCCATTCACAGCCTGTCGAGCATCGACAAGATACTGTTTTTGCAAAACGTAAGATGCTAATTAATATTGAACAGGTTCTGTGAATGGGAATGGTTTTGCCTACTTTTGCCGAAACAAAAGTAGGGTTATGAGCTACTGCTATTAGAATTTTTTACGGGAAGACCCCGTCGTGATAATTCTTCAAATACCAACCAATAAAAATATTGATTGGTATTAATCTCAAGACAACATTAACCAGCAATCAAATTCCGAAGTACATAATGCAAAATACCACCAACCTTAAAGTACTCAACCTCATTTAACGTATCAATTCGGCATAACACATTAAAGTGGCTGGCTACCCCATTTGGCCCTTTCACATCAACTTCAAGAATTTCATGAGGCTGAATACCATCCGATAAACCACGAATCGAGATAACCTCATGACCGGTTAAGTTGAGCGACTGTCTAGTTTGTCCATCAACAAACTGGAGTGGCAACACGCCCATACCCACCAAGTTTGAACGATGAATACGCTCAAAACTTTCAGCAATGACAGCTTTAACACCTAACAAGTTCGTACCTTTGGCAGCCCAGTCACGTGAAGAACCTGTTCCGTATTCTTTACCAGCGATAATAATGAGCGGTGTATGCTCTTGTTGGTAACGCATTGCGGCATCATAAATAGCAAGCTTCTCACCACTTGGCACATGTATGGTATTAGCACCTTCTTCGCCGCCGAGCATTTCGTTTTTAATACGAATATTGGCAAACGTGCCTCGCATCATGACTTCATGATTACCACGTCGCGAACCATAAGAGTTGAAGTCTTTTGGTTCAACACCTTGCTCTTGCAAATAGCGGCCTGCTGGACTGTCTTTTTTGATATTACCCGCTGGTGAAATATGGTCGGTTGTTACCGAGTCCCCAAGCACTGCCAAAATACGTGCCTGCTCAATATTTTTAATTGGTTTTGGCGGTTCACCAATCCCTTCAAAGAACGGTGGATGGCGGATATAAGTCGAGTCATTAGCCCATTCGTAAGTTTTACTTTTTGGAATCTGAATCGCTTGCCAACTTTCATCACCATCAAATACTGCAGCATATTCTTTGTGGAACATGTCAGTATTTACTTTTTGCAGCACTTCATCAATTTCTGCCTGACTTGGCCAGATATCTTTTAAGTAAACAGGTTGTCCATCTTTACCTTCCCCGATGGGTTGCGTCGTTAAGTCGGTACGAATATTCCCAACTAAACCGTAAGCAACTACCAAAGGTGGCGAAGCAAGCCAGTTTGTTTTAACTAATGGGTGTACACGCCCTTCAAAGTTACGGTTACCCGAAAGTACTGATGCAACATTCAAATCATGGCATTGAATTGCGTCTTCAACTGGTTCGGGTAGTGGACCTGAGTTACCAATACAGGTTGTACAACCATAACCAACCAAGTTATACCCAAGTTCATCTAAATACGGCGTAAGCCCAGCCGCCAATAAATAGTCGGTCACGACTTTAGAGCCGGGTGCAAGTGAACTTTTCACCCACGGTTTACGCTGCAAGCCTTTTTCAATGGCTTTTTTAGCAAGTAAACCTGCTGCCAACATTACACTTGGGTTAGAAGTATTGGTACATGAAGTAATCGCTGAAATAACAACATCGCCATGATTTAAAGGATACTTTTCTCCGTCAATTACACAGGATGGGTTTTCATGCTGAATATTGGATTTGGTCGCTTGTACAGCCGTACCGCCGCCACCTTCATTTTCTAAACGCTCTTTAGCTTCTTTAGCTGGTTTAAGCGTTAATTCCATGAGTGCATTAAAGGTTTTTGGTACTTCTGATAAAAGCACACGGTCTTGAGGACGTTTTGGACCTGCCAAACTTGCCTGAACCGTACTCATATCTAAACTTAACGTATCTGTGAAAACAGGTTCATCACCTGCATTTCGCCATAAGCCTTGTGCTTTGCTATATGCTTCAACCAGTGCAATACGGTCATTTTGACGGCCTGTTAGCTTCAAATAACCTAAAGTCACTTCATCAATTGGGAAGAAACCGCACGTTGCACCGTATTCAGGTGCCATATTGGCAATGGTCGCACGGTCAGCAAGTGGTAAATCGGCTAAACCATCGCCATAGAACTCTACAAATTTACCCACTACACCTTTTTGGCGAAGCATTTGAGTAATGGTAAGCACCAAGTCAGTTGCAGTAATCCCTTCTTGTAATTTGCCTGTGAGTTTAAAACCGATCACTTCAGGAATGAGCATAGAAATAGGTTGGCCTAACATAGCAGCTTCTGCTTCAATACCACCAACGCCCCACCCCAATACACCTAAACCATTAATCATGGTGGTATGGGAGTCTGTACCGACTAAGGTGTCGGGGAAAGCAAAAGTTTGGCCATTATCTTCACCGAGCCATACTGCTTGAGCCAAATATTCTAAATTGACCTGATGGCAAATACCTGTACCGGGAGGCACAACACTAAAGTTATTAAATGCAGATTGTCCCCAACGCAAAAATTGATATCGCTCACCATTACGTTGCATTTCAATTTGAACGTTTTCTTCAAAAGCCTGATCATCGGCAAAATGGTCAACCATCACAGAGTGGTCAATGATCAAGTCTACAGGCGATAACGGATTAATTTTTTCAGGGTCACCACCCGCTTGTGCCATTGCTGCACGCATGGCAGCCAAGTCAACCACAGCCGGAACACCAGTAAAATCCTGCATTAAAACCCGTGCAGGTCGGTACTGAATTTCTTGATCTGAACTACGGGTTTTTAACCACTCTGCTAAAGCATGAATGTGTTCTGTTTTAACGCTATGCTGATCTTCAAACCGTAATAAGTTTTCCAACAGTACTTTTAATGATTTCGGCAGTTTGGCAATGTCACCTAGCTTTTTCTCGGCTTGGCTTAAGCTAAAAATCTGATAATTGCTGGAACCTACTGTTAGCGTCTGTAGAGCATTAAAACTATTGATATTGCTATACTTAGCCATTGGGTTATCCTCCCATGTCTGGCAATGTTATTTTTCACGTTTTTACATGTTGTTTTCTTACTTTAAGCTTCTTTTCTAATCGCTGTGTTTTGTTTTAGTTAATATTTCTAATCTTTGATTTTTATTATGATAATTTCAAAGCAGATAGAGAGTTTTTCCATAGTTTTTCGGCTAAATCTGACTCAGCCATATTTAAATTTTCGGCCAAACTTTTGAGTACAAACGGTAAGTTTACAGGAGTATTGCGAGTACGCTGCTCAGCAGAGGTTTGACAGCAAAGCGGTGTCATATCTGGGCAGTCCGTTTCAATCACTAAATGCTCCGCCCCTATAGCCTGCACAACCGTATGAAGCTTTTTCGCATTTGGGTTGGTAATTTGCCCCGTTACACCAATTTTAAAACCGAGTTTAATTAACCCTTTCGCCTCTTCTACTCCACCACTAAAGGCATGAGCAATGCCGCCAAGTTTAAACTTATGCGCTTTTAATAATGCAAGCACATCGCCATGTGCTTTTCGGATATGAAGCAGCACTGGTTTTTGGTATTGGGTTGCTAGTTCTAACTGGTCAGCAAAATATTGTTTTTGCTTGGCATATACATCGGGCTGCTTATGCTCTTTCAGAAAAGTATCTAAGCCAATTTCACCGACTGCCACGCAGTCTTCTTGCTGTAAAATTTGTTCAAGATGAGAAAGATGCTCTGGCCTGTGTTGTTCAATATAAAACGGATGCAACCCCGGCGCTAAATAAGAAGTGGGTACATTATCCCACTGCTTGAGCTGATGATGGGTGTGTACCAACTCATCAAAACGTGACTGTAAAAAGCCTATTAACACCAAAGCATCTACACCCACTTTTTTAGCCTCGAGTGCTAACTGTTGCCGATCTTCATCAAAATCGGCAACATCAAAATGGGTATGGGTATCAAACAAATGCATTAGCTAGCACTTTTTGCAGCTGGTGCCGAAGCAGGTTTAGCTTTAGGCTGCGGTAAATATTCTTCTTTCAACACATCTTGTAATTGATCATACGGAATAACTAAACGAGGCAACCCCACAACATAAGGACCAATTTCATATTCGCCATATTGAAGAATTAAGCCCTGATCACCTAGCAAGAAGTTTTCGGTGAGTTTGAACGGCCAAGCTTGCTCATATTCACTCACACTATTGGCAAGTTTTGAATCTGTCACCCAAGCTTTAAACGCTTCATGTGCTAACTTTTCTAAAGCCGCTTTTTTCTCTGGACGCAGCAAGTTTTCAAGTTTGACCTGCTTTTCCTCTTTTAAATCAAAATTGTAATAGTGCTGTGCAGCCGAACCATGTGCCCCACCCAAATAGCTACTACTGTTAACCACAACAGTTACGACTTTACCTTGCGACTGTATGATTTTAGGCTTCACTAAAAGATTAATCTGATGATTACTACTTAACTCTTTTAGTTCCTTGTCTAATCCAATAAATGAGTTGGCATAGCGCTGAACCTGAGCATCGAAACTATCTGGTTGATCTGTAGCGGCAACTGCGGAAGCCTCTGTCTTTTTATCCGCTTTTGCTGCTTTTGCATCTGGCTCTGCAATCTCAAGAATCTGGCCGAGTGCTTTTAAAACTTGTTGGTCAATAATCTTATCAATAAATGGATAGTTACTTTGCAAGCGCTCTACAGTAAATTCAGGGCAAGTTTTACCACTACAGTCAGGTAAAACCACCTTACTTTGCACTGTTTCCCCTTTTAAAGTCAGCTCCACAGGCTTTTGCTCAACCACTGCTGGTTTTTGCTGATCTTTCGACTCTTTAGGATCACTTTTAGGCTGACATGCCACTAAAAATAGTGCAGAAGCAAGTAGCGTTAAACGTAGCGAGGCCTTAGAAGTTAACATCATATTTTGCCTTTATTCTGAGAAGATTATGCATAACTGATATGAAGTTAGCGCATCTATAAGTAGGTTGCAAATTCTGCTACCAACTTAAAACATTTGTTCATAAACCTCAGGTTGTAATATTTTTTTGGTTTGTTCTGTCGTTAAATAAATATCGAGCTGAGGGGCATCTTTCGTAATCTGATTTGCCTGATAGTGCAGACCTACACCCTCACCATCAAAGAACCAGTCTGCTTGTCCCCAATACAAAGTTTTTGGTGCGTCTTTTTTAACGTCAGCATTTTGTTTTTTCAGCCAATCCTGATAAGCCGTTTGCACGATTTGATGCACAGTGGTTTGTTGGTCTTTTTGAAGTACATCAAGCAAAGTTAAGCTTTTATGCAATTTACGATCAGCCACGAAAAAATAATAACGATCTTTTATAGTGACTTCTTCTTGTTTGCTGTCTAACCCTAACTGCAATAAAACATATTGGTTGCGCTGCGAAGCAATACGCGTATGAATGTGTAATTCGTAAGCACGGTTTTTAGAATATTTCTCTTGCCATTCGTCCGACTTTTTAACATAAGCATCTACTGCTTGTTGCAAGCTCAAATCTTTTTTCAAATCAATTTGAGTCTGTATAACTTTCGCCTGACTTTTTTCAATCCAGCTATTTAGCCAAGTGTCTTGGGTTTTTATGGTTTGAATATCGACATCAATACAGTTTTTCTTTTCACAAAAAGGAACTGCATAATTTGCCTTGGTTTCGGTCAAGTTTAAATAAGGTAAAACCTCTGCTTTCTCAGCAGGATGCTCTTGAGCAGAAACCGGATTTTTTTGAGAAGATGATGAGGAATGAGTGCTTTTCCAAAGAAATGCAGAAATAGCAGAAATTAGTGCTATGACTGCAACTATAAGCGCAATAATGGCCTTTTTACTCAAGTTCATTTCATCATCCTTTCTTATTTTTCAAAACAAAACAGCTTCTATTCGAAGCTGTTTGTCACATTTACATGCTTAGTGTTCACGTGTGTTACGGAACTGAATATCAGGCCAGCGCTCTTGCATAATCTGCAAGTTTACTCGGCTTGGAGCAAGATACGTTAAGTGACCGCCACCATCAATTGAAAGTTGGTCATGTGCTTTTTTCTTGAACTCATTAAGAATCTTATCGTCATCACAATGAATCCAACGCACGGTATTTACACTTACTGGCTCGTAAACACAGTCAACTTTATATTCTTCTTTCAAACGGTAAGCAACAACGTCAAACTGAAGCACACCAACTGCACCCACGATCAAATCATTGCTAATTTGCGGCATAAACACCTGAGTTGCACCTTCTTCAGACAACTCTTTCAAACCCTTTTGCAACTGTTTTGACTTTAATGGATCTTTCAAACGTACACGGCGGAACATTTCTGGCGCGAAGTGTGGAATACCAGTGAAGTGCAGGTTTTCACCGCTAGTGAAAGTATCACCAATCTGGATTGTACCGTGGTTGTGCAAACCAATAATATCGCCTGGCCATGCTTCTTCTAAGTGCTCACGCTCACCAGCCAAGAAAGTCAATGCATCACTAATGCGGACTTCTTTACCAATACGCACGTGGTTCATTTTCAGGCCTTTCTCGTATTTACCTGAACAAATACGCATGAACGCAATACGGTCACGGTGTTTAGGGTCCATGTTGGCTTGGATTTTAAATACAAAACCAGAGAAACCTTCTTCTTTCGCTTCAACCACACGCTCTTGCGTTGGGTGAGCTTTAGGTTCAGGTGCCCAGTGCATAAATGCATCTAGAACGTGGTCAACACCAAAGTTACCTAATGCTGTACCAAATAGAACAGGTGTTTGTTTACCTTGTAAGAAAAGCTCGCGGTCTAATGGTTCATTTGCCATTTGTACAAGCTCAAGCGACTCTTCAAATGAAGCCCAAGCTAACTCACCTACTTTTTCACGAATATCGGCATGGTCATAACCATCACGCACTTCAATATCTGTAATTGTTGAACCAAAACCTGCTTTGTACACATACAATTTATTTTCAAGAATATTGTATACACCAGCAAAGTCACGACCCATACCAAGTGGCCATGTAATTGGTACACAACGAATGTTTAAAACGTTTTCGATTTCGTCTAACAACTCAAGTGGCTCACGAATTTCGCGGTCCATTTTGTTGACGAAAGAAATAATTGGTGTGTCACGCATACGACACACTTCCATCAATTTGATGGTACGCTCTTCGACACCTTTTGCACCGTCAATTACCATGAGTGCAGAGTCAACCGCGGTAAGCGTACGATAAGTATCTTCCGAGAAGTCTTCGTGCCCCGGTGTATCGAGTAAGTTAATCGTGTGACCTTTATATGGGAACTGCATAACAGACGTGGTGATCGAAATACCACGTTCTTTTTCCATTTCCATCCAGTCAGATGTAGCTGCACGGTCAGATTTACGGCTTTTTACCATCCCTGCAACCTGAATTGCTTTACCCCATAACAACAGTTTTTCTGTCATGGTGGTTTTACCGGCATCGGGGTGGGAAATAATAGCAAATGTGCGTCGTTGAGCGACCTGTGCCGCTAACTCATCTTTAAAACTCATGAAATACACCTACTGCGGAGATTGCAGTGCCAAAGATCTAAAGTCGATCAAAATAAAAATTGGCGTAATTGTAGCAGATTTATAGGTACTGTTTAGAGATTGTTGAGTTGTCTGCCCGTGTTTTCATGTCGGGAATATTTTTCGTGAAGCCCTAAAGAACTCATAGCATTCACCATTAAAAAAGCCTGTTCAATATAAACAGGCTTTTTATGAATAAACTTAGAAACTTATGCCAATTTCTTTTCTTCAATAAATTGAACATCGGCAATTTGGGCATCCCAAAATTCAGTCCACAATGCACAATAATCAAGACATAGTTTTGTTAAACTTTCATAGTCACTTGGAGTAATCGCTTGTGCTAATGCAAACCACAAGTCGTCTTGATGGTCATCATCAGCAGCTTCAGCCGTTTCATCTGTTGAAACACCATGTACGTGATAATATCCCCCACCCTCAACATCAATATTTACAAACTTGGTTGCTTGTCTTAATGGTGGGCTAAAAAGAATGACTTCTTCTTCTGCTACGGCCAATAAAGCCACAACTTTCATATAGCTATCATAAGAATCTTCTAAGAATGTTCTTACCTGATCTGAAATTTTAGAAGGTTTATAATTACGGCGGTCAGCCTCAGTCAAACCATAATCATTCAATAAATCTTCATATAAAGGATAATGTGCATATTCAGGGTTCCCTAAATAATAATTATCTTTACCTAAACCCGGCCTAAAACCGAATTCATCCAATATATTTAAGCTTAATAACACCCTAGGAAACATTTTAGCGCCAGAGTGAAGCTTTGGTTCCAATTGCTTCGTGAGAAACTGCGCCTGTAATAAAGCATCAGTAAAAATTTGTACGATGGCATGACGATATTCTAAATGAATACGTGTCAGGGTTTGTTTATCAAGATAACCGTTATTTAATATTTCAATGGCTGGATGATGACTTACTGGTAAATGTGCAATTCTATTCCTTAACTGTTTGAGAAATTGTAAGTTTTCTTCCCACTGTTGGGCCGAAATACTGTTTTTCATACCTTGTAATGCTTTTTGTCTTGGATTATCAAAGTCTTCAAATTTTTTTGACATAATCATTCTCAATAAAAAGTTTTTCTTATAGTTAAGTTGTGGGTCATCCCTCTATTTCCATTTTGCACTCATTTGCTAAAAGGATAAATTCCGTATACCCATACTTAACGATCCGATATTATGTTCATTATCTCAACAAATCAATGGATTAATTAATATTATTTAAAAAAGTAAACTATTGCCAATAAAATATAAAAATTCATAATTTTTAAAATAAACCAAACTATTGAATAAATATGATTTTTTAAATATCATAAAATAAGTTTTATTTAAGCTTTCATACTTTACAATAGCAAAGTTAATCAAAAAATATCTATGACGGGGCAACCAATGTCAAAAAGAGAAACGATTATAACAACAGCAATGACCCTTTTTAATCAAAAAAGTTATACCTCTATTGGTATTGACAAAATTATTGCTGAATCCAATGTTGCAAAAATGACGTTCTATAAGTACTTCTCTTCTAAAGAGATTTTAATTGAAGAATGTCTTCAACGACGGATTTTAGAGGTTCAGGCGTCTTTATTAGACAAAGTTAACAGTATAAACAACCCATTAAATAAACTTAAAAGTGTTTTTAATTGGTATATCGACTGGATTAATACTGAAGATTTTAATGGATGCTTATTTAAAAAAGCGACCATTGAAGTACTACAAATGTATCCATCTGTTAAAGTTCAAGTTAATAAATACCGAAACTGGATTTACAATGTAGTTTTTGAAATATTTTCAGATTTAGAAATTGAAGATCCAAAAGTTCTAAGCAGCCTTTTTCTTAATATTATAGATGGACTTATTATTGATGCCACCGTTAATAAGCCAGAAATTAACCCTGAAGAAACATGGTCTTATATAAACAAACTAATTGAACTCGAAACAACTCTGAGATGTGCAGCTGCTTAAATAAACTTAATAATTTAGTTTATTTATATAAGCAGATTTGCTTCTTCTCTTAATCAATATAAATTAGGCCGACATGTACTCGCTACATAGCGGCCTTAACTTTATATAATTTTAATTATTTAAATATTCCTTAATAAAAATATAGTGTTAGGTAAGCTTATTTATTTAAATTAATTAATCACTCATAAAAATACTCTTTAAAATATACACCAGTAACATGTCTCGTGTATCTCCCCTGTTTGTATCGAGTAATTGCATAATTGCCCCATCCATTACAAACAAAAACATATAAGCATCTTGTTGGGTGGCTTCTTTCTTTAGGGTTAAAAGCAAATTACAGATTTCATTAATGAGCCAATATCTATACTGCACCACCACTTGATAAGCTGTCGGGTAGATTTTTTCAATTTCAAAAATAGCTCTAAATAATAAGTAATAGTTGCCATTTAAATTGGTATGTAAAAAGAAAATCTTCTTGAGCTTTTCACGTAAGGCTAAATCTTTTTGTATGTAAATGATTGAGTGTACTTGCTCTTTTAAGGCATCTTTTTGAAAGTTTAGGCACATTTCAACCAGCCGCTGTTTAGAGTGGAAATAGTTATAAAATGAGGCTTTCGGGACCTCTGCCTCTCTCGCAAGTCGATCGACACCGACGTTGTGAAAACCATGTTGACTAAAAAGATAGCGAGACTTATGCAGCGCACTTAACGCGCGAAATGAGAGATTTGAATATGGCATATATGTACCGTTATAAATTAATTTGTTGTTGTGTCTAAATGAGAAAAAACGGCTGCAACTTTTGCTTTGGGCAAAAAAAGCATGCAAAGGCCCCAAAGATGGCCCTAACGCATCTCAAGTTTTATTGTTCATATGATTTTTTAGTCGTGACGAACTAAAGTCTGAAAACTCAAAAGTAATCAAACCTTGTTAAAGACTAATCTGGTGGTATAAAAAAAGTATGCATAGCCAACTCCTTATATTTGGAGTTCTGCCAAAGCATTAATTTAGAATTATGGTGGCAGAACGAGCAAGGGTTCGCAGACTGATAGTAAAGAATCAGCACACCCGAAGGTGTCCCTCACTCGTCCTACCGCAACGAGCGAGGGACGATTTACACACAAGACTACTCCTCAGAGGGAATAATCTGATGCCTTTACTAATCGGTCTGCGACAACCGGCTGGCAATGTAGGCCAGCAGGCAAAGGATAATCTGAGAGTTTAGAAGTGTCAATGTGGAATTTATGCCAAGATTTTAAATTTCTTATTGTTTTTCATTAGATTAAATAAATTATGATTTTAGATATTATATATATTAGTATTTTTTAATTTTAAGCTAATGTCGAGATTAAACAAAATGAGCGCCTTGTGACTGGATCAGTTGCCCTACATTTACAGGCATACCCAACAAGTAACCTTGGAACTGCTGACAACCCAAACGCGTTAAAATCTCGACTTGCTGCTGAGTCTCCACCCCTTCGGCTGTTACGGTTAAACCTAACTTTTTCGCCAAGTGAATTATACTTTCTAAAATGACTTCTTCTTTTGAACCCGGTTTTAAATCGACAATAAAACCACGGTCAATTTTAAGCTCATCAACTGGTAAATCTTTTAAATATAAGAAGCTTGAATGCCCCGTTCCAAAGTCATCAATGGCCACTCGAATACCCATATCACGCAGTCGCTCACAAGCACGAATGCTTAAGTCGATATGTCGCATTGCTGTTGATTCGGTAATTTCAACAGTAAGGTGATGAGGCTTAATTTGGTATTTTTTTAACAGGCTTTCGAGGGTACTAAAGAGCTTTTTATTTTCAAACTGTAAGGCCGATAAATTGACTGCAACTGGATAAAAATGAGTATTATTGCGCTCCCATTCCTGAATTTGCTGGCAAGCTTGTTCAAGCGCCCAATATCCCATTGGAATAATTAAACCTGTCTTTTCTGCACCGCCAATAAACATGTGTGGCGTAAGCATACCCAACGTTGGGTGGTTCCAGCGAATAAGCGCCTCTACCCCACAAATTTCAAGATTGGTATTAAACTTCGGCTGGTAATAAAGAACAAATTGCTTTTCGTCGACTGCTTTATATAAATCGTTGATTAGTTTTGACTGACTTCTGGTTTCTTGTTGATGAGTAGAATAACTAAAGACGGTATAAGTGTTGCGGCCTTGTTCTTTAGACATCAGCATGGCAGCGTCAGCATTCATCAGCAGGTCTTGAACATTTTGTCCATGTTCCGGAAACAGTGCGATACCAAGGCTTGCCGAAATATTAATTTCTTTACCAGAAATTTGGTAACTTTCTTGAATAAGCTGCAATACTTTTTCTGCTAAATGCACTGCTCCATCGATATCAGTATTTTCAGCTATTAATAAAAACTCATCCCCACCAATTCTAAGTAACTTACATTTTTCATTGAGTTGCCAATGTAAGCGATTGGCCATTTGAATAAGAAGCTGATCACCAATGTGATGTCCAAACGCATCATTTACCGATTTAAACCGATCTAAATCGATATAGAGAAAAGCAATTTTTTGGTCTTTATAACGATGGTCTGAAAGAAGAACTTCTGCGTAATCAACTAAATAAAGTCTGTTTGGTAACTTAGTTAGATTATCTTGAATGGAGAGGTTGGCGAGTTCTTTATTGGCTTTACGTAGTTCTAAATTTCGTTGATTTAGTCGCTGCTCCAGCACTGCAACAATAAAACTCGCGACCAGCACCAAACAAGTGACCAAAATAATGGTAAACAGCAGCAAGTCATGTTCAGCCTGATATTGGCTCACAAATTTATCGGTAATATTGGTCGCAATGAGTGCCGTATAGTGCATACCCATAATACTTAAGGTCATCATGACTGCAAAAGCGAGTTTTAAACTCACCCGATTACGTTCGCTCTCTTTTAATTTATAGGCTAGCAAGAAAGCTAAACCCGACCCACTCATGGCAATTAAGACAGAAAATAAAATGAGAAATGAGGTGTAATCTTTCTTATAAATATCAATATTCCAGCCCAACATACTTACATAGTACGAAGCGGAAATACCAATTCCCATAATGATTGAACTTAAAACCAACCTAAATAATGGTAGTGTAAAGCGAGTAGTGAGCCAAATTGAGATACATGAAAGTACAGCACTAATTCCAAAAGAAAGTGCCACTAAAGAAATATTAGAGTAGGCTGTTTCAAATAAATGGTAAGCCTGCATGCCTACGATATGGACAATACTAATGGCTGCTGCGAGCAATAAACCATTCAGTAATAAAATAAGCGGTTCAACTTTTTTATAAGCTTGCTTAAATATTAACTGCTCCATGGAAATCACAATATAGCAGATAACGCCAGCCGCAATAAAAGAGCCGACGATCAATGTGCTATCGTAATCAACATGACCCATACTGGACTTCCATGATTATTCAATACTTTTTTTTATTTTGTTCAATTCATTGCACAAAATACAATTAAACACGTTAAAGAAAATTAGTAAATTCGACTTTTTTAGTCAGTTATAAACAATAACATTATCTAACATTTGGTCAAGCATTTTTTACTTTAGAAATCAATAAAGTAACCAAAAATTAAGCATCCAATTATATGAAAAATATAGAATTTCTTAAGTCTAGGTCAATTGACCTTAATGATGATTTTTTAAGCTTGGTTTTTAGCTGAATTAAAATAAAAAACCCTGCATTAAGCAGGGTTTTTTAGAAACACTAGAAAAGAGACTTAGTTTTTCTCTTTGTCTACGATTTTGTTTGCTTGAATCCAAGGTATGAACGAGGACTAGCAGAGCACCGCTCTGCCCGAGTGCAAGAGCGAAGTTTTACTTCGCTAACGCACGTTTCAAGCTAAAGAGAAATCTTAGTTTTTCTCTTTGTCTACGATTTTGTTCGCTTGAATCCAAGGCATCATCGCACGTAACTTATTACCAGTTACTTCAATGCCGTGTGCAGCATTTTGACGACGACGAGCTGTCATAGATGGGTAGTTCAACGCACCTTCTTGAATGAACATCTTCGCGTATTCACCAGATTGAATACGTTTTAATGCATTACGCATTGCTTCACGAGATTGTTCGTTAATTACTTCAACGCCAGTTACGTATTCACCATATTCAGCGTTGTTAGACACTGAGTAGTTCATGTCAGCGATACCGCCTTCGAACATCAAGTCAACAATTAACTTAAGTTCGTGTAAGCACTCGAAGTAAGCCATTTCAGGAGCATAACCAGCTTCAACCAAAGTTTCGTAGCCCATTTTAACAAGTTCAACTGCACCACCACAAAGAACTGCTTGCTCACCGAATAAGTCAGTTTCAGTTTCTTCACGGAATGAAGTTTCGATAATACCTGTACGGCCACCACCTACGCCAGAAGCGTAAGAAAGCGCAACGTTACGTGCATTACCAGAAGCATCTTGGTGAATTGCAATTAGATCAGGAACACCTGAACCACGTTGGAATTCTGAACGTACTGTGTGACCAGGAGCTTTAGGCGCAACCATGATTACGTCTAAGTCTTTACGTGGAACAACTTGGTTATATAGAACAGAGAAACCATGAGCAAATGCTAAAGTCGCGCCTTCTTTGATGTTTGGCTCAATCACGTCACGGTAAAGTTGTGATTGGAATTCATCTGGAGTCAAAATCATTACGAGGTCAGCTTGCTTAACTGCTGCTGGAACTTCAGCAACTTTAAGACCAGCATTTTCAGCTTTCTTCCAAGAAGCTGAATCTGCACGTAAACCTACAGTTACATCTACGCCTGAGTCTTTAAGGTTAAGTGCATGTGCATGACCTTGAGAACCGTAACCAATAATCGCTACTTTCTTGCCTTGGATGATTGATAAGTCACAGTCTTTATCGTAAAAAATTTGCATTTGTGTTCTCCGCTAAAATACTTTTTAAAAAATTAAATGGCTAAAACTTTTTCGCCACGGGCGATACCAGATACCCCTGAACGAACGACTTCTAGAATGGTGTTTTCTGCAAGTGCATCGATAAAACCATCTAATTTTTCAGTTGTCCCTGCTATTTGAATGGTATAGGTCGTTGGTGTCACATCTACGATTTGCGCACGGAAAATATCCGCAGTGCGCTTAATTTCGGCACGTGAAGCTCCTAATGCTTTTACTTTAATTAGCATGAGTTCACGTTCGATGTGTGCACCTTCTGATAAATCAACTACTTTTACCACCTCAACAAGTTTGTTGAGCTGTTTCGTAATTTGTTCGATTTTATGGTCATCGCCATAAGTCGTTAAAGTCAGACGCGATAATGTCGGATCTTCGGTTGGTGCAACATTAAGGGTTTCAATGTTATATCCACGTTGGCTAAATAAACCAACAAGGCGAGAAAGCGCACCAGCTTCGTTTTCAACGAGTACAGAAATAATATGTCTCATTATGTACGCTCCCCTTTACCTAACCACATGTCCTTCATAGACTGACCCGCAATCAACATTGGATAAACGTGTTCTGTGCGGTCAACCATAACGTTGATAAATACACATTTATCATTAATTGCCATTGCTTCTGCAAGCTTCGACTCAAGTTCATCGGCATGATCAATTTGAATGCCTACATGACCATAAGCTTCCATTAACTTGGCAAAGTCAGGTAATGATTCAACATAAGAACTTGAATGACGACCTTCATAGTTCATATCTTGCCATTGTTTCACCATACCTAATGCACGGTTGTTCAAGCACAAGATTTTTACGTTCAAACCATATTGTTTACAGGTTGAAAGTTCCTGAATACACATCTGAATTGAAGCTTCACCCGTAATACAAACAACTTGCTGATCTGGGAAAGCCAACTTCGCAGCCATTGCATAAGGTAAACCAACACCCATGGTGCCAAGACCACCAGAGTTGATCCATTGGCGAGGACGTTTGTACTTATAATAAAGTGCACCAAACATCTGATGTTGACCAACGTCAGAAGTAATGATGGCATCACCATTGGTCACTTTATATAAAGCTTCAACAACCTGCTGTGGCTTCATGGTGCCATCAGATAGGTTTTCATATTTCAAACCATGAACTTTGCGCCATTCATTAATTTGAGACCACCAAGCCTCAATTGCTTCAGGATTTGGTTTAGACACATTTAACTGTTTTAACTGTGCCAACATTTCTTGAAGAACAGGCTCTACTGCACCAACGATAGGAATATGCGCCATAATCGTTTTTGAAATGGTCGCAGGATCGATATCGACATGAATCACTTTTGAGTTCGGGCAGAACTTGGCAGGGTTATTTGTTACGCGGTCATCAAAACGCGCACCAATTGCCAAAATTACGTCTGCATTGTGCATTGCCATGTTGGCTTCATATGTACCATGCATACCAAGCATGCCAATAAACTGAGGGTCATCACCCGGGAATCCGCCTAACCCCATAAGTGTGTTAGTTACCGGATAACCAAGACGATGTGCAAGTTCAGTTAATAAAGCAGAAGCATTTCCTTGTACGACACCACCACCTGTATAAATAACAGGACGTTTTGCAGTAAGTAATTCATCAATTGCTTTACGAATTTGACCAGAGTGGCCACGTGAAGGCGGTTGATATGAACGCATCTTCACTTTTTCAGGATATTCGTATGCAAACTTTTCTGCAGGATTCGTCGCATCTTTAGGAATATCAACTACAACCGGACCAGGGCGTCCACTTGAAGCGATATAGAATGCTTTTTTAATAATTGCAGGGATTTCACTCGCGTGACGGACCTGAAAGCTGTGTTTCACGATAGGACGTGAAATACCAACCATGTCAGTTTCTTGGAAAGCGTCTTCACCAATAAGATGTGATGCAACTTGGCCAGACAAAATCACCATTGGGATTGAGTCCATATAAGCTGTTGCAATTGGAGTTACTGTATTGGTTGCGCCTGGGCCAGAAGTGACCAGTACTACGCCAGTCTTACCTGTAGCACGCGAGTATGCATCTGCCATATGACCAGCAGCTTGCTCATGGCGCACGAGGTAATGATTGATTTTGTCTTGTTGAAATAGCGCATCATAAATATGTAATACAGCGCCGCCTGGATAACCAAAAACATGTTCAACGCCTTCGTCCGCAAGAGCACGAACGAGCATTTCACCACCAGATAAAAGTTCCAACGTGATTCACCCTAAAATTTTTATCACTATTTATGGAAGGCACAAATAGTGTTTCATTCATTGAATTGTCTGCACTGTTATAGCACACATATTGTCTAGTTTTCGTCGCAATAGAAAAATTTCTGTTTTCAGCCGTATAAGCTGTTTTAACATTAATAAAGCATGTCTGGATATACATACTTTAGTAAAATCAATCTCTCGGCTAGAGAGAATGTCTATTACAAAACATGATATTTATTCGAAGGGTGATCGAGTAAATACATATAAAACTAGAGAAAGCATTTTTGTTGTTTCTATATACAAAGTCAAGAATAAAGAAATGGTTTTTCCATAAAAAGTTTTAGCTGTTGTTTTTTTAATCTAATATTAAGCCGTAAATTTGTTCATTCCCTCTCCATTTTTATTAAAAAAACACTCTTTTTTATATAAAACCCTGCATTCTAAATTGCTTATTTATGAACTTTATTTAAATATAGTCAGTATTTTTTGGGGAACATCTAATATGAATTTATCTTATTTAAAAACAAGCTTATATACAGCAATCACTACAGCAATTTTAGTTTGCTCAACTCAAAGTCAGGCCGAGCAGTATTATAAATGGGTAGATAAAAACGGCTCGACACATTACACCACGACGCCACCACCTAAGGGTGCGAAACATTTGAACAAAGTTTCAACTTACGGTACCCAGCCTTCTGTGAAGAATCCGACATCAAACCCAGAACAACCAGCTCAGACTAAAACAGATAAAGCCGTATCAGAAGCAGCTAACGCCATGCAGGAAAAAACTGCACCTGCAGTAGCAGCTTCACCTGCTGCACCCGCACCGGCTCCATCAGCTTCAGCACCACGATAAGTAAAATGAGAGTGGTGAATACTTTCACCACTCTTCTCGGATTTAAAATAAAGAAGAATAAGTTGGGAAATTTTTATAGCGCATATTAAAAGATAAAATCGTGATCTAAAAACTGACATTTTCCTCTATTTTGCGCTATGCTGTGCAGCAATCTTTCATTTCAATTTTCGTTGTATAGCTTACGTCTATGACTATTTCTCACATTGACCCAGAATATCAAGCAAACACGATTGAACCATCCGTCCAACAAGATTGGGAAAATCGTAAAGTCTTTAAAGTTGCCGACACTGTCGAAGGTAAACATCGTTACATCCTGTCAATGTTCCCTTACCCAAGTGGCAAACTGCACATGGGTCATGTGCGTAACTATACAATTGGCGATGTAATTAGCCGGTTCTATCGTTTAAAAGGCGAAACCGTACTACAACCTATGGGTTGGGACGCTTTTGGTTTGCCTGCGGAAAACGCTGCAATTGCCCATAAAGTTGCTCCGGCAAAATGGACATTTGAAAACATCGCTTATATGCGTGACCAATTAAAAAAATTAGGTTTATCTGTTGATTGGGACCGTGAATTTGCAACGTGTACACCAGAGTACTACCACTGGGAACAATGGTTGTTTGTTCAGCTTTATAAAAAAGGTTTGATCTACCGTAAACTTTCAACAGTGAACTGGGATCCGGTTGACCAAACAGTTTTGGCAAATGAACAAGTTGAAAATGGTCGCGGATGGCGTTCTGGTGCATTGGTTGAAAAACGCGATATTCCAATGTACTACTTCCGTATTACGGACTATGCACAAGAATTATTAGACGACCTAGATACCTTACAAGACGGCTGGCCTCAACAAGTGTTGACCATGCAACGTAACTGGATTGGTCGCTCTACAGGTATGGAAATTACTTTCCCATCTGCCAATACCGAAATTTATGCTGACGGCTTAACTGTTTATACAACACGTGCTGATACGCTTATGGGCGTAACATACGTTGCTGTTGCAGCAGAACACCCTCTTGCACTTAAAGCTGCTGAAAATAACCCTGAATTGGCTGCATTTATCGAAGAATGCCGCATGGGTTCAGTTGCAGAAGCTGACTTGGCAACAGCCGAGAAAAAAGGCATGGCAACAGGCTTGTTTGTAAAACACCCTGTCACTGGTGAAGAGCTTCCTGTCTGGATCGCAAACTACGTATTAATGTCTTACGGTTCTGGCGCAGTGATGGCTGTACCAGCCCATGACGAACGTGATTTTGAATTTGCAAACAAGTTCAACTTGCCAATTAAACAAGTGATTGATGCCAAAGGCGCTGACGATGCAGACTACTCTGCAACTGAGTGGCAAGAATGGTACGGTTCTAAAGAAGGTAAACTTGTTAACTCTGGCGAGTTTGACGGTTTAGAATTCCAAGCTGCGTTTGACGCATTCCTTGCGAAATTAGAACCACAAGGTTTAGCAAACTCTAAAGTTCAATTCCGTTTACGTGACTGGGGTGTTTCTCGTCAACGTTACTGGGGTTGTCCAATTCCAATGATTAACTGTGATACTTGTGGTCAAGTCACAGTTCCAGAAGACCAACTTCCAGTTGTATTACCAACTGACGTTGTTCCAGATGGTTCAGGTAACCCGCTTAATAAAATGCCTGAATTCTATGAAACGAAATGTCCTTGTTGTGGTGGCGATGCACGCCGTGAAACAGATACATTGGATACATTCGTAGAGTCATCTTGGTACTACGCACGCTATGCGTCTCCAGACTTCACTGGCGGTATGGTTAAACCTGAAGCAGCTCAAAACTGGCTTCCTGTAAACCAATATATTGGTGGTGTTGAACATGCGATTCTTCACTTACTTTATGCACGTTTCTTCCACAAATTAATGCGTGATGAAGGCGTTGTACAAGGTAATGAACCATTTACTAACTTGTTAACTCAAGGCATGGTGCTTGCAGATACATTCTATCGTGAAGCAGAAAATGGTAAGAAAACTTGGTTCAACCCTGCTGACATCGAATTAGAACGTGATGAGAAAGGTCGCATCATTTCTGCAAAATATTCAGGTGACGGTCAAGAAGTGATTATCGGCGGACAAGAAAAAATGTCTAAGTCGAAAAATAACGGTATTGACCCACAAGCAATTATTGATCAATACGGCGCAGATACAGCACGTGTATTTATGATGTTTGCTGCTCCACCAGATCAATCTTTAGAATGGTCTGATGCAGGTGTTGAAGGTGCTAACCGTTTCTTGAAACGTGTATGGCGTCTTGTAGCAAGCTTCCTTGAAAAAGGAAACGCTGCAACTACAATCGATACAGCAAACTTGTCTAAAGATGCTCAAGATTTACGTCGTAAGACTCACGAAACGATTCAAAAAGTAAGTGATGATATTGAACGTCGTCATGCATTCAACACTGCAATTGCTGCATTGATGGAATTGTTAAACGCAAGCAACAAGTTTGAAGCAAAAGATGACAATGACATTGCTGTAGAACGTGAAGCAATCACAACATTGTTAACTTTACTTGCGCCATTTGCACCACATTTAAGCCAAACTTTATTGGCTCAGTTTGGTACGGACTTAACAGCAGCAACCTTCCCTGAAGTTGATGCTTCTGCGTTAACACGTAATACCCAAACGATTGTTGTACAAGTAAATGGTAAACTTCGCGGTAAACTTGAAGTTTCTGTTGATATTTCTAAAGATGAATTATTAGCTCAAGCTAAAGCATTACCAGAAGTGCAACAGTTCTTAACAGGACCAACCAAAAAAGAAATTGTGGTTCCAAACAAATTGGTTAACCTCGTGGTTTAATTACAGGTATTAATGAGAGGATCAAGCATGCACTTAGCCCAACGTTTAGCCGCTGTTGTTTTAACCTTAGGCCTTAGTGCAGGCTTAGTCGGGTGTGGTTTCCATTTAAAAGGAACTAACCCGACTGCGACTCCACTTGTTTATAAAAAGTTAAGCCTTGAGTTACCGGCAAAAACCGATGACCTAGAAACACAATTAAAAGTGTATTTAGCTGCAAATGGCGTTCAGTTCAGCAATGACAATGATGCGTATGTTCTTCATGTTTTAGAGTACACACCGCGTCGTCAACTTCTAAATGGTAAGCTTACAGAAGTGTTATTACGCTTGACTGTGACTTTCCAAATTGAAGATCGTCAAGGTAATAAAATTACCGAGCCGCGTACTTTGACTGCATCTCGTAGTTATCAATACGACTTGGCAACGGTTAACACTGAGAACCAGCAAGAAGGCTACTTACAACGTATTGTGATTGATGACATTGCACAGCAAATTACTCGTCAAATTTCAGCAAACCGCTTACCAAAAGCTCAACCATAAGATTTATTTGTTCTTAAGTAATGAAACTTGACTATTTACAAGCTCTTAAACGCATTCCGGAAGCTCGGGGTGCGTGGATTCTGCATGGACAGGAACCATTACTTGAACAAAACTTATTAGATACTTTCCGCAAAAGCTGGCAGCAGCAAGACATTGAAAGACAGCGCTATGACATTAGTAGCGTGAGTGACTGGAAAAATGTTTTTAATGCACTGAACAGCTTGTCTTTATTTTCGCAGCAACTTGCGATTGAAGTTCATGGCAATATCAAGCCCGATGCAAATGGTCTAAAACAGCTTAAAAGCTATATTCAACATAATGAAACTAACCTGCTATTAATTGTTTTACCTAAACAAGACAGTAGCAGTTTAAAGTCTGCTTTTTTCCAAGTTGTCGAAGCTAACGGCGTTGTTGTTGCTTTGACTGCCAACTATCCGCAAGACCGTCAAAGAATTTTAACTGCTGAAGCAGAGAAGCTCGAAATTCAACTCGACAATGACGCTTGGCAGTGGCTCATGCAGCATCACGAGCACAATTTACTTGCTGCTAAAAATAGCTTGATGCGCGTACGAGATACTTTCCCAGACCAGAAGCTGATTCAAATTGAACAGTTATATGCATGTCTACAAGATCAGTCTCGTTACACCACTTACGATTTAAGCGATGCTTTATTAGAAGGTAATCTTGCCCAGTCGATTAAGATATTCCAGTATTTAATTGGTTCTGGTGAACCTGAAAGCCTGATCTTATGGACATTAAGTAAAGAAATGCGTTTACTCATGCAGTTGTTTGAACAACCGCATAATGCATTGCAGCTCGGTATTTGGAAAACAAAAGTTAGCTTATATCAGCAAGCGTTAAGAAGACTCAATCCACAGCAGTTTTTAGGCTGGTCTACTCTACTCTTGCAAATCGATGCGGCAATTAAAGGCATGTCTAATGAAAATGCCGAACATTTGATGCAACAGGCAATTGCCGAGTTGTGTGGGAAAACATTATTTATACAATAGAGCAGTTAAATCCTTTGCCTGCTTGATTGAAATATCATAAAAATTCACGTTTTATCCTCAATTGACTCTTATACTAATTAAAATTTTAGACTTTCTGACCTCTCGCCATGCCAAAAATAAAGCCAATTAAACTCGTTATTATTGTCGTCTGTATAGCCGTTATTGCTGTATTAGCTTGGAAGTTTTTAAAGCCTAAACAACAGCAACCTCAATATATTACAGCTGAGGTAACTCGTGGAGATATTGAGAATAATGTACTTGCAACCGGTACGCTTGATGCAACCAAACTGATTAGTGTCGGTGCTCAGGTATCTGGTCAGGTTAAAAAGATGTATGTACAGCTTGGCGATCAGGTCAAACAAGGTCAACTCATTGCACAAATTGACTCGACTACCCAAGAGAACAGTTTAAAAACATCCGATGCCAATATTAAAAACTTAGAAGCACAGCGCCTTCAACAAGTAGCATCTTTAAATGAAAAACAACTTGAGTATCGTCGTCAGCAACAAATGTATGCTCAAGATGCAACACCTCGTGCAGATTTAGAGTCAGCTGAAGCTGCTTATAAAACCGCTCAGGCACAAGTTAAAGCATTAGATGCACAAATTGAGTCTGCGAAAGTTACGCGTTCAACAGCACAAACAAACATTGGCTATACACGTATTGTTGCGCCAACTGATGGTACGGTTGTTGCGATTGTGACTGAAGAAGGCCAAACCGTAAACGCGAACCAAAGTGCTCCTACAATCGTTAAAATTGCGAAACTGCAAAATATGACGATTAAAGCGCAGGTGAGTGAAGCCGATATTATGCGAGTAGAAAAAGGCCAACAGGTCTACTTCACTACTCTAGGCGATGACAGCAAGCGTTATGCGACATTACGTCAGATTGAGCCAGCTCCAGATTCAATTTCTAGTGAATCAAACAGCACAACAAGTTCAACTAGCAGTTCAGCTGTTTACTACAACGCTTTATTTGACGTTCCAAATACAGATGGCAAATTGCGTATTGATATGACCGCTCAAGTTTATATCGTATTAGATTCAGCAAAAAATGCCTTATTGGTTCCATCTTCTGCTTTAAGTAGTAAACAATTTTCTGGTCAAAGAAAACCTGGTCAGTCAGCTGACAAAGCAAGCTCTACACCAAGAGCAGAGCGAAAACATGAAGGTAATGGTGCTCGTTTAGAACGCTTAAATTTAACTCCTGAACAAAAACAACTTATTGAACAAGGCAAAGCAACGCTGAGTGTCGTTCGTATTTTACAAGCAGACGGTACGACTAAACCAACGCAAATTTTGGTGGGTATTAACAACCGTGTAAACGCACAAGTACTTGCCGGATTAAAACAAGGTGACCAAGTTGTGATTGCTGATAGTTCAGAAAACTCTGCTGCTTCTGCAAATAGTGGTAATAACCGTCGCCGTAGCGGTCCAATGGGAATGTAAGCATGACAAAACAAGCTTTGCTTGAAGTCAGCAATCTGGTCCGGGAATTCCCTGCTGGCGAAAGCACGATTCAAATTTTAAAAGGCATTGACCTGACTATTTATGAAGGTGAACTGGTTGCCATTGTCGGTCAGTCCGGCTCTGGTAAATCAACGCTCATGAATATTTTGGGCTGTCTGGACCGCCCAACAAGTGGTAGTTATAAGGTTAATGGTCAAGAAACCGGTAAGCTAGAACCCGACCAGTTAGCGCAGTTACGTCGCGAATATTTTGGTTTTATTTTCCAGCGTTATCATTTACTCGGTGACTTGTCAGCCGAAGGTAACGTTGAAGTTCCAGCTGTTTATGCAGGTGTTACTCCTTCGGACCGTAAACAACGTGCAACTGCCCTACTCACTGAATTAGGTTTAGGCACTAAAACTCAAAACCGACCGAGCCAACTTTCTGGTGGTCAACAGCAACGTGTTTCGATTGCCCGCGCCTTAATGAATGGCGGTGATGTAATCTTAGCCGACGAACCAACAGGTGCACTCGACTCACATAGTGGTGTTGAGGTTATGCGAATTTTGCGTGAACTCAATGCGGCTGGTCATACCATTATTTTGGTTACACACGATATGCAAGTTGCAAAAAATGCAACGCGTATTATCGAAATTAGTGACGGCGAAATTATTAGTGACCGTCCTAATGCTCCAGACCAATCTACAGAAGAAGTTAAATCTGACCCAGATGCAGCCCCTGCTCTACAAAACAAGCAGAAAAAAGGCAAAAGTATTTCAGCTTGGCGTTCAACCTTAGACCGCTTATCTGAAGCATTCCAAATGGCTTTACTGTCCATGAATGCCCACCGTATGCGTACCTTCTTAACCATGCTAGGCATCATTATTGGTATTGCATCTGTCGTAACGGTGGTAGCGCTGGGTAATGGTTCACAAAAGCAGATTTTGGAAAATATTAGTGGCCTCGGTACTAACACAATTACAGTATTCCAAGGTCGTGGTTTTGGTGATAACTCCAAAACAGCCAATTTTAAAACGCTGGTGCCTGCCGATGCCGATGCATTAATGACGCAGCCTTATGTGAGTGCGGTCAGTCCAATGGTCAGCACATCCAAGACTATGCGTTATCAACAAAATGAAGCAAATGCGACCATTAACGGCGTAAGTAACGACTTCTTTGACGTAAAGGGACTTGTCTTCAAAGATGGTCAAACCTTTGACCAGCGTAGTGTGCGAGATCGTTCGCAAGATGTAGTCATTGATACCAATACTCAAAAACAATTCTTTAGTGATGGCACTAATCCAATTGGGCAAGTGGTATTACTGGGTAGTGTGCCAGCTCGTATTATCGGGATTGTAGAACCTCAAACTAGCGGTATGGGTTCAGATGACACACTCAATGTGTATATGCCTTATACCACGGTCATGAGCCGTATGTTAGGGCAAGCCCATGTTCGTAATATTGTCGTACGTATTAACGATAAATACTCGACCAGCGCCGCTGAAAACGCGATTGTTAACTTATTAACGCAACGACATGGTGCCCAAGATATTTTCACCATGAACAGTGACAGTATTCGTCAAACCATTGAGAAAACAACCAGCACCATGACGCTTCTGGTCTCAGCAATTGCTGTCATTTCTCTGGTGGTTGGTGGTATCGGTGTAATGAATATTATGTTGGTTTCGGTGACTGAACG
Source organism: Acinetobacter sp. V110_1 (assembly GCF_031798975.1). Classification (NCBI taxonomy): domain Bacteria; kingdom Pseudomonadati; phylum Pseudomonadota; class Gammaproteobacteria; order Moraxellales; family Moraxellaceae; genus Acinetobacter; species Acinetobacter sp. V110_1. The sequence continues at coordinate 147,155 of NZ_JAVQNN010000013.1, read as the reverse complement.
TACTCAAGAAATTGGTGTGCGTATGGCTGTCGGCGCTCGACAAAGTGATATTTTGCAGCAGTTCCTAATCGAAGCAATTTTAGTGTGTTTAATTGGTGGTGTACTCGGCGTATTACTTTCGCTCGGTCTAGGACAGCTCATTAACAAAGTGGCCGCAGGTAATTTTGCAGTGGCATATTCGACGACTTCTATTGTGGCTGCATTTGTTTGCTCAACATTAATTGGTGTCGTATTCGGTTTCTTGCCTGCCAAAAATGCCGCAAAACTCGACCCTGTTGCAGCACTATCACGAGAATAAGGAAAATTGCATGTCTTTTTCAATGACTAAACTTAGCGCAGCACTTCTCCTCACCAGTTCTCTTGTGGGATGTGCAGCGATGGTTAAAACACCTTACCAAGCACCGTCTGTACAGGTTCCGGGTAACTTTCAGTACGACAACCCAACTAAAACGAAAACTGTATCAGTTGCGCAATACTCTGACCGTTGGTGGACGCTTTTTAACGATGCACAGCTCAACCAACTCGTAAACAACGTATTAGAACGTAATAGCGATTTGGCTGTTGCAGGGATCACCTTAAAGCAAGCTCGCCTGAAAGCTGATTTAACAGCAAATCAACAAGGCTTGCGTACCAGTTCAAAGGTTTCAACAGGCCATAGTTTCGATTTAAATTCAGGTGATGACAGCTCAGCAGGACTTTCGCTAAGTGCAGGCGTAAGTTATGAACTTGATTTGTTTGGCAAGCTTGCTCGTCAAACTGAAGTAAGTAAATGGGAAGCTTTAGCGTCCGAACAAGACTTACAGTCTACAGGGCAAAGCCTGATTGCCACTACAGCGAAACTCTATTGGCAACTGGGCTACTTAAATGAACGTTATGCAACTGCACAGCAGAGCTTAGCCACTTCACAAAAGCTTTATCAGTTAGTACAAACTCAGTATAAAGCAGGTGCAGTTTCAGGCTTAGACCTTACGCAAGCCGAGCAGTCTGTTCAAAGCCAGAAAGCAAGTTTAAGCCAAATTGAGCAACAGCTTGTTGAAACACGTACAGCGATTGCTGTGTTATTGCATGAGCCTGTACAGCAACTCAACATTCAAGAACCACAGCGTTTACCACGTACAGCACTGCCTGCTATTGGTGCGGGTTTACCAGCAGATATTTTGTCACGTCGCCCAGACTTGCAAGCAGCTGAGCTTCGCTTGAGAAAAGCACTAGCAACCAAAGATGCAACTAAAGCAAGCTACTATCCGTCAATTAGCTTAACCAGTAGTTTAGGTTCAAGCAGTACATCATTAACGGAGTTATTACGTAACCCTGCACTCACGCTTGGGGCGAGTTTGAGCTTACCGTTTTTGCAATATAACGATATGAAAAAAGATATCGCGATTAGCAACCTTGATTATGAAAAAGCGATTATTCAATATCGCCAAACGCTTTATCAGGCTTTTGCTGATGTAGAAAACGCATTATCAAGCCGCACAGAACTCGACAAACAAGTAGAGCTGCAACAACGTAATGTTGAACTTGCAGAAAAAACCGAACGTTTAACCGAAGTCCGCTACCGTTATGGTGCTGTTGCATTAAAAACACTTCTCGATGCACAGCAAACTACACGTACTGCGCGCTTGAATCTTGTTGAAACCAAACAAAGCCAATACAACGCTTATGTCACCCTTATGCAGGCATTAGGTGGTTCACCTGTAAAAGAACTGCCGCAATAACTTGCGCCCAGTAAAAAAGCCGTAGTCCTTCAACTACGGCTTTTTTTATGTCTGAATAAATTTTAAAACTTATTCATCATCCATCATAGATTGGCTCATACCTACAGTATTGAAACCAGCATCTACATATAGAATTTCACCAGTAATACCTGAAGCCCAAGGTGAGCATAGGAATAACGCTGCGTTACCCACTTCTTCAATAGTTACGTTACGTTTTAATGGTGCAACTTTTTCGTTAGCATCTAACATCTTACGGAAAGATTTAATACCAGAAGCAGCTAAAGTACGGATTGGACCCGCAGAAATCGCGTTTACGCGGATACCATCAACACCTAAGCTTGATGCCAAGTAACGAACACCAGCTTCTAAAGATGCTTTCGCCATACCCATTACGTTGTAGTTAGGCATAACGCGCTCAGAACCTTGGTAAGTCAAAGTTAATAAACAACCTTGGCGAGCTTGTAATAAAGGTTTTGCAGCACGTGCCATTGCAACAAAGCTGTATGCGCTAATGTCATGAGCAATTTTAAAACCGTCACGGTCAGTCACGTCAGTGAAGTCACCGTCAAGCGTGTGTGCAGGTGCAAAGCCGATTGAGTGCACAACACCGTCTACGCCATCCCAATGTTTTGCAAGTTCCGCAAATGCATTATCAATTTCAGCATCAACGGCAACATCACATGGAAACACAAGCTTAGAACCGAATTGCTCAGCAAACTCATCTACACGTTTTTTTAATTTTTCGTTTGGATAAGTAAATGCAAGCTCAGCACCTTCACGGTGTAATGCTTGTGCAATACCATAAGCAATTGATAATTTACTAGCAACGCCTGCAATCAAAAAGCGTTTACCTGCTAAAAGTCCTTGTGTCATGCCGATCTCACTCAAAACAATTTTCAGCATAATGCCAATATTCAACGTTTTTCGAAATTGCATAATGCATCTTTTTTCAAAAAACGCACGAAAAAAAATCGCCCCTATGCAGGAGCGACTTTTTATAATCTAAATTTTAGTCGTCAGACAATAAGCCAAGTAGACGTAAGAATGAGATATACATCCAGACTAAAGTTGCAAGCAACGCAATACCACACAACCATTCCATGAATTTTGGAGCACGGTATGCTGCATTGGTTTCGATCAAGTCAAAATCTAAAATCAGGTTAAGTGAAGCAATGACTGCAACAAATGCAGCAAAACCAATTCCTAACCAGTTACTTTCAAAAATATAAGGAATGCTTGATCCAAATGCTAAACGCATAACCATCTGCACGATAAATACAATAAAAATCGCCAAAGATGCAGAGATCACAACTGATTTGAACTTTTCAGTTGCGCGTATAATTTGGAACTTATATAGACCAAACATCACCAAAGTAGTGACAAAGGTTGCCAATAACGCTTGAAGAGGAACACCCGGATATTTCAACTGGAAAGTAAACGAAATACCACCAATAAATGCTCCTTCAAATAGAGCATAAGGAATTGCTAAAGTTGGTGCAGTCGTTGGTTTAAACGTTGTGATTAAAGCTAAAACCAAGCCACCAATTGCACCCACAATTGAAGCTGCGTAAGCAATACCAACATTTGCAGTAAAGGCTGCATAGAAAAATAAAGCGACACCCACTGCAGCAGCAATGATAGTCAACATCACAGATTTTTGAATCGCACCTTGCACGGTCATCGGTTGACTGTAGTCACTGACCGTTTCAACGCGGGTCAGTATCGGGTTATTACTTTGCATAAATGCTCTCTTTTTATAATAAATAAACTTAAAACATCATTTTAAGCAAAATGAATATGAAAGCCAAATGAGCCCTTGGCATTATTGTAACAATGTCCTTTAAACAATAAAAAAGGAGGCTACTGCCCCCTTTCATATGACTTGAACAACGTCATTAATCTTTACCATCAGTATTCATAATGAAAAAGTATTCGCGGTAATACTTAAGTTCAGAAATTGAGTCACGAATGTCATCCATCGCCAAATGTGATGCATTCTTTTTCAGGCCACTCATAATTTCAGGGCGCCAGCGTTTTGAGAGCTCTTTTACCGTAGATACATCAAGATTACGATAGTGGAAATACTGCTCAAGCTCAGGCATAAGACGATGTAAGAAACGGCGATCCTGACAAATCGAGTTACCACACATTGGTGAAACTTTTGGATTAACCCATTTTTTTAGGAATTCTAAAGTCTGTAACTCAGCGTCACGAGCTGTTAATTTACTACGGCGAACTCGCTCAATTAAACCTGACTGACCATGCTGGCGAGTATTCCACTCATCCATTGCATTTAAAATACGATCAGGTTGATGAATAGCCAAAACCGGACCTTCGGCAAGTACATTTAAATGATCATCTGTAATAATTGTTGCGATTTCAATAATCTGGTCGTTGTAGGTATCTAAACCGGTCATTTCCAGATCAATCCAAATTAATCGTGTATTTAAAGTACTGCTCATGTATGTACGTTCTAAAATGCCGTAAAAACATCAATAGTAGCAAATTTCTTGCTTCTGCGCTGTAATTCCATACCAGCTTCGTGCTATTTTTGCGGTCTTCAAACAATGGTTTTTTTGGGATATGAATGGCTCTAATTCGTAAGCGTCGTTTAACTGAGCAACAGCAACGCCGTATTGAAAAACAGCATAAAACTCGCCAAGAAGAAGTCGATACTTCACAAGATCTAGATGGGCTGGTTGTACAGCACTATGGCCGTCAACTTGAAGTACAGGCACTTTCTGTACCCGAGCATCACCCAGAAAAACCTCAAGTTGCCGAAGGCGAACCAGAACCATTTTGGAAACCGATTGAATTAAAAAGTATTTGGCGCTGTCACACGCGTACAAATCTTGAATTACTGGTCACGGGTGACCGAGTGAAGTGGCAAGCAGACCCTAACACAGGCTTAGGGATTATTACTGCAATTCACCCACGTACTTCACTGCTTACTCGTCCAGATCGTTATCACAAAGTAAAACCTGTAGCAGCCAATATCAGTTTAATCGTTATTGTTTTTGCTCCGCTTCCAGAACCTGCACCTACTTTGATTGACCGCTACTTAGTAGCATGTGCAGATGCAAATATTCCTGCTCTTTTAGTGCTGAATAAATCGGATTTACTCACTGAAAATGACCCAATTCTCGACATGCTTAAAGAGTATGAAGATTTAGGTTATGAGAGCTTGATTTGTCATTCTAAAGGCGATATTTCAGCATTGTCTCAACGACTTGATGGTGAAACCGTTGCTTTTGTCGGTCAGTCAGGGGTTGGTAAAAGCTCACTTATTAATGTGCTTATTCCAGATGCCGAGCAGAAAACCAATATTATTTCTGAAAACTCTGCACTTGGCCAACACACAACAACCTCTACGCGCTTAATCAACTTTGGTAAAAATGGTGCCTTAATTGATTCGCCGGGAATTCGCGAATTTGGGCTTTGGCATCTCGATTTAGAAAAAATTCGTATGGGCTTCCCTGAAATCGAAGCGCATTTAGGTTCATGTCAGTTCCGTAATTGCACGCATACTCATGAAAAGAACTGTGGTTTAAAACAGGCTGTTGAAGCAGGTGAAATTTTGCCACGACGCTTAGATAGCTTCTTACGTTTAATCGATGAGATTCAAGAAGCGCAGCAAAAAAACTAATTTTCTACCCCTTTTGCCCTTGAAGTGGTGATTTTGATCACCATCTATATACGCTATACTCTAGGTCAATTTTGTTTTTAATTTTTTTAGGTGACTTGTGGAACGCTGGTTAGAGTTTATGGGGAATCACCCCATTTTGTTTGGTACACTCGGAGTCTTGATCGTATTATTCTTCATTTTTGAAGGTCAACGTAACGGTCGTAAAATTTCTCCACAGTCGCTTGGTATTTTAGTGAAAGCGAAAAATGCTCTTTTGATTGACTTACGCGATAGCAAAGACTTCCGCGAAGGTCACATTAGTGGTAGCCGCAATATTCCTTATAGCCAAATTGCAAGTCATGCTGATGAATTAAAAGCAAGTGACCGTCCATTGGTATTTATCTGTAACCTAGGGCAAGTTGCTGGTAGCGCTTTACAAAAAGTCGCTCACCATGACAGCTATCGCCTTGATGGTGGTATCAGTAACTGGAAAGCTCAAGGCTTACCTCTCGTTAAAAGCAAACCAAAAGCTTAAGGAGAATTGTTATGGCAGCAAATGTCATTGTTTACTCAACTTCTGTATGCCCGTATTGCGTTCGCGCGAAACAATTACTTGAGCGTAAAGGTGTTGCTTACAAAGAAGTAAATCTTTCTGTTGAAGCACCAGAAGTACGTGCTGAATTAATGCAACGTACAAACCACCGTACTGTTCCACAAATTTTTATTAATGATCAGTTTATCGGTGGTTTTGACCAACTTTATGCTTTAGAGCGTGAAGGTAAACTCGACGAATTATTGGCTTAACATCGCATCCATATTAAGGAAAAAACAATGAGCGAAGAACAACAAGTTCAACCACAATTAGCTTTAGAGCGTATTTATACAAAAGATATTTCTTTTGAGGTTCCAGGGGCACAAGTTTTTACTAAACAATGGCAACCTGAACTTAACATCAATCTTTCTTCTGCTGCTGAAAAGATTGACCCAACTCATTTTGAAGTATCTTTAAAAGTTGTGGTTCAAGCCAATAACGACAATGAAACAGCATTCATCGTAGATGTAACTCAATCTGGTATTTTCTTAATCGATAACATCGAAGAAGACCGCTTACCTTACATTTTGGGTGCATACTGCCCGAACATTTTGTTCCCGTTCTTACGTGAAGCTGTAAACGACTTAGTTACTAAGGGTAGCTTCCCACAATTACTTCTTACTCCAATCAACTTTGATGCAGAGTTCGAAGCAAATATGGAACGTGCTCAAGCTGCTGCTGCTGAAGGTCAAGCTTAATTTTATAGCTTGCTCTAAACTGAAAAAACCGCGTAATTCGCGGTTTTTTTATATGTGCTATTTGGCTCACCCTATCCTTCAAGTGAATGAAGCTGAATAGAAGGGAACTGAAACCCACGGCAAGACTGCTCTGAACGCCATGCGACCGTTAAAATCATGTTACCTAAAACAAAATTTTGATAAGCAAACGTTCCAATAAGTTCATGCGAACATAATCCGCCATGATTGGTGGGGTGTGCTTGAGTGTTTAACGTATTTAAATCTAAACGTATACCAAGGCCTGATGCTTTTAAAACAGCTTCTTTAGTGGTCCAGACTTTAAACCAATACTCTCTATCTTGTTCTAGACTTTGCCATGTTGCATATTCATCAGGGTGAAAAGCATGTTGTGCCAAACTATCTAAACGTACTTTACGGTCAAGTTCTTCAACATCTATACCAATATCTTTAACTCGCTCACTTAGCGCTAAAGCATAATATTGTTGGCTATGTGAATGGTTAAAATGCAACGTATGATTTAACAAATAAGGTTTGCCATACTCATGTTTCGCAAATACCAAATCTGTTGGGGTTACATTTAGCTTTTGAGCTAATAGTTTATTTTTAATATGTTGTATTTGCTGCTTTTTATAATCGTTAAATGTACGAAAATCAGGGAAGTCTTGTTTGGACTTTAAAAGAAGTTGAGATAATGCCTGTGTATAAACTTCTATAATATGCTCAGACATTATCTCTACCCTATTTACCAAATAAATTAAAATTTAACGATGTCGCCTTTAAGCGTTACGCCAGCCATCATTGTGCCTTTATAACAGTCATAAGTCGTCGTACTACGTGTTTCATTTGACTTAAAATAACTCACAATATTGGTCACTGCATTTGCACCTTGTGCTTTAGCATTGTTTTGCATTTGAATAAGCGCTGAACGTAAAACCCAATCACATGAATCTTCTGCTGATTTAGCAAAACCATTGGTCTTTTTATTAGTTACCACGTCTTTTTGAATAACTTTACCGCCCGACTTTGTACCACTTAAATAAAATTTTACAGAGCCATCCAAAGTTCCATCTGCTACGGCACGGTCTACAGCTTCTTTAAAGTTTAAATGATGTACTTCATCAGCAGCCTGAACGGTAGCAGTAAAACCAGCACTCAACATTGCTACCAATAAAATTTTCTTATTTAACATTGTTGTGTTCCTTATTGTTTAACACGTTTAAAAATAAGTGAAGTATTAATCCCACCAAAAGCAAAATTGTTGCTCATAATAATATCTGCATCGAGTGCTTTAGGCTGCTGAACGATATAATCCAGATCTCCACAAAGCGGGTCAATTTCATCTAGATTTAATGTCGGAATAAAGCAATTACGGTTCATCATTTCAATACTGAGCCAAGCTTCAATAGCGCCACATGCCCCCAGCGTATGTCCAAAATAACTTTTTAATGAACTAATTGGCTTACGTCCTAAAACTTTTGCTGTCGCCTGACTTTCTGCTATATCCCCCTGATCGGTCGATGTGCCATGTGCATTTACATAACCAATATCACTAGCCTGCAAAGATGCATCTTTAAGCGCTAACTCCATACAACGCCCCATCATCTCAGCATCAGGTTTAGTTACATGCTGGCCATCAGTATTGCTTCCATATCCAATAAGTTCAGCATAGATATGTGCACCGCGGGCTTTAGCATGTTCGTATTCTTCCAGAATTAAACAGCCTGCTCCTTCCCCAATCACTAAACCATCTCGTTTTGCATCAAATGGACGTGGTGTTTTTTCTGGCTGATCATTCATATTACTTGTGGCAAATAGAACATCAAAAACAGCTGCGCCCGCAGCACTGAGCTCTTCTGCACCACCCGCAATCATGACCAGTTGTTTGCCATACTTAATTGCTTCATAAGCTTGACCAATGGCCATAGAGCCAGAAGTACAAGCACTAGACGTCGGTAAAGTTAAGCCTTTTAGGCCAAAATACACGGTCATGTTGACAGCACTTGTATGGGCCATCATACGTATATAAGTGGTTGCATTAATCTTACTCATGCTCTGATGAAGCAACATGCTTGCAAACTCACCTACAGCCTCTACGCTCCCCGCAGAAGAACCAAATGCAACGCCTGTTTCACCACTGGACAAAATTTCGTGCCCAAGCAAACCAGCATTTTGCAAAGCTGTTTCAGCACATACCACAGACATGAGCGCAACACGCCCCATACCACGGGTAACTTTACGGTTAAAGTGCTTAGGAACATGAAATGTTTCAACTGGACCACCTAGCTTAGTCCGAAGGTCAACATATTGCTCCCATTCAGGCATATAGCGGATGCCACTTTTCGCTGCATTAAATTGAGCAAAAATTTCGTCGGAAGTTTCACCTAAAGAGGTAATTCCAGCCATTCCTGTTACAACAACGCGTTTCATTAAATGAGTCCCCCATTTACAGAGATCACCTGTCGGGTTACATAAGAGGCTTCATCTGAACATAAAAATTTCACTACGCTTGCCACTTCATCGACCTGTCCCATGCGTTGTAACGGAATCATTTTAAGTGCATGTTCTTTAACTTCATCGGTGACCATTTCGGTCTCAATCAGACCCGGCGCAACACAGTTCACGGTAATTTTTCGCTTCGCCAACTCAAGTGCCAAGGCTTTGGTCGCACCAATTAAACCTGCTTTTGCAGCGCTATAGTTCACCTGACCACGGTTACCCATAATTCCAGAAACAGAAGATAAAGTGACAATACGCCCACCCTTGCGTAGATGAATCATTGGCATAATGAGCGGTTTTAAAACGTTATAGAAACCATCTAATGAGGTCGAAATCACCTCATCCCAGTCTTGATCGGTGAGTGCAGGAAAAGCACCATCATGGGTAAGCCCAGCATTGAGAACCACGCCATAAAAAGCACCATGCTGCTCGACATCTTGTTCTAAAATTTGCTGAACCGTACTGCGCTCATTTACATCAAACATTAAATAATGGCTATTTTGTCCTAATGCCTGAATCTCTTGTACGACTTGCTCGGCCTCCGCCTGACGCGAACGTGCATGTACCGTTACATCAAAACCAGCCTTTGCCAGTTGTAATGCAATCGCCTTCCCAATTCCTCGACTTGAACCCGTTACTAAAATTCGTCTTGTCACAATGTATTCCTAATTCTTTGTGGTTATTCAAATGGTGATTCTGTTGGCTCAAATACACTTAACGTTGCTTGAATGCAGTGTTCAGCATATTGAATTTCACAGGAAAATTGCCCAAGTCCTTCATGAAAATATTGTTGTTCTATTTGAATGATCAATCGAGAACCCAAGGCGAAATAAGGAATAGGTAAATGTAATTTACGTGTTCCCAATAAAAATCCGACTTTTGGTGCTTGTTTTGACTGTTGGCCTTGCCAGCCTGAGTAAGCACTAATGGTTTGCGCCATAATTTCAATGCTTGCCCATGTTGGCAAACCTTCTGCTTCACAAAACATAAGCTCAGGTGTAATGGTTAGCTCAGCTTGTGCTCGCCCTTCTGCAACCTCAGTTAAATGGTCTATAAATACCATCGGTTGTTCATGAGGAATATATTGAATTGCCTCCAGTTTCATTAGGGCATCACTCCAAAAACAAGACTAATATTACTTCCCCCAAAAGCAAAAGAATTACTCATCACATAACGGATGGGCTGTTTTAGTTCGGTATTTTGCACATAGTTTTGGTTAGCCAAATCCGGATCAATCTCAACATTTCGATGCAATGGTAGCCAGCTTTGATCTTTTAAAATCTGCTCACAAATAAACGCTTCTATAGCACCAGCCGCACCAAGACAATGTCCAGTTTTATGCTTGGTACTACTTAAAGCAACTTGATAATCGCCAAAGACTTGTCGTACAGCTTTTATTTCCATGGCATCGTTTTGTGGAGTTGCAGTTCCATGAAGATTTAAATATCCAATATCTTGTGCAGATATATTTGCCATCTCCAATGCGCGCTTCATAGCGATAGCTGCACCTTTACCTTCCGGATGCGGAGCAGAAATATGCCATGCATCCATTGATTCTCCTGCGCCCATTAACATGACAGGTGTTTGTTCTTTAGTGAGCAAAAAGAAGGCTGCGGCTTCACCAATATTAATACCATCACGTTCAGCCCCACATGGCTGACAAATATCGCTAGATAAACTCTCTAGGCTATTAAATCCATTGAGTGTGAGTTGACACAAAGTATCGACACCACCGACCAGTACTGCATCAGCTAAATCGGCTTGTAGCAAACGCTGCCCAGCAGCCAATGCTTTAGCACTTGAGGAACAAGCAGTAGAGATGGTATATGCTGGCCCTTCCCAGTTTAAATACTGTTGTAAGGCTTTTGCTAAACAACTCATTTCCTGACGTCGGTGAGAAATGAGTTGCTGAGTTTGTCCTTCAAAATATTGCTTAAGCAATAATTCACTATCAGAAATACCAGAAGTAGAGGTTCCAACCACAATCGCTAAACGTTTTGATGGAAACTTCTCTGTATAACTTTTTAGTTCGGTTTCAATTTTTGCTAAAGCAGTCAAAGCAAATCTTAAATTACGAGAATCGACAGACTGTAAAGCATCGGGCACACTCGAACACAATGAGTGCGTATATTGTCCCACCCAAACATTACGATCAGCGATTAAATCATCACGCAAAGTTAAGGTTTGCTGCGGCTGTTGTAATGCTTGTTTGATTTGATCAGATTCACAACCTAATGCAGATAAACCTACACTGAACTGTATGCCGACTGCCATTTGAGCAGAATTATTTATAGATGAAACGCTCATGGTGTACTGCTTTTTTGAGGCTGCAAGGTATTTTCAATCGAACTTAGCGTCATGCTATAAGGAACTTGTTGATTAAGTAATTCGATACTTCCCTGACCTTTCTTGATGTGTAATACAGGCTGTTTATCAATATAAATCACCTGATTATCAGCCTGTTGCTTCATTTCTACAGCTTGTTGTCCCAAGCTTGAAAATTTTGGGTAGGTCGCAAATAAAAGATCACGTACCACAAATTCAAAAGGTAATAAACGCATTTGGTCAATACGCTGCTCTACATGAACTCGTTGCCCATCAAACTGTAATTTAAACAGCTGTTGACCAGTCAAGCTCAAAGCGACCATATCCAGTACAGTTCCTTGCTGTTGCTGATAAAGCAAAAAACTAAAACTTTGCTGTTTCCACTGAACTTCAACCTGATCTTGTCTTTGATAAGCTTGAGTTTGCCATAAGGGACTTTGTAAACCTTTCGCATGTGGCATCACTTGGCAGCCCGTAAAACATAGGCAACCACCAAGTAATATCATCATCCATTTGCGCTGCATGCTTATACCTCTAATACCTGTTCTTGCGTTAAGCCTTCACGACAGTATTCTGCTAGGGTGCTAAGTCTACGTTTGGCATTTTTATGAATTGGGTTTTTTTCGTCCCATGCATAACCCGCCAGTAATGATGAAATCATACGGCGAATGCCATCATTCTGATTTTGTGAAAAAACGACGTCCTGAAATTCACCTTCATACCATGACTCAACATAGGCACGAAACACCTGAATACCACGGCGCAGCGGTTTTTCATATTCTTGCAACCAGTCTACCTGTTCACCTTGCAAAACACGCTCAACCAAAGGAACCGCCAAGCTGGAAGATTTTAACGCGATAGTCACTCCTGATGAAAACACTGGATCAAGAAACTCACCCGCATTCCCTAAAAGTGCATAATTGCGGTCTGCCAAATGCTTAACATTGGCAGAATAACCCACCAAAGTACGTACTGGTGTATCAAACTTAGCTTGACGAAGTACCTCTGACAAGCTTGGTTCGTCAGCTAAAATGCGTTTGAACATTGCCTCTGGCTCATTATCGGCAGCATTTTCAACTGTGTATTTGTCAAAGAAATCTTGTTCAGCGACTACACCAAAAGAAGCTCGGCCATCAGCAAATGGAATTAGCCAATACCATGCACGGTGGTCTTTTTCATGTACCGTAATTAAAATTTTATTACGGTCAAACTCAGGGTCATCGGCAATACCATCTTCAATATGAGTAAACAGCGCACGACGTACCGGAAAGTTTGATGGGCTCTCTAAATCTAACAATTTTGGCAAAATTCGACCAAACCCACTTGCATCAAGTAAGAACTTGGTTTGAATTTGATAGCTTTGCTGATTTTCATCTAATACCGTAAGAATAGGTTGTTCCGGCGCTACGTCTACATCTAAAACTTCATGTCCAAAACGGAGGTCTGCCCCATAAGCCTGAGCTTGTTTAGCAAGCAAATTGTCAAAATCGGCACGGCGAACCTGCCAAGTCGTCCCCGGCCCATCGGTAAATTTTTCAGTAAAGTCATAAAAACTGCGTTGTTTACCACGTAAAAAGGCCGCACCATTTTTAAATTGAAACGCATATTGCTCGACATGCTCGCGAACTGTTTCTAGTAAACCGGCCTCTTCTAAAAATGCCATAGATTGCGGTAGTAATGACTCACCAATTGAAAACCGTGGGAAATACTGCTTTTCCAAAACCGCAACCTTATAGCCTTTTTTGCGCAGAAGTGCCGCAGCAGAACTTCCTGATGGACCCGCCCCAATAATGACTACATCAATTTTTTCTAAAGTGCTCATAGCACAACTTTCCTTTTTAATTTATTCAAATTATGAATGGTCTTGTAAATTCACGATATGTTTTTCATCTGCTGGGGTGAGTAAAGTCGCATAGATGAATGAGAAAATAACCCCAAATAAAACCGTCAAACCAAAACAGTGAATTGCATAGGTATGGCTAAATGAAAGTAATCCAAAGCCAAGTAAGGTCGACATCATACATAAAAATAACGCCATTCCAACTACTTGTGGATGATCATGCCCATGTCGATAAAAAATTGCATAGTCAACACCAATCCCAATAATCAGGAAAGTTGCCATAATACTAAACAAATTAATTTCTACACCTAACCACGCCTGAACAGCAAAAGTGCTCAATAACGCCAAACTCACAGGCAGGACTAAAGGCACAATCGAACTTAGGCTATAAATAATGGCTAAGCCTAGTGTTAGACCAATTAACGCATAAATCAGAAGATGCTGAGCCTGTACTCTATGCTCGGCAAACATTTGCGACATTGTTGCAATCGGTTGCTGAAAATGCACATATTGAGACTGTAGCCCTTTTAAAACCTCTGGGTGTTTTATCCCTGTCACCATAACCAAACGCTCATTCGCTTGGAGCTGTAAAAAAGCTAAAGGATGATCTTTAAATACGGTAAAATCCAATAAGGGTTGTTTCACGAGCTGCTGTTGCCATTGCAAAACATCAGCCACATTTAGCCCCATACTTTGTGCATATTGTTCTAAAGTCGAGCGTGGAATACTTTGTAATAGCCGCACATTATGTTGCTGTTGAACCAACGGTGGAATCCACTGTCCCAAAGCTTGAAATGCAGAAATTTCCCCTTTTGCCTGTAACTGCTGCAACTGTCCAATGAGTTGTTGTTCCTGTTGTTGCATTTCATTTGCAGAGGCGGCTTTTACCACAAAATAATCACTGCCTTGCTGTTGTCCAAATTGTTCGCGTACAGTTTGATCTTGCTGCTTTAAGCTCGCATCCATACCTTGCAAATTACGAATATCATCGTTTGTTTTAAGGTAGAAAAGACTAACTGTCCCCGCAACTAAAATAGTCGCAATCAAGCTATAACGTATTTTTGCACGTTGCTGAAACCACAGTCGTGTTTGTCCAATCCATGACAAAGCATGTATGGCTGGCTGGGCATTAAGTGCAGGTAGTCTTGGTAACAAAAGCACACTACTAATCCAAGCCGCAGTTAATCCGACAATTGAAAATACCGCAATCTGTCTAAACCCAGGAAATGGTGTAAAACTCAAAAAGACATAAGCCACCAAGGTGGTCATTAAGCCCATAAATAAGCTAGGCAATAAAGGTAATAAAATCTGGAAACCACCTAGCTTTCTATGCTGAGATTGCATTGCCATGAAGTAAAAAGAAAAATCGACACAAACCCCAATTAGACTCGCACCAAATACTAAAGTGATGAGATGGATTTCCCCAAATATCCAGTGAGTCACTGCAAATGCAACAAAGCTTCCGGTCGAAACAGCAATAAATTCTGTCGCCATAGGACGTAATGAGCGGAAACCAAACCACACCAGAAAAATCAGACCTAATGTCGAACCAACACCAATGGTCGAGATTTCCTCTTTAGCCGATTGCGTTCCAAAATTTGTAAATAAAATCGTTCCCGTCCAATGGGAATTTAGTCCCATTGCAGCTAATTTTTGTTTAGTCTGATCAATCCAGCTCGATACTTGTTCTTGATAATCAATATTGTAGGGGCTTTGGGTTAACTGTAATACAAATAATCGTGAAAGCCCCTGATCGTGATGAATAGTCGCAAAGCCTTGTTCCATTTCAATATCTTGCTGCGATGGCTTTGCCAATTGCATGGCATAACGAGTAAACAAGAGTAATGGATCTTGCTTAAGTGATTCTGCTGTCACAGGTAGGCCTGGACTCATCATCTGCATTAAGCTTTGTTCGCTAAGTGCCGAATAATCTTGCTTTTGTAGTAACTGCTGGTCTTGCTCACTTAACAAACCTACCCGATGTTGATAGAGCTGCTTTGCAAATTGATCAAAATCAAGTTGTGGTTTTAAAGGTTGCCATAATGCACTGCTTTTGGCTTGTACCGTTAAAAGCTCCGTCGCGCGTTGTATCTCAGATTCATCTTTAGCATCAACTACAACAAATACTTTGTTATTGAGTTGCTCATTCATATACTGCTGAGTACGGGCAAGCTGTGGGTCCTGCTGCATTTTTGGCAATAGCGCAAAAATATCCGTCTGAATATGGATATCTTTTTTAAGCCACGTTATACCCAACCCCACAGCCATCAGTAAGAGCGCGATTAGCCACAGTACAGTAAATTTATTTTGCCAATTGGAAAAGCGCATGCTCGGCAGCCATTAAAGTCGTCGGTTTAGAAGTCTGGTGACTAAAGCGAATTGTGGTCAAATTATTGGCTTT
The DNA here is from genome assembly GCF_031798975.1 of Acinetobacter sp. V110_1. NCBI lineage: Bacteria > Pseudomonadati > Pseudomonadota > Gammaproteobacteria > Moraxellales > Moraxellaceae > Acinetobacter > Acinetobacter sp. V110_1. The sequence goes on along the minus strand of NZ_JAVQNN010000013.1, from coordinate 131,460 downwards.
TTCAGTAATCACAATTTGGTTTACATACTGTTGACCTTGAGCATCTACACGCACAAACAGTTTTTTAAATAAGCTACTTTTTGGCGTTAAACTAATATTCCAGCCCGCTGGACTATAGTTTGCACTCACTACATTAAAGTTCTTTGCCAAGGCTTGTTCATTACCTGACATTAACTGCAAAAAGAGTGTTGCAACAGAACTATAAGGTGATTGATCAATTTGAATCTGGCTAAATGTTCGCTGAGTTTTTTGTACCAGTTTGGTTGGAGTAACAATAAGATCCGCCTGTACCGGACGTTTAATTTGCCATGCCACACCATAAGATTTCGCAAATAATAAAGAACCGTTGGATACAAAGGTTTTATTCAAAGACGGTAATTTTTTTTGCTGCTCGAAATCAGCACGGACTATCGGCGTTTGTGCCAACTGCTGAAAAATCTGTGTCACTTCTGTCGAGGCCGCATAAACGGCACTCAAGCTGCCCATCCAGACTGTGAGACCTATCCCTAAAGTTTTAACAAATTTAGACATCATGCTCCCCTCGTTGGTTGGAACTCAGACCACGCATTTAAACGTTCAAATAAAACCTGAGGTGACTGAAGGCACATTTCACGGTTTGCAATATTTACAGCAACCTGTGTGGTATAGCCTTTGGTTAAACGCTTTCCAGACTCGGCATCAAAAATTAAATAGTCTATTTTTAAACGGTTTTCCCATTCTTTTAAAATAGCCCGAACCCGAATCTTTTGTTCAAACTCAATACCATATGCATAACGGACGTGACTTTCTATCACAGGCCATGCATAACCAGATTCTTTCATTTGCATATAGTTGTAATGAAATTGATCAAGCAATTTACAGCGTGCAATTTCAAAATACTTTAAATAGTGTCCATGCCAAACCACATTCATGGTATCAACATCATGAAATGGAATCTCAATGATTACATCCGCATGCATTCGCTCACCTTATCCCATAAATTCTGGTTGATTAAACAATTCAAGTTGGTCTAAACGATCAACAATCTGTTGTAATTCGGTTTGTAATGGTCGATCTTCTTCGACAAATGCAAAGCTTTGTAAGGTCCATTGCATGAAGGCTTGTAATGTTGGGCTTAATTGTTCCGTTAAACCTTTCAAATGAATCGCCTGTACACTTGCACAGCACAGCGCTGCAATTACTTGCTGTGTCAAAGTAATCACACGGCTCGCATCACGTGCAGCAATGGTTCCCATACTGACTTTGTCTTGGTTATGGCATTCGGTTGAACGTGAAAAAATTGAAGCAGCTAAGGTGTTTTTTAGAGCCTCGGCTGTCCACGCGGAGACTCCAATCTGTACAGCTTTAAAACCATGATTCAGTGGTAAACGTTCAGCCGTTGCACCTGTTAGATTACGCGGTAAACCATGATTCATTTTATGATCGACCAACTGTGCAATCTGTCTATCCATCAAGTCAGCAATATTGGCAATCATAATTTTTAAGCTGTCCATTGCCTGTGCAATATGTCCACCGTAGAAGTGACCACCATGCAACACACGCATGCCGACAGGATCAATTAATGGATTGTCATTACTCGAATTCAGCTCATTTTCAATAAACTGACGTAACCATACTTTTGAGTCTTCAAACACGCCAATAATATGCGGCGCACAGCGTAATGAGTAACGATCTTGCAGGCGTGGGCTCTGATGTGCGGTTTGTACTTCACTGTTCAGCCAATCACGTAATTGCTTGGCAATCTGTTGCTGCCCTGGATGCGGCTTTTGTGCAAACAGAACTTCATCGAAATGACTTGGATTACCTTCCAATGCCAATACGTTCAACGCAGTAATCAAAGTACTTGCAAAAGCAATCTGCTCTGCTTTTTTATAATTTAAACATGCAATTGCCGTCATCACCGCAGTACCATTCATAAGGGCCAAGCCCTCTTTCGGTCTGAGTGTTAAAGGCTGTAACCCTTTTTCGGCATACACTTGAGCAACCGGAACAATTCGTCCATCGACATAAACATCACGCTCACCAACCAAAGTTCCAGCAATATAAGATAATGGTGTTAAATCACCGCTTGCCCCCACTGAACCTTCAGATGGAATAACCGGAATCACATTTTGATTGAGCAACCAAACTAAGCGTTCCAGCAAAGCAATCGACACACCTGAATAACCACGTGCCAATGAACATAAACGAGTAACAACGACTGCACGTGCAGTAATTACATCAAGGTTTTCACCTAAACCACAGCCATGAAAACGAGAAAGATGCAGTGGCAATTCATTGACCTGATGCAATGGAACTTCAACTAAACACGAGTCGCCATAACCCGTGGTCACACCATAGATTACCCCTTCTTCTTCAAGTAACTGATCGAGAAAATCAGCTCCTTTTTGAATCAGTTCACGCCATTCAGAGGATGCAGGTAACGCAACCTGACATTCGCCTCTGGCTACAGCAACAACATCTTCAATGCAAAGTGGTTGTTCCCCTACGGTTAACACACGCATGTTATTTCGTCCAAAAATTATAAAAATTAAACCATTGATAAGGAGCTCGCATGCAATGCTGCTCTAATACATTTACATAGGTTCGAGTCACACTTTGCATACTTTCAATACGGTGAGCACGCGGTAAATTTACCTGCTCTGAAATGAGATGGATATGCACTTGAAATTGTTGCTGCATGCGATAACAAAATACGGCAATCACCGGTACTTTAAGTAAATTTGCCAAAATCCATGCGCCTTGTGGAAATGCAGCAGTTTCCCCTAAAAACTCTAGCTGCTGTACTCGGTCTGACTGCACTGGCACTCGGTCTGCCGCAACAATGACCCACTCACCTTGTTGCATTTTGTCCTGAAGCAACATAGCCGTTTCAATACCGAGTTCATCGACCGATAAAAGACAAACATCTGCTTTATCATTTATTTTTTTGAGAAAATCATTAAATTTCGTTGCATGTTTTTGATAAACCAGCACATTAATTTTTTGTGGATGATCTGATTTTATTGCGCGAAGTAACTCAATATTACCAAAATGCGAGACAACAATTAGAGCGCCCTTTTGGTAGTGCTGATGAAAATACTCATGTCCCAAAATTTCCAGTTTCTGTTCTGGAATATTGCCTAGCCAGCCCTCGATCTTATCTAAAATACATTCGCCGAACTGCATAAAGTGCGCGTAGCTATTTCCCAAAGTCGGCTCATGTGTAAATGGAGAGTTGGCTCCTGCAAAACGATGTAATTTTCGTAAGTAGAGTAGTGAAGCTTGTCTTGCTGCAACTGCAAATAACCAATACCACATAATCACAAAGTACAGCACCAATTTACATAACCAGCGCCCACCAAAACGATAAAACCAAAGCATTAACATTAATGGCAACATGCCACCACGCTCTTTAATATCATTCCATTTTGGAGAAGCTGACTGTGTCATGGTTAACCTTGCAGCTTATGTTTTAACAGTTTTGGCAAACGAATCAGCATCCCCATGAATAGAGTTGCATGTGCCTTACTTAGGCCTAAGTTATCTCGCCAAGCATGAAAATGGGAAATCCCCTGCTCTGGATAAACCACTGGTGTCGGGACATTAATAAAAGGTGTATTTTCCCATTTTAAACGCACTAAAATTTCACTATCAAAACCCATACGCGGCTGGAATTTAGCGCTATTCAATACCTTAATGGTGCTCTCAAGTGGATACACTCGGAAACCACACATACTGTCTTTAATCTCAAACGATAAACTATTTAACCACACCCAAAAGTGGGTGATGTAACGTCCATATAGGCGCTTTTTGGGAATAGAGGCATCGAAATATGGCTGACCAATCACCATCGCATCTGGATGCTGCCGAGACTGTTCCAGAAATTTTGGAATGTCATCCCAGCAGTGCTGACCATCGGCATCGAGTTGTAATGCATGACTTAAACCAAGCGCATGTGCTGCGCGTAATCCGGTTATTACAGCTTGGCCTTTCCCTTTATTTACCTCATGCTCGATTAAATGAATTTGAGGATATTGCTCTGCCAAGTCTCTTAAAATTTGGCTACACGCATCATCACTTCCGTCATTTACCAACACAATCGGCAAATGAAAACTATCCAAATTAGCAATCAAGTCTGCTAAGAAATGTGGATGATTATAGACTGGGATAACAAAGCCATAGTTGGTCTGCATTTTTAACCCTCTACTTCCGTTTGCAAAGCAAATAATAGTCGTCCTGAAGCTAGAATCTGTTCTGAATCACGTAATTCAAAACTCACCTTATGCTCTTTTCGCGAAAGCTTGAGTTGCACAACAGCATAAGGACAAATGAGATTTTGGAATTTTAACTGCTCATACCCTTTGCACCAATTTAAATCGGACCAAATTGATTTAGCAAAATGTTGTAAAAAACCTATTTGCCCCACTCCTGGATAAATAGGCTGGTTTGGAAAATGGCCTTTAAAACATGCTAACTCAGGTGGAAACTCAAGACTAAAAATATAGTCATCTGCACTTTGACTCTGTGACAGCACAACAGGTTGCAACATCGGCTTGAATAGCGTTTTCAAATAACTTTTATCGAGTTTAGACTGTGTATTTTGCGGTAGCTGACTTAAAAAACGCCATTGACGTGGAATTGCTAAGGTTTCTAAATGATCTTTCAACTGCTGTTTTAAATGGCCAACAAAGACTGCCTTACCTTGCTTTTGCAACTGCTCACGAGCCTGCTCTGTCAGAACAACAATACAACCCAGCATTTGGCGATGCTCATGCTCAAACACCAGTACATGACACTGTTTGACTTCGTCTAAGGCTTGAATACTTTGTTCAATCGCATCTAGACTCAAACGCTTTTCTTCAAGCTTAATAATTCGGTCGGTACGTCCTAAAAGCTGAAAGCTCTCACACATGTGATCTACCCATTCAGCACGATCACCTGTGGTAATCCAGTTATCTTCATAAGCATGATTACTTTTGACCATGAGCTGATGGTCTTCAATACGAATAGCCACATTGGCAAAAGGCGTCCATACGTCATCATCTTTAGCACGATGGGCAATACCACCCGTTTCCGAACTTCCTAAAACTTCAATAATTAAGCAATTGACTAAAGGACGAACGCCACTTTCTAGTTTGCCACCAGAACTAAACACCATCTGGCATTGTTCTAAAACCACATCGGTTGTCCAGCGTTTTAATAAAGCTGGGCTTGAAATCAAATAATTACTTAAACTCTGTGTTTTTAATTGCTTTTGAACTTGTATGACATCTTCTGGATAAGCAACTTGCGGTATATAGAAACAACGACCTGTTGCAAGAGGTAAAAGTAGCTTAAACAGTAATCCATAAATATGCTGGTGACTCACCGTTGCAATAGCTATAGCATCATTTTCAAAAACAAAACTTTGGCTTAAGCCTTGTACCTCATTGAGTAATTGTTTTAGGGTTCTTGGGATTTTTTTAGGCTGCCCTGTTGAACCAGAGGTATAAAAATAGAGTTGTGCCTGCTCTAAAAAGTCATCATCCAACGTTAAAGATAAGGGAACAACTGTTTCAACACTTTGACGTTTTAAAAAATAAATATGCTGTGCTGCAAAGTCCTGTTCTAATTCACGTACTCGATTTGGCGGTAACAGCACCTGCTTTTTAGCCAATAATGCAGCAAATAATAAAACCAAAAATTCGTAGCTATCTGTTTCCCATAAAGCCCAAGTTAAATTTTCTAATTGAGCAATTGCACCAGCTTGTAAGGCCACATCCTGCCAAAAATGATTAAAGCTAGTTGAATGCAGAGCATTGTCTAAGCAAAGTGGCTGAACCGAATCGATGAATTTCTGAAAATGACACTGCATAATTTTGAATTAGTGATTTGAAGAATGTAAACGCTGATGCCTTTTACGCAAAATAAATTCGCCAAGGAATAACATGCCCATCAGCACATAAGAAATAAAGCCATTATAAATGACCCAAATTTGAGTCGAAGTAAAAAAAACCGTAATGAATGCAATTAATGCATTACATAAAAAGAAAACACACCAGACCTTAGTGACCTGTCTAGTCCAATGAACACCTGATGGTAGTAAATCAGGTTCAATCAACCGAGCAAAACGCTCAATCATAGAAGGAGGTTTGATTAAGGTGAATGCAAAAATACCTAAAGCGCCTAAACTCATCCCAACCGGATACAGCTTTAACCATGCATGATTCTGTAGTAGTAAGCTTAAGCCACCACAAACAATAGCAAGGCTGGTTAAAGGCCATAAAAGCTGATTACCTTTACTAAATAAACGTAAAACACCTAGCCCAATAAGCAATGCACTTACCCAGACAAATTGTCCGTGCGATAAACTCCAGCCCACAATAAAGGGATACAGCACGAAAAGTGCTGTAATTATCCCTTTAATTAACATTTTCATTCAGCAGTCATGTTCTGAATAACAGTCACCACATCTAACACAGTTCTTACATTTTTAAAGTCTTCAGGTTTTACTTGTTTACCTGTTAGCTCTTTAATCTTAACTACCAAATCAACTGCATCAATACTGTCTACATCTAGATCTGAATATAAGTTTGAATCTAACTGTACAGACTCAGGTTCGATTTCAAATAAATCTTCCATCCATTCACGGAGCTTTGTCAGTACTTGTTCTTGAGATAACATCATCACACTCCTTATGCTTGCTGCTGCGCTTCGACCAACGCAACCAAACTTTGAACTGATTTAAAGTGCTGTTTGGTCTCATCCGATTCTGCACTTAAATGGATGTTGTAACGTTTTTTCAAAGCAAGTCCTAACTCAAGGGCATCAATCGAGTCTAATCCTAAACCTTCTCCAAATAATGGAGCTTCTGTATCAATATCGGCAATAGTAATATCTTCTAGTGCTAAAACATCAATAATCATTTGCTTTAGTTCATCAGCAAGATTGCTCATTTCAAGATAACTCTTCATCAAAAATTTTGTAAAAACTACGACTTAACTCACGAACTTGTTTAGGTCCTACCGTTAAATCTTCTAATAGATCTTTTACATACACTGCATCTAGTACCTTCACTTCTATATGAAACGGCCGAGATGGTACGTGATACCATTTTTCATTTTTGGTTAATGTAGATGGAGCACATGTAATCACTACTGGGCGAATTGGCACATTTGCACGAATGGCAATATTTGCGGCCCCTCGCTGAAACTCATTGAGGATCATTCCTTTTTCAGTCCGAGTACCTTCCGGAAAGATCAAAAGAGAAGCGGCATTATCCTCTTTTAGCCGAGAAACACAATCCTCGACAAACTGCTTAGAGCCTGCATTTAAAATATAACCTGCACTTTGTACTGGTCCTTTGGTAAATGGATTGCTCCAAAGAGATTCCTTCACCACACAATTAGCTTGCTGCATCATACCAATTAGTACTACAACATCAATCAAAGTCGGATGGTTGGCAATGACAAGTTCTTGGCGACTATTTTCTAATTTTTCTAGGCCCTCTACCGAATAGGTCATAATGCCAAGCTTAACCATCATTTCAGTAAAGCCTTTAAAACTATGCTTAATTATACTTTGTGCATATTGTTGGCGTTTTTCCGGATCTGATGTGGTCACTTTCAATGCAGGTGCTATGACTGCCGCAATTGCCATACCCCCTATACCAAAACTCGCAAAGCTAAAACCTGTAGCAGCTACCCGCCAACAATAATTACTTTTTTGCTTTAACTTTTTAAGGTTTAGCATTTTTTCCACCCATATTCAGACATAGAAAGATCAGCACTTTGCCAAAAACGAGAAAATGTCAGACCGTCTAATTCATCTGTAGGTGACCATTCAGTAAACTGTAAATTAGGCTGATCCAGACTTACTAAGGCAGCCATTGCATAGGCAGGAAAATCAATAGTCTCGCTATAAATGTTTGGTAAAGGTTCATCGTAGGCAACGACTAAAACTCGCTGAATACGTGGTAAAGCTTTTAATGCAGCGTAAGCTTCTATTAATCCTTCAGTCCATGAACAACTTAGACTGGTAGATGGAGTGTCATCCTGACATAAAATAGAATACAAACCAGAAATAGCATTGTGAACTGAGGTAGAGAACTGCGTAGGTGATGGTGTTTGGCCTTGCAGAACATCTTGTAATATTCCCAATGTTTTGGCTTCATCACCATAACGTGATACCCAAACAATATAATCAACACGCTGTCCATCTAAAGTACTAATTGCACTATTGAGCGCTAATTTAGCCAAAGGTGAGAGACGCCTTCTTTGCATGGCGGGAATACACTCAAGTGCCGCGTAGGAAGGTTGGGCATGTGTAAGCGTTAACTGGGCAAGATGTAATGTTACCATGCTAAAAAAGAACCTTAAGCAGCATTATTCTTTCGGAATATAGATTATTTTATAAAAAAATGGATTATAGCATTCGTTATGAAATTTACAAAAAATTACGTTTATCAATCACACTTTTTCATAAATCTTTGTTCTATCTTAATTCTTTGTAAAAAAAGCCCAAAGAAGACTTTGGGCTTTTTTACATGAATACAGATTAACGATTAAATTTCTTTTCCGCTTTTTTGAATTTCTGAATATAACGACGGCGGCGCGCAGCTGTACGTTCATCAACTTGACTCTTACGACCTTCAAACGGGTTTTCAGAAGTTTTAAAGTCAATACGAACTGGCGTACCTTCAAGTTTATACACTTTACGGAACACGTTCTCTAAGTAACGGCGGTAGTCCGCAGGTGTTTTATCAACCTTGTTACCGTGAATCACAATAGTCGGTGGGTTTTGTCCGCCCATATGCGCATAACGCATTTTAATACGGCGACCACTAATCATTGGAGGTTGGTGAGCTTCTGTCGCATCACTCAAAATTTGAGTTAATTTCGCTGGTGAAACTTTTAAGTTTGCAGACTCATAAGCACGGTGGATAGAAGGATATAACTCACCTACCCCTGTTCCATGCAGTGCAGAAATTAAATGAATTTTTGCCCAAGGAATGAAGTCAAAACGACGTTCAACGTCAAGCTTACATTGTTTACGGTCGTACTCGCTCATGTTATCCCATTTGTTAATGGCGATTACCATGGCACGACCAGCTTCAAGTGCATAGCCAATTAAATGTAAGTCTTGCTCAACAATACCTTCACGCGCATCGACTACAACAACCACAACGTGCGCATCTTTCATTGCCTGTAAAGTTTTTACAATTGAGAACTTCTCAATCATTTCATCAACTTTACCTTTACGACGCACACCCGCTGTATCAATTAAGGTGTATTTACGACCTTCACGCTCAAACGGAATATAAATAGAATCACGAGTTGTACCCGGTTGGTCAAATGCCACTACACGGTCTTCACCAAGTAAGCGGTTTACCAGCGTTGATTTACCTACGTTCGGACGACCAATAATGGCTAAACGTAGGCCAGTATCTTTGTCATGCTCTTCCGGATTTTCATCTTCTGGAACTTCCGCAAGTACATCTTCAAGCATTTGCTGTACGCCACGACCATGGCTCGCTGCAACTTGTAATGGTTCGCCCATACCAAGTTTATAAAACTCAACTAAAGCAGCTTCAGCATGTACGCCATCTACCTTGTTTGCAACAAGATAAATTTTCTTGCCTAAAGTACGGAGTTCACGAGCAATTTGCTCATCAGAAGCTAACAATCCAGCACGCGCATCAACTACAAAAATAATAATATCTGCTTCGTTGATGGCTGTTTTTGATTGCTCGGCCATGTAGTTATCGATACCGCCTTCACTTTCACCGATACCGCCAGTATCAACAACAATGAAAGACTTATTTTGATAAGTCGCATCACCATATTTACGGTCACGAGTCAGACCCGCGAAGTCGGCTACAAGTGCATCACGACTCTTGGTAATCTGGTTAAATAACGTTGATTTTCCGACATTCGGACGACCAATGAGCGCAATAACGGGTTTCATACAATAACCTTAATTCAAGACCAGCCATATCTCATGGCATGAGCATTAGAAACAGTACAGGAGATATATTTTAAGGTCAGATATGACCATAATAAAAGACGGGGCTTTGAACTGATTTAATTCAAACACCCCGATATTTTTTAACAGCGTAATTTGTTAAGCGGCTATTTTAGCACAAGCGAACAAAATTAACGATTCTGCCAAATACTTAAATCGCCTTTTCGGGTCGAAACGTAGAGCTGATTCTCAATAACACGTAATGTATTGACCTCACCACTTGTTTTAGAACGACCTACCAATTTACCTGTTACTGGGTCAATCAGGTGTAAAACACCATCCAAATCGCCAACAATAAGGTCCGATCCCAATACAACAGGGTTACTTAAATGACGATTTAAGAGACTTTCATTTTCCCAAAGCTTTTCGCCTGTAGATAAATCATAAGCAGTCAACTTGCCATCAGTTGATGAAACAAATACTTTATTGTCATAAACTTCTGGACGTTTGGTGCTGCTTGAATCTTCACTCCAAACTACGCGTTGAGAAGCCAAATCAGTCACTGTGACTTGACCTTGGAAGCTGGTTGTAACCATAAGCTGGCCTGCAACAACCGGGTCACCATCAATATCAATTAGACGTTGAATATCAGAACGACCTTCACTTACCGCAACACGACGTTGGAAACGTGGAATACCACTAATCGTATCAATTGCATAAACATATGCATTTGCAGAAGCAATTAAAACAGTACGTGGATCAAGACTGACTGGAGATGGTTGACCGCGCAAACTGAACTGAACGTTTGGCAATTTGTATGCCCAAACTTGTTGTCCTGATGATGCATCATGTGCAAATACAGTACCGTCGTTTGCGATCGTAATCACACGTCCAGATTGAACTAAAGAAGGACTTAATAATGCACCAGATAATTGTGCAGTCCATTTTTGCTCACCTGTAGCTTGATCTAAAGCAAATAACTGGCCTTTGCTGTTACCCACAACAACAATACCTTCAGCAGCTTCAACACCAGAGCTTAAGCCCAATTTACTTACTTTTTTCTCCCAAAGACGTTGTTTACCGCGATATGCAGCAACTTCGCCTTTAGGGTCAAGTGTAAAAACAACACCGTCATTAGCATCAAGTTGTAAACGTAATGGATCTGCCTTATTCGTAGAAGAAGCACTGCGCGAAAACACCGGTACTAGAGACTTTTTCGACTCAGTCAATTTCGGTAGTGGATTTGGTTTTGCTTCTTTTACTTTGTTGCTAGAACATCCCACCAGTACAGCTGATGCGATTGCAATTGCCAAAGGCAGTTTGAATTTCTGATTCATTAAGACTCTTCCACCTGTGTTTCCAAAATTGGGCGCTCAATCTGTGGATCTTCAACTAAAACGCCAACACTTTCGAGTTTAATTTGTAAAATTTGTCGCTCTTGTTTACGTTCCAGTAACGAATCCCATGCAGCTTGATACGCTTTTTTAGCAGAATCAATATCTTTCTTCGCAACGAAGATATCACCACGTAACTCTTCTACTGTTGCTTTAAATGCCGGATCGACATTACCAGATAAGGTTTTTAGAGCTTCATCATATTTGTTTTGCGCTAATTGTGCATCTGCTAAACGCAATTTTACAACCTGAATCAGTCCTTCATCTTTTACTTTTGAGTTTTCAACTTTTTTCAAAGCTTTTTCAGCAGCAGCATAATCTTGTTTTTCATATGCAAGCTTTGCCAATACAAATTGAGTTTGTATCGCCTGAACTGAATCAATATCATCTTTTACAAGTTTATCTGCTGAAGCTGTGATTGAAGCTAAAGCATTTGGATTATCGGCTGTTGCATTTGCCTCATCCATTAACTGCTGTACTTTTGCAGTTTCTGTCTGGCTCGTTGCAAGGTTTCTCTTTTGCCAATATTCCCACCCGAAAAAGGCAATCAATGCAATGAGAATCCCGCTAATCATGGCAGAACCATATTTTTTGGCGAACGACTTTAAGCTGTCGAATTGTTCTTCATCACTTAAGCTCATGTGATTGTCCTTTTCCAGATGTTTCAGTTTATTTTGTAAATTTTTCAATTAAGAATGGTACGAGTTCAGCCAATGCAACTTGAGACTGCTCAGCTGTTGCTAACTCTTTGATAGCAAGCTGCTGTGCTTCCCATTCACGTTCACCCAAAATCATGGCGTAAACGGCCCCAGCTTGATCAGCTTTTTTCATCTGACTCTTCATGCTGCCTTGTGAACCCGTCTTAATGCGAACATTGCTATTAGCAGCTTCTAACTGATCACGTAATTGCTCTGCCAAAACCAATGCTTTAGCTTGATAAGCAGGCTCTGCAACCAAGAAAACTTCACAATCGCGTACAGTTTCAGCTTGTTCAACTTGCTCAAGTAGAAGCAATAAACGCTCCATCCCCATTGCAAAACCAACAGCAGGTACAGACTGATCAGCCTTACCTTTTAATTGACCAACCAGACCATCATAGCGTCCGCCTGCACATACTGTACCTTGCGAACCTAGTGCTGTCGTTGTCCACTCAAAAACAGTTTTATTGTAGTAATCTAGACCACGTACTAATTTTTGATTAATTACAAATTTAACGCCTGCAGCAGTCAAATAGTCTTGTAATTGTTGGAAGTGGCTTAGACTATCTTCTTTTAAGAAGTCATGTAATTTCGGCGCATTTTCCAAAATTTTCTGGGTCGATTCAATTTTAGAATCTAAAATACGTAATGGATTTGTCGTTAAACGACGCTGTGAATCTTCATCCAAAGCATCTTTATGTTCATTTAAGAACGCAACTAAAGCATTACGGTATTCTGTACGCTCATCTGTTTCACCTAAAGTATTCAACTCAAGCTGAACCATGTGATCAACGCCCATGCGTTTCCACAAACGAGCTGTCAACAGAATCAATTCTGCATCGATATCAGGAGTCGCTACACCAAAAGTTTCTACACCGAACTGATGGAACTGGCGGTAACGTCCTTTTTGTGGTTTTTCATAACGGAACATAGGTCCCATATACCACACACGTGGTGTAGCACCACGCAACAAGTTATGTTCAACCAACGCGCGTACACAACCCGCAGTCCCTTCTGGACGCAAAGTTAATGATTCAGGTGGGTTCCCTTTATCGAAGAATGTATACATTTCTTTTTCAACGATATCAGTTGCATCACCAATAGCACGTTTAAACAGTCCCGTTTGTTCAACGATCGGCAAACGAATTTGTTGGTAACCATAAGCATCCATTAACGATGCTAAATGCTGCTCGAGACGTCTCCACGCTGCTGTTTGCGTTGGTAAAACGTCATTAAAACCTTTGATTGCGACAATTGAACTCATGATGAACTACGAATAATTTCTTTAGATTTAGCTTCTTCAAGCTCTTGAACACGTTGACGAACCATAGTTTCGATTTCATCAACCAATTGATTGGTATCAATTAAATGGCTTTTCTCACCATTACGATAAACCAATGAACGAGGCGCAGCCCCAACAACCCCGATATCTGCTTCTTTTGCTTCACCTGGGCCATTTACCTTACAACCAATAACCGAAACATCCATTGGTGTACGTATATCTTCTAAACGCTCTTCTAAGGCTTGCATCACCTGAATCACGTTAAATTCTTGGCGAGAACAACTTGGACACGCAATAAAGTTAATACCATTAGAACGTAGGCCAAGCGATTTTAAGATATCAAAACCAATCTTGATTTCATCTTCAGGTTCAGCAGCAAGCGAAATACGCATGGTATCGCCAATGCCTTCCATCAATAAACCGCCAAGAGCAATCGCTGATTTCACAGTACCTGTACGGTAAATACCAGCCTCGGTTACACCCAAGTGCAATGGATTATCAATTTGTTGAGAAAGCAAACGATAGGCATCCATGGTTAAAAACACATTTGATGCTTTTACGCTGACTTTAAACTCATGGAAATCTAGACGGTCTAAAATATCAATATGACGTAAAGCCGACTCAAGCAGCGCCTGCCCTGTAGGCTCACCATATTTTTTCTGCAAATCTTTTTCTAAAGAACCCGCATTCACACCAATACGCATAGAAATGCCGTGATGACGTGCAGCAGCAACAACTTCACGAACTTTCTGGTCTGAACCGATATTACCTGGGTTAATACGCAAACAGTCTGCACCATAGTCTGCAACTGCTAAAGCAATTCTATGGTCAAAGTGAATATCAGCCACTAGTGGAACTGAAACACGTTTACGGATCGCACCAAAAGCTTCAGCTGCTTCCATAGAAGGAACTGAAACTCGCATAATATCTGCACCTGCATCAACACAACGTTCAATCTGAGCAACTGTTGCATCGACATCGCAAGTTTCGGTATTTGTCATACTTTGCACGCTGATAGGTGCATCGCCGCCGACATAGACCGAACCAACACGAATTTTACGTGTTGGTCGACGTTTAATTGGGTTCTCTATCATTGTATCGCTCAACTCATGGTATTAGCGGGATAAACGGAATTCAGCTTTACCGTTTACCGTATATGGAGACAATGAAATCTGTTCTTGGTTTAAGCTTAATGACACAGCTGTTGCGTCATCAAGACGAATCTGGAATGGAGACTCACCATTTAAGGTTAAAGTCGATGCCTGACGACCCGTAGCTAAAACCTTCCCTGTTGCATCTACAATATGAACAGAAGTTGGACGGTTAAAGTTTAACACCAATTGATCACCCGCTGTTGCAGAGGCATTTCCTTTCATAGGTAAAACTTCAACATTAGACTGATTTGCTTTTGGCGCCTCAGCTTCTTCTTTGTTTGAAGTCCATTTTTGGACACCCATCACAATCAATGACACGACAGCAATAATCAAAATCGCAAGCAATGCACGCTTTAACCACTTCTTGTTACGATCACTATTAGAACCCGGTAATTTACCCATGATTTTAATTGGTGAGTTGTTTAAAGCATGATTTGGCAAAAGGCCTGTATCGTTAGCATAAATCTCATCAAAACGCTGAATAATTGCAGTTGCATCAGCATTTAAATATTTTGCATAAGAACGATAATAACCTTTGATAAAGGTTGCTTCTGGCAAAGATTTA
Organism: Acinetobacter sp. V110_1; assembly: GCF_031798975.1. NCBI lineage: Bacteria > Pseudomonadati > Pseudomonadota > Gammaproteobacteria > Moraxellales > Moraxellaceae > Acinetobacter > Acinetobacter sp. V110_1. The sequence goes on along the minus strand of NZ_JAVQNN010000013.1, from coordinate 116,443 downwards.
TAATCGTCTTGCTCTAACGCACTGAGCGTTTTAAGCGGCATATTTAAATCTGAAGATACTTGCTCTAATTCTTTTTTCTGAGAAACACGAATTTGACGTAAATACTCACCAGGACGTTGAATATTTCCTAAAGCAGAAGTCGGTAAGCTTGAGCCAGTTGGCTGCTGTGAATTAGGATTTATTTCCATACGGCCTCAGTACTATACTGTAATTGCAAATAACGTTGATATTCTGGACTTTCCGGGAATAAAGCACGTAACTGGTTTACTAAAACTTGCATTCCCATTTTATCCGCATTGGCTCGAGCCACTCTTAAACCAATCCAAAGTGCGCGAGCACCCTGATTTTTCTGCCCCACTGTACGAACATATTGTTCATACATTTGTGTAGCAGCCGGAATCTGCTGCTGCAAATAAAAAATTTCTGCTAACTCTAACATTGAAATGTAAGAGTCGCGGTTAGCAAGGAGTGCTTGTTTGAATGTTTTTTCAGCACTCGCAATATCACCCAATTTTAAATAAATCCGCCCAAGATTTTCTAAGGCTTGATAGCGTTGATCATACCCTAATGTTGCACCAGCAATACGGAATTGCTCGACGGCATCATTATAACGCTCCATTTGGTACAAGTACGTACCATAATTATTACGTGCCTGAGCATTATCTGGCTCAGAAGAAATTGCACGTTTAAAATAATGTTCTGCTTTTTCTAAATTGGGTTTACTGCCTTCTTGTTGCAATAAAATACCCATCATCATATTTGCCGTTGCATCACGACTATCGACACTTAAGGCTTGATCAAGGGAACGCTTTGCAGAATCCAAGTCACCAGAACGAATGTATTCTGCAGCAAGCTGCGTACGCACCTTAACTGCTTTTTCCGGGTCCTTTTTTAGTGTTGGCGAAGTCTGACAACCACTTGCCAGAAATGCAACTGCAACCCCCATACATAACATGATCTTTAACTTCGGAGTACTCAAAGTCTTCCCTCAACTTTATCCTTGTGTACGTAAAATCTCTTGACGCTGTGTAACTTTTTTCTGCCACTGTTCAGCACGGCGGGTTCTATCAGCTACTTGACCCACTAACTGTCCACATGCAGCGTCAATATCATCACCACGTGTTTGACGAATCGTACACACAAATCCGGCATCAGACAAAGTTTTTTGGAACGAGATAATACGATTTCGACTTGAGCGACCATATGGCGCGTGCGGGAACGGATTAAACGGAATCAAGTTAATTTTACTTGGTAAATTTTTTAATAATTTAATCATTTGCTGTGCATGTTCAGGTTGGTCATTCACACCTTCCAACATGACATATTCGATAGTCACATGTTTACGCGCACTTTCATTACCATCTTTGGCAATATAACGCTGACATGCTGCAATCAATTGAGCCAATGGATATTTTTTATTAATAGGCACTAATTCATTACGTAGTTCATCGTTTGGCGCATGTAAAGAAATTGCCAAAGCAACATCAATATCTTTCGCAAGTTGGTCAATTTTTGGTACAACACCTGACGTTGATAAAGTCACACGACGTTTTGACATGCCATAAGCAAAGTCATCAAGCATAATGTGCATTGAGCTTAATACGGCGTCATAGTTGAGCAATGGCTCACCCATACCCATCATTACGACATTGGTCACTGAACGCTCACGTTCAGCAACAGGCACTTCTTCCATATAAGAATAGTTTGCCATCCAAAGTTGCCCAATAATTTCATCTGGCGTTAAATCACGCTGGAAACCTTGCTTACCTGTTGAACAAAATGAGCAGTCCAATGCGCAGCCTACTTGTGATGAAATACACAAAGTTTTGCGCAAACCTGTTTTATCTTCGGCAGGAATTAATACAGTTTCAACTAATGAACCCGCGCCCTCACCTACACGAAACACCCATTTACGTGTGCCATCTTTTGAATAGTGACGGTGAACAACCTCAGGAGCTTTAATCTCACAAATCTGTTCCAGTTTTGCGCGCAACTTTCCTGAAATATTGGTCATTTCAGCAAAATCAGTAACAAAGTACTGATGAATCCATTTCATAACCTGTCCGGCACGAAACTTTTTCTCACCAATATCTTCGAAGAATTTTTCTAATTGCGCGCGTGACATGCCGAGTAAATTCACTTTTTCGGCAGCAGGCGATGCTGGCGTGGACGAAGATTGCTGCTGTCCATCAAGATTTTCAGATGAAACGACCACTGCAGAACTCATGTGTATTTACCTAAACCATGTCAAAAACAGAAGATATTGTTCAAGAATCAGACAATATGCTCTTGAGAGAATAAAAAAACCAGATAAGTAGTATACCACTTATCTGGTTTGAATGCTTTCGATTAACGAGTGCGTGGGCAGATCTCGTTGTCAGCAAAGAAGTAAGCAATTTCACGCTCTGCAGAAGCAACTGAGTCAGAACCGTGAGCAGCATTTTCGTCGATGCTTACAGCGAAATCAGCACGGATAGTACCAGGAGCCGCTTCTTTAGGGTTTGTAGCACCTAAAATTTCACGGTGAGCAAGAACTGCGTTTTCGCCTTCAAGAACAGATACTACAACTGGACCAGAAGTCATGAATGCAACTAAGTCACCAAAGAAACCGCGTTCTTTGTGCTCTGCATAGAAACCTTCAGCATCAGCTTGAGAAAGGTGTTTCATTTTAGTCGCAACAATTTTTAAACCCGCTTTTTCGAAACGAGCAAAAATTTCACCGATGTGGTTTTTAGACACAGCATCAGGCTTTACGATAGACAAAGTACGTTCAATAGCCATGAGTGGCTCCTTTATTTTAAGATTTAAACTTTAAAAAATTTGCAGCATTATACCGATGTCATAGGCAATAATCAGCTTTGAATGTGTAAAAGTTGCGATTTTTTCTACTGTTTTTAGCGAACTTCGTCTATCCAGGCCATTTGGATACCTTCTAGCAATCCTTCGGTTGATTTATTTGGGTCATCACTGAAGTCTGGTAATGCACATACCCATGCATGTAAATCGGTAAAACGGATCCATTGCGGATCAACTTCTGGATGTGCTTCTGACAATTCAATGGCAATATCAATCGTATCTGTCCAACGTAAGCCCATAGCGGCTCCTATCTGTTTAATCTGCTAAATCACGAACTGTGTACTTTAGCAAATCCACAAACCTAATCGATAGCTTAAGCTGATAAAAATTACTGTTCGTTATAAAGCGATGTTTAATAATGGCGCTACAAATATAATGATACTTGCCACTGCTGCACCAATAAGTGCACCCACAATCACATCACTTGGGTAGTGAAGCCCCAGTACCATACGAGACAACGCAACAAGCACCATGAAAGGTAACATAGCGGCTAATAACACAGGTTGGATATACCCCAACACAATTGTCACCATCACTGCATGTAACGTATGACCAGATGGAAAACTAAAGTGATCGAGTGGTCTTTCACCAAGCACAATTACTTGATGGACTTGGTATGGGCGTGGACGCGTCGTTTTATGTTTTAAAAATTTATAAATTGCCGTTCCTATTGAGCCGCCAATTAACAAATAGATAATTTGCAAACTGTAGGTAATGCCATGCATTCCCCATACAATTGCCAGCATGAGGTACCAAAATGGCCCATCGCCCGCACGGCTAATAATTTTGAAGAATAAAGCCACACGTTGTGAGTGAGAAAAATGATTGAGATATAAACAGCCTCTCAAATCGAGATCGAGTATTTTTATTTTTGCATTCTTTAATTTCATGGTCGTTCTCCTATTTTAGGATACTTAGGTGAAGTCCACCGAGGATTCCTTCACTACCTGATAAAATGCCTGTTCTAATTGTTGTACCGGAAGTTGCCAACCGCTTTGCTGTACTTTATGACAGGCTTGTATGCCCATTTCTCTAAGTTGTTGTACTGAAGGGAGTTGATAAATTTGTTGTATAAAATGGTTTTTCTGCCCAAGTGGACTTAACCAACCACTTACGTTATGGACTAAATATTGATGTGCACATGCATAATCATACGCGATAACCGGCAAACCGCTCGCCATTGCCTCTAAAACTACGTTACCAAACGTTTCAACTTGACTCGCAAATACAAATACATCTGCGCTTGCATAGGCAGCCGCCAAATCTTGTCCACGCAAACTACCTGTAAAAATGACATTTCTCGCTTCAGGTAATGCTTTTAATCGAGCAAGATCCGGGCCATCTCCCACCACAACCAGTTTAGTTTTATGTTGCTGCATGTTTTGCATGGCTGCATAACTTTCAACAATCAATTGCACTTCTTTTTCTGGTGATAAACGCCCTACATACAGCATGACACGAGTATCGGCATCGACACCCCATTGTTGGCGTAAACTTTCTGAGCGATGCTTTGGCGAAAAGCGCATGGTATCGACACCTCGTCCAACCACAATAAGTGGACAGGTAATACCAAAACCACGTAAAGCTTCTTCGGTATCTTTACTCGGAACACAGGTCACTTGCGTGTTGTTATGAAACCAGCAAAGATATTTTTGAATTGGCTTAACTAAAAAAGCCAGATCAAAGAATCGACTAAAATCTTGAAATGGTGAGTGAAAGCCACTAGAAACCGGAATGTCTTTTGCTTTTGCAGCTTGCATAGCAGTTAAGCCCAGAGGCCCTTCCGTCACAATGTGCACAACATCTGGCATAAATTTTTCAAAAGCTTTTGAAACTTTTAAATATTGAGGCCAGCCAAATTGCAGCGTTGGATACTTCGGAATCGCTTGTGACATGACCAGACATTCTTGCTCTGGCAAAAAATCATGACACTTCGCTTTTTGTTCAGGTCGAACCAGTAGAATTTTATGCCCTTGTTTTTGCAAACCTTGACATAACTGTAATAGTGAGAGGGCTACGCCATTAATTTCTGGTGGCCATGTCTCTGTCACAATCGCAATTTTCAAACGAGGACGAACCAACCCGTGGAGTTGGTGCAATTCCTGAGTATTAGACAACTGCTGTTTTTGTTTAAAATAGAATTGGAAGCTTTCAGGGAGTTGCTGTTGTTTTAATAGTGCTGTCGCGTATGAGCCTTGCATAGCGCCATCCATCAATGTATTTATTTTCATGCTTAAAGATTAAGCAGCTTTCTTGACACTTTGATGATAAATGCATGACAGTTTACTGACATAAAAAATTAAAAAAGCACGCTGAGAACAGCGTGCTTTTTCGTAAAACAGACAAAAGAACTTAACGGTTTTGCAATTTTGCATAATCCATAAGTACATTTGCCGCTTCATTCACAAATGTTTCTTCTTCTGGCAATGCAGGACGTTGGTTAGCTTTCATTTTGGCGCGAGATTCAGCTAACGCATCTAATGACGCTTGGTAGCTTTCCCAGTTTGCAAAAGGCTTTTGACCTGTTGCTGCACGACGTTCATTTTCAGCATCTAAAGTTTGCTTTTCTAAACTTAAAAGCTCTGCACGGCGCTTATCAATATCAAGCACAACCTGTTTCTGGTCACTCGTAACCTTCGCGATTGCCGTACGCTTATTTAAATATTTAAACTGAGGATCGGCAGCAACACGTTGTTCAGAGAATTGAGACAACTTCGCAACATATGGTTGAACAGAACCTTCACGCTTAAATGGTGCGGTAGGAATGGTATCCCACTTTAATGCGTTCTTCGATTTACGCTCACCAAACTCTTCGTTATAGATATCGACAAGCTTAATATCTGGCACTACACCTTTGTTTTGCGTACTACCACCTGTAACACGGTAGAATTTACGCTGAGTTAAGGTCGCTTGGCCGTATGCCAAAGTATCAAGTTGAACCTGAGCTGTACCTTTACCTGTGGTTGTACTACCAATGATAATGCCACGTTCATAGTCTTGAATTGCCGCAGAGTAAATCTCACTTGCTGAAGCAGATGCCAAGTTCACCAATACAGCGAGTGGACCTGTATAGATTTGCTGACCGCCATCGTTGTCTTCAAATACACTGACATTGCCGTTGCCATCACGAATTTGCACAACAGGACCTGACTTAATCACTTGCCCAAGCATACGTGCAACTTCTTCTAATGAACCGCCCGGGTCATTACGCAAGTCAATAATAATACCTTCTACTTTCTTCGCTTTTAATGCCTCAAAAGCATTGGCAGTATCTTCAGAAACTGAACGATATTGCTGACCAGCGCGACGTGAACGATAGTCAAAATAGAACGATGGAATTTCAATCACACCTAATACATGCTTTTTACCATCGCGTATCACTTCAACTGTACGTGAACGAACACCCGCATCTTCTTCTTGGATAACGTCACGGACTAAAGTCACATTACGTGCCTGACTCATTGATGCACCAGCACCAAGAAGTTTTAGCGTGACTTTAGTGCCACGTTTACCCCGAATAAGCCCAACAATTTCCGAACTTGTCCAACCCACCACATCGATCATTTTACCGCCCTCTTGAGCGACTCCAACGATTCGATCTCCTGATTTCACTTGGCCAGACTTACTTGCAGGACCACCTTCTACAATGGTTTCAATCTTGGTGTAATCTTCATTGCCACGCTCTGGACGAATCGACACTCCAATCCCTTCAAGCTGCAAAGTCGTTTGGCGATTCAATTCAATCGCATCAATTGGCGGATAATAGTTACTGTGTGGATCATAAGTCGCTAACATTGCATTTAATGTTTTATCTAAAACATCATCGCTTTTTACACGACTAATTCTTTCAAGCTGACGTGTATAACGCTTAGTCAAAGTTTGAGCTGGCGTTAAATCTTCTGGACCTTTTAAGTCTTGACCATCAGCAAGTGACGGGTTTTCTTTCAGTGCCTTTTGTTTTGCCTGCTCTTCTTCACGGCTAATGGTTAAATTAATTAACTGTGAAACCAGCATTTTACGCCAGTGATTTTGCTGCTCAGCCGTTGTTTTAAAATACGGCGCTTTTTCGCGATCTACTTCTATATAGCTATTTGGTTGCTTTAAGTTCTGTTGTTGTTTCAACTCAGCCAACATGAACTCGTAAAATTGTTTTAAGCGTTCACGATATTGCTGGTGAATTGCAAACGGTCCAGTTAAGTTCCCCGCTTTTAATGAAGCACCAAAATTTGAACCATAGAGTTTTTTATAATTTTGAACTTCAGCGTCTAAAAATAATGAATGGTCTGGATCAAGACTGTCTAAATACATATCAAGAATACGGTTAGATGTATTCGCATCCAGACGCATATTTAAATAATGTTGGCGATCAACTAAAGTTGCCAGTTGACGAGCCACCAAGGCCTGCTCTTGCGTTGGCTGGATCGATTGAGAAACAGCAGCTGTATTGGTTGCTGCTCTTGCTTCGTTCATCGTATGAGAGAAGAATAAACCGCCAGTCGCGATTGCTACTGCACAAGCTATAGTTTGAAGTTTCATAAATTCTTAATACTTCCTTGGGTGTTCGTATCTTACACGCTCTGTTTTCGATATGAACTAAGCAGATTCAACATCTTAACCAACTAAATTGTTTATACCGTGTAGTTTTATCATATTCTGTACTGACAAAATGTAGCAAATCATTGCAAAATTCGCTTATTGTTTTTCAATCAAAATTCAAATGGAACCAATATGATTGGCGCGTTGATGCTGGACATTGCCGGCACAGAACTTACTAAAGAAGATATTGAACTATTACAAGCTCCGCAAGTCGGTGGCATGATTTTATTTGCACGAAATATTGAATCACCACAACAAGTCCGTGCTTTAACCGACCATATGCGCCAAGTTCGCCCAGATATTTTGATTGCTGTCGATCAAGAAGGTGGTCGAGTTCAACGTTTAAAATCTGGCTTTACGCTATTGCCAGCGATGGGCCGCTTTGGCGAACTCTATATCACTCAACCACAAAGGGCTCTTGAACTGGCTGAACAGTGTGGCTGGTTAATGGCAACTGAAGTCTTGGCTGTGGGGATCGATTTCAGTTTTGCACCGGTTTTAGACCTTAATGCAATTAGCGATGTGATTGGTGACCGTGGCTTCTCTAAAAACATTGAGGATATTGCCCCACTTGCTGGCGCATTTATGCGCGGTATGAAAAGAGCTGGTATGGCAAATACCGGCAAGCACTTCCCAGGTCACGGTTCGGTAAAAGCCGACTCTCATGTCGCTGCAGCAATCGACAGCCGTAGCTATGATGAAATTTATAACCATGACATGCAAAGCTTCATTAAGCTTATGCCTGAGCTTGATGCGCTCATGCCTGCTCATGTCATTTATGATCAGGTTGACCCAAATCCGGCAGGTTTCTCACCTTTCTGGATTCAAGAAGTTCTACGCAACCGTTTGAAGTTTAATGGTGTACTTTTCTCTGATGATTTAAGCATGCAAGCTGCTTGTGTAGCTGGTGGCGCAGATGCACGTATTCAGGCCGCTCTGGCAGCTGGCTGCGATATGGGGCTGGTATGCAATGACCGTAGTGCAGCATGTACAGCACTTGAAGGTATTGCAAACTTAGAGCTACCAAACCAAGAACGCCTTGAACGCATGCGTGGTCAAATTCCACAAATCCAAGTTGGTGAAACTTTATCGCTTGGAAATGACTGGCAAGCTGTCAAAACAGCCATTGAAGAGTTTAAGAATTCGATTTAAGTTAGTAAAAATTTTAATTGGCTACAAAAACCTATTCACTATCTGATACGCGGTTAAGTCATACGCAACCTGCTCATCTGCTGAAGGATATTGATTGCTTCAATATATTTGATAGATGCAGAAAATGAACAGGTTTTGCGTATGACAATGGTTTTGGTTACTTTTCCCGAAAGAAAAGTAACTCCAACTGAAAGTTCATCCCAGAATGCCAACCTAATTGACAGGACTCCATCATGCAGGTTCATTCACCATCAATGCATTAGAACCTCTTCATTGTTATTAATAATGAAGATCACACAAAAACAATAAATCGAGTTCAGGACGAATGACACAACACCTTTCAAAACACCGCCACATCTCTTTTACAGCCCACTACACGGGTTATATCTGGTATCAAATGGGGATCTCACACGAAGCACTTGCTACCAGTAAAGGCAAATCACTGGCACATTTAGTTCACCCATTAGAGTCTTGGGCAGAGAAATATGTGGGTGGCAGCATGCGCACGACGCTTAAACAGCGCCATACCATGCTTGATCATAATTTAGAGAAGTTAATTCAAGAAAACTCTGATTTACAGGTGCTTGAAATTGCCTGTGGTTTATCACCACGTGGCTGGTGGTTTAGGCAGCATTACCCTTCTATTACCTATCGAGAACTTGATTTACCCGATATGGCTCAGACAAAGCAAAATGCATTAAAACAAATTGAAAAAAAAGCACCTGAGATTTTATCAGTCGATTTATTTACCGAAGCCTTTGCTCAAGCATTTGAAGTGTTTGACACGAACCGCCCACTGGTTGTGATTAGTGAAGGTTTGATTAACTATTTTGATAAAGACTTATTAAAACAACTGATTCAATCAATTGCTCACTATGGGACATCTTTTAAAAAGTTCCATTACTTAACCGACCTTTACCCTGAACCCGTTAAAAATAAACTCGCCAGTATTATCTGGAACAGCAGTAAATTACTTAAACTCATATCTCGAAGCTCTTTTAGTTTTCATTTTAAAACGCCACTTGAGGTGAAGGACTTTTTTGAAGATGCAGGATTTAGTCAAGTGAGTGTTGAACAACCACAAATATTCTTTGGACAAGTTTCTAAAGAGAGAAGTGAAGAACATTTAGGTGACTTAGTTTGGACCATTCACGCCCAAATAAAATAATAAATATAAAAAAATGGAAGCTCGAAATAAACGAGCTTCCATTTATAAAAACCTAATTAAGCAATTTGTTTTTGACGGACAATAAAACGACTTAAACGATCAGCAAGCTCAAAACTGCCATGTTTAAATAAAGCACGGATTCCTTGTTCAGTAGCTTCAAAGATTAAACATTCAATCGAGAAAGGGCCTTCCTCATCTTCTAGATGCAGAGCCAGATCCCGTGGGTGTTCATTTACAAAGTCGAGCTGTGTCACATCATCTAACTTCAAGTACATCCCAAAGAAAGTCACGTCAACAATCGTCACTGACACTTCCGTTTTACATTCACGGTGGCTCAGTTTCGTTTTAGGTTGAAGAACTGAAATCCGCTCTTCACCACGGCGCTCCATGTTTTGCATTTGTTCACGTTTCATAGGAATAATGCCATCCAAATTTTGGATAGATTCACCTTTTAAAAATGAAGTGAACAAACTCATGGTTTCTTTACGACGCTGCAACTGAGGTACATGGTCCGCATTTGCAATAAGGGCAAATTCCATATCTGGACATTGCAAAGCAAAATTGGCATTTTCATGAGGCAGAGTAAAACTGTCATACTGCCCTGCTGCAACCAGTGTTTTACACTTTGGAATCGGCACATCTGTTAAACGTAAAAGTCGATTACAGTTAATGTCATAACGCTCACGCTCGGTACCTGTAAACTCAGCCATTTGCCTAAAAAATAATTTTTTAGCTGTAGGTGACATACGGGTTTTATCTAACTTGGCATGATTGACTAAATATAAAATGACCGCTTGCCCAAACTCTTCCATGCGGTTTTCTTGCATGAGTTTGAGTGATTCTTCCAAAATCATTCGCCAACTTTTACGGGTCTTTTGCATAACACCCATTAAAATCATGCGGTCCATCAAATCTGGACGGTGATAAGCAAAACAAGAAGCAACAACTGAACCCAACGACATTCCCATTACAGAAACTTTTTGAATTCCGACAATATCTAACCAGCGACCTAACATTTCTGATAAATCAGGTAGTTCTAATGTTCCAGCAGAAATTCCAGTATCCCGATTGGTAATTTGTTGATTTGCGCCCATTGATGGCAAGTCAATTAGAATGACCGGACCACTTTCAAACAGTTGCTCAACACAATATTTATAAGAGTTAAAATTTTGAAAAGCACCGCCAACAATCACGATTGGTGTTTTGTGAATGGTTTTTGGGTCTGCAATCGCCATGTATTCAATTTTCCAGCCGTCAATCCATGTGGTACGAGCTGGTTGTTTAAAACTATCTCTATGGTAGATATCGAAAAACCCAAAACCGGCATAAGCTTGGTTTATCTCCGAATCCATTTGAATAATGGAATTCATATCCTTGCTTCCTCCTTGCTGTAATTTTTTTATGCTGCAAGAGTTCCTTCTTGAACATGTAATCTTTTATGCACAAATCTTTAAAATTTGTATTAGTTTGTATTGCACAAGTCCATTCTAAACAATTGTCTGAAATATACGCAATCGCTGAAATGACCGCTCATCTTGTTTAAGCCGCTAATAGTTTTCAAAATATTTAAATGTTTTTTTATAGCGGTCACATTTTTGAAAAAAAGCCATTCATTGTTCCGCATTTGACTGCTACTATCGTAGTCATTGGTAAATGATTAAAAACTGCTATGCAAGATTCAATTGAACAATACATGCAAAAAGTTGGGCAACAAGCACGTGAGGCTTCACGCGTTTTGACAAGTGCTTCAACTTCGCTTAAAAATCATGCACTCTCTGCTATTTATACTGCTTTAGAAAATAATCAGGCAGCAATTTTGGCGGCGAATCAACTCGACATGGAAAAAGGCCGTAACAACAAGCTTGATAGCGCCTTACTTGATCGTCTTGAGCTTACGCCCGCACGCTTTAAAGGGATGTTGCAAGGTTTAAAAGATGTGATCGCGCTTGTCGATCCAATTGGGGAAATTACGGATCTTGCATATCGCCCCACAGGTATTCAAATTGGAAAAATGCGTGTGCCTTTGGGTGTCGTTGGTATGATTTACGAATCACGTCCAAACGTAACACTTGAAGCTGCATCTTTAGCAATTAAATCGGGCAATGCCATTATTTTACGTGGTGGTTCAGAAGCACTTGAGTCAAATAAAGCCATTGCTGAAGCGATTAAACATGGTTTAAAAGTTGCTGGTTTACCTGAGCATTCGGTACAAGTGATTGAAACTTCTGATCGTGCAGCGGTTGGTCACCTCATTACCATGGCTGAATATGTAGATGTAATTGTTCCACGTGGTGGCAAGAGCCTAATTGAACGTGTAACCAATGAAGCTCGTATTCCTGTCATTAAGCATCTTGATGGTAACTGTCATGTGTTTGTAGAAGCTCAAGCCGACTTACAAAAAGCATTACCAATTACATTGAATGCCAAAACACATCGTTACGGTGTTTGTAATGCGATGGAAACACTGCTTGTTGATGAAAAAATTGCAGACGTTTTCTTACCACGTATTGCTGAACTTTATGCTGAAAAACAAGTCGAACTCCGTGGCTGTCCAGAAACACGTCGTATTTTAGGCGCTTCTGTAAAACCTGCGACAGAAGAAGATTGGTATACCGAATATTTAGGACCAATTCTTGCTGTTAAAGTGGTTAGTGGTATTGATGAAGCAATTGACCATATCAATAAGTATGGTTCACATCACACCGATGCCATTGTGACTGAAAACTATACTTTGGCTCGTCAGTTCTTGGCGCGCGTAGATTCAAGCTCAGTCGTGATTAATGCTTCAACTCGTTTCGCTGATGGCTTTGAATATGGCTTAGGTGCTGAAATTGGTATCTCAACAGATAAAATTCATGCACGTGGTCCAGTTGGTTTAGAAGGCTTAACTTCTCAAAAATGGATTGTGTTAGGTGACGGTCAAATTCGTCAATAATCAAGCCATTCTTGCAAAAAAAAAACGCCTGAACCATATCAGGCGTTTTTATTTTGTTATTTCCCATAAAAAAACCAGCGCAAAGGCTGGTTTTTTTAATCATATGTTCTTTAGAAAATAAAGTCGGTATTCACAAATTTAGAATAGTGCTCAGACACCATAGAGGCCAGCATACCTTTGCTATCATCGGTCTGTTTAGCAGCAATCATAGCTCGGATAGAGAATGCACGTAACGCATCATGCACAGATAGTGTACCTTCGGCAGAATCTTTACGGCCACCGAATGGAAATACATCTGGACCACGTTGACACTGACAATTGATATTTACACGACAAACTTGATGTACAAGTGTATCGACTAAATGACCAATTTGCTCAGGGTCGCTACCAAAAATACTCACCTGCTGACCATGATCAGAAGTCGTAACATATTCCAGCACAGTTTCAATGTCATCATAAACAGAGACAGGCACCACTGGACCAAACTGTTCTTCGCGATACAGTCTCATACCCTCTGTCACTGGATAAACTACAGCTGGATAAAACATGGTTTTGCAGAATTCGCCACCTTCTGGATTAACGACTTTAGCTCCTTTAGCCACGGCATCTTCAATGACTTCAGTCATATAGGTCGTACGGTGTATACCTGGCAACGGAGTAATAAATACACCCTTTTCCCAAGGCATACCCACTTTTAGTTTAGCCAGCTCAGTCGTTAAACGCTTAACAAATTCGTCAGCTATTGACCGATGTACCATCAGCATTTTAAGCGCAGTACAACGCTGACCATTAAAAGACAATGCCCCCAACAGGCACTCTTTCACCGTCAAATCCAAATCAGCATCTGGCAGAATAATGGCTGCGTTCTTTGCATCCAGTCCCAGAATCGCACGCAGACGGTGAGATTTAGGATGTTGTTTTTTCAAGTGATCGGCCACTTTACTAGAACCAATCAGTGCCAATAGATTAATTTTTCCAGATGCCAACAGATGCGGCACCACCAATGAACCTGGTGCATAAATGGTATTGATCACACCTTTAGGGAATGAATCACGGAATGCTTCCAAGAGCGGTTCAAACAATAAGGTACCAAATTGAGGCGGTTTGAAGATGATGGTATTGCCCATCAGCATGGCCGGAATCAAGGTAGCAAAGGTTTCGTTCAACGGGTAGTTGTATGGTCCCATACATAACACTACGCCCAATGGGGTACGACGGATTTGACCAATCGTACCTTCAGCAATTACAAAGCGGGAGTTGGCATTATCTAGATCTTTCAGGGCATCAATCGTTTGACGCATATAGGTGACAGTACGGTCGAACTCTTTCTCGGAGTCCGCCAAGCTCTTACCAATTTCCCACATGATCAGTTTAACAATGAGATCTCGCTGTTCCACCATACGCTGAATAAAATTCTGCATACAAGCGATGCGCTCACCAACTTTCATCATTGGCCATTCACCACGACCATTATTGTAGGCACGTACTGCCGCTTCTAACGCTTCGTCACTTTCTTTCTCACCCATGACTGGATAACTACCAAGCTCAACTTGCTGCAAGCTACCGTCAGGCTGCTGAATCCAGATTGGAGAGAATGTCTTCTTGGTTGAACCAGCCCATAACTTCAACTCACCATCCACTAACGAGATACGCTGATGAATCTGAGATGGCAGACGTACGCTGTCAGGAATACTATCTACTGGGGGAAATTTATGTTGTAAATTATTTGAATGGCTCATTATTCTTATCTCCAATTATTTATAAATTTAAACCTAGCCCGTTATGAACAGGTCTAGTTGGTGTGAATACCAGTACTGTTACTGGTATTCACCTTGCTTGGGCCTCAGGCTATCGAGCCATCAATATGTGGGTTTTAAATGAGGTTATCCTCGACACACACTATCAGTCACCCCTAGCTTCTGGATGACTTGTTCAATGATCTGTTCTGGTGTGAGCGCAATATCAATAGCAATTGCTTCATTCACATCAGGTTCCTCTAATGTATCTAGCTGAGTTTGTAGCAATGATGGGTCAAAGAAATGGCCTGCTCGCTCAGCAAGACGTTGCTGCAACAGCTCATAAGAACCTTTTAAGTATATAAATTTAATATTCTGGTCCTGCCCTCTTAAAATATCGCGATACATCCGCTTTAAAGATGAGCATGTAAATACAGCTGTTTCACCATCTCTTTGTTTTGTTTCAATCGCCTGACGAATGGCTTGTAACCACGGCAAACGGTCTTCATCAGTTAAAGGAATACCTTGGCTCATCTTGCTTTTATTTGCAGCCGAATGAAGCGTATCGCCATCGAGGAACTCACAAGCCAAACGCTCTGATAACAACTCACCGATTAGGGTTTTACCTGTTCCACAGACACCCATTGCAATCACAATCATGGATTACTCACCTTTAATTATAAAATAGTGCTAAGCAGTAGCGTGAAAGATAAACCCAACACCGAAATGATCGTTTCTAATACTGACCAAGTCTTGAGTGTCTGCCCTACTGTCATACCAAAATATTCTTTGATTAACCAAAATCCTGCGTCATTTACATGTGAGAACACCAATGAACCTGAACCCGTCGCAAGGACTAAAAGTTCCGGTCTAACAGCA
Organism: Acinetobacter sp. V110_1; assembly: GCF_031798975.1. NCBI lineage: Bacteria > Pseudomonadati > Pseudomonadota > Gammaproteobacteria > Moraxellales > Moraxellaceae > Acinetobacter > Acinetobacter sp. V110_1. The sequence continues at coordinate 101,121 of NZ_JAVQNN010000013.1, read as the reverse complement.
ACACCAGCCGTAGCTGCAATTGGAGCAACAATACTACAAGCAGTAGCCATCGCAACCGTTGCAGAACCTGTAGCCAAACGAATCAATGCTGCGACAAACCAGCCTAACAATAACGGCGATAAATTTGCCTTTAAGGCTGTAGAAACAATCTCATCAGAAATACCAGTGTCACGCAAAATGCCACCAAAACCGCCACCAGCACCTACAATCAACATAATCCCGGCAATAGAAGCTAAACACCCGCCACAGAATTTTTCAATTTGTTCACGGTTAAAGCCCTGCATCGTACCAAAGGTAATAAAGCTGACCAGTACGGCAATAAGTAATGCGATATCAGAAGTACCAATGAAACGTAGTACATCATTTGCGAAAGTTTTTGGTGCAAAGAACAGATCAGCCCAACTTCCGATTAACATGAGTACAACAGGCAGCATAATCGTAAATAAGGTAATCCCAAAGCTCGGTAGCTCACGTGTCCTATTCGTATCTGCTTCAACGAATTGCTTTGCTAACGGGTTATTTTCAGGCAATTTGACGTATTTATTAATCCAGAGTGCATACAAAGGCCCAGCTACAATAGCTGTTGGAACACCCACGATTAAACTGTAAGCAATCGTTTTACCAATATCTGCATGATAGGCCTGCACTGCCAGCAAAGCTGCTGGATGTGGTGGAATTAAACCATGCACAACTGACAAACCAGCAACCATCGGCAAACCAACAACCAGTAAGGACTTGCCTGTCCGTTTAGCAATGTTGAACGCAATTGGAATGAGTAGAACAAAACCGACTTCGAAAAATACGGGAAGACCAACAATAAGAGCAATAAACATCATGGCCCAGTGAATATTTTTCTCACCAAACCATTTAATTAAAGTAATTGCTATTCGTTCAGCACCACCCGACTCGGCCATCATTTTGCCAAGCATCGTTCCGAGTGCAATTACAATCGCAAGGTGGCCCAAGGTTTTACCAGTACCAGCTTCATATGACTTAACAATATCGCCCATTGGCATGCCAACAGCTAAAGCTAAACCCAGTGAAACAATGATAAGAACTAAAAAGGGATAAATTCTGAACTTCGCGATCATAACAACCAATGCAATAATCGCGATTACAGTGTAGATCAGCAACATGCCACCCTGAACCGTCTCCATGGGACATTTCTCCTTGGAATTATTATTTAGGCACACTGCCTAAACAAAGGTCTTCAACCACAGTAATTCCTACTGTTAAGACATTAATTTTTTATATTTAGATGTGACCAGCACAAACTGGTCACATCAATACAGCCTTTAAAGCACATAGAATGCACTTCATTTTTTATAAATATTGACTACATTTACAATGCTCTCAACTGACTCGCAATTTGAGCTAAACGCGTAATTTCAGCCCAGTCTTGTACAGCAACAGCAGCTTTAGGCGTCAACCATGAACCACCTACACAAACTACGTTAGGTTGCTTCAAGAAATCTGGTGCTGACTCTGCTGTAATTCCACCGGTCGGACAAAAACGCAAGTTTGGAAATGGACCATAAAATGCTTTGAGCATCTCGACTCCACCTGCTTGCTGCGCTGGGAAAAACTTCACAATGTCATAACCCAACTCAATCGCCTGAATCAGATCACTTGGTGTCATAACTCCTGGTAATAAAGGTAAGCCAGCATCTTGCGCAGCCAAATGTAAGTCTTTGGTTAAACCAGGAGATACACCAAACTTAGCGCCTGCTTTTTTAGCTTGGGCGCAATGCTCAGGCTTGGTAATTGTTCCCACACCCACCACAATGTCATCTGCCAACTGGCTTGCACGCTCAATAGCAGCCAAACCAGCAGCGGTACGTAAAGTAATTTCCAGTACTTTTACACCACCAGCATGCAACGCACGTGATACATGTTCACCTTGTTCGGCGGAGTCAAAAGCCAACACGGGAATTACTGGGCCTAATTTGACCACATCTTCAATCTTGCTCATTACTTTGTAATTCCTTTGTCTCAAATATGCGTTTGTGGCTCTTCACCAACAAGTGAACCAAACACAGATGCACCATGTTCAGCAGGTGCTGCTGCTGCACGGAATACACCAAATAATTCACGGCCGAAACCAACTTCGTTTTCTGCCTGATGTTCTGGCTGTGCAACAGGGCGTGATTGCCAAGTTTGTTCATCTAACTCAATATCGAGTACACTAGCCTCAGCATCAATAACCAGCATATCTCCGGTTTGGACTTTAGCAATCGGCCCATTTAGTAAGGCTTCTGGAGATAAGTGAATCACCGCAGGAACTTTGCCTGAAGCACCAGACATACGACCGTCAGTGACTAAAGCAACGTGGAAACCTTGATCTTGTAAAACACCCAACACAGGTGTCAAACGATGTAACTCAGGCATACCATTCGCACGAGCACCTTGGAAACGAACGACCGCAATAAAGTCTCGGTGTAATTCGCCACGATCAAACGCTGCTTGTACCGCTTCTTGAGAGTCAAACACAATTGCCGGCGCTCTAACTTTACGGTGCTCTGGCGCAACAGCAGAAATCTTGATAACACCACGACCAAGGCGACCTTGCATTAAGCGCAAGCCACCATCTGGCTGAAACGGCGCATCAATGCTACGAAGTACTTTGTCATCAAGGCTCTGAACCACACCGTCAACCCAAGTGAGCTTACCGTCAATCAATTTCGGTTCTTTGGTGTAGTGCTGTAAACCTTTACCAGCGACTGTTGTTACATCGTTATGGAGTAACCCTGCCTCAAGTAAGTTACGAATAAGGAATGCCACCCCACCCGCAGCTTGGAAATGGTTTACATCGGCCTTACCATTTGGATAGATTTTTGCGAGCAATGGAACAACAGCAGACAACTCATCAAAGTCATCCCAGTCAATCAAGATGCCAGCCGCACGTGCAATCGCAATCAGATGCAATGTGTGATTGGTTGAACCACCCGTCGCGAGTAAAGCCACAATGCCATTGATAATAGCTTTTTCATCAATCACATGACCAATTGGTGTGTAGTTGCCTCGCTCAGCAGTTAAGTCAAGCACACGTTTAGCCGCTTCGGCAGTAAGAGCGTCACGTAGTGGTGTGTGAGGATGAACAAATGCAGCACTTGGCAAATGTAAACCCATCACTTCCATCAACATTTGGTTACTGTTGGCAGTACCGTAGAAGGTACATGTGCCCTGACCATGATAGGCAGCTGACTCAGCTTCAAGTAAGGCATCTCGGCCCACTTGACCAGTCGCAAATTGTTGACGAATTTTGGCTTTATCATCATTTGATAAACCGCTACTCATTGGACCCGCAGGCACAAAAATAGTCGGTAGATAACCAAACTGTAAGGCACCAATAAGTAAGCCCGGCACAATTTTATCGCATACGCCGAGACACAATGCGGCATCGAACATATTATGAGAAAGTGCAATTGCTGTACTCATCGCAATTGTTTCACGTGAAAACAATGACAATTCCATACCGGCATTACCTTGAGTAATGCCATCACACATTGCCGGCACACCACCAGCAAACTGAGCAACACCACCATTTTCACGGGCAGCGGTTTTTATAATGTCTGGGAAGGTTTTATAAGGGGCATGTGCTGAAAGCATTTCATTGTATGAAGACACAATGCCAATATTTGGTTCACGGCCAACTTTAATAATTAATTTTTCATTATCTTCCATGCTGGCAAAACCATGTGCGAGATTGGCACATGAGAGTGCTCCACGAGCAGGAAATTTACCTTGGGCATGTTCAATGCGTTGTAAATATGCAGAACGAGTTTTTTGGCTACGCGCGATTACACGCTCGGTAACTTTTGCCAATATTGGGTTCGGCAAGTCCATGCTGGACGCTCCTGTACAACCGGATAAGCCGGAAAAACAAAATAGACCAAACGATATATTTAACGATCATTTGGTAGAAGGATGAATAATATTATTAAGGCAAAAAGCGACATGCAAGTCCTTATAACTCCGAGCAATACTCTAGGCCTTAGCATTAAAGACAAATAATGTTTAAGTTTTAAACAAGAAAATGATTTTATTTTTGACTATATTTACGGGTAAATTAAATATTAATAACTATGAGAAATTTCTCATAATATCAAAGCAATAAAATATCTTTATAAATGGGTGAGCACTGACTTTTTTATACTTATTTTGATATTAAAAATGTTTATAATTTATCCTTTTTATCCTATGTATAAAGTATTAAAACTTAATTTCAATTACGTATATTATTTGTAATACTCCCCTGTGGTTTGATTAAAATAACAACACTTATTTTTTCTTAAAAAATTTATACCAAATAGTTGAAAATTACATTGATTCAAAATTTACTTTTCATAAATATATACAAAAAACTGTTTAATTCTTCTACAAAAAAACAATAAATACAGTGGTTAAGCCTTATACTCAACGAATATTAGTTATAAAAAATTTGATGGTCGATAGTGCTTAAGTCTAATGGGCTAAAGTCTATCTTGGACAGAAAAACAACACATGTTAAAACATCACAACCTGCTCTAAATGCATGTTGCAATTAATGCCTTTTGATCAGGAAGTTAGGAAAACTATTTTTAAATCAGGACTTGGGTATTTCAACGTGGCTACATCAGTATTAGTTATTAATTGCGGTTCTTCATCTATTAAATACGCGCTGGTTTCAGACCGTCGTGAAGATCGTATTTATGGTTTAGCAGAAAACTTAGGGGCGGCTGATGCTCGTATTAAAGGAATTACAGTCGGTGGAGAACCACTAGAGCTTTCAATTCCTTATGCTGACCACGCCAAAGCTTTAGAAACTTTACTTGCACGTCTTGCAAACTATAAACCTCAAGCAATCGGTCACCGTGTCGTACATGGTGGAAGCCTCACCAAAGCTGAATTACTTACTCCTGAAATTATAGAACGTATTCGTGCAGCCACCCCTCTTGCACCGCTTCATAACCCAGCCCACTTAATCGGGATTGAAGCAACGATGCGCCTATTTCCTGAATTACCTCAAGTTGCCGTATTCGACACTGCATTCCACCAAACCATGCCTGCGCATGCATACCGTTATGCAATCCCTAAATTTTTATATACAGACCATAACGTTCGCCGCTATGGCTTCCACGGCACAAGTCATGCTTATGTGTCTGACCGCGGTAGTGAACTGGCTGGTAATTTCCAAAAAGGCGGTTGGTTAACAGCACACTTGGGCAATGGTAGTTCGACTTGTGCAGTATGGAACGGACAAAGTGTTGATACCTCTATGGGCCTTACTCCGCTTGAAGGTGTTGTAATGGGAACCCGTAGTGGGGATGTCGATCCAAGCTTACACAGTTTCCTTGCAAAAAACCTTGGATGGGACTTAGCGAAAATCGATAAAGTTTTGAATAACGAAAGTGGCTTACTTGGCTTATCACAACTCTCTAACGATATGCGTACTGTGATTGAAGCCTCTGAAAATGGCAATGAAGATGCGCGTCTTGCAATAGAAGTATTTAGCTACCGTCTTGCCAAATCACTTGCTGCACTAAGCTGTGGTTTACCAAGTATTGATGGCCTGATCTTCACAGGCGGTATTGGTGAGAACTCAGCTTATATTCGTGAAAAGACTTTAGCTTATTTACCTCACTTTGGTTTACAGCTCGATAAAGACCAGAACAACAATTTAAAACGTGGTACAGAAGGCCGTATTGATAGCGGTACAGGCCCACAGATTTGGGTTATTCCAACCGATGAAGAAGGCCGTATTGCTAAAGAAACTCGTCAGGTTGTAGACGTTTCACAAAATACATCTCCTGAAGTTAGCCTTGCTTAATTACAGAAGTCAAAGAACGTTATTCATTTATTTATAGGTTTATATGAATACAATTTTATTAATTCCTACAGGTGAAGGGGTTGGTTTAACCTCTGCCTGCTTAGGTATGATTTATGCACTTGATTGTAATGGGATTAAAGCAGGCTTTTTAAAACCCTTTTCTCAGGTAGATCAAGAAAATTTAGACCGAACTACATCTTTATTTGGTCATTTATTTCAAGGTAAAACTGTTCAATCCATTTCTCATGAAAAGTTAACCCAACGCATTGCGTCAGGTGAAGTTGATGAGCTACTTGAAGAAGCAGTAAGTCTTCATCGCAGTATCGCAGCCGACAATAATGTGATTATTGTTGAAGGCTTATTGCCAAATGGGCAAGACCATTTTGCCAGTGAGCTGAATGCAAGTCTTGCTCAAGCCCTCGATGCAGAAGTGGTTTTAGTGAGCACTGCTGACATTCAAAACCCACGTAAAACAGCCGAGAAAGTTGAAGCTCACTTGCGTCAGTTTGGCGGTGCAACTTCAAACCGAACAGCAGGTGTACTCTTTATGCGTACACGCGGGTTATCTGAAGAAACAGCTCAGATTCCTGTCGCATTCGACCCATCGCTACGTCCAACTGAAGACATCGCAAAATTTACGTCAGAACTGCAAAAATATAATCGCTACTTTGGATCGAACGATTTACCCATTATTGGTTTAGTCCCATTTAGTAATACCTTAAGTGTACCTAGAACTTTAGACATCGCGAACGTGATTGATGGTCAATGGGTACATCAAGGCGAAGCGAAAATACGTCGTATTTTGCACTCAAGTTTAATTGCCTCAAGCATTGAATATGAACTGAATAAATTCATTGCTGGCGAACTGATTATTAGTGCGTCTGAACGTACCGACGTTTTACTTGCAGGTAGCTTGGCAACCAGTAACGGTATTCCATTGGCAGGCTTGGTACTGACCGAACGTGAAGCACCTGCCCCTGAGCTTTTAGAGTTTTGCCAAAGCGCTATCAAACAAGGCTTACCAATTTTACATACCCGTTTAAACACACTGGAAACGGCACAGCGCTTATCTGATTTTGGTAATGAAATTCCAATCGATGACACTGAACGTGCCGAGCAAGTGACTCGTTTTGTTTCAAGTCATATCGATGTCGAATGGCTTAAACAGCACAGTAATAACGGTGCAACTCCACGCCTTTCTCCTTCTGCATTCCGTCATGAGTTGGTGCAAAAATCAATTGCAGCTAAAAAACGAATTGTGCTTCCAGAAGGCGATGAGCCACGTACTATTGAAGCAGCTGCTATTTGTCAGGCGCGTGGTATTGCGCATTGTATTTTGCTAGCAAAACCAGATGCTGTACAAGACGTTGCAAAAGCACGCGGTATTGAACTACCAGCTGACTTAGAAATTATTGATCCAGACAGCATTCGCAACCAATATGTTTCACCAATGGTTGAGCTTCGTAAGGGTAAACTCAACGAGTTACAAGCCAAAGATCAATTACAAGACACCGTAGTTCTCGGCACCATGATGCTGGCGCTAGATCATGTAGATGGTTTGGTTTCTGGTGCAGTTCACACTACAGCGAACACCGTGCGCCCTGCTTTCCAGCTTATTAAAACCGCACCTTCTTACTCACTGGTTTCATCCATATTCTTTATGCTTTTACCAGATGAAGTTTATGTTTACGGTGACTGTGCAATTAACCCAGACCCTACAGCCGACCAGCTTGCTGAAATCGCGATTCAGTCTGCTGACTCTGCAAAAGCGTTTGGAATTGACCCACGTATTGCCATGATCAGCTATTCAACTGGAACCTCTGGAACAGGTGCTGATGTTGAAAAAGTACAACAAGCGACTCAAATTGCACAGCAACGCCGCCCTGATTTACTGATTGATGGTCCTCTTCAATACGATGCAGCTTCTGTTGAAAGTGTAGGACGCCAAAAGGCACCAGACTCACGCGTTGCTGGTCGTGCCAATGTATTTATTTTCCCAGACTTAAATACAGGTAACACGACCTATAAGGCAGTACAACGTGCAGCAAATGTAGTCAGCGTTGGACCAATGTTGCAAGGCCTCAACAAACCAGTCAATGACTTGTCTCGTGGTGCTTTAGTAGATGACATCGTCTTTACTATTGCCTTAACAGCAATTCAGGCTGAACAACAAGCTGCTGCCAAATAATTAATATCATTTAATCTTTTCTACCTCTCGCCATTTGATGTCCGCTCAAATGGCTTTTTTTATTCTCAAATAACGGCCTTAGCAGTTGGTTGTTCTTAGTTTTAAATCACTTAGCATTGGTCTTATTCGACTTTCGGTCAAAAGATCAACCAATCCCCCACAAGATTGTCTTTTTGTCATATAATTTAGCCCGCTAGCTAACAGCCCGCTCAAGAGATTTTTTGGTATGACAATGATTATCAAACAAGATGACTTGATTACATCAATCAAGGACGCCCTACAGTTTATTTCGTACTATCACCCGCAAGACTTTATCCAAGCGATGAGCCGTGCTTATGATCGCGAAGAAAACAAAGCTGCAAAGGATGCAATTGCACAGATTTTAATTAACTCTCGCATGTGTGCGGAAGGTCATCGTCCAATTTGCCAAGACACTGGTATTGTTAACGTTTTCCTTGAAGTGGGCTTAGATGTTAAATTCGATTTAACAATGAGCTTAGACGATGCAGTAAATGAAGGTGTTCGTCAAGGTTACCTTGAAAACAGCAACGTTCTTCGTGCATCTGTACTTGCTGACCCTGCATTTGGTCGTAAAAATACAAAAGACAACACCCCTGCTGTTATTCACTACAAACTCGTACCGGGTAACAAAGTAGATATTACTGTTGCTGCTAAAGGTGGCGGTTCAGAAAACAAATCTAAACTTGCTATGCTTAACCCATCTGACTCGATTGTTGACTGGGTACTTAAAACTGTTCCGACTATGGGTGCAGGCTGGTGTCCTCCTGGTATGCTAGGTATTGGTATTGGTGGTACTGCTGAAAAAGCCATGATGCTTGCTAAAGAAGCACTCATGGAAGAAATTAACATGGACGAATTACTTCGCCGTGGACCAGAAAACAAAATCGAAGAACTTCGTATCGAAATCTTTGAGAAAGTAAACGCTCTTGGTATTGGTGCACAAGGTCTTGGCGGTTTAACGACTGTTCTTGATATTAAAATTAAAGATTACCCATGTCACGCTGCTGGTAAACCAGTTGGTATGATTCCGAACTGTGCTGCGACTCGTCACGCTCACTTCCAGCTTGATGGTTCAGGTGTAGCTCATATTCAAGCACCAAAACTTGAAGACTACCCATCTGTAACTTGGGACTCTTCACAGTCTAAACGTGTAAACCTTGATACCATTACTCAAGAAGAAATGGATTCTTGGAAACCGGGTGATACATTACTTCTTAGCGGAACAATGTACACAGGTCGTGATGCTGCACACAAACGTATGGTTGAAATGATCGACAATGGTGAAGAATTACCAGTTGATCTTAAAGGTAAATTTATTTACTACGTTGGCCCTGTTGATCCAGTGGGTGATGAAGTCGTTGGTCCTGCTGGCCCTACAACTGCAACACGTATGGACAAATTCACACGTAAAGTACTCGAGCATACTGGTCTATTCGGTATGATTGGTAAAGCTGACCGTGGTCCTACAGCAATTGAAGCAATCAAAGATAACAAAGCAACTTACTTAATGGCAGTTGGTGGTGCGGCTTACCTCGTATCTAAAGCAGTTCGTGAAGCTGAAGTTGTTGCGTTTGCTGACTTAGGTATGGAAGCAATCTACAAATTCGTAGTTGAAGATATGCCTGTATCTGTAGCAGTTGATGTAAACGGTACATCAATTCACGCAGTAGCTCCAAAAATCTGGCAAGCGAAAATTGGAAAAATTCCAGTAATCGATGCCGCAGCAGGCTAATCAAGAAAAGCACCGGATTCGGTGCTTTTTTTATGCCTTGTAATTTTTTTGGAAATTGAAAAGAATTGTAACAATTGATTCACCAATCTGTGCTATTAATAAATACACCCACCCGCCATAAACTGCATATAGGTCATTTCATGACTATCCGCCCTATTCTTAAAAATCTCTCAATCAGCCTCTGCCTAAGCTGTATTACGACAAGCTTATTTGCTTCTCCTGCCAAATTAAGTTCAGTAAAAGAACTCATGCAAATGAGCCAAATTGATTATTTGCTTAAAGAATCAATTAATGAATTAACACCTTATTATGATCAACAAGCTGAACAGATCATCACTAATATTACGGGCATCAAAACTTTAGGCCCGAAAGAAAAAGAGGCAGCGAAAAAGTTAGGATTACTTTTAAAAGATTCGAGTAACCAGCTCATTAGTAGCCCAAAAACTACGCAAGCCTTACAAGATATTTATTTAAAGACATATACTGAAGAAGAAGTTCAGGCAAATCTGAAATTTTTGAAAACCCCAGAAGGCCAATCGATTACGCGTAAAAACGTACAGATTATGGGACAAATTTCAGAATATATGATGGAGCTGGGTCAACAAACCTTTAATGACCCTAAAGCACGTGATCACATGCAAGAAGAGATGCTTAAAATTATTGCCCCATTGATGAAGGATAAAGAAAAGTCTTAACTTTTCTTTATCCTTTGTAGGCCATTACCACGTTAAAGGGTTCCACAACTTAAATGGTTTAATCAGATGGACATCTGATTTTTCATCATATTTGGCTGGTTTTAGCTCTTGCGGTTTATGTCGAATTTTTCCTGAAGCATCTTCAGCTACAAAGTTGAAGCTAGAAGATTTAAGCTCCGTAAAAGCAATCTCTCTACGTCCGATATTGTCTTGCATTAACATAAATGGGCCAGTGTGTTCACCGCGGTCCATTTTGTTTTCTTCATCGTATTTTAAATAATAAGATGTTCCTGCATCGACCGTAATATCAATATATTTTGGCTCTTGAAAATGAATACCTAATAAAGGCCGACTTGCAGAAATACGATAACTTCCTGCTGGCAGTTCAATCCAGTAATAATGGTTATGCAATAAGCTTGGAATTCGTTTGCCATTTACAAATAAATTAATTGCTGCAATTTCCTGACGGTTCCATTTGGTATCTGGCCGATAGAGATAGACTACTGCTGCATGTTCATTTTGCGGTTTAATCGGAACAAATGTCTGACCTAGTTTTTGGTTGACCCATCCCCCCATGCTAAAACCACCCACATGGTATTGATCAAATACACCAGGTGCTTTATCAACATCAACTTTAGGTAAAGTTGCAGTCAGCTCAGCTGGATTCTTTGCTAAGTGTGATGAACTCTGGCAACCCGCAAGTAATGCGGTACAACTTAATGCAATAATTAAATAACGCATGACATCCCTCAAAGCGTTTTCTTTTGATTTTTCTATATCGCAAAACTATGCGTATTTTGTTTTTTTAGATTAACACCACCTACATGAATTGAAAACAAAAAAAGCATGAATCACGAGCGCGATTCATGCTTTTTAGATGAATGAAATCTAAGCAGACTTCGAATCAATTACTTTTAAATCTGCCTTAGCAACACTTTCATGAGTTGCTGTTTCTTTAGGCTGACGTTCTGGCTTGTAAACAGGTTCAGCTTCACCATTAATCACTGCTTCGTTAATGAAAACTGTTCCTACATCTGTACGGCTTGGTAAGTCATACATTGTTTCAAGTAAAACATTTTCCAAAATCGAACGTAGACCACGAGCTCCGGTATTACGCTCAAGCGCTCGCTTAGCAACTGCACGTAAAGCAGAATCTTCAAATACAAGATCAACATTTTCCATGTTGAACAAGTATTGATACTGGCGAGTTAATGCATTTTTTGGTTCTGTCAAAATTTGCATTAATGCTTCTTCATCAAGCTCTTCAAGCGTCGCAATAACTGGTAAACGGCCAATAAACTCTGGAATTAAACCAAATTTCACTAAGTCAGTTGGCTCAACTTGACGGAACAATTCAGCAATTTTCTTGCTTTCATCTTTTTTCTTCACATCAGCTGTAAAGCCAATTCCGCCTTTTTCTTGGCGCTGTTGTACAATTTTTTCCAGCCCAGCAAATGCACCACCACAAATAAATAAGATATTTGAGGTATCAATTTGAATGAACTCTTGCTGCGGATGTTTACGTCCACCTTGTGGCGGAATTGAAGCTACAGTACCTTCAATCATCTTAAGCAATGCTTGTTGTACACCTTCACCAGAAACGTCACGCGTAATCGACGGATTTTCAGATTTACGTGTAATCTTGTCGATTTCATCGATATAGATAATGCCCTTTTGAGCTTTTTCTACGTCGTAATCTGCTTTTTGCAAAAGCTTTTGTACAATATTTTCAACGTCTTCGCCGACATAACCCGCTTCAGTTAAAGTGGTCGCATCTGCCATAGCAAACGGAACATCTAACAAACGAGCCAATGTTTGAGCAAGTAATGTTTTACCTGAACCGGTAGGTCCAATCAGTAGAATGTTACTTTTAGCAATTTCCACATCTTTAGACACATGACCAGATTGCCCGACTTTCAAACGCTTATAATGGTTATAAACGGCAACAGATAATGTCTTTTTGGCAAGATCCTGACCAATCACATATTGATCAAGCGCAGCACGTATTTCATGTGGTTTTGGCAATGCCTTGCTCGCCCAGTCACCTGCTTCAACCTGTTGACTGGTTTGTACAAGGTCTAAGCAGACATCTACACACTCATTACAAATATATGCGTCCTCGCCCGCAATCAGTTTCCCGACTTCAGACTGCGTTTTACCGCAAAATGAACAATGTTTTTGTCCTTGAGGATGTTCGGACATATTCTCTCCACAAATAGAATCTTAAATATGAGGGCAAGCGATAGGGTTAAATGACTATATGGAGGCGTTTTCTAACAACTCAAGCCACTTAAAACTCCCCCTTATGGACGCTTACTTAATACCTGATCGACTAAGCCATATTCTTTTGCTGCTTGTGCAGTCATAAAGTTATCACGATCGGTATCACGAGCAATCGTGTCATAGTCTTGACCACTGTGTTCTGCCATCAAACGATTCAAGCGTTCTTTAATAAATAGAATTTCACGTGCGTGAATTTCAATGTCTGATGCCTGACCACGGAATCCACCTAATGGTTGGTGAATCATTACACGTGCATTTTCAAGGCAATAGCGTTTACCTTTAGCACCAGCATTTAATAAGAATGCGCCCATAGATGCAGCCTGCCCCATACAGTATGTCACTACATCAGGTTTGATAAATTGCATCGTGTCATAAATCGCCATACCAGCAGTGACTGAACCACCTGGCGAGTTAATATAAAGATGGATATCTTTATCTGGGTTTTCAGCTTCCAAGAACAACATTTGAGCAACAATCAAATTTGCCATGTTGTCTTCAACTTCACCAGTTAGAAAAATGACGCGCTCACGTAAAAGTCGTGAATAAATATCAAAAGAACGTTCGCCGCGAGAAGATTGTTCAACCACAACAGGAACTAAAGCATTTTCAATTGTTGGAACATACATACGTTATTTATTCCTAAATTTTTTGTGACTTAACCTATGGCAACAATATGCGGGATAATTTCTCAAATTGCAAAAGGTTCGCACTGAAATATTATATTATTTATACCTAAGTACTTAACGACGTACTCAAATTAACCACATACCTAAAAATGAAAAAGGCGCCTAAAGCGCCTTTTCCTGACTTCTCAAAAGATTAGCCCATACGGCGAGCTTGTTGTTCTTTCAATAAGTCTTCGTAAGATACTGCTTTGTCAGTCACTTTAGCAGCAGCTAAGATGTGATCAACAACTTGATCTTCTAATACAACAGCTTCGATTTGAGCACGTTGTTGAGCATCATTTTTGAAGTATTCGATCACTTCAGTTGGATCTTCATAAGAAGAAGCCATGTCGTCGATGTAAGCATCAACACGTGATTGATCAACTTCAAGTTTAGCATCAGCTAAAACTTTGCTTACTAATACGCCAAGTTTAACAGAACGCTCTGCTTGTTCTTTGAACAATTCGTCAGGAAGCATGCTCTTGTCAAAAGATTGAGCACCAGCACCACCGAATTGTTGAGTGAACTGTTGAACCATTTGTTGACGTTGACGGTCAATTTCTTGAGCAACCATTGCAGCTGGAACTTCAACTTCGTTAGCAGCAACAAGAGCATCAAATGCAGCTTGTTTAACTTGATTACGTAAACCATTGCGAACTTCACGTTCCATGTTTTTACGAACGTCAGCTTTTAATTTTTCAACGCCTTCTTCTTCAGTAACACCGAAGATTTTTAAGAATTCAGCATCTATCTCTGGAAGTTTAGGTTTTTCAACTTGCTTCACAGTGATTTTGAATTGAGCTGCTTTACCCGCTAAGTTTTCAGCTTGGTAATCTTCAGGGAAAGTTACATCAATTACTTTCTCTTCACCAGCTTTCATGCCAACGATGCCGTCTTCGAAGCCAGGAATCATACGACCTGAACCTAACACAAGTTTAAAGTCTTCAGCAGAACCGCCTTCAAACTTCTCACCGTCGATAGAACCTTCGAAGTCAAAAGTCACTTGCATGTCTTTTTTCGCCATACCCTTGGTTACAGCCCAAGTTTGACGTTGTTTTTGCAAGTTTTCGATCATAGTGTCAACGTCAGCGTCTTTAATTTCAGCTGTTTTACGTTCAACTTCTAAGCCGTCAAATGCTTTTACTTCAACTTCAGGATAAACTTCTACAGTTGCTTCAAAAACTAAAGCATCTTCTTTATGTTCAACTTTCTCAATGTTCGGCATACCTACCGCATTGATTTTTTCTTGTTGAATTGCTTCGAATACGCTGTCACGAATGATGTCATTCACAACTTCTTGATAAATACTTGCACCGTATTCGCGACGAACAACGTTTGCAGGTACTTTGCCCGGACGGAAGCCGTTGATCTTCACAGTTTTGGCAGTGCGCTTCAAACGAGCTTCAAATTGCTCGTTAATACGGCTCGTCGGTACAGAAACATTTAAACGACGGGCAACGCCCGAAACCGCTTCAGTCGTTACTTGCATGGCTTCCTCGATAAAAATTAGTTAGTAGGAACAGTTTTTAAAAAAGTGCTGTATTATATGACAACTTTCAAGATATACAAAATTAACCGATCAGATCAGTAAATTGAAGGCCGTTTTTTCAGTAAATTTCACAATAATTTTATGATTATTTAATTTTTTTTAACTCAACCTTAAGCCAAAGTAATTTTTTAGTTATGCTTCATAAATCTAAAATTACAATTAATTTATCAATAATTATCGCTTTTCATAAAAATTAATAATAATTAATTAATTAGCAATTTTTAGCGACAGAATCCGATTAAATCTTTCATATTTTCTTCACAATCCTATCGGCAAATCCAATTAACACAAACTGTACATATAAATAAGAATTATTATTATTCGCATAACGTTTTATATTTAAGTCCTGAAAGTCATGTCATTGATTAGAACACGTAAAAAAATTGTTTCATCTGCAATCGCATCATCCCTTTCTATGATTGCAACAACTGCAATGGCACAAGAAACTGTTTCACAACTACCAACCATTCATACTCAAGCAACTCACGAAGAATCTTTAAAAGTAGATGAGTCGGCAAATTCAAAATTAGTTGCTCCCCTTTTAGATACTCCAAAATCCGTTTCTATTCTTTCTCAAAAATTAATTAAAGATTCAAACTCTAACACCCTACTCGAAGCTTTACGCTATGAACCAGGTATTACTTTAGGTGCAGGTGAAGGCGGTACCCCATTTACCGATATGCCATATATTCGTGGCTATAGCGCTCAATCCTCTGTCTATGTTGATGGTGTTCGTAATTCAACTTCTCAAAATCGTGACATGTTCGCTATTGAGCAAGTTGAAGTCATTAAAGGATCTTCTTCAGCTCTTGGCGGCGGTGGTGGTGTTGGGGGCAGCATTAACCTGATTCCTAAAGTTGCTCATGAAGGTGATGTTTACCAAGGTAGTGTTCAAGGTGGTACCGATAACTATCGCCATATCCAACTTGATGCAAACAAAGACTTTGGTAATGGTGTTGCTGGCCGAGTTGTAGTTATGGGCCATGAAAATGAAAAAGCTGGTTCAAATGATGGTGCTGAATATGCTCGTGCTGGTATTGCTTCAAGTCTTGCATTTGGCCTAGATACAGCAACTCGTGGAACACTGAGCTACTACTATTTACGTAGTAATGATGAACCAGATGCAGGTATTCCATTCCTTCCTGTTGGTGGGAAACCAATTGATGTAAAACAAGGCATGTATTACGGTTGGAAAGCTCGTGATTTTGATAAACGTGAAAACCATATCGGTACGTTTAAATTAGAACATGATCTCGCTGATGATTTAACATTATCAAATACGATGTCTTACACAAAATCTAAATCAGATTACATCTATACCAATGCAGATGACTCAAAAGGTAATGTAACGAAAAACGGTACTATTTCACGTCGTGCTTTAAGTCGGATTGTAGACACAGATGCTTATAGCGATCAGCTTGCATTAAAAGGTAAATTCAATACTGGTACTCTTAAACACTCTTTTAATACAGGTGCCGAGTGGAGCTACCAACAATCAAATCAAGGAGTTTATACGTTTACAGATGCCTCTGGCACAACATCTACAGTCCATAACACCAGTTGTCCTGTAAGCAGTGCTCTTTCAAATGGCTGGTGTACTTCAGTCAACAACCCAATGAATGGAGCATTTACTGATACTTTAGGTAGCATCAAAAATCAGTATACAACTCGCAGCCGTACTGTTTCTCTTTATGCATTAGATAGCATCGAATTTAATCCACAATGGCTTTTAAATTTAGGCGTACGTTGGGATAAATTCGAAACTGAACGTAAATATAATAAAAATATTTATAAAACTGTTAAAGATATCGATAAAACAAGTACGAGCGGCAACTACACAAATGACGTAAGTATTGCAGCTGGTCAGAAATTCGAAAATGATAGTGACTATTTCTCTTATCAAGCTGGTTTAGTCTACAAACCAACTGAAAATGGCAGTATCTATGCAAGTTTCGCAACTTCTGCAAATCCGGTTGGGGTAGACCAAGGTGATGGTGCAGATGCTTTATCTACTTCTTCTCAACAAGCAAATGATTTATCTCCAGAAAAAGCACGTACTTTCGAAGTTGGTACTAAATGGGATCTATTCAATAATCGTGCAAACTTAACTGCTGCTATTTTCCGTACCGAGAAACAAAATACTCGTATCGCTATTGATGCCAATACCACAACCAATGCTGGTGAAAGTAAAGTTGATGGCTTCGAAGTCGGGTTCAACGGTAAAGTAACCGACAAATGGGAAGTTTCTGCGGGTTATAGCTATTTAGACAGCGAACTAACAAAAGCGGCTTATAACGCAGTTGCACAAGAAGGTAAACCGCTCCCATTCGTCGCTAAAAATAGTGCGACATTGTGGTCTACTTATCGAGTACTGCCTAAGTTAACTCTAGGTGCTGGTGCCGAATACCGCGATAAAGTATTTACCAATACAAATACTGGCACAACAATGCTTGAAGACAAATATTTGCCAACTTATACCATTTACAATGCTATGGCTAAATACGATGTCAACAAGAACGTAAACTTACAGCTTAATATCAATAACATTTCTGATAAACGCTATTTTACAAGTGCTCACCCAGCTCACTATGCATTTGAAGGTAATGGTCGTAATGCTGTTTTAGCCATTAACTTTAAATACTAAAACTTAATTCCATAATTCATTTATGGAATTAATTAAAACACATATAAGATAGCCTCACTCTGAGGCTATCTTTATAAATGAAGTATCTGTTTAAAAAGGTGTTTGCTGTGATTCATCATATCCCGAATGTATTAAGCAAAGAGCAAGTTGCCGAGTTTCGTAAACTCATGAAAGAGGCAAATTGGGTAGGTGGTAAAGTGACTGCTGGCACCTTATCTGCTTCTGTTAAAAGAAATCAGCAACTCTCGGAGCAAGACCCACTTACTCATCATTTAAGCGATATTGTCATCAAAGCAATTTGGCAAAATCCAGTGTTTCAGGCCGCGGCCCTACCCCACAAAATTATTCCACCGCTTTTTAATCGTTATGATGAACATGAAAGCTTTGGTTTCCATGTAGATAACTCAATTCGTCTTATCCGTGGTACAGCGGAACAAATTCGTACCGATTTATCTTGTACCTTATTTTTAAGCGAACCAGATGAATATGAGGGTGGTGACCTAGTGATTGAAGATACTTATGGTTATCACGAAGTTAAATTACCTGCTGGTGACGTAGTTCTCTACCCTTCTACTAGCTTGCATGAAGTCAGTAGTATTACATCAGGTACTCGATTTGCTTCTTTTTTCTGGGTACAAAGCTTAGTACGCGACGATAGTAAACGACATCTTCTCTTTAATTTAGATGAAAGCATACGTGAACTACGGAAATCACATGGTGATAGTTATACTGAAGTCATGAAACTCACCAACATCTATCACAACCTTATCCGTATGTGGTCAGAACTGTAACTCTATTTATTTTTGCCTTATTTAGTCTAATTAATTATTTTTATCTCAATAAGGCAAAATAATGAAAATTATTTTCGATAAAATATAGAACAATGCAAAATTAGAAAATTATTTTCTGAACACTGAAATTAAAATGAGTATAAGACTTTTGCACAACGTGTAATCATTGTTTAGATGTGGTATATCTAAACAATAAGCATATTAGCAAACCACCAAACTTACTATTACATGGTCTATAGATGAAAACGAATCACTTGTTTGCCCAGCCTACTCAAGCAAGACATCATCTTGAACTCCTGATGCTGCGCCTCGCGCGCGTATAAATTTTTGTCTGCATTTTAGAGCAGACCTTTTCAAATTCCCTTTAATTTTTCTGTATTAGATACCATATATAACTGTAGAACGTTGCCTTTCACACGATACCTAGAGCAACCGTGCTACGAGATAAGGAGTTTTCTCATGATGTTGGCTGACCCTAGCAAAAAATACCGCCGTATGTACCAGCGAGTCGATTTACCAGATCGCCAATGGCCAAATAACGAAATTACAAAAGCGCCAATCTGGATGAGCACGGATTTACGTGATGGTAACCAAGCAATTTTTGAACCGATGAACATGGAACAAAAATTCAAAATGTTCAAAATGCTTGTAAAAATCGGTTTTAAACATATTGAAATCGGTTTCCCGTCTGCATCTCAAATTGACTTCGATTTTACCCGCATGTTAATCGAAGAAAATCATATTCCTGATGATGTCTACATTGAAGTTTTGGTTCAGGCACGTGACCATTTAATTGAGCGTACTTTCGAGGCTTTAGCAGGTGCTAAGCGCGCAATTGTGCATATTTATAACTCTAACTCTCCAACCTTCCGCCAAAAGGTATTGAATGTAGATGTAAATGGCGCAAAACAGTTGGCGGTGAATGCAGCTCAGAAAGTGAAAGAATATGCTGCACAGTATCCTGAAACTGACTGGATTTTCCAGTACAGCCCAGAATGTTTCTCTGCAACCGAATTAGAAGTCGCAAAAGATGTCTGTGATGCCGTCACAGAAATTTGGGATGCACGTCCAGATCATAAAGTGATTTTAAACTTACCTGCTACTGTCGAAGTTTCTACGCCAAATGTTTATGCAGACCAAATTGAATGGATGCATCGTAACTTGGCACGTCGTGATGGCGTGATTATTTCTGTTCACTGCCACAATGACCGCGGCTGTGGTATTGCTGCATCAGAACTTGCCATTATGGCCGGTGCTGACCGTGTCGAAGGCTGTGTGTTTGGTAATGGTGAACGTACAGGTAACGTTGACGTTGCTGCGATTGCATTGAACATGTACACCCAAGGTGTAGCACCAGAGTTAGATTTCTCTAACATTAATGAAGTGATTGCAACAGTTGAAGAATGTACTGGTTTACCTGTACACCCTCGTCATCCATATGCAGGTGACTTGGTATTTACTGCATTCTCTGGTTCACATCAGGATGCAATCAAAAAAGGCTTTGAATACCAGAAAAACGAAGAAATCTGGGATATGCCTTACTTGCCCATCGACCCGAAAGACTTGGGCCGTGACTACGATGCTGTAATTCGTGTAAATAGCCAGTCTGGTAAAGGTGGTATCGCTTACTTATTGGAATCAAACTACAACGTTGTATTGCCGCGCCGTTTGCAAATCGAATTCAGTCAGGTTGTTCAACAATATGCTGATGAGAATGGTACAGAAATTAATGCCAAAGAAATCTGGACCTTGTTTAAAGACGCATATGTCGATGTGAAGAACCACCATTACACAGTCAAAAACTATAAGTTATCTGACATAAATGGTACTCAAATCATTGAACTTGAGATCGACGTTGAAGGTGAGACTCAGCAATTACGTGGCGAAGGTAATGGTCCTATCTCTGCATTCTTAAATGCACTTCAATTACCAATTGACGTATTGAACTATGAAGAACGTAGTATTAGTTCAGGTGCAAATGCTAAAGCATTAACCTTAATTGAACTTCAAGTGAAAGGTACTGGTAGAGGCTCGTTTGGTGCGGGTGTTCACGACAACACAGTCACCTCATCAATTGAAGCAATTATTGCATGTACCAACCGTTTGATTGATCAAGGTGTTTTAAGTACAGATCAGGTTGTTGCCGCCGCTGTTTAATTAAAAAAAAGACTTTGGAAAGGATACCTAGCTTGGTATCCTTTCTTTTTATTCCTGAAAGATTTAAAAGGCGAAATGTTCCCGTGTCTTTTCCAGCTGACTCAGTGGGGTTAGTCACTCCGCAAAAGTTCCAATTTGAAGAACCCTTACATCTTGAATGTGGCCGTGTTTTACCACGCTTTGAGTTAATGGTTGAAACTTACGGCACTTTAAATGCAGATAAATCGAATGCGATTTTGATCTGTCATGCCCTTTCCGGACATCATCATGCAGCGGGCTATCACCATGAAGATGATAAAAAAGCTGGATGGTGGGATAGCTGTATTGGCCCGGATAAGGCAATCGACACAAATAATTTTTTTGTAGTTGCACTCAACAATATTGGTGGATGTAGTGGATCGACTGGTCCAACTTCACCAAACCCTGAAAATGATAATCGCCCTTATGGACCAGATTTTCCACTAGTAACGGTACGCGACTGGGTTAAAACTCAAGCCATGCTTTCTGACCGTTTAGGAGTAAGTGTTTGGTATGCAGTAGTTGGCGGATCATTAGGGGGCATGCAAGCACTACAATGGTCAGTAGACTACCCTGACCGTTTACAAAAATGTGTCGTTATTGCTAGCGCGCCAAAGCTTTCAGCACAGAATATTGCATTTAACGAGGTGGCACGTCAGTCCATCTTGTCTGACCCAGACTTCCATCATGGTCGTTATTTAGAAAATGACAGCTATCCAAAACGAGGCCTAATTTTGGCTCGTATGGTAGGCCATATTACCTATCTTTCTGAAGAAGCGATGAAGCAGAAATTTGGTCGTGATTTAAAATCTGGCAAGTTTATGTACGGTTTTGATGTCGAGTTTCAGGTCGAAAGCTACCTGCGTTATCAAGGTGAACAGTTTAGCCGTAACTTTGATGCCAATACTTATCTGATTATGACCAAAGCTTTGGATTATTTTGATCCATCACGTGAGTACGGTCATTCACTTACAGATGCGATGAGTAAAACCAAATGCCAGTTCTTAATTGTTTCGTTCACAACTGACTGGCGTTTTGCACCAAGCCGTTCACAAGAAATTGTAGATGCGCTCATTACCAACCATAAGCCGGTAAGTTACCTCGATATTGATGCTGAACAAGGTCATGACTCGTTTTTATTCCCGATTCCACTGTATGTCAAAACACTGCGCGCTTTCTTAGGCGGTGAAGAACATTTAAAATCGACATCACTGGAGGCAAGCTAATGCGTATTGATCAACAACTGGCAGAAAAGTGGATTAAACCCGGCTCTAGCGTACTCGATTTAGGGTGTGGTGACGGTGAATTACTCGCTCATATGAGCCAAAAGCATCAAATTCGTGCTTATGGTTTAGAAATTGATCAAGAAAAGATTGCAATTGCCGTCAGTCGCGGGTTAAATATTATTCAACAAGATTTGAATCTCGGTTTGAGCCGTTTTGCCGACCAGTCTTTTGACTATGTGGTCATGGCACAAGCTTTGCAAGCCGTAGATGCACCCGATGTTTTATTAAGAGACATGGTGCGTGTGGGAAAACAGGCCATTATTACCTTTCCAAACTTTGCACACTGGAAGACTCGCTCTTTTCTAGCATTAAAAGGGATGATGCCTGTATCGGATGCTCTACCATATATGTGGTATAACACCCCCAACATTCATTTATGTACGTTTAAAGATTTCGAAGCACTGTGTGCGGAAAATCAAATACAAATTATTAATCGACTCGCCGTCAATGGAAACCAGCAGGGAAGCCTGTTAAGCAAACATGTTCCGAATTTGTTTGGTGAAGTCGCTATTTATCGAGTGAGTGCACTATGAAAAAGACATTATTTAGCACACTAATTGCAGGACTGCTAAGTATGCAGGCTCATGCAGATTATATCGCCCAGCCACAATCGGTTGCTAGCCAGGCTGCGCGCTTCTCCACAATGGGGATTCATGACCTTCAAAAAGCAGCTCAAGCTGGCCAAGCTGGCGCACAATTTTATCTTGGAACACGTTACCAATACGGTAAAGATGTAGCAAAAGACGATAAACAGGCATTTACTTGGTTTAAAGCTGCTGCTGACCAAGGTTTATCACCAGCACAGTTAAATGTAGGCCGTATGTACGCCGACGGCATTGGTGTTAAGAAAGATGAGTCTATGGCTCGTAAGTATTTCGAAAAAGCTGCAAGCAATGGTGATAACCGTGCAAGCTATAACCTCGCAATGATGGAAGAGCAAAAGAAAAACTACGTAGGTGCTTACCAGTGGTATGAGCTTTCGACTCGTGATGGCATGCTCGACAATAAAGTGATTAGCTTATCTGAAGGTAAAAAGACAGCTCTTGCCGCAAACTTAACTCAAGAGCAAATTCGTATGGCACGCGACCGTGCGGATAAATGGATTCAAGCTCAATAATAATCCAGCTCAAACTTACTCGACTAAAACCACCTTATAGCACCTATAAGGTGGTTTTAGTTTTTAAGCTTCTAATTTTATATTCTATTTGTTTTACTCTATATCCCCTTCCAAAAAACACGTAACATAACTGGCGTTCAATATTGGTTATAAAGTTTGGTTATCTTATGTCTACCCCACATTGGTTTGATCAGGGCTCTTTAGTCCTTGCAAGTAATAACAAAGGTAAAGTCGCAGAGTTTGAAAAACTTTTTGAACAGCTTAAGTTACCTGTAGAAATTATTCCTCAAGGTCGCCTTAATATTCCCGACGCCATTGAAGACGGCTTAAGCTTTATTGAAAATGCCATTATTAAAGCACGTCATGCCTCTAAAATTTCAGGGAAACCTGCTATGGCTGATGACTCAGGTATTTGTGTTCCTGTTTTAGGTGGTGCACCTGGTATTTATTCAGCACGCTATGTTGGAGAACATGGTGACGATACAGCGAATAATGCCAAGTTATTAAATGACCTTCTGCCTTACCGTAAAAATGGTGAAGTGATTGAAGGTATGTTTGTGTGCGTACTTGCTTTAGTGACCCACGCGGAAGATCCATTGCCACAAATTTTCCAAGGCATCTGGCACGGTGAAATTTTAGAAGCGCCGCGTGGTGAAAATGGTTTCGGTTATGACCCACTGTTCTGGTTACCAGAGCTTCAAGTTTCTAGCGCTGAGTTGTCTAAAGAAGATAAGAATAAGATTAGTCATCGTGGCCAAGCGATGCAGTTATTCAGAGAAAGTTTAGTATAATTTTTTCCATATAGCCTTTGAATACCACGTTAGAAAGTATTCGGCTTTGTATAGGCAATACTTTACTTTTGTTTTGGCAAAAGTAACAAAACCATTTATGTCACTGACGGTACATCCTGAGCGATTTCCAAAGCACTGCTTTGGAAATCAGCGCAAGGCAGTGACATGGCGGCATCCATGCCGCCTTCGCACAAGCAAATGTGGGGAAGAAAATTTAAAATTAATTATAATGCTACATGTAAAAACACTGCATAAATCGCAATACACACACAACTCACAATCGTCCCCGATGCGATATAAGCCGCCGATCTTCCCGTCCCTTGATAATGTGTCTCTAACGCTACAATATTGGCTGCTGGTGGCAAACAGAACATTAAAAACATCACCCCTATTTGCTGGTTTATATTTGGAATCGGTAGAAACCTATAAGTTAAGCCACATAGAACAAAGCCACAGGCGACTTTAAAGGCTTGAGCTTTTGTACTGTAAATTAAGTCTTTTGCATAAACTCTGGTACGGCGTAGCCACATTCCAAGCACACACATACCTGCGAAAGTCATCGCAAATTTAGCAACCTCATAAACCCAATGTATAGCAGGGCTTTCAATATGCTGGGCCCCTAAAAGTCTGAGCACAACAGCACAAAATATCGATATACAAGGTGGGGAAGTTAAAACCTTTTTTAATATATTGAGCTTATTTTGCGGTGCAGTAGTGACTGCCGTAACAGCCCAAGCATTGCCAAAAATTGACATCCCAATATATAAAGCCACAATCGGAGCAGTCGCTTCGGGACCAAATAGAGCCATCGCAAAAGGAAAACCAAGCCATCCCATATTGGTATAGCTTACACAAAGGGCCAGTAAGCGGTCTTTAAATAAAGCCAAATAGGCAAAGAAAATAATAAATGCCGACCCAAAACTAAAGAGCATTAAGCTCAAACTTCCCGATTGATAAAAGACCATGTTGTAAATGATCACAATCGGAATCAGGAGTCGTGCAAGCCAAGCTGAAAGAATAGGTTTTATGGTTTCTGCGATAGAGGTCTGAGCAAGTAAAAGTCCGGTGATAAATGCCAATACAGGCAGTAGTAATGCCACGCTCTCTCCTCTTGCTCATTAAAAACAGCTTGTTATGCTACACCTTTTGATTTTGAAATGTATGATCTATTTCACGTAAATTGGTCTAAAATCTAAGTTAAATAAAATTTAAAATTACTCAGACAAATATCTTTAAAAATCTAACCGCAACTGACGACTTATAAATACTGTCTTAAAAATGAAATATAAGTGTCACATTCTTGTCATGGCAACCTGTTGATATAAAGCGAACTAAAAAGAGGTATAAAATCATGGCTGGTTTATCTATTTGGCATGTCGTTATTTTCGCAATTGTGGTTATTTTATTGTTCGGTACATCTAAATTAAAAAATATTGGGAAAGATGTTGGCGGTGCAGTAAGAGACTTTAAAAAATCAGTTCGTGAAGAAGACGAAGCTGCATCTTTAAATACTCCTCGTACGATTGATGCACAAGTTAAAACATCTGAAAGTACATCAGTGAAAAGCTAAAGGTTTGTCCCATGCTTGATGTAGGAATGACAGAGCTACTCTGTTTTGCAATTATTGCAATTTTAGTTTTAGGTCCAGATAAGCTTCCCGAAGCTGCACGTTTTGCAGGTCGTTGGTATGTTCGACTAAAACGCTATATCACCAATTTGCAAAACGAGATTGATCAGGAGCTGCGTCTTTCTGAGTTCCGCAAAGAAATGCAAGAGGAACTTAACCGCATCGAAGCATTGGAACGAAAAGTACAACAGCAGCTTGAAGAAATACAAAAACAGCAGATTTCAGAACATTTAGAAGTTCCAGAAACGCCTAAAACAACACAAAAGCCTATTCGGAAATGTATTCCTATATCAGACCATTACAAAGTGCCGTATGTTGCCAAACTTACGCCATTAGTTCCTCAAACTGATATTTCAGAAACATCTCCTGTTGAATTGAAGATTGCCGTATGAACCAACTGCCTTCAACCACTGTAAATAGTCAAGAAAACCTAGACCAAATGCCAATCATGAATCATTTGGTGGTTTTAAGACGCCATTTATTCAGGATTGTAGGGGTAACATTATTCTTATTCTTTTGTTTACTACCCTTTCGAAATAATACTTACCAATTATTATCTGAGCCTTTAAGGTTACAACTCCCTGCATCATCTTCAATGATTGCAACAGATGTAACAGCAACCTTTATGGCGCCATTTAAACTTAATTTATTTGTCGCACTTATGCTTGCAATGCCATTTATTCTTTATGAAATATGGTCTTTTGTTCGCCCTGCGCTTTATCAAAAAGAACGCCATTTAGCGCTACCGTTACTGATCGGTAGTATTGTTCTATTTTATGCAGGTGTCGCTTTTGCTTATTACATTACCCTGCCGGCAATATTACATTTCTTTATTAGCGTTTCACCTGAAACAGTAGCGCCAATGACCGACATTAATAGTTATTTAAGCTTCTGTTTAAAGCTATTTTTAGTGTTTGGTGTCACTTTTGAAATTCCTATCGCAACCTTATTACTTATTTTAATTGGCGTAGTAAATACTCAAAGCCTTGCTGAAAAAAGACGTTTTATTATTGTGGGATGTTTTTTTGTTGCTATGTTTATTACCCCGCCAGATGCGATTTCAATGGTGATGCTAGCGATTCCAATGTGGTTGCTTTTTGAAATAGGCCTACTGTTCGGTAAGATTCTTGAGAAGAGAAAAAGCCAGACTGCTGAATAATTTAAAACTTCTCTTTAAAAGCCCAAACATTAAGATTTGGGCTTTTTACTTTTAAATCGCTTTAATTAATCAAATTATAAACTGTCTTCAAAGTGACTTAAAAATGTAAGAAAAGTGTCATTTCCAATCCATAGAATCGACTCAACAAATATACACACAAAAGTTACGGATTTATTATGACAACTGCTTCTAACCACCCAACACGTCGCGATATTTTAAAATGGTTTACGGGGATTCCTTTTCTTCCATTAGGTGCGATGGCTACGGCAGCAACGTTAGCAGGCTGTAATGACAGCAATAATGATTCAGATGTTGTTACTCCACCACCAACAGTAAACTTTAAAAATGCAACTTTTACTTCAATGGCTGCACCATCTTTAGCAAACCCAGCAGCGATGGCAACCACAACTGTTGGATCAAGCCTCTCAATTAGCTGGGAAGATGGCTCAAAAACTGACTATACATTAGCGTATAAGCCATTCTTTACCACAGGTGATCTGGTTGCAGATGGTAAAGGTGGAAAAATTCTAGCGGGTGGGTATGTTGATATTAATAATCAACCAATTATTGATAAATCAAAACCAGGGCAAGAACGTCAATTCTTCTCTGACTGTCCAGATGGAAGCTCTTTAATTAGCTTTAAACAAGCAACAGGGCGTGACTTTACCGATGCGGACAAACAAGCTTTAGGTGTTACAGGTAATCCTGTATTTCACGTCGTTCAGTTTGAATATACGACTCGTGACCAAAGCTTAGCGTCTATGTATGGCTTACTACCATCTCCAATTGCGATTTTAACTTTAGACCAAGACCCTAAAACTGGTCATTTAACACTGGTTAAATACCACAATGTCGATACGTCTAAAGTAAACGGTTTATGGATTACTTGTGGTGCAAGCTTATCTCCATGGGGAACTCACCTTTCTAGTGAAGAATACGAACCAGATGCAAACAATGTTGCTGGAAGCTATTTACCAGTATTTAGCAAAAACTTATTTGGTGACAGTACCAAAGGCAACCCATACCACTACGGTCATTTACCAGAAGTTACTGTAAATACAGATGGTACAGGTTCAATCAAAAAACATTACTGTTTAGGTCGTATCTCGCACGAACTTATTCAAGTTATGCCAGATAACCGCACTGCATTGATGGGTGATGATGCAACGAATGGCGGTTTATTCATGTTTGTTGCCGATAAAGAAAAAGACTTATCTGCAGGTACGCTCTATGTTGCTAAATGGAAGCAAACTTCAGGCGTAGGCGCTGGTGCAGGTGATATTTCTTGGATTAACCTTGGTCATGCAACAAGTGCAGAAGTAAAAAGCTGGGCAGATCAATACAAGATTTCAGACTTGATGGATGTAAAAACTACAGATCCTCAAGATGCAAGCTATACCAAAATCCGTTATAGCGGCAAAAATAACTGGGTCAAACTTGTACCGGGTAAAGAGCGTGAAGCAGCTTTCTTAGAAACGCATCGTTATGCAGCTTTAGTGGGTGCAAGTATGGGCTTTACCAAAATGGAAGGCACAACTGTCAATATTAAAGACAAAATCGCATACTCTGCGATGTCTTATGTACAGTCTTCTATGATTGATAAAACCACTGATATTCAAGTGCAAGGTCCAAAAGCTGGTGCAGTTTATGCGCACACTTTAAAAGGCAGCCAAGTCGACAACAAAGGTCAGCTCATTAACAGTGAATGGGTATCGACTCATATGGAACCGCCAGCCGCTTTAGTTGGTGAAGACCTCACAACTGCTGATGCTTTGGGTAACCTTGCAAATGCAGATAAAATTGCAAATCCAGATAACATTAAGTTCTCTGAAAACTTACGTACGCTCTTCATTGGTGAAGACAGTGGTATGCACGTAAATAACTTCTTATGGGCATATAATGTAGACACCAAACAATTAAGCCGTATCTTATCAACACCTGCTGGTGCTGAATCGACAGGTTTACATGCTGTAGATGCGGTGAATGGCTGGACTTACATCATGAGTAACTTCCAGCATCCGGGTGACTGGGAATCTCCATTACACGATAAAGTAAAAGCGACTCTTGATCCTCTTGTTCGTGCAAACTACAAAGATCGTTTTGCAGCGGCAGTTGGTTATATTACGGCTGACCCTCTAGCACCATCTGTTGTGAAGAAATAATTCTTACCACAACTCAAAAGAAGCCTGCTTTATGCAGGTTTCTTTTATTTACCCCCCATAAAAATAAAAAGTACTTTTCTTTTTGACTAAACGATCAAATTTTTCATTAAGTTATCATTAAAACGTCAAGACCTCGTCATATTCAAAACTTAAGCTAATCAAGACATTTAGAAAAAACTTATTTTGAATTAGGAATTTAATATGAACGATTTAACCCCATATCATGAAGATCAGGAACTAGACAACAACACTTCAGACAATATTCACTTTCGTGATGTTTTAGACCAATACGTAAGTCGTCGTAGCCTCATTACTAAAGCAGCAAGCGGCGCTGTGGCATTAACTTTAGCCTCTACTTTAACGGGCTGTAATGATAATAACGATGACTCTGGTTCTAACAATGGTGGAACTGCTCCAGTCGATCCGAATAAAAAGCCAGAAAAACTTACCTTTACGCCAGTTGCTAAAAATTTAAATGATATTGTAACCGTACCAGAAGGTTATGAGGCAAATGTGATTTACGCTTTAGGTGACTCTATTAATCCTTCTTTTGGTGATTGGGATGATAACAATATTCCATCTGGTCCAAGCTTCCAGTTTCGCTCTGGCGACTGCCACGATGGTATGCACTATTTTGGTTTAAACACATCAACAAACCGTTTTGATGAAACTGTTTCAGCACAAGGTTTATTGGTGATGAACCACGAATACATCAACCAAACCTTCTTGCACCCTAAAGGTCCAACCAAAGTTGATGGACGCCGTCCTGAAGATGAAGTCATTCGCGAAACCAATGCTCATGGCGTTTCTGTAGTTCATATTAAAAAAGACCCTGCTACACAAAAAGTAGAAGTTGTAAAAAACTCTATTTTTAATAGACGTATTACAGGATCTACAGTCATGGACTTTGCGGGTGCAGCAGCAGGGTCTAACTTACTTTCAACGCGCTTTTCACCTGCTGGCCGTCAGACTCGTGGTACACACAATAACTGTGGTAATGGCTATACACCTTGGGGAACATACTTAACCACAGAAGAAAACTTTATCGGTTATTTTGCCCGTAGCACAACTGATGACACTCTACGTGCTCCAGAAGAAATTATTGCCCTTAAACGCTATGGTCTTAAGGCAGGGTCGAGTTCTCGTTACGGCTGGGAAACCGCAATTGGTCAAGTAGAGGCACAAGACCTATATGACCGCTGGAATGCCGATGTAAAAGCAGCTCAAGCAACCCAAGATTACCGCAATGGTCCAAACACATTTGGCTGGATGGTCGAAATTGATCCATTTGATAACCGTCAAAATCCGGTTAAACGTACCTCATTAGGCCGTTTTGCCCATGAAGACAGTGCATGTCGTGCCGTAGCAGGTCAACCAATCGCATTTTATATGGGTGACGACTCTCGTGGCGAATATATCTATAAGTTTGTTTCAACCACAGTGTGGGACACAAAAGATATAAACGGCGGCTATGCAGCTGGTGACAAATACATGAACTCAGGTAAGTTGTATGTTGCCAAGTTTAATAACGATGGTTCAGGTCAATGGATTGAACTTGCCTACGGTAAAAATGGTTTAAATGAAAGTAACACTACCTATCCATTTAAATCTCAGGCAGACGTAGTCACCTTTGCGCGTTTAGCAGCAGATTCAGTCGGTGCAACAAAAATGGACCGCCCAGAATGGGCAACCGTCAACCCGATTAATGGCGAAATTTATGTCACACTCACCAACAACTCAAACCGTGGTAAAGATTACCCTACAGATGCAGCCAACCCTCGTAACTATACGGACCTATATGCAGGCACAAAAGAACAAAAAGGAAATGTGAACGGCCATATCATTCGTTTTAGAGAAGCCGATGACAAAACAACTGCTGAAACCTTCAAGTGGGACATTTACTTATTTGGTGCAGAAGCTTCGATGGCTTCAAACATCAACTTGTCAGGTTTAACAGACAATAATGACTTTTCATCTCCAGATGGTATGTGGTTTGACCCACGTGGTGTTCTCTGGATTGAAACAGATGACGGTGCTTATACAGATGTCACCAACTGTATGATGCTTGCTGCTCTACCGGGTCAAATTGGTGATGGCGGTGCGGCAACTACATCAAATGGTCAGCAAACCATAACAGGCGCTAAAGTTACAGACGCAACATTACGCCGTTTCTTAGTCGGACCAAAGCAATGTGAAATTACTGGTATTGCCATGACACCGGACTATAAGGCAATTTTCATTAATGTTCAGCACCCTGGTGAAGACTCTCCAAGTTACGCAAAACCAGAAAGTAACTGGCCTGCCACACAAAAAGATCCAAGCAACAAAACTGCGCGCCCACGTTCGGCAACTGTAGTTATTACCCGTAAAGATGGCGGCGTTATTGCTGGTTAATTTATTTCTCCCTAGAAAAATGCCGATCATTTGATCGGCATTTTGTTAACGATTTAGAGGTATCTGCTGCTGTACAATTTGGCCGCTATGTTCACCTTGCTGGGTCTTTTCCAACCATATCCATTCATTATTGGTCATTCTTAAAAAATTCGAACAACGTGTTCCATATACTGGGCTTTGAATAAAAGTCGATGATAATAATTCTTCCATTTCTGGTTGAATGCCCGTATTTGGCAACAATGCTGTGGTGACCTTACGCTCATCTTCTAAAATATCCCACGCTGCATGTTGCAAGCTTAACTCTTCTGTTTTGTGCTGATGCATAGGCAAGAACTCTTGCGTAAAACGGGTTCTTAAATGTCTGGTTTTCTCCCAGTGATCGGACATTAAACCATTCGAAACTACATACACGCCATTGGCTAATACTTGAGGAGCCTCACCACGGTTACTCATATAGACTGCCTGATCAACATTTCCCATAAACAGGTTAAAACCAGCAAAGTTCTGTTGCTGTTGTTCCAATTGTTGAGCAAAACGAATCGGCAACAAATCAGACTCTAAAAAAGCCTGAACTAAATGACCACGAGAAGTCTCGTATTGCTGTTTATCACGTCCATCACGGAAATTGGTTAACACAGCCCATCGGCCCTGTGGCGTAACGCCCATCCAAGTGCCACCGGACTGTAAGTCTTGCCCAGCAATGATTGGTGTATGTTCCCATTGATGCAACAATGCGGTTGGTCGGTGATAAAACTCATCACGGTTTGAAATAAGACACAAGGGCATATCATCCAGAACATGCCATGCTAAAGCCACAATACACATTGATTCTTGTTCCCTATGTTTACACATTGAATGTACAACATTTTTCACATCATTCCGCTACAATCTGTCAAAACGTAAGATCAAGGAGCAGCAATGCTGACCTATCCTAATATCGATCCGGTCGCAATACATCTAGGACCTCTTCAAGTCCATTGGTATGGACTCATGTATTTATTGGCATTTTTATGTGCTTGGGGACTCGCTTCCTACCGTGCCAAACAGCGTGATGGCTGGACATCGGACATGGTTTCCGATCTGGTGTTTTACGGCGCTTTAGGTGTTGTACTCGGCGGACGTATCGGCTATGTGCTTTTCTATGAATTTGATAAATTCCTTGAGAACCCAATCTGGTTATTCCAAGTCTGGACTGGCGGTATGAGCTTCCACGGCGGCTTCTTAGGCGTCATGATTGCAATGCTATTCTGGTGTAAAAAATATCAAAAAACATGGTTCCAAACACTCGACTTTATTGCCCCTTGTGTACCAACAGGCTTAATGTTCGGACGCTTCGGTAACTTTATTGGTGGAGAGTTATATGGTCGTGCGGTTACAGATCCGAATTATCCATTTGGAATGATTTTCCCAACCGATCCATTACATTTGGTTCGCCACCCTTCTCAAATTTATCAAGCACTTTGTGAAGGTTTAATTCTATTCATTATCTTGTGGTGGTTTAGTTCAAAACCTCGCCCACGTATGGCCGTTTCAGCACTATTTTTAATGGGTTACGGCGTTGCACGTTTTGTAATGGAATTCTTCCGTCAACCCGATGCCGACCAAGGTTTCATTTTATTTGGCTGGATGACTAAAGGTCAGATTCTTACAGTTCCAATGTTGCTAATTGGCCTTTGGATGATGGGGTATGCCTATCAAAAGAAAATTTATGACTGGGGCCCACAAAAGAACAGTTAACATCTAAATCAGAGGAGTTTCGGCTCCTCTTTTTTATGCTACAGTTTTTATCTCCCAAGAAAGAAGATACACCATGCTGGAATTCTGGTTTAACAAGCAAGTCCCGACTTTTAAAAAATTAATCATTTTAATTATTACCCTCCTAATCTGTATTGGGTTATATCAATATCAACCATTGCCATTAGATACCATTTTAATGTTTACGGGAACTGGGGTTATTTTTTTAATCTGCCGTTACTTTAAATTGCATTTTGCTCAAAGCAACCCAACCGGTTTACTTTACCGTCTATTTACATGGGTCCCTATTGCCCTCTTGTTTGCACTTATTTTTGTGAAAGCCATGCCTAACTTACTTATTTGGGGCGTTCAAGGCATTGCATTTATGGCGCTTGCTGCTTTTATTTTTTCACCACAATCGTTATTTAACAAATAGGCTCCCGTTTTATGTTGGCTTATTGGTACAACGCACCGCGTCACATTAAACTCATCTTCATTATTGTCGTTTGTGCTGCAATTTATGCAGCCAATCAAGTTCAGTCTTTATCATCGACTTACACTGTTCTTAGCCTCGTGTTAGGGTTCGGGCTTCATTTCGGGCAATATTTACAAACAAAAATTCTAGAGCACAGCTCATATAAATCTAAATTCCAGTTT
This sequence comes from Acinetobacter sp. V110_1, assembly GCF_031798975.1. Classification (NCBI taxonomy): domain Bacteria; kingdom Pseudomonadati; phylum Pseudomonadota; class Gammaproteobacteria; order Moraxellales; family Moraxellaceae; genus Acinetobacter; species Acinetobacter sp. V110_1. Next base: position 67,642 of record NZ_JAVQNN010000013.1, on the reverse strand, counting down.
CTGCTTAGAATTTACCCTCTCCTTATTGTTGTTATTGTGATGTGGTTATTGCCCCCTCAACACAATTCGATCGCAACGATACAAGCTTTAGGCTTTGTACTGGTTGGATTTTTTCTTGTTTCAATTTATCAAAATCGTGCCAAGCGTTTTGAATAATTACGCCTCTTGAAATGCCATAGAACTATTTTTAGATTTTCATCTTGAGCTACAACAGGTATCATCTTCAATGGTTCATGATGAAGCAGCTCTATTGCGTAATTATTTATCGTTGAGCTATCTCCCCCCTTTATTTTATGGAATTAATCCGAACTCGAGAGTGTTATGCGTGCATATTTAGACCTACTACAACATATCCTTGATAATGGCGGTGACAAAGGCGACCGTACAGGCACAGGAACCCGTTCTGTATTTGGTCATCAAATGCGTTTTGATCTCTCTAAAGGTTTTCCTTTACTCACCACAAAAAAAGTTCACTTCCGTTCTATTGTGATTGAGTTACTTTGGTTTTTAAAAGGCGACACCAACGTCCAATATTTAAAAGACAATAAAGTTTCAATTTGGGACGAATGGGCTACAGCAGAACAAACAGCTCGTTTTGGCCGCCCAGAACATGAACTAGGCCCAGTTTATGGCCACCAATGGCGTAATTTCGGCGCAACTAAAAATGCTGACGGTACTTATAATCAAGATGGCTTTGACCAAATTAAATGGTTAATTAACGAAATCAAAACTAACCCAAATTCGCGCCGTTTAATCGTTTCTGGCTGGAACCCGAATGAAGCAGGACAAGTTGCATTGCCACCTTGCCACACACTCTTCCAATTTTTCGTACAAGACAACAAATTGTCATGCCAGCTTTATCAACGTAGTGCTGACGTGTTCTTGGGCGTGCCATTTAATATTGCTAGCTATGCCTTACTCACCCATATGATTGCTCAAGTGTGCGGTTTAGGCGTAGGTGATTTTGTTTGGACAGGTGGCGATACGCATCTTTATGCCAACCATTTCGAGCAGGCACGACTACAATTAACGCGTGAACCATTACCACTTTGCCAATTAAAACTTAATCCGGAAGTTAAAGACCTTTTCGATTTCAAATTTGAAGATATCGAGATTGTAGGTTACGAGTCACATCCAGCAATTAAAGCTCCGGTTGCAGTATAACGACGGCTTAAATTTCATTAGATTACGGTTTAGAGAATAAGATTATGGCATGGCAAAATGTAGAAGTTGTCCACGTTGTCGCAATGGACAAAAATCACTGTATTGGTAAAGGCAATGCGTTGCCATGGCATATCTCTGCCGACTTAAAACATTTTAAAGAAATCACCCAAGGTGGTGTGGTCATCATGGGCCGTAAGACTCTTGAGTCTATGGGCCGTGCTCTACCGAACCGTGTGAACTGGGTGATTACCCGTGACATTAACTGGCACTTTGACGGCGTAAAAATTGCGTATTCAATTGAAGATGCTTTAAACGCAGCTTTAGAAGACGCCAAAAACACTGAAAAGCAGGCGCTTTTCATCATTGGTGGTGGTGAAATATTTAAGCAAACCTTGTCAATTGCAGACCGTCTCGAGCTCACTCATGTTGACTTAGATGTCCAAGGTGATGCACATTATCCAACTATACCGAGTGAATTTCATAAAACTGCGAGCGAGCAGCAAGTAGATGAAAAAACAGGAACTTCATTCGAATTTGCAACTTATAAAAAATAATTTTATGGCCGCCTATGCACAATATCGGAACACGTGAATTTATTATCGCCCTCCTCTTCGGCGCTTTACATGGTTTATTCACGTTGTTTATTGTGCTTTCCAGTATTTGGGTATGTTTAGCGCTTTGGGTGCAACAACCTTTTGGCTGGTTAGGTAGCCGTATTATTATCGGCATATGGATTGCCTTTGCATTAAGTATGGCTGGCTTATATTTCAATGGTCATATTATTAGCCGTCGTACAGATATCTTAATTTATCTTTTAGCTTTTGCCTGTTCTCTGGTTTGGTATTTCTCAATTACTGCACGTCAAGACCGTGACTGGAACCCTGAAGTTGCCAATATGCTAAGTTACGAAAAACACGGCGATGTTATTACTTTGCATAATGTCCGTAACTTCAACTGGCATCCCGATGGTACTTATGACGTTCGCTGGGAAACCCGTACTTTTGACCTGAACCAGTTAAATGGCATAAATATTATTACCTCTTACTGGATGGGGCCACAAATTGCCCATACACTCGTCAGTTTCGAATTTAAGAATCAACAGCCTTTAGTTTTTTCAATCGAGATTCGCAAAGAAAAAACTGAAGAGTTTTCGGCAGTGGGTGGCTTTTTTAGAAAATATGAACTGAGCTTAATTGCATCTGATGAAAAGGATATTGTCTACACGCGTAGCAACATCCGTAAAGAGCAAGTTTATAATTTCCCAGTCAATATGCCACGTTCAGAACAAAAAGCGTTATTTTTAGAATATCTTAAAAAGTCAGATGAGCTACGTGCACAGCCAAAATGGTATAACACTCTCACAAGTAATTGTACAACCTTGATTTTTGATATGGTTCAAGCCATTAACCCATATCAGCTTCCTAAAGATTATCGTTTAATAGCCTCTGGTTATCTACCTAATTATTTATATGATCTTAAAGCGCTTAATCAAAATATTAGTTTAAAGCAGTGGTATCAAATCGCGCATATCAATCCACGTACTGAGCATTTTGAACAACTTTCAGATCAGAGTAGTGAACACTTCTCTCAAATTGTGCGACAAGGTTTACCCAAAGCTGACTAGAGTCTGCTTAATATTTTATAAGCTCATTTTCGCCAAATATCAGAAAAACACTTTGTTAACTTTGAAAATAATTTGCAAGAATCACAAAGTAACTCCATAACTTAAATTAACCAGTTTTCTAATTAAAGGAAAATAATCATGACAGAAAAAATTACGCCATTTAGTATTTCTAAAGTATTCAATGCACCTCGTGATCTTGTATTCAAGGTTCATACTGATATGAATCACTTACAAAATTGGATGAGTCCAAAAAATTTCAAAATCATTCATACCTCAATGGATTTTGGAGTTGGTGGAACTTATCACTATGGGTTAGAAGGACCCGATGGAACACAAATGTGGGGTAAGCAAGTGTTTCGTGAGATTGTACCCAATGAGCGATTAACGTTTATTCAATCTTTTTCAGACAAAGACGGTAACAACACACGACACCCTATGTCACCGACATGGCCATTAGAAATGTTAGCAACCACAACTTTTGAAGATATTGATAATAAAACAAAAGTCACAATTACTTGGCAACCGTGGAACTCTGACGATATTGGTAACTCAACTTTTGATTCTGCACGCGATGGAATGACGCAAGGATTTAATGGAACATTCTCCAATTTAGAAGCTTATTTAAAAACCCTTTAAATATAGAGGATCTGTTGGTGGCTATCGAAAACTAAATAAGTTATTCTCTTTTTCTTTACTTTTTTATACACGCTTTACTTTGTAATCTAGATAGATAGACCCTATTGTAATAGGCAGGAAATAGAGGGAAAAACAATGCAACAGGCATTATTTGGCGGCGGCTGTTTTTGGTGCGTCGAAGCCGTATTTTTACAAATACGTGGTGTAGAAAAAGTAACAAGTGGTTATGCTGGTGGGCATACAACTCAGCCAACTTATGAGCAAGTATGTCAAGGTGACACTCAGCATGCTGAAGTGGTCCTTATTGACTTTGATGAACAACAAGTTACATATTCTCAGTTACTTGATGTCTTCTTTGCAACGCATGATCCAACGACTTTAAACCGCCAAGGTAATGATATTGGTACTCAGTACCGCTCTGTTATTTATTATTATAATGAAGAGCAAAAACAGGCAGCAGAACACACGATTCAAACATTAAAAGATGATGATCTTGATATTGTGACTGAGCTGTCTCCTGTCCCGACATTCTATCCAGCCGAAGAATATCATCAGAATTACTATGCAAAGAACCCTTCACAAGGTTATTGCAACTTTGCGATTCCACCTAAGCTACTTAAGCTATATAGTAAATTCCAGCATCTGATGAAAGATCAATAAATCAGAGCAATAAAAAAGCAACCAAATTGGTTGCTTTTTTATTGAGTAAACTAAATTTTAGTTTTCACTGACAAAGGCAATATCGCTCAGTCCGGCTTCACTGGCGCGAGACATTACCTGAGCCACAGTATCGTACTTCGACTCTTTATCAGCACGAAGTTGAACGGTTGGTTTAACCGCACCTTGACCTGCTTCTTGGAAACGTTTTTGAAGCTCATCAAGACTAATTACTTGAGTATCCCAAGCCACTTCACCATTTGCATTGATACTAATCGTAATTGCTTTTGGTGGTGGATCAATAATTTCAGCAGTTGTTTTAGGCAGTGTTAATGGAATCGATGGGTTGGCAACTGTTGCTGTGACCAAAAAGATGATCATTAACACCAACATAATGTCGATTAGCGGAATGAGGTTCATCTCATTTATGCCACTATCGTGGTCTTCACCCAATTGAAAAGCCATTAAGCTTGACCTCCAACATAACTTTGCTCTGCAGTTTTAACATCAGACTTTACAGTTGAGTCTTGCTGCAACATCGTATCAATTAACAAACTGTGTGCTTGATCTTGTAAATCATGAGCAAGACCACGGTTAGCACGTACACAAATGTTATAAGCCAATACCGCAGGAATCGCAACTGCAAGACCAAGACCAGTCATAATAAGTGCTTCACCTACTGGTGTAGCCACTTGAGCCAATCCTGCTTGTCCGCTCTTACCTACAGCAACCAACGCGTGGAAAATACCCCATACCGTACCAAACAAACCAACAAATGGTGCAATTGAAGCAATTGTTCCTAAAACAGAAATACCTTTCTCAGCATTGACTTTTTCAGCAGAAATTTGGCGCAATAATGCTTGCTCTGCAACTGCTTTACGCTGTTCAAAACTCAAAGGCTGTAACTTCGCTTTTAGCGAACTAATAGCTTTAGAGAGTTGAGCATAAGCTTGTTGTTTTAGTTGGCGAGTCCCCATCAAACGTAAGATGAAAACTGTCCAGGTAGCAATCGACATTGCCAATAAGATGAAATACAGGGTTTTACTCACTGCATCTGCATGTTGCCAATAGATTGAAAAGTTCATATTCGAACTCCTGATTAAGGTTAGCCGTTGGGACTCAAATTCGTTTAAGGGGTTAAATCAAACGGTTGCTCTGCTTTAATTGGATAAGCAACACCGTTTTCCATATAAGGTTTAAATTTTGCACCACGTACAGCACGGACTACTTTGTCATCTAGACTTGAAATGCCGCTGCTTCGGGTTACGCGCACATTAGTAATCTTGCCTTTTTCATCGGCTTCAATGAGTACAACAACTGAACGCGCTTCGCCTTGTAAATCTTTTGGTGAAACAGTCAAACGTGGTGAGCGACTCCACTGCACACCTGAACCACCAATTGAAACATGTTTCGGTGATGGATCTGGCGCAGGTTGAGCTTTAGGTGCTTCTTGTACCACTGGTTTTGGCTTTTCAACGACTTTTTCAGTCACAGTAGTCGTTGGAGTAACTACTTTTGGTTCAACTTTAGGTTCTGTCTTTACTGTTTGTTTAGGAGTTTCAGCCTTTTTCACCTGCTGAATTTTTTCCACTGGTTTAGGTGGAATCACAGGTTTCTCAACAACCTTTACCTCTTTCACTTCTTTTTTGGGTTCCGGCTTTTTAGGCGGTTCTTTTGGTTTCGGTGGTAAAGGTTTTGGTTGTTCTTGAATTTTTACAAAGCGGACTTGTAAAGGCTTCTTGTCAATTGGCTTTAGTTCAGCAGGCTTAATGTGGCTAACTGCCCATAAGACCCCGATATGACCAATTGCAACCGCAATTAGGGCCGTGATGACTTTCTTTTTCATCGGATTGGGAGAGTTTAAGGCTGCGGAAGATTGACTCATAAGAATCTAATTACCTAATGGATGATGATCTCGACTTCAATTTATAGAAACGATTTCAAACATCGGATAGAACAATAAAGTGCCACAATAATAAATGAGAAGTGTTTTCATTTGCAACTAATTTTTTGCGAAAAACATTTCCTAGTATTGTGCAATCTAACTTCATAAAGTGATATCACCTTACTTTTCTCATGCTTAGACAACACACTAAAATTTGTTAGTTCCATAGACTACTTATCAAATCGTGCTCAACTTAAAAAAACATTAAGTAGTTACAATATTGAGAATAACCAATAGAACATCAAATTAAGGTTATGTTATAACATTTTAAATTTATTTTAGCCATAAAAAAGCACACTCAAAAGTGTGCTTTTAAAAATATAAGGTAATTAGAAAACAACTGTCTTATTACCATCTACAATAATGCGGTCTTCCAAATGCCATTTAACAGCACGAGCCAATACATTACGTTCTACATCTTCACCAAGCTCACGTAACTGCTCAACGTTATAATCATGGCTTACACGTTCAACGTCTTGCTCAATAATCGGGCCTTGGTCTAGGTCAGCAGTCACATAGTGAGCTGTTGCACCAATCAACTTCACACCTTTTTCATAGGCTTGCTTATATGGGTTTGCCCCAACGAAAGCAGGTAAGAATGAATGGTGAATATTGATGATTTTCATTTCCCATTTTGCAACAAAATCTTCGCTTAAAATCTGCATGTAACGTGCAAGAACTAATAAGTCGTTACCTTGCATCATTTCATCAATTTGAGCATAAGCTTCGGCTTTATTGTCTTTGGTTACTTTAATTACAGTAAACGGAATACCAAAGTTCTCAACAGATTCACGTAAATCTTCATGGTTAGAAATCACATGCGTAATTTCACAAGGTAAAGAACCACGCGCATGACGCCATAATAACTCAAGCAAAGCATGGTCGACTTTAGAAACTAAAATACCAACCTTTTTAATTTCGTTTACGAAAGCAAGACGCCATTGCATGCCATAACGTTCAGCAACGTTGGCAGCAAATGTTTGAATTAATGCATCTTTACGCGACTGTAAATGATCAAGTTCAAATTCAACACGCATGAAATAACGTCCGCCTTGAGCTTCCGTCGCATATTGATCAAGCGCGGTAATGTTTGCACCTTGATGGTACAAAAAGCTCGATACAGCCTGTACGATCCCAGGCTTGTCTTCACAAGTAATCAGTAAACGGGCTGTATTGGCAGTGGTCATATTCATTTTGTTAATATCACTTAATTGAGACAAATTTTTAATAAGCCGAGTATTCTAGCGCTCTAAATAAGCAAGCACAACTATTCATCTTTTAAGGATGACAAGCTTGCAAAAAGATCAGAAGGTCCAAGTGATTCGAGCAATTGTTCATAAGTCGCACGGCTTTCACCCATTAGATAAGGACCCTCTAAGAAAACCATTTGGCGTAATGCTTGCCAAACCCATTTTTCCTCAAGGTGGTTATTGTCACTAATATGGCCGGACATATATAAAAAGTTGGTCCAGTTGGTTAAGACAATCCAGAGGTTAATAATTAAAGCTTCAATTTCGGAAGCTGTCATTTTCATAAGACCCGCATCGACAAAGGCCTGATAAATTCTTTGTCCTTGCTGCATCACCTGCCCCGCAAAGCGCGGATAGATTTTCTTAAAGTCTTCGTTACTTTCCACTAAGTGATAAACATCGCGATGAATAAAGCGATAGTTCCACAACTGACCGCTGAGCACCTGAAAATAACTAATTTTGTCGTTGGTGGTTAATGGTCTGTCTTCAGGTAAAGAGAGCATTTCTAAAGTCTCGACCTGATACTGATACATTAATTCCTTAATAATTTCATGCTTGTTTCGAAAGTGATAATACAAGTTTCCAGGACTGATCCCCAGCTCTGCAGCAATATGATTGGTAGTGACAGACCGTTCGCCACGCTCATTAAAGAGCTGCAAACTGATTTGTAAAATCCGGTCTTTTGTCTTCAGAGCTTTAGGTAGAGACATTTTAATAACCTTCGTTAATTCATATGGTTAAGACTTGCATACAGAAACCAACTTGACTCTTTAGAGTATTTACTCTAAAAAATAAGTATATCAGTATATTTGGTAAGTACCGATGAACAGTCAAACAAAAACAAATCCAGAGACTCAGGTTCTTTATGATGTTAAGCATTTACAAGATTTGCTTGAGCAGCAAAAGATTGCCTACTTACGTCATCCGGTACCCACTGCTAAAGAGCGTATTGATCGTTTAGCTCGTCTTAAAAAAGTCTTGGTAAAATATCAAGATCAGATTGCCGAAGCAATTAACCTTGATTATGGCAATCGTGCCATTATGGAAACCAAAATTGGTGAGTTACTTACTTGTCTTGAACAAATCAAGTATTACAGTAAGAACCTAACCGGATGGATGAAACCATCAAAACGCCATATCAGTGTATTACATCAACCAGCAAAAGGTTGGGTACAATATCAACCAATGGGTGTAATTGGCATTATTACACCATGGAACTACCCGTTACTACTGTCTGTTGGTCCACTCATCTGTGCTTTAGCTGCCGGCAACCATGCCATGATCAAAATTTCGAGTGCATCTCCAAATTTTGGACAGATTCTTGAAAATGCACTTTCTGAAGCTTTCCCACAAGAACTGGTTGCTGTAGTAAACGGCGGTGGCGTCATTTCTGATGCGTTTAGTCATCTGCCTTTCGACAAAATGATTTTCACAGGCTCAACTTCCGTTGGTAAAACAGTCATGGCAGCCGCAGCTCAAAACCTTGTGCCAGTTATTCTTGAGTTGGGTGGTAAATCCCCTGCTCTGGTACATGCTTCTGTAGATATGAAAGATGTCGCACAGCGTATTGCTGTAGGTAAACTATGGAATGCAGGCCAAACTTGCGTTGCACCCGACCATATTTTCTTGCCACGCGGGAAAACTGCCGAATTTATCGAGAACTTTAAATTGATTGTGGCTGGAATGTATCCTCATTTCCGCAACAACCAAGACTACACTTCTATTATTAATGATAAACAGTACAACCGGATTCAAGGTTATCTTGAAAATGCCCGTGATCAGGGTGCTCGTATTGTTGAAATCAATCCGCAAAATGAAATTTTAGATGATGTCCGCAAAATTCCACCAACTTTAGTGACTGGTGTAACGACTGCAATGGATATCATGCAAAATGAAATTTTTGGCCCTGTGCTACCAATTTTAGAATATGACCAAATAGAAGAGGTCATTGAGTTCATTAATAGTCGTCCACGTCCTTTAGCAATGTATTATTTTGACTATGATCAGGCACGCGCCGATTATATCTCGCAGCATACTCATTCAGGACATTTCGGAATTAACATGGTCATTACCCATGTTGCTCAAGATGACTTGCCATTTGGCGGAATTGGGGCATCAGGTATGGGCAAATATCATGGACCAGAAGGCTTTTTTGGGCTTTCACATGAACGTTCGGTGATGTCAAATCCAAAACTTTATAGCCTGAAATACATTCTTCCACCGTTCAATAAACCAATTCATCGCTTCATTTCGAAAACCTTGTTGCGTTAACTGATCAAGGCATGATCTGTTACACTAGATCATGCCTCGTTTTTACCAATTTCGCTTGTCTTTTAATCGTATTTTTGGTATAAAACGCCCCTTGAATGAATTCATCCGTTTACATTTAGTATGACTGGCCACAGATTTGCTGTTGGCTAAATCAATGGAGTTACACCATGTCTAAGGTTTGCCAAGTTACCGGCAAGCGTCCAGTCGTTGGTAACAACGTCTCACACGCCAACAACAAAACCAAGCGCCGGTTCGAGCCGAACCTGCACCACCACCGTTTCTGGTTAGAAAGCGAAAAACGTTTTGTACGTCTTCGTTTAACCACTAAAGGTATGCGTATTATTGACAAATTGGGTATCGAAAAGGTTGTTGCAGACCTTCGTGCTCAAGGTCAAAAGATCTAAGGAGTCTGAGCAATGCGTGATAAGATTCGTCTCGTTTCTTCAGCTGGTACAGGTTATTTCTATACCACGACTAAAAACAAACGTACTATGCCGGAAAAAATGGAAATCAAAAAATTTGATCCAAAAATCCGTCAACACGTGATTTTCAAAGAAGCTAAAATCAAATAATTTTAGCGTCGAAAAAAACGACTTCTTTAAGAAGTCGTTTTTTTTTGCATTTTTTTTATACCCGCCTTTTTGTTAAACTTTCTACATATTCCGCCTTGGCATTTTTTATGCTTGTCTTTAGCCTAACTCACGTAAAAGGAGTTTTTAGTGCCGCATGACGTAGATTTAATTATTTTACTTGCTGTTGGTTTCGGCGTTGCCCTCTTTTTTGGCTATATTGCCGCCCGACTACGACTTCCCCCTCTTATCGGCTATTTAATTGCCGGAATTATTATTAGTCCTAATACCCCTGGCATAGAAGCAGATATTCATCTTGCAAACCAACTTGCTGAACTTGGTGTAATGTTCCTCATGTTTGGCGTTGGGATGCATTTTTCATTAAATGATCTTTTACAAGTTCGACGTATTGCCTTACCTGGTGCAATTTTACAGATAGCCGTTGCCACCTTACTTGGCGTTGGCGTTTCAATGTTATGGGGCTGGAGCTTTGGTTCAGCATTGGTTTTTGGCTTAAGCTTATCGTGTGCGAGTACCGTTGTATTATTAAAAGCTTTAGGAGACCGTGGTCTTTTAGACTCTGTAAACGGCAAAATTGCTGTAGGTTGGCTGTTAGTTGAAGATTTAGTGATGGTACTTGTTTTAGTACTTCTTCCAGCTACAGCGGTTTTACTTGGTGGAAAAGCACCGGCAGGCGCAGAAGGAAACATCTGGCTAACGCTTGGAATCACCCTATTAAAAGTGATTGGCTTTATTGCCTTTATGCTGATTGTAGGTAAGCGTGTTGTTCCTATCATTATGCAGTTTGTTGCGCGTTTAGGTTCAAGAGAGCTATTTACGCTGACCGTTGTAGCAGCAGCTGTTTCGATTGCCTATGGCTCTTATGCCATCTTTGGGGTTTCAATGGCGCTAGGGGCGTTCTTTGCGGGTATGGTCGTAAAAGAATCAGACTTTAGCCACCGTGCAGAAGAAGAAACCCTTCCTTTACGTGAAATTTTCTCGATTTTATTCTTCGTTTCGGTAGGAATGTTGTTTGATCCACATATCCTTATCGAGCGTCCACTGCATATTTTGGCAGTTATCGCGATTATTATGGTGGGTAAAACGCTTGCTGCAATGGCGTTGGTTTTATTCTTCCGCTATCCAATTAATACTGCTTTGACCGTCGGGGCCAGCCTTGCACAAATTGGTGAGTTCTCATTTATTTTGGCAACGCTAGGTGTTTCTTTAGGTCTATTAACGCTAGAAGCTCAAAACCTGATTTTAGCAGGTGCCTTGTTCTCAATTACGCTTAACTCTTTTGTTTTCTCGGGAGTTGAACCTGTACAACGCTGGATTCGTGAACGCTCTCATTTAGCACGACTTCTCGAGCGCAGTGGTGATCCACTCGCGATGTTGCCAGATGAAGTTGACCAAGCTTATCTACGCGATCAAGTGGTGATTGTAGGGTATGGTGGTGTTGGACGACGTATTACTGAAAATTTAATTAATCAGAATATTAAAGTCGTAATTGCAGAAGAAAATCGTGAAATTGTAGAAAAGCTGCGTCAAGCAAATATTGCTGCCGTGAGTGGTGTCGCAACTGAACCTGGTGTTTTAATTCAGGCTCATATCATGCATGCACGACTATTGGTGATTTCCCCTATGGATATTTTAGATATTCACCGAATTGTAGATATTGCCAAACAATTAAACCCTCAAATTCAGGTTTTAATTTGTGCAGAAAGTAAAGAAGAAGCTGCCGTCATTCGACATGAAAATATTGGCGAAGTCTTCTATGCAAAAGAAGAAATGGCAAAGAATATGAGCCATCATATTTTAAATCAAATCGAACTCGCGCATCAGTCAACACATCATTAACGCATACAAAAAAGCGTACTCAAGAGTACGCTTTTTTTAACTTAGGAATTTAGGCTGCTCATCTACAACTTCAGCCTGCCATTCATTGACCTGCTTTTCGAGCAGTCCAAATAAAGCAGCTTGAATCATATGTTGGGCAACGATAGGCGTTTGCTCGCCTAATATCTCTTTTAGTTCATCACTAAATTGAATTTTAACCAAAGGCTCTTTTTCAGAACCAGCATTACGCAAGGCGAGCTCACCACCTTCGAGTTGGACTAACTCCAACACTGCTTCTTGATTTCCAAATAACTCTTTCAATTGCTGTATAGACATATACTTCCTCCATGTTTCAACATGGTGGCAAAGCACCCTTGCACTTTGCATCTCTCGTCTTATTTATATAGGCGCACTGGGATTAAATTTCAAGCGCTCAGACAGTTTAATTTTAGAACTCGACCATTTCGTTACGAAAACCATCAATTAAATGACTTAACTCTCTATGCCATTCACGCAAAATTTTCACATCAGGTAACCATGACTGGGGTCCCTGAGTCACTTTAATGATCAAATTAGAAGATGTTTCTTCTTCCGGTGTTGGTTCAGTGGGTTCCGGTGCATATTGGCACATACGGTAAGCACGTTTTAACTCTGCCACAAAACCATCTTTGGCCAATTGCTGCAAAACAGAAACTTCAGGAGAAACCTGTCCTTTTGCCGCCATATGTTCTTCAATCGATTTTAATGTCGGCTGTGAATCGTTTAAACGGTAGTAACGTACCAGTTCTTGCAAAAATGCCAGCATCGCACCATGCAAGTGAAAGACAGCTGTTTCACGATACGCTTGCACCTGCTGTACATGATCAGTTTGCTCTGCTTGTTGACACGCTAAGCGCGCAAAATAGAGTTTTTGATTGGTACGATCGGCATGATAACGAGCAACACGTGACATAACTAAACTTTCCTGTTCTAAAATTGCCATCAATGTGGCTATTCTTAGCTTAACGACTCCATTGATAAAATCAACGTTATTTATGGAAAATCCAAAGCGACTTGATAAATTTTTCGTTTAGCCTGCACTTTCAACTTCTGCTTCAATGGACGCACATTACTCAGAACCCAAGCGAAATATCCTTCACTCCAACTAGTAGCACAGGCAGGTTCAATCTCATCATTTTGCCAAACATGAATAGAGGCAACATCGACCAAAGCGACAGCTATCCCCTCTTCTTCATCATCATTGATTAAAAAATTCTGGTTTTCAACAATTAATAGATCTTTAAGAGGCAACTCTGTAGGCACCCATGAACAAACTTCCAGTGTCTTTACACCTTGGGCTATACGGGTTCCATTTGGAGCAACCACAGAAAGAGCTAAAAATTGTTGCATAAAAGCATTACTCTTCAGCGGCTTTAACGCGAATTCCGTAACCTTTTACTTTAAGTGTATTTAAGCCTTTAATGGCTTTGATCGCTTCACGCGGATTCGGCATTTCGACAAAGCCAAAACCTTTTGATTTACCTGTCTCTTTATCGGTTACAACGACACAAGACTCAACTTTACCATAAGCCTTAAACAGCTCTAAAACTTCAGCTTCAGTCACTAAACGATCTAAATTACGAACTAATATTTTCATTTTCCAACCTTCATTGGCCTTCAAAACAAAGGCCAATATACATTTGAGTATTCACAGTGTCTTATACAGTAGTTTAGTCGAGATCGATACCAAAACCTAAGTTTACTGTTCGTGAAGTGTTCCATTGTTTTTTGGCAAATGGCTGTGGAACTTGACGATGAATTTTTGCCTGAACTAAATGCGCAGGTAGATCATTTAGGAAATAACTTTCGATTTTACGACCTTGTTCATCATACGTGTCTTGTGACCATGTATTAAGATTTTGCTTCGTCAAAATCAATTCATTTTCCGCACGTGTTAATGCAACATACAATACGCGGCGCTCTTCTTCGACATCATCAAAATCACCCTGCGCACGCGCATATGGAAACTGATTTGGCGAGACATGCGGTACATAACATACTTTTTGCTCTGCACCTTTAGCCGAATGAATTGTAATTAAGGTCACTAAATCATCATCGCCCGCTTTTTCAATTTCAGAAACTGAAATAGGTTCAAGCACATATTCTTCAAGAAACTCACCAAGTGAGGCATGCTTACGCGCCAGTTGTTTAACCAGATCAAAATCTCTAGCGCGACGTGACCAGTCTTTCGTTTTATAGTTTTGCTCTAACTGTTCACTTAGGGCATCGAGTGCCAAACCAATACTTGCTTCAACATGCTGCTGTAACACATCAAGCTGCTTCAAAATCAAAATAGCCTGTAAAGGGACTTTTCCATGACGCTCCAAACGCTGACAACGCTCTTCAACTTCAGCAATACCCATTAACTCTTGTGCTAACTTACTGGCCCCAACGTCACCAATGCCATCCCATAAGGTTAAAAAGCGCATCCACGCTAAGTCATCCTGCGGGTTACTCACAATACGTAAGAGACTGAGCACATCTTTTACATGTGCGGATTCCAGTAACTTTACGCCCCCAATAAAACGATACGGAATTTCAGCAGCAATAAATGCCCCTTCCAAATAGCGAGCGCTGTAGCCAGAACGAACTAACACCATATGGTCGTACCAATTTGCACCCTGCTGATGTCGCTCTATTAAGTCTTGTGCAATCCAATTGGCTTCTTCAAATTCATTACCAAACAAATGCAGTTGTGGCTTTTGCCCTTTGCCACGATATGCCTGTAGCTGTTTTTCATAATCGATTGGGCTATGCGCCAATAACCAGTTTGATAAGTCTAATATTTCTTGAGTTGAGCGGTAATTTAAATCTAAAGTATGAATAACCGCATCAGGAATCCGTTCTTTAAAAGAATGGATGTTTTCAAAATCGGCCCCACGAAAACCGTAAATTGACTGAGCATCGTCACCCACACAAAATAATTTCACCTTACCAATGAGTGGCTGCAAAAGAGCCCACTGTAAAGGGTTGGTATCTTGCATTTCATCGACCAATAAAGCTTGGCAGAAACCAGCAACCCAATCTGTTAGTGGTTCAGAATTTTGCAAATGAACAGCGACAATCGACAAAATATCGTCATAGTCTAAAAAGTTACGCTCTCTTTTACGTTGCTCATAAGTTTTCATTAGCTCCGCAATTTGTGCCTTGTACTCATATGCTTCAGGTAATTGCTTGAGTAATGCCTCAGAAAGCTTAGATTGCGTATTGCGGGCATAAGAATACAAATCACACAGCTCTGCTGCTTTAGGCAAAACGTTATCTTTGTCTTTGCCTCTCAATAAGCGAAACATGAGTAACTGATCATCACGATCAATAATACTAAATTGGGTTAAACCAAACGCTTGTGGATTACGACGCAGCAAGTACATGCAAAAGGTATGAAAGGTTGATGCACGAAGGCCTTTGGCTTGTGCTCCAACATGCTGTTCAACCCTTGCCACAATTTCACTCGCAGCACGGCGAGTGAAAGTTAAAATCTGGATTTGATTTGCAGGTAATCCCTGATCAATTAAATAAGCTGCGCGAGCAACAATGGTTTTAGTCTTGCCACAGCCCGCTCCAGCCAAAACCAGACAGTTTTGAGCCGTAGTCGTTGCTGCCTTTTTTTGCTGAGCATTTAATTCATTAATTAACTTTGCAAGACTCATAACACACATCGCTAAAACACCAAGGCCTAGTTTAACAGACCCATGCCACGACATGGACCCTAGCACACTAAAAACAAAAAAGGACACCTTAAGTGCCCTTTTATTCGCTATTTAATTTAAGAAACTGTTTTTGAGCTAGAAGGTAAATGTTTAATTGCAGAAGCAAGCCCTAAAAAGTTAATGCCCTGAAATAAAATATCTACTGCCAAAAACATTCCTAGCACCCAAAATGGTGAGTCCTTAGAAACTAAAATTAAAATACCTGTAGCGAGGGTTAATAATCCTGAAAATAAGGTCCAGCCCCACCCTGCAATTGGCCTTAATAAAAATGCATTTATGGTGCGGATTACCCCAGCAATAATCAGTGCAATCGATAACAGGCTAGTTAAAACCACAGCTGTAGTCACAGGTGTAGAAAATGCGTAATAGCCAGCCATTAAATATAGCACCCCGAAAAGTGCCCAAAGCCATCGGCTACCACCTTTAAATACACTTAAGGCAGCAATCAAATGCAGAACACCACCTATCATCATTAAAATACCAAATAGGAAAACAACCGAAAATGTTGCAAATGGTAATGAGCTAAATAAGACTAAACCGAAAATAATGAGCACAAAGCCTAATATTAGATACCATTTACGATCAGCATGTAGCTGATTACGAACTAAATCATTACCTACAGTTTTCATCATGGCTACTCTTATTATCAGGTATTAGGAAGTATATATAATGTCATTATAGTGATGTACTTCACATTTATTGTCTGTATAAGATCTGCATCGTTTATTAACAATTGATGTGGATAAAACAGTATTTATCCACAATTTTATTTCAACCAACCAATTTCTTGAGCTGTTGGTAAACCTATGACTGTTTCTTGTAAATCACTCGGCATTTTATTGGTCTGCTCAGACAATGGCGTTCGACCACCCATGATTTCTGTTAACTTTTGTGGGTAAAGAGGCACTTTTTCAGGTTCTGCATAACCTAATGGATAGATCGGCTGGCCTGTTTTTAAATCATATTTATCTTTTGCGCCAAAGCCATGCAACAGCTCATGAACAAGAACGACCTGATTTTCTGATGCCTGCTCACGTGTAGCAAACAAATTAACGCTACCAATACGGCCTTTTTCTAAAGCAGTCGAATGCACCAAAACTTTTTGATAACTTGGATCATAATAATTTAAATAAAGCTTGAGTGATGCTCCGCTATCTTCAGACTGTTGTTGTCGCCACGCATAAAAACGAAACTTTAAACTCCACCAAATTACATTCAGGATATTGGCATTTTGCGGAACCACAGGTGGTCTTTGCTGTAGTTCTTGACCTAAACGAATTTCAAAATTGCTGGGCTGCCCACGATAATGCTGTGACCATTCACGTAAATAGCTTTTGAGTGTTTGGAAATCAGCGTTTTGTAGCTGATGAATATAAGCTTGTGTGGTTTGTAAGCCATCCGCATTTACTGGGTGCAATACCACGATAACAGGCTGGTTCCAATCTTGGTTCTGGTCACGCCATGCCTGAACCGCAACGATTAATAAAATAATCAATAAACACAAAATCCGAATGTTTTTCCACATTCTTTTTCCCCATAAAAATTAAATTTTCTTTTATTGTTGTTGATATAAAAAATGCTAGCTGAGCTAGCATTTTTCATCTGTCTTATTTAGCCTTCAATCCATTTACCGTCTTGATAAATCAGACTCCATTTAGTTTGTTTACCTTCTGGTGTTTCAGATCCTACATACTGTGATTGGTTCTTACGACTAAACTTCACAATAGTTGGATTACCTTCAGGGTCTACATCTGGAGCTTGTAAAATAAACTGGTATTTTGGATCAAGTTGGTCAGCCACACTACGAAGCTCAGCAACTTTTGGTGCACGTGTTTCACGAATTTTCGGGAACTTACTTGCAGCCAAGAACAGACCAGCCGCGCCATCACGTAACACGAAATAGTCATCATGCTTGGTTGAACGCAAATGTTCCATCTTGATTGGTTCTACACGTGGTGGTGCAGGTTGACCACTCTTCAAGACTTTACGAGTATTGTCACAGCTTGTACAAGCGAAATACGGGCCGAAGCGACCAGTTTTAAGCTGCATTTCACCATCACATTTATCACATGGAATAGTTGGGCCATCATAACCCTTAATCTTGAACTCGCCTTCTTCAAGCTCATAACCATCACAATCTGGGTTGTTACCACAGACATGTAGTTTGCGACCACCATCAATGACGTAGCTGTCCATTGCTGTACCGCATTTTGGACAACGATGCTTTGACATCAAGTCAGCCGTTTCAGCTCCATCATCATCAGATAACGCTGCTAAAGACTCAACTGGCGTTAAGTTCAAGGTTCCTTTACAACGTTCTTTAGGTGGTAAGTTATAACCTGAACACCCTAAGAACACGCCTGTTGTACCCGTACGAATTTGCATTGGACGTGAACATTCAGGGCAATGTACTGCTGGTACTTCAACTGGCTGATTACGGCGCATGCCTTGCTCGCCTTGAGCATTGGTCAAACGCTTTTTAAAATCACCATAGAATGTGTCTAACAATTCTTTCCAGTTGCGCTCACCTGTAGCAACTTTATCGAGCTGTCCTTCAAGGTCGGCTGTAAACGCATAGTTCATCAGGTTATTAAAACTTTCATCAAGACGATCTGTCACGATCTCGCCCATCTTCTCTGCAAAGAGACGGCGATTTTCTAATTTGACATAACCACGTTCTTGAATCGTAGAAATAATGGCAGCATAAGTTGACGGACGGCCTATACCACGCTTTTCAAGTTCTTTTACTAAAGATGCTTCAGTAAAACGAGCTGGTGGCTTGGTAAAGTGCTGACTTGGGTCTAGCTTCTCTAATTTTAAAATTTCACCTACTTTAATTGCAGGTAAAATAATGTCGTCGTCAGATTTGTTAGCACCACGAACTTTTGTAAAGCCATCAAATACAAGCGTACGGCCTTTTGCCTTTAATTCAACATTGCCCGCTTCAACGGTTAAAGTTGAAGATAGGTATTCTGCTGGTGTCATTTGGCAAGCAACAAATTGACGCCAAATCAAATCATACAAACGCTGAGCATCACGCTCTACACCTGCAAGCTGGTCACCTGTAAGTGCAACATTTGACGGACGAATTGCTTCATGGGCTTCTTGAGCACCCGCTTTATTACCATAGCGATTTGGTTTTGCCGGTAAGTATTTCTCACCAAACTGGCTTTCAATATGAGCACGAACCATATTTACAGCGTCATCACTCAAGAATGTTGAGTCCGTACGCATATAGGTAATAAAACCAGCTTCATACAAACGCTGCGCCAGCATCATGGTTTTCTTCACAGAGAAACCTAAGCGTGTACTTGCAGCTTGTTGTAAAGTTGAAGTGATATATGGTGCGCTCGGATTCACCTTAGTCGGCTTATCTTCACGCTGTGCAACTTTATATTCAGCGTTCTTTAAAACTTCTAATAAAGCATCAGTTTCAGCTTTATTTTTCAGTTTAAGCGTCTTACCTGCTTGTCTAACTGCTTCAAGACGGATGTCATCTTTTTTGGCTTGCGTATCTGCAAAAACTTGCCAATATTCTTCTGGAATAAAAGCACGAATTTCACGTTCACGTTCAACAACAAGCTTTACAGCCACAGACTGTACACGACCTGCCGACAAACCACGGGCAATCTTTTCCCAAAGTAATGGCGAAACCATGAAACCCACAACGCGGTCCAAGAAACGACGCGCTTGCTGTGCATTCACACGGTTTAAGTCTAAGCGAGTTGGTTGTTTAAATGCTTCTTGAATGGCATTTTTAGTAATTTCGTTAAATACCACACGGTGATAACGACTATCGTCACCACCAATCACTTCGCGTAAGTGCCAAGCGATTGCTTCCCCTTCTCTATCCAAGTCCGTTGCGAGATAGATTGCATCTGCATCTTTTGCAAGTTTCTTGAGTTCAGCAACAACATTTTCTTTGCCAGGTAGAACTTCATAGTGTGCCTTCCAGTCATGTTCCGGATCGACACCCATACGATTAATCAGCGCAGATTGAGCTTTTTGTTCTTTTTCAGCTTCAGTGAGTTTTGTCCGGGCAGCCGGCTTTTTCTCTGTTGATTTGCTGCCGCCTGTTGGCAAGTCACGTACGTGACCCACAGAAGACTTAACAATGTACTGCGAACCTAAATATTTGTTGATGGTTTTCGCTTTGGCAGGCGACTCCACAATCACTAAGGCACGTTTATGTGCAGCAGAGGCAGTAGATGCTGTGCTTTGAGATGCAGAGCGCGAGGTATTCGCCATATAAAATGTTATTCCTATACCAATAAATTTAAAAATCAGGCTTCAGCCAAGGCCAACAGATAAGCCTTCATCTCATCTAATTGCGTGGCTTTTAGGTCCGATTCCTCATCCCAATAAAGGCCTACACAGTTTGCCTGCATATCAATAGCATAAATCCCTTTTAATGCAATGGGAGAATCATTAAATTTCTCATCACCCTGCACTACTTTTAATTTTCCGTCTATAACACGAGCACGCATGAGCGTTAAACGAGCATCGGGGATCAATACACTATAATAAGCAACCATGCTGGCACGCTTTTCAGTTGCCATCGGGACATGTGTCCATTCAGGTGCGGCAATTATGCGTGGATGTAGCCCCATTTTGCGGGCTTTGTCTCGCATAATACCTAGTGCCTTTTCACGTGGACTCACTCTTAAACCAAAAATGGAGCCTAGCACGAAAAGAACAATGATAACGGTAACCCAAATTCCGATATTGTCCATAGCAAAACCTATTAATCTCTTTTATTAGAGTTGCATAAGCTGACCAGAAAACGCAAGTTACATCATAAAAATAATGTCCAATTAACCGACGAGGTTAAAAACTACAACATTTCCTCATAGATATTCTTAGCAATCTAGGCACAATATTTAGGCGCTCTTTTCAGTTTCAAGAGTAGATAACTTACCAAACTGATCCAGATGTGCATCTCCCCATGTTTTTAGAGCAAGAAGAATCTGCTCCAGTCCGCGCCCCAAATCAGTCAGGCTATATTCCACTTTAGGGGGAACTTGAGGATAAACCTCGCGATGAATAATGCCATCTTGTTCTAACTCACGAAGCTGATTGGTGAGCATTCTTTGCGTAATGCTTGGAACTCGTTTACGAATTTCATTGAACCGTAAAGTTCCTTCATTTAATAAATGCCAAAGAATGACACATTTCCATTTGCCATCAATCAAACTGATCGCGGCTTCAACTGAGCAACCCGGTGAGCAGTCAAAACTTGAATGTCGAGCTTTTGCCATTTTACAGTATCCTTTTTGACACTATGAGCGTTATTTGTCTGTAGTCACTATTTTTAAGCTTACGTTATGATCAAACTCTCAACAAGAGGAATCACAATTATGAAAGCTGTCGCATATCAAAAAGCAGGGCCTATTACATCGCCAGAGGCACTCGTAGATATTGAACTCGACACTCCCGTTGCAGAGGGCCATGATCTGCTTGTTCGCGTACAGGCTATTTCAGTAAATCCGGTCGATACCAAAATACGTAAAAATGTAAGTGCTGAATCTGGCTGGAAAGTGCTTGGCTGGGACGCTGTAGGTGTGGTTGAAGCGACTGGAGATAAAGTCACTCAATTTAAAGTAGGTGATGTGGTCTGGTATGCAGGCGCTTTAAATCGCCAAGGCAGTAATAGTGAATTGCAATTGGTTGATGAACGTATTGTTGGTCATAAACCAAAAATTTTAGAAGCAACAGAGGCAGCTGCTCTCCCTTTAACTGCAATCACGGCTTGGGAGATGTTATTTGATCGTCTGCAAGTTCCAAAAAATGCACCAGTTAATACGACTATTTTAGTGATTGGTGGGGCTGGCGGTGTAGGTTCAATTACCATTCAA
This sequence comes from Acinetobacter sp. V110_1, assembly GCF_031798975.1. Taxonomy (NCBI): domain Bacteria; kingdom Pseudomonadati; phylum Pseudomonadota; class Gammaproteobacteria; order Moraxellales; family Moraxellaceae; genus Acinetobacter; species Acinetobacter sp. V110_1. Next base: position 46,083 of record NZ_JAVQNN010000013.1, on the reverse strand, counting down.
CTTCTTAAGCAATTAACTAACCTTACGATTATTGCGACAGCTTCACGCTCTGAAACGAAGGAATGGGTAAAACAACTTGGTGCCGACTATGTATTAGATCATCGTGAACCTTTAGCACCACAAATCAAGCAATTAGGCTTAAATGCACCTTTATATGTGTTCTCGACTACTCAAACAGATCAGCATTTAGCAGATATTGTAGAGTTGATTGCACCACAAGGGTATTTTGGCTTAATTGATGACCCTGAGCAGTTAGATATTAAACCATTTAAATCGAAGTCTGTATCGGTGCACTGGGAGTTTATGTTTACGCGTTCAATGTTTCAAACTGAAGATATGCAAAAACAAAGTGAAGTATTAAATGAAGTCAGTAAGCTGGTTGATGAAGGGAAAATCAAAACGACAGTGACTGAAGTTTTAAGCCCTATTAATGCAGAAAACTTAAAACAGGTTCATCAGCAAATTGAGAGTGGTAAGACAAAAGGGAAAATTGTTTTACACGGTTTTTAACTAAAATTAAAAATATCCTCTAGTTAAAAAGGCAAGTATTGAACTTGCCTTTTTATTAATAGTGCGGGGGTTTATTCGTTAATGGATCAAAAGGTGCAATGCCTTCTGATAAATCCGAAGATTCCACACGTTGATAAAGTAATTGCATTTGTTTTTTCAAATCAGCTATTTCCTGAGTTTGAATAGCGAGTTGTTGATTTAATTGTTCAACTAAATCATCCAAAAATGTAATTCGCACTTGCAAATCTTCAATGGGTGCGGAAAATGACGCTTGATCATCATGATATGGTGGTTTAGTCATTTAAATCCTCATTTGAGATTCTGGAAAACATTATGGCCTATATTACCCTAAGGGATGTCCAACTTGCTTTTGGCGGACCTGCCCTGCTCGATGGCGCGAACTTTAATCTAGAACGTGGCGAACGAGTCTGTTTAATTGGGCGTAATGGTGAAGGTAAGTCTACTTTACTTAAACTCATCGAGGGAAGCTTATTACCAGATTCTGGTGAAGTTTCTATTCAAAATGGTTTAACTGTTTCTATGTTAGCCCAAGACGTTCCAATGGACTCTGGCAAAGTTGCTGACATTGTGGCAGACGGCGCAGGAGAAGCTGCTGAAGTACTCAGAGCTTATCATGAAGCAACCGATGCTTGTATGCTAGGAGACATGGAAGCATGTGACCGTATGGGTAACCTTCAGCACAAGCTAGATCAACTAGACGGCTGGGCGCTTGAAAACAAGGTGAATGCCCTATTAAGTAAAATGGGACTCGACCCAAATGCAGATTTGGCAGACTTATCTGGTGGACGTAAACGTCGTGTTTTACTCGCTCGTGCTCTTTTAACGCAGCCAGACGTATTACTTCTAGACGAACCAACCAACCATTTAGATGTTGAAAGTATTGAGTGGCTAGAAAAATTCCTACTCGATCAAAACAATTTAACACTTCTATTTATTTCGCATGACCGCTCTTTTGTAGATAGCATTGCGACTCGAATTGTTGAACTTGACCGCGGCATCCTACGTGGCTACGAAGGTAACTATTCACGTTATCTAGAGCTTAAAGCTCAGCAAATGGAGGCAGAAGAGAAACAAAATGCTTTATTTGATAAAAAGTTAGCTGAAGAAGAGGCTTGGATTCGTCAAGGCATTAAGGCACGTCGCACACGTAACGAAGGCCGTGTTCGTGCATTAAAAGCGTTACGCGAAGAATCGAAAGCTCGCCGCTCACAACAAGGCAAAGTGAGCATGGCGACTCAAGAAGCAAATCGCTCTGGTAAATTAGTATTTGATATTGAGCACTTAAGCGTATCTTATGATGGTAAACCACTCATCAAAGACTTCTCGACGCTTGTCATGCGTGGTGACCGTATTGGCCTAGTAGGTGATAACGGTGTCGGTAAAACAACGTTAATTAAAGCCATTCTAGGTGAAATCGAACATGGCGGTTCTGTTAAGACAGGTACTCAATTAGAAATTGCTTATTTTGATCAATTACGTAATGCCTTAGATCTTGAAAAAACAGTCATGGCAAACGTTTCAGAAGGCTCTGACTTTGTAGATGTAAATGGCAACCGTCGTCATATCTACAGCTATTTACAAGATTTCTTGTTCTCACCTGAACGCGCACGTACACCAGTAAAAGCCCTTTCGGGTGGTGAGCGTAACCGTATTTTGCTTGCTAAATTATTGCTTAAGCCATCGAACCTGATTGTGATGGACGAACCAACCAATGACTTGGATATGGTGACTCTTGAGCTACTTGAAGAGATGCTTTCTGAATATAAAGGCACTTTATTACTCATTTCGCATGACCGTGCATTTATGGATAACGTTGTCACTTCTACTTGGGTATTTGATGGCAAAGGCAATATTGCAGAATACATTGGTGGTTACCAAGATTACTTACTACAACGTCCAGATGACAAAGTAGTAGACCAGAAGTCTGACGTTAAGAAAGCTCAAGCAAAAGCTGAAGCTGAAAAAGCTGCCGCTCAAAGTACCGTGAAAAAGGTGAAATTGAGCTATAAAGACCAACGTGAACTTGAGCAACTTCCTGCCGAAATCGAGAAACTGGAAGTTGAACAAGCCGAGCTTTCTGACAAACTTGCAGATGGTTCGTGGTTTGTGTCCGATGCAGATGCTGCGACTCAAGCAAGCCAACGCCTAGCAGAAATTGAAGAATTACTGCTTGAAAAATTAGAGCGTTGGGATGAACTTGAGCAAATGAGTAAAGGCAGTTAATCAATAAAAAAGGGCTTTAATTAAAGCCCTTTTTTTGGATTTAGAATTTCTAGTAATGCCATAAAAGGTTTATAAACGAATAAAGAGATGAAGCGAATTAAACGTTCAAATATCTGTAACTGCAAAACCATACAACTGAGGATAGCCAAAACAAGACTAATAAAAATATTGATCTCTACCGAATATTTAAAACTTAATTGATGAGTCAAAACAATAATTACAAAACCATGCAATATATAAACTGGCAGCGTTTTTTGGCCTAAACCGATCCAAGGTTGTTTAAAATTTTGAGTGAGTACAAATAAACTCAAAACACCCATAGCCGATAGCAACATAATTACACTGCGAATCAGTATTCCCTGCCATAGATCTACATGGAGTTGAAAATATGACAAACTACCAAATAGCCAGTAATAACTATAATGACTTATAGCGGCTACAGCAGTAATGATGAATAATGGGATAACAGCAAATAACTTTGCATAAGGCAACTGCGGAATATACTGGAAAATGGTTTTACCATAGATCGCCCCCACCATAAAAAAAGGTAAAAATACGAAAATTCGACCCATCGAATAGCTGTAATTATTGATGGGTGAGCATCCAATAAGTAAAGCTAAAACGATTGAAAACAGAACTGGATATGCCGTCTTTTTTAGGAAAAAAGCGAGAACCGTCCAAGCCACCATCCCAAATAAATACCATAGCACCCAATAAGGCTTAGCAAACCATACCAAATGAAACGACCAATTCCATAAACTTCCATTATAGAAGGCATCAAGCAACTGAAATAAAAGTTGAAATGGCAAATACAACGATAAAAGGTAAATTAACTTTTCTAGGATTTTCTCTTCTTTAAAAAACATGCCTGAGATACAAATAAAAGCTGGCATATGAACAAAGTAAATGCTCCCTAAAATCGCTTGATTTAGAGGTTCGTTCCAGCCAATTAACCTTTCAAGGTAATGACCTAATACAACCAGAAAAATTAAGACACCTTTTGTGGCATCGATATGGAGATTTCTCATAAATTTCTATGAAATCAGGATATTCATATCATACTGAATTATTCTTATTTTTTGATTCAAAAAGACAATGAATAAAGTTTCGCTGTATACAAAACAATTATGATATACCTATCAGTATAATAATATTTAAGGATATTTCCGTGCTAGATCTCTCTCAAATTTTGGCATTCGGACTCATTTGCTTGGCGATGGTACTCACCCCAGGTCCAAACATGATTTATCTTATCTCTCGTTCCATTAGTCAGGGCAAACTCGCAGGTTTTATTTCCCTCGGCGGTGTTGCGGTTGGTTTTGTATTTTATATGCTCTGCGCTTCTTTCGGGATCACAGCGCTTGTGGTTGCAGTTCCATATGCTTATGACACAATTCGGATTGCCGGTGCCATATATTTACTCTGGCTTGCATGGAAAGCATTACGTCCAAATGCTGCGCCTATTTTCAGTGTAAAAGACTTATCTATCGATTCACCATTAAAATTATTTTTAATGGGCTTTTTGACAAATTTACTTAATCCTAAAATTGCGATTATGTATTTGTCTTTATTGCCACAGTTTATTCACCCACAACAAGGCAGTATTTTAGCGCAGTCTATTCAACTCGGAACCATACAAATTTTTGTAAGTGTTTCAGTCAATGCACTGATTGTGTTTTCTGCAGGTAGCATTGCGCTCTTTCTACAACAAAAACCGCTTTGGGCAAGCATCCAACGCTGGATTATGGGGACGGTATTAGCCGGACTCGCTGTTCGTATTCTTTTAGAACACCGCCGATAACTTAGTTTATTCTTCTTTACCAGCTCTAAACCTTCAATTTACTCCTGTGTATTACGACGATAAATTCAGTTCGTGATACACTTTTGGCAGTTTTAACTTTTTAAATTTTTTATATCGTTATGAGCCAAAAGCAGCCTTATACGCCCGGTGAGTTTCAGTGGTCCTTTTTATTACCCAAATATTGGGGTGTATGGATTGCGATTACTTTCCTCATGCTTTTGGCTATTTTACCGTGGGCGATTCAATGGCGTTTGGCTCACGGGTTAGCAAATATCGCTTGGAAATATTTAAAATCTCGTCGCAAAACCACTATTCGTAATTTAGAAGTTTGCTTTCCCGAATGGTCATCTGAAAAAGTACAGCAACAAGCAAAACAAGTTTTTGTAGATATGATGCTTGGTATTTTTGAGACCTTAAACGCTTGGTATAAGCCGTACTGGTTTAAAAACCGTGTCACGATTGAAGGCTTAGAACACATTACCAATGCTCAAGCACAAGGCAAAGGCGTTTTATTACTGGGAACTCACAGTACTTTGCTTGATGCTGGTGGTTATGTATGTGCTCAGTATTTTGAGCCAGATGTTGTATATCGTCCTCAAAATAATCCCCTACTCGACATGCTAATTTATCGCTGTCGAGCAACCATTTACAAAGCACAAATCGATCATGATGATATGCGTGGCTTAATTCGCCAACTTAAAGATGGTGATGCAATTTGGTATAGCCCCGATCAAGACTTCGGCCTCAAACAAGGCGTTATGGCACCATTTTTTGGAGTTCCTGCGGCCACAGTAACCGCGCATCGTCGTTTATTAAAAATCTCGAAAGCGGTTGCTGTCCCTTTATATTTTTATCGTCATGGCGATGTACAGAACCCTAAATATCATATCTTGATTGAACCTGCAGTCGACAATATGCCAAGTGACGATGAAGTTGATGATGCAACCCGTGTAAATAAGATTATTGAGAATCAGCTTCGTATCGCACCAACTCAATATATGTGGTTTCACCGTCGCTTTAAGACACGTCCTGAAGGATATGAAGAGATCTATTAAGATAAAGCTGTAATGATTTTAAATTAGTAGTAGGCATAGCCTCAATTTAAAGTGAAATTCAAATACTTTCGAATAGGCAGACCTTACTTTTTAGGGATAAAAAGTAAGCAAAAATCCTTTGTTCCGCTGATGTTACTTCCATGTAACACAGCGAAACAGCGACATCCATGTCGCTATCACGATAGTAAATTCCGGATAATGATTTAGTTTGAAATGATGTATCTGTAGATCATCCATCTTTTATGAATGTATAAGGCAAAAAACAATGAAAGTGATGCAACTTCTCCCAGAACTCAATAGCGGTGGCGTAGAACGCGGCACACTGGAAATTGCACGTGCACTAGTTGCACAAGGCCACCAATCTTTAGTTGTATCAAATGGCGGACGGTTAGTGTCTCAACTTGAAGCCGAGGGCTCTAAACACTTAACGCTACCGATTCATAAAAAATCTTTATCGAGTTTATGGCAAATTCGCCCTTTACGTCGACTTATTGAAGAGCATCAACCCGATATTGTTCATGTCCGCTCACGTGTGCCAGCTTGGCTTACTCATTTTGCCTTAAAAGGAATACCAGCAAATAAACGTCCTCACCTCATTAGCACAGTACATGGTTTCTATTCAGTTAATCGTTATAGTGCGATTATGACTCAAGCTGAAAAAGTAATTGCCGTTTCTGACAGTGTAGTTAAATACATCACTGACCATTATAAAAACTGTCCACCTCAAGATATTGTCCGGATTTATCGAGGAATTGATCCAGCTGCTTTCCCGCATAACTACCAACCCTCAGCACAGTGGTTTAATCAAGTTTTTAATGACTTTCCTGAACTCGAAAATAAATTTTTACTATGCTTGCCTGGCCGTATTACACGTTTAAAAGGACATGAAAGCCTAATTGAGTTGATGCAACAACTTCAGTCGCAATATCCTCAACTACATGCTGTGGTTGTAGGTGGAGCCAATGCTAAAAAACAAGCCTATTTAAGTGAGCTGCAAAGCACCATTCAAAACAAAGGTCTCGCAGATAAGATCACCTTTGTAGGACATCGCTCAGATATACGCGAATGGCTCGCTTTTAGCGACATCGTGCTCTCTCTATCCAATCAAGCAGAAACATTCGGTAGAACAGCATTAGAAGCACTCTCAGTCGGTACACCGGTGATTGGCTGGAACCGTGGAGGTGTTGCAGAGATTTTATCGAATGTATATCCACAAGGTCTTGTTGAAGCTGAAAATGAAAAAGCCTTAGTCGAAACAGTAAAACATCATATTGAACAACCTCAAACAGTCGCTCCTGTGGCAACGTTCAGTTTAAAAGATATGTGCGACCAGACCCTTGAGCTATATCAAAGTGTATTGAAATAACGTAATAAAAAAACCCGCGATGATCGCGGGTTTTTTACAACTAAAAGAAAGCAGTCTTATTTAAATGTTGCTTCATAAGCAGCAGCTTTTTCATAGTCATATTGTTTTTCCCACTTACTGATTACAAGTACCGCAAGCGCGTTACCTACAACGTTCAACGCAGTACGAGCCATATCCATGATACGGTCAACACCAGCAATAAATGCTAAGCCTTCTACAGGAATACCAACACTACCTAATGTCGCTAATAACACAACGAATGATACGCCAGGAACACCTGCGATACCTTTAGAAGTAATCATTAGTGTTACAACCAAAATAACTTGTTGGCTGATTGACATTTCGATACCGTAAAGCTGTGCAATAAAGATTGCTGCAATACTTTGGTAAAGCGTAGAACCGTCAAGGTTAAATGAATAACCTGTTGGGATTACAAAACTAGAAATCGCTTTTGGCGCACCGTAAGCTTCCATTTTTTGCATAATACGCGGTAAAACTGTTTCCGAACTTGCAGTCGAATATGCCAAGATTAATTCATCTTTCAAAATCTTAAACAATGTAAAGATATTGATGCTGAACATTTTTGCAGTTAAACCAAGTACCACTAAAGCAAAGAACAAGATTGCACCGTAAACCAATACAACCAATTTACCTAATGGAATAAGTGAAGCGAAACCGAAGTTTGCAACAGTTACAGCGATTAAACCAAATACACCCACTGGCGCATATTTCATGATGATGTGCGTCACACGGAACATTGTTTCCGAGATAGCATGAAATACATTTAATAGCGGATCTTTCGTCGTAGCTGGCAATGAAGATAAGCCAATACCAAAAAGCACAGCAAAGAAAATCACAGGTAACATTTCGCCATGCGCCATTGAACTAATAATGTTCGTTGGGATAAGCGATAATATTGTCTGCATGATGCCATGAGACTGTGACTGTACTTCTTCAGTTGTATGCTTATATTGAGAAATATCAGTTTGAACCAGTTGAGACATATCAATGCCTGAACCTGGATGGAAGATATTCGCTGCAACCAAGCCAACTAAAATAGCAATAGTAGTAATAATTTCGAAATAGAGAATGGTTTTAAAACCAAGACGCCCTAGACTTTTTGTACTGCCAACACCAGCAATACCTAAAATCAATGTAGAGAAAACGATTGGAATAACAATCATTTTAATCAGGCTAATAAAGATCTTACCTAATGGAGTAAGAACATTAGTTACAATACTATCTTTGATTTCAGGCTGGTTATGTAAAACAGCCCCGACAACTATCCCTAGGATTAAAGCAATTAAAATTTGCCACGCAAGGCTAAATTTAAAATTCTTCATAAGACAATCCTTATGCACCGCAAAGTATCAAATATGAGAGGGAGAAGAACACTATTCTTATAGTGAAACCTCAATATGTGCAGTAATTTCCAAACAGAAATTTAAATACACAAGCAAATCACAACCCGCCGATCCGGCGAAGTAAACAACAATGCCTGTTGACGATCCAACATGTCAACGATCGGCACATTCTATTGAGATTTGCCAATTAAACAAGTCCAATTTATGTCTAAATAGACCAAAGCCTATATTTATTCCTCAATAATCTATAAAAACAAAAACTTAACAAAAAAAATTTTTGTATCTATTTTCATCGAAAAAAGCTTTGATATATAAAAAAATTTAAGAACTACTACCTATATTAAATAGATTTTAAAATTAAGATAACCTTAAAAAAATTTCTTTAATTTACAATTAATTAAATGGTATTTATATAAATATCAACCCGAGTTCTGCGTCCTGCAAAACTCGGGTAAATGAGGTTGTGCTTTCAGGGTATATAATTCTTTTTATCGCTTCCGTTCTAACATCGTATCCGTGATGTCGTTCCATATCAGCTTAGTGCATCCTTACTTGGGATTATCCATTCCCGCTTCCGTGTGCCGATGAATGTAGAATACGGGTTTTAGATTCCCCTGCCTATTGGACCTAGACTCAAATCTTTGTACGATATTGCTTACAACTTATTTTTATATACTTTTCTCTTTATAAGGCTCCGCAATTTCATCAGTTACTATTTTTTCTTCTTTTTCAGCTTTAGCAATACCTTCTTGTATCGCAGCTTGAGCTTCCTCTTCATCATCTTGAGTTTGCTCTATTTCTTCTTGAATCTCTTCAAATATTCGTCCTGTTTGTAAAACGACGTAGACAGGAAAATGATCTGATCCAATATGAGGTAAACGCTGCATTTTTACCAAACCAAAGTCTGTACTGTGAAAGATATGGTCGAGTGACCAGCGTAATAAAGGATAGTCTGCATGAAAAGTATTTATAAAATGTCGCCCAACTCGCGGGTCGAGCAACCCACTAATACGCTGAAATAAACGGGTTGTCCGTGACCACGCTACATCGTTTAAATCCCCCATCACAATACAACTTTCATCTAAATCCTTAATTTGATCTCCAACAATCAAAAGCTCTGCATCTCGTAGTGTTGAATCTTTTGCTTCAGTTGGACTAGGCGGTTTTGGATGTAAACAGTAGAGCTGAACAGGCATCCCAGAACGTAAGATAACGGTGGTATGGATAGAAGGAATTTCATCACTTAAAATGAATTTGACCTCAACATTTTTAAGCGGTAGTCGACTATATAAATGCATGCCATATAAGTTATCGAGAGGTACAGGCACACGGTAAGGGTAATCCGCTTCAATTTCTTTTAAAGCATTTTCCCACGTTTTATCTGTTTCTAAAGTAAGAAGTAAGTCAGGTTTGAGTGACCGCACATGTTCAAGAAGCAAATGATATTTATCATTAGGCATGAGCACATTGGAAACGATAAGTGAAATTTGCTTTTTGGGATCTATTTGCTGTTGTTTGACTTTTTTAACCTGCTTTTTCCAAAACAATGTATAAGGTAAAACCATTTTAAGCTGATAAGCAATTGCCGCGATGAGCACCGCAAGCAAAATCTCACGCCCGATATTCCATTCATCCGGCCAAAACAACATACCAATTAGAGCAATTAAGCCAATAAATAGAATTTGTAGCCGCGGAAAATCAGCCCCTCTAAACCACCATTCATCACGAGGAATAAGTGACCAGAAAGTCAACCAAATCACCACTACAGATAGAACTTCGATATAAATCATTGAAATTACTCTTTTAAGATGATTTGTTTTTTAATGTTTTTGTCATCTTTATCAATTTTGTATGTAACATAAACAAGATATTCTACTCAATAAAATTGCTGTTTTGATTCTGTAACGCTTGCAGTTGTGAGCACTTTTGATACACTCAACTCCCCCTAACAATTTTAACGCACCGAGGCAAAATGACATGAAAGTAGGTCTGGTCGGTTGGCGCGGGATGGTCGGTTCCGTCCTTATGCAACGTATGGTTGAAGAGAATGATTTTGCTCATATTGAGCCATTCTACTTCTCTACCAGTAATGCAGGTGGTGAAGCTCCTTCATTTGGTGGTAAGACTGCCCCAGCACTTATGGAAGCTACAGACATTAATAGTCTGAAGCAAATGGATGTCATTATTACCTGCCAAGGTGGTGACTACACGTCTGAAGTTTTCCCACAGTTAAAAGCAACTGGTTGGGATGGCTACTGGATTGATGCTGCATCTACTTTACGTATGTCTGATGATGCAATCATCGTTCTTGATCCAGTTAACCTTAACGTGATTAAAGATGGTTTAGCGAAAGGTACTAAAACTTTCGTGGGTGGTAACTGTACAGTATCACTTATGTTGATGGGCGTAGGCGCACTTTTCCAAAACAATTTGGTTGAGTGGATGACTGCTATGACTTATCAAGCAGCATCAGGTGCTGGTGCGCAAAACATGCGTGAGTTGTTAACAGGTATGGGTTATTTATACAACAATACCAAGACATTGTTAGATGATCCTAAATCTGCAATTCTTGATATTGACCGCCAAGTTGCTGAGCTACAACGTGGTGAAGGTTTCCCTTCTGCGAACTTTGGTGTGCCACTTGCTGGTTCATTAATTCCTTACATTGATAAACAGCTTGAAAGCGGTCAATCTAAAGAAGAGTGGAAAGGTCAAGTTGAAACCAACAAGATTTTAGGTAACTCTCAAATCGTTCCTATTGATGGTCACTGTGTGCGTATCGGTGCAATGCGTTGCCACTCTCAAGCATTAACCATCAAACTGAAAAAAGATGTTCCGCTTGATGAGATCGAAGATATGATTCGTAACTCAAACCAGTGGGCTAAAGTTGTACCAAATACACGTGAAGCATCTATGACTGATCTTACACCTGTAGCTGTGACTGGTACCTTAACTGTACCTGTAGGCCGTTTACGTAAACTCAATATGGGTAAAGAGTATCTCGGTGCATTCACAGTAGGCGATCAGCTACTTTGGGGTGCTGCTGAACCTTTACGTCGTATGTTACGTATTTTAGTAGAATACAAAAGCTCATAATTTGACCTGAATCATTCAGTCAAAACAAAAAGCCGATCACATTTGATCGGCTTTTTCGTAACTGGTTTGTGAAAAATTAACAATTTATTTACATTTCATTATTGTATAATTTTGAACGACTTTACGACTGATCAGGTCATGGATTGAGATGACTGCATATAACAAATTAAAAATTGCCATTTTCACCATTATGTCTTCGCCTTCTGTTTATGCGATTACATTAGATCCTATTCAAATTCAATCTGCGCCTGGGGAATTACTGTATGCAGAAATGAATTTTCAGCAAGCCGATCCAAATACGCCCTTGCAAGTCAGTTTAGCCACGCAAGAAGATCTCAATGGTTTAGGAGTCACTCATCAACCTCCTGGTAACTTGAATTTTTATACGCGACAAAATGGCCAAGGTTCTGGTGTTATTGTAATTACCTCATCTCGTCCTATTATTGATCCTGAACTGAACATTGTCGTAAAAGTCAGTGAAGGTAATGCAACTCGTCTTCAACATATTAAAACCGTTTTAAAGCCATCGCCTATAAAAAAGGTCGCTGCTAACGAAAGTCCACTTTCACCGCAATTTATCGTAAATGAAAAAGACATCGCGTTAAACTTACCTGAAAGTACTCGATACACACCTGCTGAGACAGCAACAACCGTAGCCGAAACTCCAGCTAATGAACGTAATCTAAACATTAGCACCGGATCTGCTCCGGCTTTAAATAGTTCTGCTCCTGCGACACCTTTTACCGAAAAACCTTCGACTCAAGCGCCACAGCAAACTATCGCAGCAATGAGTACTGAGCAGCCATCTGCTGTAGAAAAACAGCCATCTGCGCCTCTTAAACCAAGCAATGACAATCAAACAACTACAGTCAAAAAAGCAGCCCAAGCTAAGCCTGCTCAACACAAAAATGTATTAAGTAAAAGTACACCGAAAAAGCAAAAAATCAGCACCTATAAAGGCCCAGCACCTACAGGTAAATATGTCGTACAACGGAATGAGTCTTTATGGACTATTGCTAATCGTATTGCAGCACAGACCAAACAACCTGTGTCTAAAGTCATGCGAGATATCCAAGCTCAAAACCGACATGCGTTTATTCAAGGTGATGTAAACCGTTTACGTCAGGGAATTTCACTAAACTTAACAGCAGCAAATACAGCTAAAGCTTCACATCCAAAACCTAAATCGAGTGAAGCCAACTTAGCAAAACCATCTTCTGGCAGAGCTAAATATCGTTTACAACAAGCTGAAATGAGCATTGTGGCAGAGAACAGCCCAAATTCTACTCATGGAAGTGCAAAAAAGAGCACACAACAAGGTCAAAACAATACTGAGTTAGCAGTAAAAGTTATGACAACTCGAGAAAAAACCGTTACATTACAAAGGAATGTAACCAAACTAAATCAAACTTTAAGTTTAAAAGACCAACGTATTCAACTTCTGAATGCGCGTTTGGCAGAGTTACAACAGCAGTTACAAGCACAGCAACGAACTCACAAGCAAAAACATTAAGTTAAAACCAGAGTTAGCTCGCTTTATATTGCAAAATTTTATTTTTTAAGGGGAAAGTAATGTTATATGTGATTCCGTTTATCATATTACTCGTGGTCGCCGTTGTTTTAAAAAAGCGTGAGAATGGCCAAAAACAAGAGACCACCTCCTCAAAAAGTATAAGTAAAAAAGCAGGTAAAAAAGCGAGCGCCAAATCGAGTAAAAGCTCTCGCGAAAAAAGTAAAGCCAGTGTAGTTGAAGAAGTCGCTCCTGCGCTTCCACAAAGTAGTCCGGTACCAGAAGCTGTTCGTCAAAATATTCTACAACTCATTCAAGAAAAACAGTTTTCTGCGGCCGAAGCTCAAGTCAATCAGGCACTAAAGAAAGACAATACCCAACACGAATTGTATTTATTACTTCTTGAAGTTCATATTGCTCAAAAAGATGAATTTGCGATTCAACAACTTATTAGCCACATTCGCAGCTTGGCATTAAATGAAATCGCAATTAAAGCAGAAGCAAGACAAAAAGAATATGAGTCTTCAAGACAACCTGATGCTATTGATTTTCCTCAGGCTCAAACGTATGAAGAGCCAAAAAATACACCTGATACAACAGCTCAGTTTGACCAGTTAACAACAAGTTCTTCTGAAGCTTCTTTTGATGACTTGCAGAAAGACTATACACCGGTAAAACAAGAACCTGCTGTTGAAGTTGAACCGTTAGAATTTAACTTTTCATTCGAAAAAACTGCGGCTACAGAAAATACCAGCCAACCTATAGAACCAGAAGTATCAAATTCTCCGCAAGAACCAGAAGTATCGTCATCTAAGGAAACAAATGAGCTAGCTGATTTAGAGTTTTCTTTTGACTTGGCCCCTCAGCATGAAACTGAGGAAAAAACTCAAGCAGTAGAGGTAAAAGCAGATCAAGAGAGTAGCGTCAATGCATTAGATTTCAACCTTGACTTAAATCCTTCAAGTTCAGAGACGAAATCTGTTGAACAAGCTACATCATTAGATGAATTTACACTCGTAGAACAAGCGCCATTAGAAGCAACTTCGATCGCACCACTTGAGTTTTCGTTAGATGAGCCTACGTTAGTTACAGCACCAGAGCTTGAAACTCAAAACCCTATAGATGTAGTCAATGAAGCAGTTACGCAAGCTCAAATAGAAGATCCACTTCTAGAAGCTTTTCCAGAATTAAAACAAGTAAATGAAAGTGAGCTCGACTTAAAGTTGGCTGAGCAATACATTAAGTTTGGAGCGAACCAAGCAGCACGCAATTTACTACAGGCTGATGAGCAAAAATTCAACACAGAACAACAACAACATGCGAAAAACCTACTTAATCGCATAGCTTCTTAGAACTGTTCGATTTACCATAAGCAGTCAGAGATGACTGCTTTTTTATGCCTGCAAAAATATGAAAAAAATAGCCTTATTTTATATGGGTGGTACTTTTGGTTGCATTGGTGAACCTTTAGCTCCGATGCCTTATGACCAATTCTTGCCTCAACTTGAAAAAGTGATTCCCCCACACTTAACAGTCGACTGCTTCGCTGCACCTAATATTGTCGATAGCAGTGCATGTACTGCACCTGATTGGTTACGCCTCATTCAACGCATACAACAACTACAACTTGAAGGCTATCAACATTTCGTTGTTATTCACGGTACAGATACGCTCAGTTATGCGGCTGCAACCCTAGCCCGCTTTTTAGGCCAAAGCTGTCATATTGTGATTACTGGTAGCCAATACCCGTTACTCAATGTTCAAGGTGATAATACTCGTGAATTTACTGATGCAATTGAGAACTTATATCTTGCATTAGAACAAGTGATTGCCCTACCTGTAGGTGGTGCATATCTTGCATTCCATCATCAAGTATTCCATGCACAAACTGCTTTAAAAACGCATACAACTGAACTCGATGCATTTTCAGGTTTAAGTAGTGAAGCTGAGTTTACGCCTCAGCAAAATGAATTGATCGTACAAGATGCTCAAATTGAAAAAGCAGCTTCATTCCAAATTTTAAACTGGATGATGCAACCGATTGCAACACAGCACTTGGTACAACAGTTACGTCACTTACTTTCTGCCCCACCGCACTTTTTGGTGTTACAAGGCTTTGGTACAGGCAATATCGCAGTAAACCCTGAACTATTGGCAACCTTAGATGAACTGTATGCTCATGGTTGTGTTCCAATCTTGGCGACACAAGTGACCTTTGGCGGCATTGACCAACGTTATGCAATTAGTGCTTGGGCAAAAACTGCAAAAATTGTCATTAATGATGCACATAGTCATGCAGATCTTTATGCAAAAGCACTTCAAATCTATTTAAAATACCCAACCCCAGAACAATGGCTCAGCCATTGGAATGAAAATTTGCATTAAATAGAGGTAAAGCTATGCAACGTTATGCGGTCGGTATTGAGTTTAGCGGAGTTCAATATCGAGGTTGGCAAACACAACAGCCAGGCGTTGCCAGCGTTCAGGAAACGATTGAGCGTGTACTCAGCAAAATTGCAGATGAACCTATTGCACTTCATGGTGCGGGTAGAACAGATGCAGGTGTACATGCAACCAATATGGTGGCACATTTCGATACGAATGCCATTCGACCAGAAACGGGATGGTTAAGAGGAGCAAATAGCCAGTTACCTAAAGATATTTCCATTCAGTGGATTAAAGTGATGGATGAAAATTTTCATGCACGCTTTAAGGCGACTGCTCGACGTTACCGCTATGTTATTTATAACGCTCCGTGTCGACCAGCCCTCTTACATAAACAGGTTACGCACATTTACCAACAGCTAGATGTGCAAAAGATGATTAAAGCTGCCAGTAAATTTGAAGGTACGCATAACTTTGAAACCTTTCGCGCAGCAGCATGCCAGTCCAATAAGCCTGTACGACATGTAACGCATTGCCGTCTATTTGAACATGGTCGCTACTTGGTCTTAGATATTCAAGCAGATGGTTTTTTACACCATATGGTACGCAATATTGTCGGATGCTTACTCGAAATTGGTCAAGGTATGTATGAAATAGACCATATCGATGCGATGTTTGCGGCACAAGATCGTAAAGCGGCAGGAGTCACTGCTCCGCCTGACGGCCTCTACTTTATTCAATGTTATTACCCTGAGCAATTTGACTTGCCACAGCCACCACTTGGGCCACATTGGTTAAACCTACCTGAGTAGGCTTAACCCATTTTTATTAACGGTGTTGTTTACGCTTACGGTACTCAACTGGTGTTTCATTGGTCCATCGTTTAAACGCACGATAGAACGTACTTGGTTCAGAGAAACCCGTTAAATACACAATACGCTCCACGCTCTCACTGGTATTTGCCAAAAGTTTTTTAGCCAAACGACAGCGATAGTCAGAAAGTATTTGCTGGAAACTAGTATTTGCTTCGCTTAACTGTGTCCGTAAACGGCGCGGTGTAATATTTAATTGAGCTGCTACAGTTTCTAGCGTGGTTTCTCCACTTTCAAGTGTCGAACCAATAGCACGACGAACTTCACCCACTAAATCATAACGAGCAAGTTCTTGTAACTTTTCAATTGCGAGCTGCTCATGCAATTGCAATAGTTCAGGCTCTGCTTGCCAAAGCTGGAAGTCTAAAATGGCAGGGTCAAAATATAGTCTTGTTTCTTTTTGCCCTAAACTTACCGGACAGCCATAAACTCGGAAATATTCGTCCTCCGAAGCACCTTCACTAAAGTTAAAATCGATGAAGATAGGATGAAACTGCCCTTCAGTAATAAATTTGAAGAATCGAAGCACACCAGAAATCGCACATTCTGAAAAATGACGATTTACAAGGTTGTCGGCTCCCACTTGCTCACCATTAGTCAAATAGCAGCGTCCATCTTCAACCACCAGTTTTGCATCGAATGCATCACTAATTAGACGTTGGTAAGCCAAAGCTCGCTTAAGCCCTTCACCAAAGGTTTCACTACTAATGAATAAATGTTCAATCACCTGACCGCGGTATAAAGGCAAATGTTCACCTAAATGCAAACCGATGTCTGGATCTTTACTGACTTCCTGAGCTGCAGTCCAAAAGGCATACTGTGCACTTAACGGAGTACGTGCATTAGTATCGACCTGATTTAAAGCGACTCCCGCTTTAGTTAATATTTCTTCTGTTGGCAATCCTGCACGACGAATTGCTTGATAGCCAAAACGTAATACAACTGATGCATCTGTTAGCTGACCCACGCAGTGCCCTTCCATGTAGATACTTCATTGATACTTAGGAGCTGTTGACTCTTTTTTCATGAACAGTCCCTAATAACTATGATTTTAGATTAGCGTTGATTGACCAAACTGACAACAGAATTAGAGTTGTTTTGTGAAAAAAATTGCATCTTTTTTTACTAGTCATAGTTTAACCAGATGCTTTAACAAGAAGATGTCTATCTTGTTTTTTTTAAATAAATTGACTATAATTTGCGCCTTTCCAATTTGATCATCAGGTAGGCTATGGCCAATAAAGAGGAACTCATTGAGTTCGAAGGCGTTGTCACCGAAACGCTTCCTAATACGATGTTCCGTGTACGTCTTGAAAACGGTCACGAAGTTATTGCACACATTTCTGGTAAAATGCGTAAACACTATATCCGTATTCTTACTGGCGACAGTGTGAAAGTCGAAATGACTCCATATGACTTAACTAAAGGTCGTATTACGTACCGTGCTCGCTAATTAGTGAATGCAAAAAAGCCACATCATGAAGTGGCTTTTTTATTGCGTTATTTATTCACTTAATCGACTGGTTTTACATCCAACTGTTTGGCATTCACGCAATCTTTCTTGCAGCCAATGGTTTCTTTCTTGCGTTGTCTGTAAACGGCATTGCACGTCTACACTATTTCTATTTGAATCTGTACATTCAGCATCACGTTGACGTATCCAAGCAAGCTGAGACTTCTTAAGCGTACTTCGTTGCGCTGTATTCAATTTTGCTCTTAATGCCTGATAGTTTTTATTCAGGTCTGCATCAGCACTCGCATAGATTTTATTTGTACAGTAAATATCATCATAAGTATTACGAGTAGTGTCACAATTATCGGCATATACCGCTGTTACTCCAAAGCTGCATAAAAATGCTAAAAGTATTTTTTTCATCATGTTTTCCTTAAGTTTTTTGCAAAATAATTATAAAGCCTTTTGGATATGAGTATGAATTCCTAGATAAACTCATTCTCCATTTATCATAAACTTCCTTTTTCCCTTTACAAGCTAGGCAATCCAACCTACCGTTATCTAATAATAAATATAATGTGATAGAGAGAAAAATGAATATACAGACCCTATGTCGAATAAGCTTACTCTCAGTGATACTTATTCATTTTAACGGTTGTGCAAATGTCCCACGCCAATCTGTCGACTTACAGGAATATTTAAAAGGCTTTCTGGGCAAATCTTCGACCACCATTCAACAAGAACTAAACTTACGCGGTCTTGGTTTTCAAATTGCTCATGTTCCACAGAAAACATCAAATCAACTCATCTACACAATTTTACGGCCATTAAGTATTCCCATTCCTATGGTGAGCAATGTTGAAATGGGTGGTAATCCAGTCCCTATTCAATCGGGGTCTTTAGGAAGCAATTCTTACGATGTTAATTTTAGTTGCAAAGTTATTTTTCAGCTTAAAAATGACATTGCTGAATCAATCCAATATCAGGGCAAAGCCTGTTAAAACCTTTCGACAATAAAAAACGCAGCTTCAAGCTGCGTTTTTTACCAAAGTAGCGATTAAGCAAGAGCAGCAACAACTGCTGCACCCATCTCGGCTGTACCTACTTTAGTCATGCCTTCAGACATAATATCGGCTGTACGGAAACCTTGATCAAGTACTTGCCCTACTGCATCTTCAATTGCTTTAGCAGCAGCTTCTTCACGGAAGGTATAACGAAGCATCATTGCAACAGAAAGAATCGTTGCTAATGGGTTTGCCACATTTTGACCTGCAATATCAGGCGCCGAACCATGACAAGGTTCATACATGCCTTTGCCACTTTCATCTAAAGAAGCTGATGGCAACATACCAATTGAGCCTGTAAGCATTGCTGCTTCGTCAGATAAGATATCGCCAAACAAGTTGCCTGTAACGATTACGTCAAACTGTTTAGGTGCACGTACAAGTTGCATGGCAGCATTGTCCACATACATATGTGAAAGCTGAATATTTGGATAGTTCGCTTGCTGTAAGTCAGTAACCGTTTGCTTCCAAAGCTCTGTCACTTCTAAAACGTTTGCTTTATCTACAGAACACACTTTACCGCCACGTAATCCTGCAAGTTCAAAAGCCACTTTTGCAATGCGTTTAATTTCACTTTCAGAATAAACGTCAGTGTTATAGCCTTGTTTTTCACCATTTTCGAGTTCACGAATACCACGTGGCTGACCAAAGTAGATACCACCAGTTAATTCACGAACAATTAAAATATCTAAACCAGCAACAATCTCAGGCTTTAAGCTAGAAGCATCGGCTAATTGTGGGTATAAAATCGCTGGGCGCAAGTTAGCAAACAAGTTAAGTTCACTACGAATTTTTAAAAGACCACGTTCAGGGCGAATAGAGCGTTCAATAGTGTCCCATTTTGGTCCGCCAACGGCACCTAATAAAATGGCATCAGCTTTCTTTGCTTGCTCGCTTGTTACAGCTGGGTACGGTTCACCATGAGCATCAATCGCTGCGCCACCCAATAGGCCATGTTCCCAAGTCAACGACAAATTAAATTTTTCATTTACTTTATTTAATACTTTTTCTGCTGCCCCAACAATTTCAGGACCAATTCCATCACCAGCCAAAATTAAAATCTGTTTAGACATGAAGTTTTCCATTTTCAAAGACAAGACAGCGTTATGACTGTCGTGGTGTTAGTTTTTTCTGTTCGAGAAATTCACCGAGTCCTGTGGTTACATCAAATGGTCGACAAAAACGGCGAATTACACGCCCATCCTGCTCTAAGTCAACACATAATGGATCTGGTACAGAAACATTGAGCAAACTACCCGAACGGTTAGATTTGTCTCGGTACATTTTAAACATATAGCGATGATTAGCTTTGAATTGGTGAATAACATGGATCGTTTCTGCCCGATCTGGAGAAATCGGATAGTAACGAATCACCACTTCATATTGTTTCGCAGGCACAGATAGATACAAGCTATTGCTTTGACTCAACACCGAACCATTTAATCTTACAATTCCTTGATGAATTGCCTGATTACTAATTCTACGTGTCTGTGCATCAACAACAGTAATATCATTTAGCCGTTCAAATTCGCAACTTTTTGCGCCCGAACAATATATTGCTGCATTTTGCCCCAAATGTTCTTGTTCAGCCTGCTTAATACGAACAGTATCAACTACATTATGAGTGCTCTGACAAGCACTTAGTGTTATTGCGCACAGGCCCAACAAAAAGCTATGAGTAACGTTCCTCTTCATTGTTCAAGCCCAATCCTCATCTAGTGCATAATTTTAAGCTGTTGTTATGCTTTAGCATGTTAGCAAGAGTTTGAACACGACGCCATGACTATGTTTAAAATGTACCAAAAGGTTAATTTATCTCTTGGAATACCCAAGGACGAACCTGTTTAGTTTTTTCTTCATAAGCGCGAATTGCATCCGCATTTTGAAGAGTTAAACCAATATCATCCAAGCCATTTAACAAGCAATGCTTACGAAATGGATCTACCTCGAATTTAAATGCTTCACCATTTGGTGTACGAACTTCTTGCGCAGCTAAATCAATAGTTAATTGATAACCTTCATTCGCAGCACATTCTTTAAATAACTGATCAACAATGTTCTCAGGCAAAATGACTGGCAACATGCCGTTTTTAAAACAGTTATTAAAGAAAATATCCGCAAAACTTGGTGCAATAACAGTACGGAAACCATATTCGTTTAATGCCCAAGGTGCATGTTCACGACTTGAACCACAACCAAAGTTAGTACGAGCAATTAAAACTGTTGCACCTTGATAACGCGGTTGATTCAAAACGAAATCCGGATTTTTTGGACGTACCGAATTATCTTGACCAGGGTAGCCTTCATCTAAATAGCGAAGTTCATCAAATAAATTGTCGCCAAAACCAGTACGTTTAATCGATTTTAAAAACTGTTTTGGAATAATTAAATCTGTATCGACATTGGCACGATCTAATGGTGCAACGATACCTTGTTCAACTGTATAAGCTTTCATGGTTTGCTCCAGACCGAATTAAAATGAACGAACGTCAACAAAATGACCCGCGATTGCAGCAGCAGCTGCCATTGCCGGACTCACCAAGTGAGTACGACCACCATTACCCTGACGACCTTCAAAATTACGATTTGATGTCGATGCACAGTGTTCACCCGGTTGTAACTTGTCTGCGTTCATTGCTAAACACATTGAACAACCCGGTTCACGCCATTCAAAGCCAGCTTCCAAGAAAATTTTATCCAAACCTTCTTTTTCTGCCTGTTGTTTAACCAAACCAGAACCCGGAACAATCATCGCTTGCTTAATGCTAGAAGCCACTTTACGACCTTTAACCACTTCAGCAGCAGCACGAATATCTTCAATACGTGAGTTAGTGCAAGAACCAATAAACACACGATCAAGTTGAATATCACCCAATGCTTGACCTGCATTTAAACCCATATATTGATACGCACGCGTCCAGTCACTACGTTGTACGTCATCTTTGGCTTGCTCTAAGGTTGGTACAGCTTTCGACACTGGAATCACCATCTCAGGTGAAGTACCCCAAGACACTTGTGGCTCGATCTCTGCGCCATTTAATTCAACGACTGCATCAAACACTGCATCTTCATCTGAATGCAAAGTGTCCCAGTAAGCAACTGCTTGTTCCCATTGCTCGCCTTTTGGTGCGTAGCTACGGCCTTTCACATATTCAATAGTTTTGCCATCAACTGCAACCATACCAACACGAGCACCAGCTTCAATCGCCATGTTACATACCGTCATACGCCCTTCAATCGACATATCACGGAAAACTTGACCACCGAACTCAATTGCATAGCCTGTACCACCAGCAGTACCAATTTTAGCAATGATTGCCAACACAACATCTTTTGGTGTTACGCCCTTACCTAAAACGCCATCAACACGAACCAACATATTTTTTGATTTTTTCTGAATCAAACATTGTGTCGCTAAAACGTGTTCAACTTCAGATGTCCCAATACCATGCGCCAAACAACCAAAAGCACCATGAGTTGCTGTATGCGAGTCACCGCATACCACCGTCATGCCCGGCAAAGTTAAGCCTTGTTCAGGACCAACAACATGCACAATACCTTGGCGAATGTCATTAATACCAAATTCAACAATATTAAAAGCCTTACAGTTATCATCTAAGGTTTGAACTTGAATACGAGACGTATCATCTTCAATACCTGCAATGCCCTGATCTCGCTCTTTTTTAGAGGTTGGAACGTTGTGGTCTGGTGTAGCCACGTTTGCGCTTAAACGCCACGGTTGACGACCAGCAAGTTGCAAACCTTCAAATGCTTGTGGACTTGTTACTTCATGCAATAAATGACGGTCGATATAAAGTAAGCACGAACCATCATCACGCTCTGTAACTACGTGGTCATCCCACAATTTGTCATATAAAGTTTTGCCTGCCATGTCGTCTTGCTCCATTGGACTGGGTAATTCTAATCTTTCTTCGATTATAGCCAGAGTTTCACATAAATCTAATTTATCATTTTTATAAATTAGAAAACTTTTAGGAATCATTCCCGTATTTATTAATATCACGCAAAATATATAAATCGGATTTGTTAATGATTATCATTTGCATAATCCATTTTTAATCTTATACTCTCATCTCTATACTAAAAATATCAAATATAGGTAGAGAGAATGATGATGGCTAATATTCAAAAATTCGTTGTAAAAAACCAACGTACATTAAAGAAAACCTTAAGTTACTACATTATGCATATTACGGTAGCAATGCTAGTCGCGTACTTTGTAACAGGTAACATTTGGATGGCTTTAACCTTAAGTATGTTAGAACCAACCGTACAAGCATTTGCATTTTTCTTTCATGAAAAAGTATGGGCAGCAAAAGACCGCCGTATATCAACTTTAGACGAAAAAGAGACAACTGCTTAGGTTAAGATTAATACGCGAAATCACAAGTTTATAGAACGTTTAGCTGCAAGCATGATACGATTTTGGCTTGGCGACTTTAGCCTCTCTCGATTTTTCTATTCCAAGTAGAGTTGTATTATGAATCTTGCAGCCTTTGAAGCTTTTGTAAAAGTTATGGAAACAGGGTCTATCTCTGTGGCTGCAGATCAACTCTTTATTACCCAGCCTGCTGTCACCAAACGTATTCATAGCCTCGAAGAATACTTCGGCGTAAAGCTATTTGAGTCGGCAGGACGTGGGGTTCAAGCCACTCATGCGGCACATTCATTATTACCAAAAGTCAAAAACTGGTTAAATGAACTTAAAGATATTCACCACACACTAAGTCATGAACAAACGCAAATACAAGGCCGTTTAAAAATCGGAACGAGTCATCACATCGGTTTACATCATTTACCTGCCCCACTTAAACACTTTGTTCAACAGTTTCCACAAGTCACTCTAGACGTGCATTTTGTTGATTCTGAACAAGCACACGAACAGGTTCTTGCTGGTGATCTAGAACTTGCATTTTTAACACTTCCACCTTCAGGCGATGAGCGTCTTAACTACATTACCATCTGGAATGACCCTTTAGTTTTTGTAGCTGCCCCATTTCATCCATTGGCTCAGCAAAAGAATTTGACCTTACAAGACTTAATCGAATATCCAAGTTTGCTGCCTGCCGCACAAACTTATACAGCTCAAATCACTTTGGCCGAGTTTGAAAAACAAGGACTTAAACCAAAAATCACCATGAGTAATAACCCGCTTGAGTCTATTCGTATGTTGGTGTCGATTGGTTTAGGTTGGTCAGTACTACCAAAAACGTTGCTGAATCAAGATATGCAACAGCTTGACTTAGATGTCGAGATGAATCGACAGCTAGGTATGGTATGGCATCCTGCACGTACACAATCTAGAGCTATGCAAGAGTTGATTAAAATGATGCAGGAATAACTGTATTAATGACTATATTTTTTAAAAAGGATATAAATCAAAACTGCGAAAGGCAGTAGTAAAAACAGAACTCCCCAACTGAAAAATATAGCAGCAAAAATAATTCCACCAATTGCACTCATAAACAGTAAGGCAATGATATAAATAAATAATTCACCAAAAATAGCGGTAATAAGCTGATCTATAAATTCTTCAAAGAAATTATTTCTGCTTTCATTTTTAGTACGTCTGTTTTTAGCCATGCTATTTTAATTAATAAAGTCATATATTGATCGGAAATGATACTGTAAATATATACCCTTTACTCTACTATCATTACACTTTTCACTTAAGATTCATAATCGTGAAGAATCAATATTCAAAGATAATTAAAATTGGTTTATACGGATTCGTAACTTTAGCTGTCTTAGTTCTAGTTACATTTATCTGGTTTAAGCCGATACGTGTTGTTTTCGCCCATCATCTGTCATTGTTACATTGTGATGGTCATGTCTGTGTAGATAATCCAAAGACAGAGCCTCTTGCAAAGACACTTTATAATCGTGCATTACAAGAAACCCAAGATAAAGTAGGTGCTTTTCATCAACAGCCCACTATGGTTTTTTGCTCAACTCCACAATGTGCAAATACCTTTGGTATGGAAAAAGCAGCCGCGAAAGCAGTTGGTAATTTGGGGTTATTGGTTGCACCGCGTGGCTGGAAAAATTTCTACATCACCCATGAACTTATTCATCACCGACAAGCCGAAGAATGGGGAAATATTGCAATGCTGACTAAACCTAAATGGCTAGTAGAAGGCATGGCTTATAGTTTAAGTGATGATCCACGCCCTACGTTATCGGAGCCCTTTCAACAATGGCGGGCGCAATTCAAGCTTTGGCATCAACAAAACCCTAATCCAAATATTTGGTATACCACTGGCAAAGTTAAGTAATTTATTAAAGCGCATCATCTCCAGCGAGCTGAATCCGACTATCAGCAATTTCATTCATAAATTGCTGATAGTCGTTTAAATTACGCTCTGCATATTCCTCTGCATAGGTTTGCAATACGTCTATAATCGTATCGCCCTCTCCAAGATATCCCATAAGTACATCTGCATTTCCAGATTTTGCATGGGCATGAGCTAAAGCCAAGCCACAATCTTCAGCATACTTATAGAAATACTCCTCATCCATATCATTAAGATTAAAAGAGATTTTCATATCACGTAACTGACGTACATGAAAATGTTGATTCGATATTGAAGAAAATCCAAGAAATATATCACTTGCGGCCTGCATCAGTTGCTGTCCATGTATTACACGTTCACCTTCGTGATTTACTTTTTCTACAAATAACGGACTAAGAATTGATGGATTCGCTTCTTTCATTTGTAAAATTAACGGTTCTCGATCTGCATCTTGAAATAATGCTATGGCTGATCGTGTACCAACACTTCCAATACCAACCACTTTAAAGGCCACATCTGTACATTGATAACGATCAAAAAGTACTTGGCGATCATACTTCAAAGAATCACGGTATTGTTGAAAGAATACATCAACATCTTTACTAAATGGTTCATCTGCACTGGGGTGCCATAATAACGGCAGATCATCTACAAAATGACGCAATCCTGTCCCTTGGTCTTGTTGGGTAAGCTTCGGCAAAACAGAATACACTGTTTTTTTCTGTGCCGAATCAATATCCTTTTCGCTTTTCTTTCTGATTTTTCCGCATTCAGTATTTTCTAATAAGGTAATGGCATCAATCTTTTCATACCAAACTTGTAGGGGTGAAAGTTTCGCATTTTCTAATAAGTGCTGACGGTAACTATTCAGCATTATTTTAATTGCCCTTAAACCCACTTTATCTGCAAGATTAATATCACGTGCTGCAATCACAAAACTGGTTGCTAAACGCTTTACGTCCCATTCAAACGGGGCAACTAAAGTTTCATCAAAATCATTAATTCCAAATAACAGGTTACGTTCTGGACTTGCAAAACCACCAAAATTACTTAAATGACAATCACCACAAATTTGTTGAAATAAACCTGTATTTACCTGCTCCCATGCTTGGTCAAATAGCATCAAAGAAGGCATGCCACGATAAAATGTAAATGGTGAAACACTCATCCTTTTTGCACGAATCGGTTTAAGTTTTTCTAACCGTCCTTGATTACTCCAATCATAGATCGTTAAGGCAGTTGCACCTTGTGGTCGTTCAGAAAGCTTTGACAACTGTTCACGCGGTACTTTTTTACGTTGAGCTTTACCTAATTTAAAGCCTTCACTTTTACTCAGTAATTTCCCCTGATAGCGATGGCGTGTTAAATCAATACTTTGTTCATTCCAAAGTTGTTTTGGTAATTTAATCTGTGGTGTTTTTGACATTAATTACCTCATTTTTAAAATTTCTTTTTATTGAACTTATCAATATTTATTTTGAGATTAGGATTTTCAAGAAATATAAAAAATAATTTAAACCTAATGAATGAAGAGTTGGAAGAGCTTATCTAATACATAGCTCTTCCAACTCAATAATCTTAAATCGACCAGTCCTGAATTTCCCAATTGTGCTCTTGAGCTAACTTTTCAAGACGATCATCAGGATTTACCGCAATCGCATGCGTTGCATATTCAAGTAAAAAACGGTCATTGATTGAATCTGAATACGCCCAAGACTCAGAGACGCTACGTCCAGCTAACCAGTCATCAAGACGTGCAAGTTTACCTTTTTGATAACATGCCAAGCCCGCAACTTTACCCGTATATTTTCCATCAGCCACTTCGGCATTGGTCGCTAAAATTTCAGTAATACCAAATTCACGGAAAATTGGCGCGGTAATAAAATCACTTGTTGCCGTAATACCCACAATGGTATGACCTAAGTCTTGATGTTTCTTAATCGCATCGAAACCTTTAGGGCGCATTTGTGGACGAATCACTTTTTGCATGAATAATTGGTGAAGCTCTGTTAAGTAGCTATTGTCATGCTTTGTTAAGAAACCGAAAACGAATTCATTATAAGCATATGGGTCAAGTTGGCCAGCTTTGTAATCTTCATAAAATTTATCATTCATCTGACGATGATGAACCGGATCAACCAAACCTTCGTTGACTAAAAATTCACCCCACGAGTGGTCTGAATCGGTATTTAACAAGGTATGGTCTAAATCAAACAACGCCAGTTTCATGAAAATTCTCGTTTAAACTGAAATTTAAGAAAAAAAATGTAAATCTATCTCCGCTAGTCGATAGAAATTCGTTAAGATCGTAGCAATTTAAACATTTTACTTTGATCTTTTCGAGCTGGACATAAAAAAGTGTTTGTCCCCGCGATTAAAGTCAACGATATAGATAAATATTTAGGTAGCCAAATGATCGACTCAGAAGGTTTCCGACCCAATGTCGGGATCATTTTGGCAAACGATGATGGACAGGTTTTATGGGCAAAGCGCATTGGTCACAATGCTTGGCAATTTCCACAAGGAGGCATCCAGTTTGGAGAAACACCTGAACAGGCACTTTTTCGAGAACTGAGAGAAGAAATCGGCTTATTGCCCGAACATGTCCAGATTATTGCGCAAACCAAGGGATGGCTGCGTTATCGTTTGCCACATCGGTACATTCGGTCAGACTCTGACCCCGTATGTATCGGACAGAAACAAAAATGGTTTTTACTGAAGTTAACTGCGCCTGCAAAAAATATTCAGTTAAACCTCTCAGACCCGCCCGAATTCGACGAATGGCAGTGGGTTAGCTATTGGTATCCTCTTGGTCAAGTGGTGAACTTCAAGCGTGATGTTTACCGGAAAGCCATGGTGGAGTTGTGTACACAGTTGCCGTTGCAACAATTACCCTAAAAATCATTTATCTAGCAAATGATTTTTATTAAAAGTGCTGTTATAAATACATTCATAGTCTAAAAAATACTGGAGTATACATCCATGTCAAACATGCAACTCGACACTCTAAGACGCATTGTCCAAGAGATTAATGCGTCCGTGAGTTTGCATGAATCGTTAGACATTATGGTCAATCAGGTTGCTGAGGCCATGAAAGTGGATGTTTGCTCTATTTATTTACTCGATGAACGCAACCAGCGTTATGTCTTGATGGCCTCAAAAGGCTTAAATCCAGAATCAGTTGGTCATGTCTCATTGCAGTTAGGTGAAGGCTTGGTCGGTCTGGTTGGGCAACGTGAAGAAATTGTTAACCTTGACAATGCACCAAAGCACGAGCGCTTCTTGTATTTACCTGAAACGGGCGAAGAAATTTATAACTCATTCCTTGGCGTACCTGTCATGTACCGTCGTAAGGTTATGGGCGTTTTAGTTGTCCAAAATAGACTTCCTCAAGACTTTAGCGAAGCAGCCGAGTCCTTTTTAGTTACGCTCTGTGCTCAGCTTTCTGGGGTAATTGCACATGCTCACGCGGTTGGCAATATCGATGTATTTCGTAAGCCAAGCAATGGGCCTGCCTATAAAACCTTCCAAGGTGCTTCAGGTGCAGGCGGTGTTGCTTTAGGTCGCGCTATTATTTTATATCCACCTGCCGATTTGGGTGCAGTGCCTGACCGTGAAGCAGAAGATATTAGCCATGAACTTCGTCTTCTAGATCAAGCGATCTCATCAGTTCGTTCAGAGATTCGTTCTTTAGACGAAAAAATGCATGATTCACTCATGGCAGAAGAACGCGCTTTATTTAGTGTTTTCTTAAGAATGCTAGATGAAAATGCATTACCTGCAGAAATTAAAGATCTGATTCGTGATGGTCATTGGGCGCAAGGTGCTGTACGCCGTGTGATTGAAAAGCACACTGCCCTATTTGCGCAAATGGAAGATGACTATCTTCGCGAACGCGTTTCCGACCTTAAAGATTTAGGACGTCGTATTTTAGCTTCTTTGCAAGAAGAAGATTCAAGCCACCGTGAACTCAGCCCAGACAGTATTTTAATTGGTGAAGAAATTAGTACTGCTGCGCTCGTGGAGTTACCAGTAGATAATATTGCAGCCATTGTAACCTCAGAAGGTGCAGCCAATTCACATATGGTGATCGTGGCGCGTGCATTGGGAATTCCAACAGTGGTTGGTGTAACTGAGTTACCTGTTAACACGCTTGATGATGCAGAAATGATTGTGGATGCGTATCAGGGCCGTGTTTTTGTAAACCCTCCACGTCGTTTACGTCAACGCTATAAAGAAATTCAAAAAGAAGATGAGCAAATCGCAAAAGATCTCAAACAATATGAGACCAAAGAAGCGATTACTCCAGATGGAGTATCAGTTCAACTTTTTGTAAATACAGGTCTCATGATTGATGTTGTTCGCGGCGTACAACGCGGCGCGCAAGGTGTGGGCCTATATCGAAGTGAAATTCCATTCATGTTGCGGGAACGTTTCCCAGGTGAAGAAGAACAACGTGCTATCTATCGTCAACAGTTGAGCCACTTTGCCAATAAACCAGTGGTGATGCGAACTCTCGATATTGGTGCCGATAAAGACTTACCATACTTCAGTATTGAAGAAGAAAACTCGGCGTTAGGATGGCGTGGTATTCGTTTTACGCTCGATCATCCAGAGATTTTCTCGGCACAAATCCGTGCAATGCTCAAAGCCAGTATTGGTTTAAATAACTTGCATATTCTGTTGCCAATGGTGACAACAGTCAGTGAAGTCGAAGAAGTACTTTATTTACTTGAGCGTGACTGGATAGCTGTGCAAGAAGAAGAGCAAGTTAAAATTACTAAACCAAAAATCGGGATTATGGTAGAGGTACCAAGTGTACTACTACAAATTGATGAGTTTGCAGAGCTTGTCGATTTCTTCTCGGTTGGTTCAAATGATTTAACTCAATACTTGCTTGCAGTGGACCGTAATAACCCGCATGTGGCCAGCGTATATTCACACTTCCATCCTTCCATTTTGCGTGCCTTGACTCGACTGGTGAAGGAATGTCACAAGTACCAAAAACCGGTAAGTATTTGTGGTGAGATGGCAGGTGACCCATTATCCGCAATCTTACTGATGGCAATGGGCTTTAATACCCTTTCTATGAGTTCAAGCAACATCTTACGTGTGCGTAAAGCAATTTGTCATGTACCAATGACAGATGCCCAAAAGTTACTTGATGATGTTATGAAAATGAATAACCCGCTTATTGTAAAAAGCTGGCTCGAGTACTACTTTAAAACGCATGGTTTAGCCGATATGGTTAAATCTAACCGTCTTGTAACCGTATAAATACTTTAAAAGGAGAGTTTTAACTCTCCTTTTTTATTGAACTATTTTTTAGATTTTCTCTTTTATTTTCAAATTCACATTTACCGGACTCAACAATTTTACCTCACCGTTAAAATCGGTTTTATCTATTAATATAGCCAATTTAATCCATTTGAAAAATAAATGATCAGATTCTAGTATATTTAAAGAACGAAATTGAAAGATATTGCGATGTTTCAATGATTAAGGAGCTCATGCCATGCATCATTATTTGCAAAAGTCGAACCATTTTCCCACTTGTTTTTTAGCCTTCATGCAGTAAATTGAAGGAATAATAAACAAAGGAAACTCATGTATTGTTGAGTAAAAATGATGAGCTGACATAACAGTGAAAAATTTTAAAACGGTTTATCTCACCACTTGTTCTCTCATTTCTTTATTCGATATGCATCATTTTTTTAACCCAGAAGTCCAGGAAAATGAGCCTTCGGTTCCATTAAGAGCTCAAATAAATATTACCCAGAGAGAATATAATCATGTCAAACGAATCAAAATGTCCTTTTTCAGGTCATAACTCAAAACCGCAAGTCACAGTCGGTGGTGGCACGACTAATTTGCACTGGTGGCCAAATCAATTACGCGTTGACTTGCTCAATCAACACTCGGAACGCTCTAACCCACTTGGTAAAGATTTTAATTACCGCGAAGAATTTAAAAAAATTGACTACTACGCGCTCAAAGCCGATATCAAAAATGTATTAACCGATTCCCAAGATTGGTGGCCAGCCGATTGGGGAAATTACACAGGTTTATTTATTCGTTTAGCATGGCATGCAGCCGGTACTTATCGTATGGGTGATGGCCGTGGTGGTGCGGGTCGTGGTCAACAACGTTTTGCCCCTTTAAATAGCTGGCCTGACAATGCAAGTTTAGATAAAGCACGTCGTTTATTATGGCCAGTTAAACAAAAATACGGTCAAAAAATATCATGGGCAGATTTATTTATTCTTGCCGGAAACATTGCACTTGAGTCTTCTGGCTTCCGTACCTTTGGTTTTGGTGCCGGTCGTGAAGATGTTTGGGAACCAGACAACGATGTAAACTGGGGCGATGAAAAAGAATGGTTAGCTCATCGTAACTCTGAAGCATTGGCAGGCAGTAACCTTGCTGCAACCGAAATGGGTCTAATTTATGTAAACCCTGAAGGTCCAGAAGCCAGTGGTGACCCAAGATCAGCTGCACCGTTTATTCGTGCGACTTTTGGCAACATGGCAATGGATGATGAAGAAATTGTTGCTTTGATTGCAGGTGGTCATACTTTAGGTAAAACCCATGGGGCAGCCTCTGCTGATCATGTTCATGCTGATCCAGAAGGAGCACCAATCGAGCAAATGGGCTTTGGCTGGTCAAATAGCTTTGGTACAGGTGTTGGTAAAGATGCAATTACTTCAGGTTTAGAAGTGATTTGGTCACAAACTCCAACACAATGGAGCAATCACTTCTTTGAAAACCTATTCAAATACGAGTGGGTACAAGAGCGTTCACCTGCTGGTGCAATTCAATGGGTCGCAGCAGATGCTGAGGCAATCATTCCTGATCCTTTCGACCCATCAGTTAAACGTAAGCCAACAATGCTGACTACAGATTTGACCTTACGTTTTGACCCTGAGTTTGAAAAGATCTCTCGTCGCTTCCATGACGACCCTCAAGCGTTTGCAAATGCTTTTGCTCGTGCATGGTTCAAATTAACTCACCGCGATATGGGTCCCAAAGCGCGTTATTTAGGTCCTGAAGTCCCTGCTGAAGATTTAATTTGGCAAGACCCATTACCTGCTGCCAGCGCTATTCCATCTGCTGCAAGCATTGCTGATGCAAAAGCAAAAATCGCTGCGTTAGGATTATCTGCTGGTGAGTTAGTTTCTCTTGGTTGGGCATCAGCATCAACATTCCGTGGTGGAGACAAACGTGGTGGTGCAAACGGTGCACGCATTGCTTTAGCTCCTCAACGTGGTTGGGAAGTCAATAAAAAAGCAGTTGAGACTTTAACTAAAATTGAAGAACTCAAAGCATCAACTCAATTGTCATTGGCTGACTTAATTGTGCTTGCAGGTAACGTTGGTGTAGAGCAAGCTGCTCAAGCGGCAGGTTTTAACGTTAGCGTTCCATTTGCTCCTGGTCGCGTTGATGCATTACAAAGTCAAACTGATATCGAAACTTTCCAATTACTACTCGGCGCTGCTGATGGCTTTAGAAACTGGAAGAAAGAAGGTATTAACACACCAGCTGAAATCTTATTGATTGATAAAGCCCAACAACTGACTTTGACTGCACCAGAATTAACTGCATTAATTGGTGGTTTACGTGTACTGGGCACCAATTGGGATGGATCACAACATGGTGTATTCACTCAGCAAGTTGGTGTACTCAGCACAGATTTCTTTACGAACTTACTCGACATGTCGAATGTATGGGCACCTGTTGATTCAACAAGTGAAGTATTTGAAGGCAAAGACCGTAAGACCGGTGCAGTCAAATTTACTGCAACACGTAATGATTTAGTCTTTGGTTCGAACTCAATCTTACGTGCATTAGCAGAAGTTTATGCTCAAGCCGACGGTAAAGAAAAATTTGTTCAAGACTTTGTTGCAGCATGGACAAAAGTTATGAACCTTGACCGTTTTGACTTAGCTTAATTTTAGTCAAAATAATAAAAAGCCAGTTCAAATTGAACTGGCTTTTTTAATATAAAAATAATAGCGTTTTAGACAGTCAATTTATGCCCTTCTCGAATGCAATAAAAAGGATTAGCAAGTTTTGATGATGCTTTAATCGCTTGAGCTAACGCATGCTCTGGATCTTCCCGATCTTCATCTGTTAACTGAAAGGTTCGATAGTGAATCGCAACAGACCGATGCGCTTGTAAATCTAAATGTGCATGAACTGCATCTTGAGGATTCATATGAACATAGCTCATTAGTTTACGAGGTTCATAAGCTCCGATTGGAAGTAAGGCAACACGTGGTGCGCCATAACGTGCATGTATCTGTTTGAAGTGCCCTGCATAGCCAGTGTCACCAGCAAAAAAACAATGTCCTGTTTTTGCTAAAACCGAAAAGCCGCCCCAAAGTGCTTTATTTTGGTCACGTAAGCCCCGCCCCGAACCGTGTTGAGCAGGTGTATAAACAATTCTTAACTCGTGATAAGGAATTTCCTGCCACCAATCCATTTCAATGACATGGAACTCTTTAGGCAAGTAAAACCCGTTGCCAAGCCCTGTATAAATCGGCATAGCGAATTTTTTATGTAGCCATTCAAGCGTTGCTAAATCCATATGGTCATAATGATTATGGCTCAGTAGAACCCCATGAATGGTTGGCAACTGTTCCAATGCAAATCCCGCTGGACATACACGGCGCGGGCCACGGCCATGCAGTGGACTCGCATAATCACACCAGACTGGGTCAGTAATAAAGTTATATGGTCCAATTTGAATGAGTACAGTGGCGTGACCTACAAACCAAACTTGCCAATCATCTAAGTCTGCATGAGGACGATTCTGCGGTAAAGCAATTGGCGTATTAACACGTACCTCATACTCATTCTGAATATCGACGTTCCATGTATAAGATTCACGAGTCACTAACCAACGCAATAATTCTTTCGATCCTCGTGCAGGCGATCTAGGCTGCTGATTATAAAAACGTGTGTCTTTTTCATGGCCCAATTCAGGATGACAAAAAGGTGGTTTTATCCATGTATGCGTCCAACAGGACTGAGTCGGCAATTGATAAGTTAATGTCGGCTTGTCTTTCATGGGCTTATTCTACGGTTGTAGCATCAGGAGGATGAATCATTCAGTTTTCTATCTTAGCGATTTAAATAAATTAAGCTATGACACTTACACTTATTTATCATATAAATATCCCTTTATTTTGTCGCCGCCGACATACATCAATCTAAAGTGCCACAAAAAAATGTTTAGATGTGTTGAGTTTGTGATTCGTTACTTACAGTTCTTATTAAAAGCTACTGTATAACATAACAATAGTATATAATAGGTAACCTATAACTGAGGGGTGAACTACTTTTATCTTAGTTAATCCATTATTTTTAAAGTTGCTTAAATTTATCAAATTTTATTGAACATAAATAAAATGAGAAAAACTGAAAAAATATAGCAATATAAGCATGATACATTTACTAAAAAAATACTCTAGACACATTTTTTGTTCGAAAAATCAGAGCCTCAAAAATTGAATTAATTATTCTTTTTTCATAATATGAGAAAACTTTAAGTGTTTCCCTAAAACTAATTAAAATTTATTACTTAAATTTAAAATAAATTTGATTGTGAAGGTAGATTAATATATTTTATAAATTAATAATTAAAAAACTTTTCATATTAAATTAATAATGATTTATAAATTTTCATTTATTTTATAAATATCTAAACCACCTTCACGCTATATAGTTTTATGCTTTATACTTTACTTAAATCATAGTAAGACATTTTTTGGATTAGTCTTATGGAATTACGCCATCTTCGATATTTCATCACTGTTGCTGAAGAATTAAATTTTAGTAAGGCCGCTCTCAAACTCTATACTGCTCAACCCTCTCTTAGTCAACAAATTAAAGATTTAGAAGAAGATGTCGGGGTACGACTTTTAAACCGCACAAAACGTAAGGTCGAGTTAACAGAAGAAGGTGAAGTATTTTTAGAGCATGCCCGTTTAACGCTTGCTCAAGCAGATAAAGCAGTAGCAATGGCACGCCAAGTCTCAAAGGCGAAACAGCAATTATTACGTATTGGTTTCGTCCCCATTGCAGAAATGAAAATTTTCCCATATGTACTTCCAAATCTACGCTTACAACATCCTGACCTTACCATCGAGTTATCAAGTTTAAACAATACAGAGCAACTCAAAGCTCTAAAAAGAGGTGAGCTTGATATCACGTTTACCCGTGAAAATACTGAAACTGATGAAATACAAAGCCAATTTGTTTTAACAGAACCTTTAATTTTTTTATTACCAAGAAATCATCCACTCGCCAAATACGAACGTATTCCAGTAAAAGCTCTGCATGGTATTGATTTTATTATT
Source organism: Acinetobacter sp. V110_1 (assembly GCF_031798975.1). Lineage (NCBI taxonomy): Bacteria > Pseudomonadati > Pseudomonadota > Gammaproteobacteria > Moraxellales > Moraxellaceae > Acinetobacter > Acinetobacter sp. V110_1. The sequence goes on along the minus strand of NZ_JAVQNN010000013.1, from coordinate 10,688 downwards.
CCTGCTGCTGAACAATCTAACACTCTACACAATACGATTTTGGAATTTACGAAAACCAATGGTATTGACCTCAATATAGTACAAAAGGCCGATAGTATTTTACTCAATATTAATTCTATTGGTTCAGGTCTAGGTTGTACGATTTTACCAGCTTATGTCGCACCACTAGGTGTTTCTAACACTGTAGTTCGTCCTTTAGATGTTGAATTACCATCTTTAGATTTATTTGTTAGCTATCGTAAAAATACAGAGTCTGTAGGTGTTAAAAAGTTTATTGATCAACTCAATAAAGTATTCCATCTCGACAAAAATCTAGATTAAGCACTATCGAGTAAATATATCTTTATTATTAAATAATAAATGGTCTAAAAAATCTAAATTAAAGTATGAAGTAAATTAAATTGAAATTTATTTGATACTTTTTATCGATTAATTAATTTGCAACAAGTTTTCTTATATTTTAGATTATCAATAAATATTAAAATAAAAAAGATAATCTAAGGTATAAAGCATATATAAAACTTAATGTTAAATTAACCAAACAGTAAAAAATAATATATTTACTATAAGCATAAGGAGCGTTGAATAAATGGTAGGACTATTACAGCACTTAGGACGTAGTATACAAAACCGCCCTCACTTCTTTATTGCTTTATTCGTTGGTTTTATTGCCGCGAGTTTACTGACATGGTTCACTTCATGGAAATGGTCTACCATTTTATTGGCAAGCTGGAATGGTGCCATCAGTTTATATTTACTCCATGTTTGGAAACTGATGAAAAGTGCCGATCATTCACAAATGCAACAGCAAGCTAAAAAACAAGACGAAAGTAAATGGGTCATTATGCTCATTGTTTTACTTGCAATTTCTATGTGTCTGGTTGCTATTTTAGTACAGCTATCTCAACTGCCCTCTGACCATTATGCAAAATTAGGACATGTCGCTTTAGCTTTGCTCACCATTGTTTCAGCATGGCTTTTTATGCATACCGTTTTTGCTCTACATTATGCTCACGATTTTTATATGGCTTTGTCCAGAAATGAAGAAAATGGTGGACTAGAGTTTCCGGGAACCAAAAATCCAACGTATCCCGACTTTTTGTATTTTAGTTATATTATTGGTACCTCAGCACAAACAGCAGATGTATCAGTCACCACCAGACATATGCGTTTGCTCAACTTATTTCATATCGTACTCGCATTTGGCTTTAACACGACCATTTTGGCGATTTGTATTAACGTGGCTGCGGGCTTTCTTACAAATTAAAGTCATTTGAAATTAAAAAGTCACCCATTTGGGTGACTTTCAGCAACATAGCTTTACGCCAAATCGCCCATACTGCTTTGCTTTAAGCCTTCGCGTTGTTTGATCGTTTCAACATAACGGGTAATAGCAGGATGTGATTCAATCGCATTCATTTTTAATTGCCATAACAGCATTGCACCGACACTTACATCTGCTGCGGTGAACTGTTCACCACATAAATATGGATTTGCTTCACTTAATCCTTGAACCAAAGCTTGGTAAGCATCGTTGTAATCACCATAACCCACAAACATTTTTTGCTCAGGAGTTACTTGTATTCCTAAAGCTTTATCGACACCAGCTGCTTCCCAAGGGCCTGCCATCATAAATAACCAGCGATAGTACAAACCACGCTTTGGATCATTCAAGGCTGGTGCTAAACCTTTGTCACTAAACTTGTCCGCTAGATATGCACAAATTGCCCCTAACTCATAAATAACGACATCGCCATCTACCAATACAGGTACTTTTCCAAAAGGATTAAGTTTTAAATATTCTGGTGATTTCATCTCAGTTCGGTATGCGACCTCAATACGCTCACATTCAACACCAAGCTCGACTAAAAGCCAGTCGATAACGACACCACGCGATTCTTTGTTAGTATAAAGTTTAAGGCTCATTTTTATGGCTCCTTGTTTATCGTGGTTCTAGTCTACAAGTATCTTTTGTCAGTTTTTGTCAGTAGTCCTTTGCGATTCTTGTGCCCACCACTGCTGGAACAGTTGCTGTTTAAATGATGGATATAACTCTTGGGTTAAACTCAAATGTTGAATACGATCCATTCTAAAATGCCGAAAGTCCTGTCTTAGTTCACACCATGCAGCCAACACAATTTTGTCATTAAAATATCCCAAGGCAAAAGGCCACAACGTTCGAACGCTACTTCGCTGTTGTTCATCATGATAATGCATCGAAATTTTGACTTGCTGCCGAATGGCTAAACGTATCTGTTCGACTTGTTTTTCATTTACAGGTAGCCATGTGTTAAATGCTCTTAAAGTCGTTTGCTGTAATAAATATTGACGATGCTCAGGCAAAACAGAATTTAATTTAGCTAAGATCGATGTAGATGCCGATTGTAAAGATTGATCAGGCACACTCTTCAACCAATACAACGCCAAAAAAATAGCTTCAACTTCATTTTCATTGAGCGTCATTGGTGGCAATACAATGTCTTCTTTAAGCTGAAACCCTAAACCTGCTGATGCATCGATTCTCACACCTTGGGCACGTAGACTATCAATATCACGGTAAATACTACGAACACTAATTCCCATGCGTTCAGCCAAGACTTGGGCAGTCACTGGATAACGGAATTCACGGAGTTGTTGTAAAAGATTTAACAAACGAATAGAACGGCTCATTTTTCTCGTCTTATTGTTATTGGACATACAATAAGAGGGAATAAATTCCCCCTTCTTATATCATTCTAAATTACGCTACATCTGCTTTAGATAACTTTGCGTATTCTCTTAAAAAGTTATACAACTCAGGTACATCTTTAGCAATCGTTAAAGGCTGGAACTGTTGTAGAACTTCAATTGAATGCACACCATAGCCAACACCAATACGAGGCATACCTAAACGCTGTGCCATCTCAAGGTCATAGCTACTATCACCAATCATGACTGCACGCTCGACACTTACTCCAGTTACAGTCAATATTTCTTGTAACATGAGTGGATCTGGTTTTGAACGAGTTTCATTGGCTGCGCGAGTAACATCAAACAAATGAGTACTCTGTGTTTTTGCAATCACACGGTCTAAGCCACGGCGGTTTTTACCTGTCGCTACAGCAAGTTTTAAACCTTGGGCTTTTAAATCATGGAGTAGTTCAGAAATACCATCAAACCATGCATCACTTGTCGAGTTTGCAATATAGTGATCGCCATAGGCTTTTAAAATCGATTCATGTAGCTCTGGCGCTTCCGGAAATAAAGTTTGCATCACTTCCGGTAAACCTAAACCGATAATACTTTTTGCAGCTTCATCAGTCAGAGTTAACTCATGCTGCTCTGCCGCATGCTGTAAACTTGCAACAATCTGACCAACAGAATTATATAAAGTACCATCCCAGTCAAAAATCACTAATTCGGTTTTCAGACTCATTTTGCTACTCTCAAAGCCTCTAATAACTGGGTCATGTCTTCTGGTAAAGGTGCTTCGATAGTCGGATAACCCGGAATATCTAAACGCATGGCATGTAAACACAAACGGCGTGCTTCAGGACCTGCATAAGCAGTGTTGTGTCCATATTTATCATCACCCACCAACGGATGTCCAATACTTAAACCATGTACACGAATTTGATGAGTACGGCCTGATAAAGGTGACGCGTGTACTAACGTGGCATTTCTAAAGCGTTCTGCAACCACCCATTCAGTTTTACTTGGCTTACCTTCTTTAGATACACGTACACGACGCTCGCCATTTGGTAACTCGTAACGAAATAAAGGCGCATCAATAAGTTGTTTATCAAGGCTCACCTGACCTTTTACAATGGCTGCATAGGTCTTACGAATTTTGTGTTCACGCAACATATCTTGTAGCAACTTTAAAGTGCTACGCTTTTTACTAATCATGACCAGACCAGATGTGTCACGGTCAATACGGTGAATCAATTCTAAATATTTTTTACCTGTCGCCGTGCGTAGTGCCTCAATCAAACCATATGCCACACCACTACCACCATGTACGGCAATACCTGATGGCTTATTTACAACTAATAATCCTTCATCTTCGTAAACTACACGGCTTAATAAACTTTGTGCCACACCGTCGCTTACAGGAACAGCATTTTCATCTTTTTGTTCATAGCGAATAGGCGCAACGCGAATCTGGTCCCCAATCGCAAGTTTGGTCTCGGCTTTAATACGCTTTTTATTTACGCGAACCTGACCTTCACGAATCAGACGATAAATTCGACTCTTTGGTACACCCTTCAAACGTGAAAACAGGAAATTATCGATTCGTTGTCCTGCTTGATGCTCATCCACCTCAAACCAAGTGACACTTTGCCATTGCTGTGTAGAATTCATACTAATATTTAAACCTGAAATTTTACGAAATTTGATTAATAAATGACCGATTAGCTTAGTTTTTTCACAAGAAATCTAAGCTTAGCCCATAGGCAGATGCTGCAAGGTTTGATATAGTCAGCGCACGGATACCACCGTAAGTGAACATCTAAAGGGAAATTTCCCTGATTGAAACCTCAATCAAAATGATGCTTTCATCACCAGCTCGGACAGGTCCTAAAGAATTATGCCGACGCCGAAGGCTTATTATATCGGCAAAATGACAAACTGTTGCGTTTAATTCAGTTTGTTCAAAAAAATATGTTACCAACTCTAGTTGGTTATGGAACGTAAACTGATACACATCAGACAAATCGATCCTTAATGTTGCCTTCAGGCTAAAGCGTTGATGCATTGGAACTGCCGAAAGCACCGATACGATGAGCATTCCGTATCAAACTTCCAATAAAGAAGTCACTTCGCGCCCAATGACAGTGAAAGTCATTAACCAATGCACCGCTCACCCGCCAGTGAAGCAAAAGGGAATTCCGATTTAAAGGTTGAAGCAGTATTGCCTACATCACAGACGAGAATCGAAGCTAAGGCTAAATTTAGCCGGTAACAGATGACTCAGACCACAAGTATTTTGAGATCTGGGAAATGATCCGTCATGTTCGATGTTCGTTCAGAACCTTTAAGTTTGTTAGGTTTGTTTGTGTGAGTCACTATTAGGTGTCACACCCATGAAACGTATGTTGATTAATGCAACTCATGCCGAAGAAGTTCGCGTTGCACTTATCACTGGTAATCGTCTTTACGATTTTGATTTAGAGAATCGTACCCGAGAACAGAAAAAATCCAATATCTATAAAGGCCATGTCACCCGCGTAGAACCTTCATTAGAAGCTGTTTTTGTTGAATACGGCGCAGGTCGTCAAGGCTTCTTATCTATGCGTGAAATTGCGAATAGCTATTTTCAGGCAGACCCACGTCAAACTTCAAACATTCGCGAACTTATTACTGAAGGCACAGAGCTTTTAGTTCAGGTTGAAAAAGAAGAACGTGGTAATAAAGGTGCAGCCCTTTCTACTTTTATTTCTCTTGCAGGCCGTTATTTAGTTCTTATGCCAAACAACCCGAAAGGTGGTGGTATTAGCCGTCAAATTTCAGGTTCAGTGCGTGAAGAGTTAAAAGAAATCTTGGCATCGTTAAATGTACCTCGTGGTATGAGCGTTATTGTACGTACCGCTGGTATTGGCCGTACTCAAGAAGAATTACAGCTCGATTTACAACACTTGCTTGACCTTTGGGCACAAATTCAAAGTACAGCAAGTTCAGGCCCTTCTCCGATGCTTGTTCATCAGGAAGCTGGCGTTGTAACACGTGCGATTCGTGATTACTTACGTGATGACGTTGCTGAAATCTTAATTGATAGCGAACAAGCTTATAACGAAGCGTATAACTTTGTTAAAGCAGTCATGCCACGTCAATTAGATAAATTAAAAACTTATACTTTAAACGAGCCATTGTTCGCTCATTTTGGTATTGAAAGCCAAATTCAAACTGCTTACGAGCGTGAAGTAAAACTTCCTTCTGGCGGTTCAATCGTCATTGACCAGACTGAAGCTTTAGTTTCAATCGATATTAACTCTGCGAAATCAACTCGCGGACATGATGTTGAAGAAACTGCACTGAACACAAACCTTGAAGCAGCAGAAGAAATTGCTCGTCAACTTCGTCTTCGTGACATTGGCGGCTTAGTTGTCATCGACTTCATCGATATGACTAAAGAACGCAACCAACGTATGGTTGAAGCAAAACTGCGTGAAGCAACCCAAAGCGATCGTGCCCGCATCCAGTTCGGACAGTTGTCTCGTTTTGGTTTAATGGAAATGAGCCGTCAACGCTTACGTCCATCCCTTGAAGAAGCAACAGGTTATGTATGCCCTCGCTGTCATGGTACAGGCATGGTTCGTGACTTACGTTCGCTTTCTCTTTCAATCATGCGTAAAGTTGAAGAGATTGCTCTTCGTGAACGTCATGGTGAAGTTCAAGTTGAAGTTCCAGTTGAAATTGCAGCCTTCTTACTTAATGAAAAGCGCCATAGTCTGGTGTATTTAGAGCAAACTTCTGGTGTTCGCGTCACTGTATTACCTCACCCACACTTAGAAACTCCACATTACGAAATTGCTTATAACCCAGATGGTTTTGCTCCATCTAGTTATGAACGTACTGAAGCAACTCGTTCGAGTGAGAAAGAGTTAGGTTATGAGTCTTCTGAATGGCATTTAGAAGAAGCAGATCATGGCCATGCTCATGTAACAGCTCCTGCTTCAAAAAATGGTTCTGCTCAGAAAAAGACAAGCCATGCAACTCAACCTGTAGCACAACAGCCTGCAGCTCAAAAAGCGGCAAGTCCTTGTGCATGGTTAGAAAACTTATTTGTTCAAAAACAAGCACAAACTGTTGATCAATCTCGTTCAGCACAAAATGCAGCTGCTGCGATTGAGCAAATGGTAAATACTGGTGCTGTTAGCCGTGGTCAGTTCGGTCAAGTAGCCGTACCTGCTGTTGCAGAAGTTGCACCAGTTCAAACAAATAACGCTTATATTTCACAGTCACCTGTGAAACAAGAAGTTCGTGAACATGTTGAAAAAGATGATAAATCTCAACAACAACGTCAGAACAACAAAAAGCGTAAACACAAAGAGCAACGTGAACAACATCATCAAGCTCATGAACAACAACACCAAGTTCATGAAGAAGTGGTTCAGTTGTCACGCCAAGAGCAACGTGAGTTAAAGCGTCAGCAAAAACGTCAACAACAGCAAGATCAGCAACATCAAAATAATGATGTACAACAAACTGAAAATGTTGTTCCACGTCGTGATCGCAATAATCAACAACGTCCAAACCGTCCAAATCGCCACCGCGATCCAAGCGTATTAAATGAAAATCAAAATACGCCGGCACCAGTTGTTGTTGATGAAAAACAAATTAAAGTTGATGTGATTGATGCGCCTAAGCAGGATGTCATGAACACTGCTTTAATTATCAATGTTGATCAAGGTCAAAGCGAAATTGTTGCGCTTACACCTGAACGTCAAGTTGAACATGTTGAGTCTGCTCCTGTAGAAGTTGCTCCAGAGCCAACACCAGCTCCTGCTGTAGAAGAGAAAGCTGTTGTTGCTGAAGCAAAAAATGAAGCTCAGCCAACTGAACAAGCTGCTCAGCCACAAATCCAACGTGCTAGCAATGACCCTCGTATGCGTCGTCGTCAGCAACGTGAGGCTAAACAAGCTAAAGCTGCTGTTCCATCTATTGCGCCATCGCAAATTCCAACTTTGGCACAATACACAATTGGTAGCTTAATTCGTCATGTATATGGTGAAGACTGCACCGTATTGATTGAACAATTTGGTTTAGTACCAACCTTTAATCGTGCATTGCAGAAGTTTGCAGAACAGTACGCAAGTACGTTAGTAGTTGAAGTAACTTCTGAAACAGAAGAGAAAAAACCGGTAACTCGTGATGCAGAACTTCCAAGCCATAAACCAGCTGAAGAAGCAGAACCAGCACCAGTGCTTCCGCTTACTCCATCGCAAGCACCGACTCCACGTGTTGCAAATGACCCACGTGAACGTCGCCGTTTAGCAAAATTAGCTGCGGAGCAAGCATTTGAGCAAGTGAAACAACAACACTCTACTCAAGAAGAAGTAGCTACCCCTGCTCCTGTAGTAGAAGAAACTGTTGTTGCTCCTGTTGCTGAAACACAATCGCCTGTTGAATCAAAGCAACAACCGCTTGAGCTTGATCAAGTAACTGAGGTGGCAACTAGCGTAGAAGAAGCACCAGTTGAAGCTGTAGTAGAAGCTCCAATTGCGAAACAGCCAAAAGCAGCGGCAAAAGCTAAAGCAGCTCAAGAACAAGCTGCTGAGTCAACTGAAGCTCCGACAGAGAGTGAATCAGAAGATTCTAAAGCTGATAAGGACAAACCAAGTCGTCCTCGTCGTCCTCGTGGCCGTCCACCAAAAAAAGCTAATCCTGTAGCTGAGTAAGCCATTTGCTCAATTGCAGCTAATTTAAACAAACCTAGTCATTTCGATGACTAGGTTTTTTTTGTTATTTTTAACCAATTAGGTTGATTGCACTAGAAGAAAAGTTTTAAAAGCATGGTGAACCATGAAAACTATTGGACTTTTTGCCCACACAACCTTTTTTGGATTGATCGAAAAATAAATAGGATTGATATGAGCCAGACAACACAGACCGATATCATTACGCTTGGTGATGTTGCCACAAGACTTCCTAGCTTCATTCCCAAAGTACCCCATATCCTAAATGGTCTTAAACAGGCTTATTTAAGAACATCACATACTCCAACAGGTTTGGGTATTGCTTTTGAAAAAGCTGTTAAACGGAATCCGAAAGGCACAGCATTATTATTTGAAGATCAAAGTTATTCTTATGAAGCTTTAAATGAATGGGCAAACCAGATTTCCCATTACTACCTTTCCCTCGGAGCGCGTAAAGGGGACGTCATTGCTGTAATGATTGAAAACCGCTCTGAGCTAATCGCAACAATTGTTGGTTTAGCTAAAATTGGGGTGACCATTGCACTTGTGAATACATCTCAAGTCGGTAAAGTTCTCGCTCATAGCATCAATCTAGTAAAACCGATTGCCGTTATTGCTGGTGAAGAAGTTCGAGCGGCTATTGATGAAATTCGCCAAGACTTAAATGTGCCTAAAGACCGTTTCCATTGGTTCGCAGATCAAGCAACTCGTCAAAACTCAGGTACAGCACCTCAAGGTTATGCGAATCTAGCTGAACAAATTGATCAATTTCCAAAATTCAACCCATCGACTACTCGTTCTGTGACGGGTAATGATGGTCTGTTCTATATCTACACCTCTGGTACAACAGGTTTACCAAAGGCTGTTATTTTCAAGCATAGTCGCTGGACATTAGCGTATGGCACTTATGGCCACATCTTAAACTTAGGCCCAGATGACGTTATGTACGTCACCTTACCACTTTACCATGCAACAGGTGTGGTGGTTTGCTGGTGTGGTGTCATCGCAGGAAGTGCAACACTTGCAATTCGACGTAAATATTCGACCAGCGCATTCTGGAAAGACGTTCAAAAATTTAATGCGTCTGCAATTGGTTATGTTGGCGAACTTTGCCGCTACTTAATGGATGCTCCAGTTACCGAACTTGACCGTAACCACCGTGTCACCAAAATGATCGGTAACGGCATGCGCCCAAACATTTGGGACAAGTTCAAACAACGTTTCGGCGTTAAAGAAGTTCTTGAGCTTTATGCATCGAGCGAAGGTAACGTTGGGTTTAGCAATATTTTCAACTTTGACAATACGGTTGGCTTCTCTCCTACACCATATGCCATTGTTCAGTTCGATAAAGAAAAAAATGAGCCTATCCGTGACAAAAACGGCTGGTGTCAAAAAGTTAAAGCTGGTGAAGTTGGCTTACTAGTTGGAAAAATTACTAGCCGCTCTCCATTTGACGGTTATACAGACCCTGAAAAGAACAAATCTGTAATTTGGAAAGATGTTTTCAAAAAAGGCGACTCTTATTTCAACACAGGTGATTTAGTTCGAGATATTGGTTTCCGTCATGCTCAGTTTGTGGACCGTCTAGGCGACACTTTCCGCTGGAAAGGTGAAAACGTATCCACAACTGAAGTGGAAAACATGGTATGCGAATACGAAAAAATTGCTGAAGCTGTCGTTTATGGTGTAGAAATTCCAAATACCAATGGTCGTGCTGGTATGGCAGCCATCACGCTGGCAGATGGTGAAGAGTTAAATGACGCAGATTTAACCGAAATGGTGTCTGTCTTTAAGAAGTGCTTGCCTGCTTATGCCGTACCGGTGTTTTTACGTGTACAAAAAAAGGTCGAAACAACAGGTACTTTTAAATATCAGAAGAATAAACTGAAAGAAGATGCGTTTAATCCGAGCAAAACTTCTGAGCGTTTACTCGCTTTATTGCCTGGTGCAAACAGTTATTGCGATATCACAACTGAAATTTTTGACAACATTCAGGCATATAAATACCGTTTTTAGTTCATTTTTTAGCTAAACAAGAGGAAATCGTGCTTTTTATAGGCAATCATGCAAATGTTTTTAAATTTCCTCTTGTGTTAGTTGAATAACTTGCTAAAATACGCGACATCAAAACGATACGGGTCGTTAGCTCAGTTGGTAGAGCAGCGGACTTTTAATCCGTTGGTCCCGCGTTCGAGTCGCGGACGACCCACCACTTATCTGTTTTGAACCTATTTGGGTCGTTAGCTCAGTTGGTAGAGCAGCGGACTTTTAATCCGTTGGTCCCGCGTT
>NZ_JAVQNN010000011.1:0-525 GCF_031798975.1 Acinetobacter sp. V110_1 | reverse complement strand
GGCAAGGTCATTGCAGGGCAGGCTTTACAACTCAACGCAAGTCAGGTGGATAATAGCCAAAAAGGGCAGTTGAACAGTCAAACTACTTTAGCTATTCAAACCGAAAAAGATATTAATAACCAGAGCGGTATTATTGCTGTAAACCAGCAAGTTAACTTAAATAGCCAAGGACTTAATAACAATCAAGGTCAAATCGCAAGTCTCCATGATGTATTAACGATCAACAGTGGTTCAGGCAGTTTAGATAATGAGTCTGGCATCTTGCAGGCTAAAGGGAATATTAAGCTTAATGCTGATCAGGTAAATAGCCAGTCGGGATTAATCAGTTCAGAAGATGGAATTGATCTTCAATCGCGTCAGCAGGTGAATAACACAGCAGGTCAGATCGTTGCCAATAATGCGGTACAGATCAAGAGTTCGGGACTGAATAACAATCAGGGGCAGATCGCGAGTATCAAGGATCAGCTGGTACTAAATGCTGGTACAGGGGTATTGAGCAACCAGTCAGGTTCTTTACAGTCAGGC